>NZ_LMTZ01000083.1 GCF_001456025.1 Mastigocoleus testarum BC008
AGTCCTCTTCTAATCCTTTTGGTTGGTCATGGATACCTGAGTAACTCCTTACCCCGGAATTTTGAGGGGATACGACAAAACTGCCCAGCCTTACCCAAAGTTACCCTGTATTTCCACTAATTTTGGCTTGCTGCGCGGGGGATTTTATACAAATAACCCATTTTTGCAACGCGTTAAACCCCCGCGCAGCATTAGCGTAGCGTCTCCGTAAGGAGATAGGCTGGGCAGTTTTGTCCAAGTTTTCGTTAGGGGTAGCACCGAGGCTGCAGGCTCTGCAACGTCTCTACAGGAGTCACCCGTTTATAAATCAAATACGATTACTATATACGCTTTTAACTATTATCAGTTTTGGTATCAATTATTTTTATTAGTATTTTATTTTCTTGAGATTATATTCTCGTAATCTTAATATTGATAATAATTTTTGTATTGACAAATATGCCATTAGTTTCTTTTGATTTACTTGTTTCTGGTATTCGCTCTGGTCAGTTAGCTAGTTTCCCTACGGACACCGTGCCGGCATTGGCAACAATCCCAAGCTCTTCATCACTAATATTTAATGCTAAACAGCGCAGTCTAAAGAAACCTTTGATTCTGATGGCTGCAAATATTTCTCAGCTTTGGGATTACGTAAGCGCCGATTTCGAGCGAGACAATTGGCATCAGATCGCACAAAATTACTGGCCTGGAGCATTAACTTTAGTTGTTCCGGCATCACAAAAAATACCTGCATCTCTCAACCCTACCGATCCCACTACAATTGGCGTTCGAGTTCCAGATAGTGAAATTGCTCGCAAAATTCTTGTACAAACCGGACCCTTAGCAACCACTAGTGCAAATTTATCGGGGCAACCGCCTTTGCGAAGGATGGCTGAAATAGCAGCAACATTTCCTAATGTACTTACTTTATCTCCCCAGGAAGTGCCACTTGAATTAGAAATGGGTACGGGTCAACCCTCTACAGTCGCAAAATGGGACGGGAATAATTGGAAAATATTACGCGAAGGCTCGGTAATTTTAGATACGTAAGTATTTTGTATTTTGAATATTATTTATTCGACTTTATTCTTTCACCTGATTAGAATTAACCTATTAATCTGAAATTAAAATTTTGGTCGCAACTGATTATAATTAGATAGCCCTGACGGGAAAAGATAGACTAAAGGCTGCCAGCATTTTTAAAATTTACAGTTTTTAAAATTTACAGTTTTTAAAATTTACAGTTTTTAATATTTATGCTTCCTACTTCAAGATTTAAAAGAATAATCATTTAATGGATTAATAGTTATTGAATTATGTGTTGGGATAACTGGATATATTTACTTATAGGATTAATTTTTGGTTTGGGTATTAGTAAACTCATTCAAAATCTAAGTAAGCAAAAAAAAACTTGGGATAACAATTCATCTGTTCCAAAAGATTTATTGGCTAAATCAACAATAAATAATACGGACGAATATAATGAACTTGCTTATCAAATGGCTCAAGAAATGAGCGACTTTAAGGGTGGATTTTTAGCTCGAGTTACCCACGAGTTGCGATCGCCCCTTAATGGATTAATAGGCTTACATCAACTTATTTTAGAAGACTTGTGTGAAAGCCCATCGGAAGAGCGGGAGTTTATTTCTCAGGCTCACGAACGGGCTCTAATATTATTGAAATTACTTGATGAGATTTTGAAGGTAGCCAGAGCTGATTATGGTGCAAATAAACTAGATACGCAACCAGTTCCCATTAGTAAACTATTCCAAGAAGTTTATGAATTAAATTACATGCTGGCGGCAAATCGCAATTTTCCCTTCACAGTTAAGTCACCACAACCAGAAATTTATGCTTTTGCTGATAAGGGCTGGTTACGTCAAGTTTTGAATAACTTAGTTTCAACTACGATCGCCCATATGGAGGAAGGTAAGATTTGTCTTTCTGCTATAAACTCCATCAACAATGACATGATACACATATGGTTAGATGTGCCAAATCATGCATTACTCGATCAAGAGCCAGTAGGATTAATTTCATCTGTTAAACAACAGCCTCAAGTGAGTAATATTTCAGAGCGCAAGGCAATAACCATAAATGAAAATGATGGGAGAACTTCTTCAGGAATGAAATTGCTTCTGAATCAAACTTTATTGGACACTATGAAGGGCAAATTGGAAGTTATATCTTTGCCTGAAAATCATCACGAAGTAGATACTTTAACAAGAATTCAGGTATCTATCCCCCGAGCGAATTCTGAAGTTGAGTCTCTAGCAACTGAGTCGGAAAATTAGTTTCCTCTGCATCTTGATAAAGTAGCATTGTAGTTGTGGAATTTTGCTGAAAACCAATTTTTTCATAGAAGCTTTGCTGATGAGTAGTCATTAAATATACTCTTTCTACTTTTCTGATGTGAGGATGACTCAGAATAGTCTCCACTAATTTACTTCCTAAACCAATACCACGATACTCTGGGTGAACAACAACATCCCAGATTGTAGCCCGGTAAATTCCGTCGCTAGTTGCTCTAGCAGTACCGATCATTTTTGCTCGATCCCATACGCTAACCACTGGTTGGCTATTAGCAATTGCAGTACTCAGGTCGCTAACCTTTCGATTTTCTGCCCAGAAAGCTGCAAGATTAAATAGTTTTTGCAGTTGCACGAGGTCAATGTCAGATTTGCGATCGCTAAAGCGAATCTGAGTAGATTTCATATCAAATACCTTTTAAGAGCACTTCCAGCAAGCACTATATAGTACTTATCTAAATATATCTTTAAAAAAATTAAAACTAAAAAAATTAAAACTAAAGAAAATCTGTATTTAGTTACAAATCCATTTCCATAAAGGATGGTTGGAGCCTTGTTTGCGAATCCGCCAAACCCGATCTTCCAAAAGCTTTTTTTCTTCAGATGACAGACCGAACAAGATATTGCGACTTTGCCAGATCAAAACTGCGAGTATCATTCCGACGCTAAAAGCTAATCCTAAGGCTGCAAGTGGATGGGATATAAGTCCGTATCTAACTGCTGCAAATGTAAAATATTCTTTCCACAGTGCAATTTCCATACGTAAATTCCACAAGCAGATAGGTACTATTGTTAGCCAGACAAATACAATTAGTAGCCATCTACTGTAGACAGTTAGTTCGTATAACCTTTGAACTTGTCGCTCGAACTCAGGATCGGAATTGTCCTCATGATTAATTGAGTTTTGTTTGGGTTGTTGTTCCATATTTATAAAGGAGAGGAGAAGATTATGCTTGGGTTAGGGTTTAAAACTCAAAATTTGAGTAATCAATTCGCAGTAGGTTTGCTTTACCAGTGTTAATTCTCGCAAATTTCAATTTACCAACCCTTTCTCCGTTTGCTGAACTTCTCTTCTGCTCCATAAAATTTATACAAGATTGCACGTTTTTGTACAAAATTGACGTTTAACTTGCTGCTTTCTTCCTTATAGGATTTTCCCAAGGTCTCAGGATCCTTTTGTTCACAGATTTTATTCTGGATGAGCAATAATCTGCATGGAAGACTTCTCCTCTAAGGTTAAAGTTAAAGTTAAGCATCAACAGACTGATTACTTTCCAGAATTGCTTCCTGTTGATAACGTTCGCGCCACCAGGCTAAAAGAGTACTAGCAATGAAAATACTAGAATAAGCTCCCATAGCAAAACCAATAATCAATGCCAAAGAAAAATTTCTCAGAGTTTCGCCACCAAATAGAAAAATGGCAAACAATGGCAATAATGTTGTTAGTGTAGTATTTACAGATCTAGGTAAGGTCTGGTTGACAGCATCATCCACTACCTCCGCAATTGGACGCCCAGAATCATTTTTCAGTGTTTCGCGGATTCGGTCATAAATCACTACGGTATCGTTGACCGAGAAGCCCGTAATCGTTAACAATGCAACAATAAATAAGCTATCTAATTCTATACCTCCAACCAAACCTAAAATTGAAAAAATTCCAACAGTGATTAAGATATCGTGAAATATTGCGACAATAGCAAACACAGCATAATCCAACTGGAATCGAAAGGCTAAGTAAATAATAATACCAATAAATGCTGCGGTTAGAGCTTTAATTCCAGAAGAAAATAATTGCCGCCCTAAAGTTGGACCCACAGTATCTATTTGTGTTTTCTTGGGGTCAAATTCACCAATCTTTTCACTCAAAGCAGTTTGTAGTTTGCTCCGTTCTTCAACATTCAGAGTTTTACTCCGAATCAAGACGCCATTTTTACCACTAATTTGAATACTGCTATTCCCAAGTCCTTGTTCTTTTGCAACTTCCCTGACTGTAGCGATATCAACTGCTTGTTTGCAATTCTCAGGTTTGCTGCAGTCTCGTTCTACCTGTAATCTGGTACCACCAACAAAATCTAAGCCGGGACGCAAGGGGTAACCAATTTGCTGCCAAGAAATTACCATTGACATCACACCGGCAATAATAATGACAGCAGAAATAACCCACCAAAGTGGTCGTGATTTATTTATACTAATTTTCATCAAGCTACCTCTGCCTTTTTCGAACTAGGAAGATTGGGACAAAATATTTCCGGTTTCCGCAATGAAGGTATAGTAATAGCCAAGAACATCAATGTCCGAGAACAAGTAACTGCTGTAAACATACTCACCAATACCCCAATCGCCAGGGTAAGAGCAAAACCTTTAACAAAACCTGCACCCAAAACAAACAGGGCCAAACAAGCAATTAGTGTAGTAACATTACTATCTAAAATACTGGAGAATGCTCGATAAAAACCAGATTCAACAGAACGATACAGACTCTTTCCTGCGCGTAGTTCTTCCCGGGTACGTTCAAAAATCAAAACATTAGCATCTACTGCCATTCCTATACTAAGGATAAAACCAGCAATTCCTGGTAGTGTAAGAGTTACACCTAATAAAGCAAAACAAGCCCAAGTAAGTAAAGCATAAATAATTAAAGCAATATTAGCAATCAGCCCCGGTAGTCTATAGTAGAAAACCATAAATACCAAAACTAAAGCCAAACCACTTAAACCAGCAAATATACTACTTTTAATGCTATCTTGCCCTAAAGTAGCGCCAACAGTACGATTTTCGACTATTTCAATCGGTAAAGGTAATGAACCCCCACGCAATTGCAATGCCAATTCTTTTGCCGATTTAGAATCGAAGCTCCCAGAAATTTGAGCGCTACCTCCAGTGATTCCAGTATCTTTATATTCGGGACCAACACTGGGTGCACTAATTAATTGATCGTCAAGGAAAATGCCCAGTCTAGTAGAGTTTTGGGCTGCTTCCCGACTGAGGTCAGCAAATAATTGACCTCCCTTATTATTAAATCTGATTGCAACAGCCCAAGCACCACCAGCACGAAGTGGTTCTTCTATTGCATCTGTTAAATATTCACCGGTCAATTCGGTTTTTTCAAATAGTTGTTGTTGTCCTTCAAGAATTTGCTTCTGTTTCTCAGCAATTTTGGCTTGGTTTGCTTCAATTGCGGCTTTATCCTCTTTTTTTTGCAAATCTTGTTGTTTAGTCAGCAGTTCTCTCAGTTCTTCCTGTCTGACTGTTAAAAGTTTTATTTTTTCAGGGTTTTCACGTCGGAATTCTAGTTGTGCAGTTGTACCTAAAACTCTTTCTGCTGATTGGGGGTCATCCACTCCGGGTAATTGAATCAAGATTTGATTATTTCCCACCGACTGAATGACTGGTTCGGAAACACCAAGACCATTGACTCGATTTCCCAGAACTGTTTGAACAGCTTCCAAATCCTGTTCGCTAACCTGTTTGATTTTCTCGGTAGTCTTTACCTGAATCGTTAACTGCGAACCACCTCGTAAGTCTAGTCCAAGGGGTACATTAAAATTTACGAGTACCGCAATAGCGGCAAAGACCAATACAAAAATTAAAATTAATAGCGGTTTTTGTCTTTGCATACCTTCAATTGTGTAACAAAGGTTATCATAACTTTTTCTCAAGTAGAACCGGGATTGGTATAACAATACGTCCTGACAGACGTAAGCATAGCAATCGTTTCAGGAACCGGGTGTAGGTTCTCCGTGGGAACTCGGGGATAAGGGATTGGTGCTAGCACCTAGATGGCTCCCACTCTCTTAACTGGTAGTGTATCTTAGACATACGTAGCATGTTAGCGTCCCAATACACCCAAGTGTGCATAACACAATATGAAAATTAGGAATGAGGGGTCAGGAATTAGAAATGAAACCAGTAATTTTCTCAACTTAATATTTCTTACTAGTGCAGGTCGGCGGAATAAAGCAACTATTCATAAAAGTTAAAAGCTAGATAAGACAATACTTTTGACTTTTGCTGTGCTTACCTTACGCCCCATGCTTACGCCCCACCACTGCGTTAACGCCCTACGGGCGCAGTCTGTTTTGTTCGCAAAGCGTGTCCGGAGGACGTCTTTTGACTTCCGCGCAGCGGTACTATTCACCAATCCCCAGTCGCTAGTCCCCGATTTTAAACGCGCAAAGCTACCATTTTTTCTACTGCTTCTACGATTTGTTCTGGTTGCACAATTGTCAATCTTTCCAAAGTCCCATTGTAAGGAGTAGGAATATCTTGGGAAGAAAGTCTTACCACTGGTGCGTCTAATTCATCAAAAAAGCGTTCGTTGATGGAGGCGATTAATTCAGCACCAATACCGCCAGTCCGCATACACTCTTCAACGATAATAACTCGATGGGTTTTGCGGATAGAATTGCCAATAGTTTCTAAATCTAGCGGTTTAAGAGATATCAAATCAATGATTTCTGGATCGTAACCTTGTTTCTCTAAGGTTTTCAATGCTTGTAGAGTATGATGCCTCATGCGGGAGTAGGTTAAAATGGTGACATCTTTCCCTGGCCTAACTATTTCTGCTTTATCCAACGGCAGCCAATATTCTTCTGTTGGTAATTCTTCTTTAAGATTATAAAGTAATACGTGTTCGAAAAATAACACTGGATTATTGTCGCGGATCGCAGACTTTAACAAACCCTTAGCATTATAGGGCGTAGAACAAGCAACAATTTTCAGCCCAGGTACTGCTTGGAAGTAAGCCTCAAGACGTTGAGAATGTTCTGCTCCTAGTTGTCTTCCTACACCACCAGGACCACGAATTACCATTGGAATTTTAAAGTTTCCTCCAGATGTATAACGTAGCATTCCGGCATTATTGGCAATTTGGTTAAATGCTAGAAGCAAGAAACCCATATTCATACCTTCAATTATTGGTCGCAGACCATTGATGGCTGCTCCAACAGCTAAGCCAGTAAAGCTATTTTCAGCAATGGGTGTGTCTAAAACTCTCAATTCTCCATACTTTTTATAAAGATCTTTGGTTACTTTATAAGAACCACCATAGTGACCAACATCTTCACCAAGAACGAATACTGTTGGATCGTGAGCCATTTCCTCATCAATTGCTTCTCGCAGAGCATTAAAGAATATAGTTTGAGCCATGAGACCTTTTATTTACCCTATAGTTTTAGAATCTTATCGTGCATCTGCTGAAAATATCGTCAGCGATATGTCTTTATACAGACAACTAAGGTTGAAAATACCAGTATTAACCTGCTGTTATTAGTACATCAAACAAGCTTTAATGATGTTAGCTTAGTTAAAGAAACTCCAATTGCACGAACGCTATGTTTTAGAAAGAGAATGCAGGATAAATTACATTTTGGTGTTTCAAGGTTGTCGTAGGACTTACTGAACGAAAAATTTATCACAAAATTTGCACTGCTGTTAAGTACGTAAGTAGTTATATTTGTCACGCCCTTGTAATTCTGAGCAATGTATCTAAAATTTCCCATACTCAGACTTCAAACAAATTTGGTAAAAATTCTCTACTTTACACTTTCTGAAGCTTTAATCATACAGTTAAGTTAAGAGTTACTGTTAAAATTTCCAACTCAAAAAAATTACTTCATCAAAAGTACTTCATACGAAACAAATCTTTTCACTAGTTATTTATCTTATCAATTACACCTGCCCCATTAATTAATTTTTGATTTTTATCCTTTACAGTGCTTTGGCAACATCACTAATAACAGTTACTTGCATTCTAATATCAAAAAAAAATAGACGCTAAAAAACGTCTACCTTACTTATCAAGCAGATAAATAAGTAACCTTTAAGATCACATTTATACTGCTCAACCTATTTTTTTACTTTTCTCAATACTTAAAATTGTTCAGACATGCTTGATGGGAAGCAAACATTACAAACTGAAATTATATATAGATAAAATCAGCTCGAAGCACTAAAAAATTAAGACTAAATATTTGGAGTATAAATGGGTGAATCACTCATCTGACTAATAGCCGGAGACTGACTTACACCGTTTTCTGGGTATCTCCTGGGTCTACCAGGTTTACGCTTATGTCTTTGATTTATAGACTTTTCACTTGCCGTTGCCAACTCTTCTGGCGTGCATTTAAACAGGCGTATAGCTTCCAAATATTTCTTAGGTGTCATGGTTGGTTCAGTACGTCCTGCTTCCCAATTGCGAACACTAGTTTCGCTTATTGCAAGCCTGAAGGCTACTTCAGTCCGGCTAAGACCCGCCCGTTCTCTCAGGACTTGCATATCCATACCTAATTGCTCCCTCTTTATTACAACAGAATTGGCTTATTAAATCGGTCATTCAATCGACAAAAATAGTCAATCGACAATTTTTTTTTAACTATATTATTTTATAAGCCATCAGTGTACTTCCTGGCAAATTTATTGCGGATTATACCGAAAACTTCATAGTAATTTTAAAAATCATCTTTGTAGATAATAGTATTTTCACAGTGGCAATAAAAAAATAGACATTTCTCATTTATTATTACTCATCAGTAATTTATAAAAGATATGGATAAAAGACATGGAGAAAATAACATCCTATAGTCCGGTGAATATGAATTTATCGATCCCCTATCTACATAAATAAGTTCAATCTCTCGATTCACCACTACACAAGTTATGATTGGCGGCTTCTAACCCAAATTGCTTGGATCGCCCGTCAAATTAAACCTGTTATAGCTGCGTTCGAGAGATTGATAATTTGGAATTATTACTTATTGGTTGTATTCGCCCTGGATTTAACTTAACCAACGAGCAGCATCTTTAGCATGGTAAGTCAAAATTAAATCGGCTCCGGCACGTTTAAAACTAGTTAGAGTTTCTAACACTACCCTTTCTTCATCAATCCAGCCATTGAGGGCTGCAGCTTTAATCATGGAGTATTCTCCGGAAACGTTATATGCTGCAACTGGTAAATTACAAGCCTGCTTAACTCGCCAGATGATATCCATATATGATAAAGCCGGTTTGACCATAAGCATATCCGCACCTTCAGCAATGTCTAATTCGATTTCTTTAATTGCCTCGCGGGCGTTAGCTGGATCCATTTGGTAAGTTCTGCGATCGCCAAACTGGGGTGCCGATTCAGCCGCGTCTCGGAATGGACCATAATAAGATGATGCATACTTCGCTGCATAGGACATGATAGGGGTATCCTGAAAACCAGCTTCATCTAAACCTGCACGGATAGCTTGCACAAAACCATCCATCATTCCTGAAGGAGCGATAATATCAGCTCCAGCCTGAGCTTGAGATACCGCAGTTTTTTTCAATAATTCTAAGGTTGGGTCATTTAAAACCCGTCCGCTTAGATCTCCAACTTGCAAATAACCACAATGACCGTGACTGGTGTATTCGCACAAACAAGTGTCAGCAACAACTATTAATTCGGGTACTGCTTCTTTAACAGCAGTAGATGCTTTCTGTACGATTCCACAATCATGCCATGCGCCAGTGGCATCATCATCTTTTTCATCTGGGATCCCAAACAAAATAATTGCCGGAATTCCTAAGTCATAAACTTCTTTGGCATCTTCAACTATCTTATCTACAGATAGCTGATATACCCCAGGCATAGATTTCACTTCTTTGGCAATTCCCTCTCCTGGAACTGCAAATAAGGGATATATTAAATCGTTTGTTGTAAGTATTGTTTCTCGTACCATCTGGCGTAGTAGAGAACTGGTACGCAAACGACGAGGTCGATGAGTTGGAAACATAAAATTTTATCAACTAAAAGCTAGAGCGGACAATAAATAAAGCGTCACATGATAAAGCAAGAAATTCGCTTTACTCGGACAGACTGGAATCAGCGCTTAACTTGCCTCTGCCCTACTGCTCAATTTTTTAGATCGAGAGTTGTAGGGCAATTTTGTATTTTACAGTCAGAGTGTTAAGCTGAAATGTTAAAAAATCGATCAAAGCAGAATACAAAGCATCAATCTATCAGCCATCAGGTAAATTTATCGCTACGAGAACTGTTGATTGGAGCTGTGTTTCCCGGAAATAACGTAAGTCACTAGTTACAAGTCTGTCAGATTTAGATTTCCCTGAACCCCCTAATAGGGGAGAAAATTAATTCAAACTCGCCTTTTTTAAGGGCAGTTTAGGGAGAATATGAGATAATCTCAAAAATTTTGCCTATAACTAGCAATTTGGGTGAATAGTTTTTGGGTGAATAGTTAATTATGATCAGTCAAAATAAACCTAAGTAATAACCCCAGGAAATTAGCCTCAGGAAATTAACCTAGAAAATTAGCCTCAGGAAACTAACCTAGAAAATTAGCTCCAGGAAACTAATCTTAGAGAAGTAAATAAATTTCCACTATCGGCTAAATTCTATATCTTAGGTATCAGTGTGACCTAAGGGATTAGTTTTCCAAACCTATCTTTATATTCCTTTACACTTATGTGGGAAATGCATTCAATTACTTTAAGGACTGGAAAAGTATTTACTATAACTATCGCTCGGAGAGAATATAACAGAAAAATTTTCTGCTAACACTAAATAATCTCTATCCCAATTCAAAACTTAATATATCTGGAAATATTATTTACTGACACCAGAATACTTGCCACTTAATTTGCTGTCCACCTGCAATAAATACAGAATTTACTTTTTGAATTGGAAATTTTAATTTACTGTTTGAATTGATGCCTTGAGTTTCATAAGTTAAACTCCTTTGCCAAGGATGCAAACAGAAAAATATTGATTATCGATTCGTGGTGAATTTACTTTTTCGGTTAAAATTTTGAGTTCAATACTAGCTGACTTCCGCTCGAACCTGTAGCTTTTGGGTTATATAAGACGGAAAATAAAAGGGTAGCGAAAAGGTTTATCTGGATTCGTTAGAACGTTAAACAACGCCCAAATAGTAAGCCCCCAATGGAGAAGTAACCAGACCCCATATAGTATCCCTAACAAACCAAGGGTGACCCAAACCAAAGGTGTAATAATCAGGAAATAGAGCCATACATTAAAGTGGAAGTTGATAGCTTCTTTCGCATTATTCTTAACCATTGGGTCGTTACTAATAAACAGGATGAAAAAAGGTACGCCGATTGATAATACCAAACAACTAAAGAAAATAGCGCCATGACACAGTGCTGATAAAAATCTTCGGCTCTCCGTGTCGTACATTCGATTCTCCGATTTTTAGCTGATTTTTGACAATATTAAGACACTAGCACGAGCTTTGTTGTCTTAAGATAAAAACTCCAGCTTTAGGTAGGAAAATTTAATTTAATTAAAGTAACGCATCTCATAAACATTTAACTCAAATTATGTCAACTAATATGTCAACTGAACTTGAGTCAGAACTTACTCAACAGGTAGACAGGCGTCGTAATTTCGCGATTATTTCCCACCCTGATGCGGGAAAAACAACCCTGACAGAAAAGTTGCTGTTATACGGAGGAGCAATTCACGAAGCTGGTTCTGTGAAGGCGAGAAGAGCGCAGCGCAAAGCAACTTCTGATTGGATGGCAATGGAGCAACAAAGAGGAATTTCTATTACTTCCACTGTGCTCCAGTTTGAGTACCAAAATTCCCATATCAATTTACTCGATACTCCCGGACACCAAGATTTTAGTGAAGACACTTACCGGACTTTGGCTGCTGCAGATAATGCTGTGATGCTAATTGACGCAGCAAAAGGTTTGGAACCACAAACCAGAAAGCTGTTCGAAGTCTGTAAGATGCGGGGTATACCCATCTTTACTTTTGTTAATAAACTTGATCGCCCCGGAAGGGAACCTTTAGAACTACTTGACGAAATCGAGCAAGAATTAGGTTTAATGACCTATGCTGTAAATTGGCCGATCGGTATGGGCGATCGCTTCAAGGGAGTATTTGATCGCAACGGGAGGCAAATACATTTATTTGAAAGGAGCGCCCACGGTAGCCGTGAAGCTTTAGAAAATGTATTAGAATTGGGCGATTCAAGAGTAGAAGAACTGATAGAAGAAGAACTTTACTATCAACTTAAAGATGAATTAGAACTTATTGAAGGTGTTGGACCAGAACTAGATTTGGATTTGGTGCACCAAGGAAAAATGACACCTGTTTTCTTTGGAAGTGCGATGACTAATTTTGGGGTGGAGTTATTTTTAAAGTATTTTCTTGAATATGCTCTCAAGCCCACCGCACGTCAAAGTACCTTGGGTGAAATTTCACCAACATACCCAGATTTTTCCGGTTTTGTGTTTAAGTTGCAGGCGAACATGGATCCAAAACACCGGGATAGGGTAGCATTCATTCGGGTGTGCACGGGAAAATTTGAGAAAGATATGACGGTAAATCACGCCCGTACTGGTAAAAATGTGCGTCTTTCCCGACCACAGAAATTATTTGCCCAAGAAAGAGAATCGATTGAGTACGCTTATGCTGGAGATGTAATTGGTTTAAATAATCCTGGGGTTTTTGCAATTGGTGACACAATATATACCGGTAAAAAGCTTGAATATGAGGGAATACCTTATTTTTCGCCTGAGTTATTTGCTGTACTTCGTAACCCCAATCCTTCAAAATTCAAGCAATTTCAGAAAGGTGTTTCAGAATTGCGAGAAGAAGGAGCAGTACAGATTATGTACTCCGTAGATGAAGCTAAGCGTGACCCAATCTTAGCAGCAGTCGGTCAGTTACAACTTGAGGTAGTACAATTTCGCTTACTTCAAGAATATGGAATCGAAACAAGATTAGAACCATTACCCTACAGTGTCGCCCGTTGGGTTGAAGGTGGTTGGGAAGCCTTGGAGAAAGTGGGACGTTTATTCAATACAACTACTGTCAAAGATAGTATGGGACGTCCGGTATTACTGTTCCGTAACGAATGGAATTGTCAGCAATTACAGCAAGATCATTCAGAATTAAAATTAAATAATATTGCTCCAGTTGTTTCTGGGAAACAGCCCACCAAAGCATAAGTATTAAAGGCAAATTATTAAGGGCGAACGACTAAAGGCGAATTATCAAGGGCGACCTTCGCCCACTTTTGCCAAACTATGAATTGATTCCCAAATAATAAAAATGAATTCCGGCTAACAGTCTATTTACTGCATAACCTACTTGACTACTCTGCATTTCAAGTTATTGACGATTTCCAATAAATGTAAATAGAATATTGAGTTTTTAGTATTGGGTTTTTAGCCTGTTTAAGGTGGAGTGCGATCGCATCCTGCAAGTAAAGCTATGATTATGAGAATATTTTGGGAATATTTATTTTTGGTTTTCCCGCTGAGTAATATTTCCTTAAGTAATTAGATCGTGTGATTCTGGGCAAAAAAGTTATCAGCATTTAGATTGAAAACTCAATTTAAATCCATGTGGCTGATGGTTATATTTTGGGCTTTTGCTAGAAATTACCAGTTTTTTACCCTCCTATTGTTAGTAGACTAAGAGTTACCCAAAAGGTCAAAATAATGGGTGGCTGTGTCCAATAATTGAGTTACAGTTCCAATGCCATCACATTCCGAACTATCACTTCAGTCTGGTTTAAATGCTCTCAAACAGGGAGATTACCAAGCCGCAATAACTATATTAGATGGCTTCATCAGTCAGTCAACTAATTATTCCGATGTTTTACAAGCAACAATCGGGCTAGCTGTGGCTTATTCCCGGACCGGTGAAGTTAGCACAGCCATTTCTCTGTGTGAAGATCTGCGTGAAAGTGATAATCAAGAAGTGAGAGAATGGGCGAATCTTTCCTTAAAAAAACTGCGGGCTAAGCGTTCTAAAGAACAATTAACATCAAAGAATCAAGCAGAAAATATACCTGAAGCCACGGGTTTTATTCCTTTTGATAATTCAGCTTCTGCTTCTAACCTGCTTGAGGAGAATTTATCTTCATCACGGCTTGTAACTCAGGATACTTCTAATGTGGTTGAAGTACCAGACAGTGAAAGTAGTCAAGATATATTTCACACAGATAAATCCCTGAGGCAGCAACATAAGATAAATCATCAAACCAGGGAAAATAAACCTGAAGATAATCAAACCAACAATGAACAAGAATCTACCGTCGCATTTGAAGAAACTAAATCTAGTAACGAACTATCAGTTAGGGGAGTAACTGTCCACTGGCGAAAAGCACCAAAAGCAAAAATGTGGCAACCTTTACCGAAACCTAAACTGCTTCTCCTGAGGGTAGTGATGGTTCTAACATCGGTTGCATTGTTCTGGACAATGAGATTTTTACTGGTTTTATTGATGGAATCAGTCAATTATCTTTTAAACTGGTTGCCGTTTGTGGAATCATTACAGTTTCTTTATTACGATCCAATTTACTTCTTACTAGCAGTTGTTATTGTTCTTGCTATAGCTTCTCCTTGGTTATTGGATATCTTATTGAGTAAGTTTTATCCCCAGCAAACTTTACAAAAAGAGCAACTAAACAGGTATAGCCCTGCAGCTAATCGACTATTAATACGTTACTGTCAGCAAAGAGGGTGGAAATTACCCCCGTTATTTGTCTTACAAGAATCTGCTCCATTTGCCTATTCCTATGGACATTTGCCCCGCACCGCTAGGATTGTAGTTACTCAAGGACTCTTAGACCAACTAGAAAATGATGAGATAGCTGCAGTTTATGGAATGGAATTGGGACATATTACCTATGGTGATGTTGGATTAACCTCCCTTTACCTGTTGGTGACTCTACCGATTTATGGTTTGTACCAAATTATTTCCGGTTGGGGGGACTGGTTACCAAACAAAATTGGACGTTCCTTTTTAGGGGTTTTCGCCAATTTCTTTTACTGTATTTGGTATGTGTTGACTGGTACCAGTTTATGGTTTTCCCAGTTACGTCATTACTATAGCGATCGCCGCGCCGCAGAAATTACAGGTCACCCCAACGCTGCAATTCGTGCTTTACTTAAAATGGCAATTGGAATTGCTGGAGACATTGAAAAACAAGAAAAAACTAGTTATTTGCTAGAAAGCTTGAATTTACTTTTACCACTGGGACACAAACAAAGTTTATCTTTGGGGAGTACCGCACCCCACATTGCTCTCGAGTCCTATTTAATGTGGGAATATCTTAATCCCTATCGTTGGTGGTTTGCTGCTAATAGCAGTCATCCTCTCACAGGACATCGCATTCAACGCCTATGTCAAATTGCTCGTCAGTGGCGTTTGGAAACAGAGCTAAGTATAGAAAAACAACAACCATTGCAAATTCGACATCAGTCTTTTTTTATTGGTATGGCACCATGGTGGGGAATTCCTTTAGGCTTGGTATTAGGTTTTGGCATTTGGTTAGTGTGGCAAATTGCTTATACTGTTGAGGTTTTGAATCTAAAGTGGATATATGATGATTGGAATTTCCTCTTAGGCTGTATTTTAATTGGTTTTAGCATTGGAACTTTAGTTAGAATCAACCAGTTCTTCCCTGAAATTAAACCCAATTCAGCCCAAACTAACGAAAATTTTATCGACGTTTTAAACAACCCAGCTTCGCTTCCAATCGATAGTAATGCTGTTTTACTTGCTGGGAAATTGCTTGGTCGTTGTGGTACCAGTAATTATTTAGGACAAGATTTGATTTTACAAACTAATAGAGGTTTGCTCCGATTACACCATATTTCCTGGTTGGGACAAGGAGTTAATCCTCAGGACTTTATCGGTCGACAAGTCATAGTTCGCGGTTGGTTGCGACGGGGTGCGACACCTTGGGTTGATATTCAAATATTAAAAACTCAAAGTGGTAAAAAGATTAATGGACTTCATCCGATATGGTCCATGATTTTTGCTTTCATCTTTACTGCTTTAGGTGCTTATATCTTTCTCAAAGGATAGCTTCGGGTTATTTCAATAACCCTAATTTACTTACAGTAGTCCATTCTCATTTAATCTCTCACGACTTTGCAGTTCTGGATTTTTAAAATTGCTTGGGACTATATATAAATAAAAGTTGCACATTATGCCTTGAAGTGTTAAGTTTATTAACAATAGTTTTAGATATATATATAATTTAGCTATCTCTGAGACTGTATACGCCAATAGTTGCTTTTAAATTCCCCAAACACAGCAGTGAATTTACCAGCCGATGGCTGGTTTTTGTTTCTGAAATATTAGATTTTGGACAAAATGTATTTTATAGTACAATATTTAAATTTCAAGCAACAAAATGTGTGAGTTGAACTAGCTGCAATTGGGATAGCGTGATATTGTAGGGAATGGTGTTTGATTCCCTGAATTAAGGTAGTTAAGTATTTTTTGGTAGTGAATGGAAGGCTTTTAAACTAAAAAYTCATAGAATAAAGGTATTATGAGCGTTGTGCGCGCTTCTGCCTAAAACAAGCTCAATCCCATTAAAAAACTGTGTTGAAAAAGTTGGCAGTTGGGAGTAAAAGATATTGGTTTATGGCAATATTTATCAAAAGGCACGTAGCAACAGTCAAAGCCAATTTTGTTTTTACCTGTTTGTGTTTATTCAACCGTGGAGGTCTAGTAAATGTCTGTTCGCCTTTACATAGGCAATTTGCCGAAAGAAGTAATAGATAAGTCAGAGCTACAAGCAATTTTTGCCGAAGAAGGTAATGCAGTTACAACTAAACTGATTAAAGATCGTAAGACTGGAAAATGCCGTGGTTTTGGCTTTATTACAGTCAATAATGATGAGAAAGCTGACCAAATTATTGAAAAATATAATGGTCAGATGTTTAAAGAAACTGCGATTAAAGTCGAAAAGGCACTACCTCGTAGCAAAGGAGAGGAAAACAACGAGGAACAAGCTGCAAAAGCATCGAGTGGTGCTGGTAGCCCTCAAAAAGAAGGTAAGAAAGGGAAGAAATCTCGTCGTAATTCACCAAAAGAGACTTCTTCATCTAGTCATGATTCCGATGCAGTTCGTCCAGACCCTCGCTGGGCTGCAGAACTAGAAAAACTCAAGGAGATGTTAGCTGCACAAGCAACAAATTAATTTGTTTTCTTGGGGTATTAAAAATTAAAAATCAAAGTATTTTCTGTCTTTGATTTTTAATTTTTAATTTAATAGTTAAAAACGAATGAAAAATTTAAATATTTACCTACTTCTGATTATTTACTTCTGATTATTTAATAGATGTCTAGTCTCAGTTCATAAATTACTGATGCATAGATATATCTATTGTCTAAAATGTTACTTTTATATTTCCAAATAAGAGAATTTTTCGTCAAAGGCGATCTAAAAATATCTATCTTATATAAGGTTTACAGGTATATATCATTTTTTCTTGATATAAAAATCCAATAATTTGTTTTTTAAAGTATATGTGATGCTTGAGTGCTGCCTTTAAAGTTAACGGGAGTGCTGTAAAGCTGATAGAGTCAGAACTTATGAACCCCAAATATATCATTTTGGTTCAAACTGGAATTTTCTGAATAGACATTTTTCGGAGATTGGTGTGTGGGCTTTTTTCGTTCAATGCCACACCACCATATAATTTCTTCTTACAAGCTTGATATTTAAAATTTATAATTTGGCTAACATCTCTTCTTGGGTGGTGCGATAAATGCCTAAGAGGCGTTCCGCGTTCGCTGAAAGCGTCTCGAAGTGATCGAGAAGAGGTTTTGGCATATGTTTTCATATGCTACTTCGTTAAGGAACCGTATTCACATATCATCTTTAGCTTCTGAAAAGCGGAAAAATTTAAGACATTTCAGTTGTCATGATAATTATAAATGAGAAACCTGCTGTTGAGAATTTAAGCTAATGTATGATTTGTTGCTAATTAAAACACGATAAATAGAGCGTAAATTTTATACACTAGGGCCAAGAGGTAATTAATCATATTATTTATCAAAACTATTAAGGTATTATGTTAAAAAAATATAAATTTTTATAAAGACATCAAGTAATCATTTTATGAGTACAAATCAAGTAAGTGATAACACTATTTTAAAAGTTGCTTTTTAGACTTTAAATATTTTTTGTTTAAATGTATAAAAAAACAATAAAAGTATCAATTAGATATATAGTTCGATATCCCCACAAGTAATAATGATTAGACTTTACAAGTATTTTTGAGATTAAGATGGAAATAAAAGTTGAGCAAAATTATTGGATTAGAAGTATAATTTGCATCTTTTAATATAGTTAACACATAAGTTATTAAAGTAACGAAAATGTAAATTTATTAGACGTTTTAAATTAAAATAAATATTACTTAGAACAAATAGACAACTGAGGTTGAACGGCAAAGGTGAAACTTTGGCGCTAGTTTAAACCTCTTTAAATCGAGGATCGGAAGGCTATGAACTCCAGAACGGAAGAACGTATCGTCTTGATTTCAGTTCACGGAGATCCTGCAATTGAGGTAGGAAAAGAAGAAGCAGGAGGACAAAATGTTTACGTCCGTCACGTGGGTGAAGCACTGGCGAAACTAGGGTGGAAAGTTGATATGTTTACCCGTAAAGTAAATGCACAACAAGATGATATTGTTGAGCATACAGAGAATTGCCGAACTATTCGTTTGAAGGCTGGTCCGACAGATTTTGTTCCACGAGATGATATTTTTGATTACCTACCTGAATTTGTGGATAATTTGCTGAAATTTCAGCAAGAAAATGATTTTACATATCCCCTAATTCATACCAATTACTGGTTATCTGCTTGGGTTGGGATGCAATTGAAACAAATTCAGGGAAGTCAGCAAATTCATACATATCATTCTTTAGGGGCAGTAAAGTACAATACTGTTAATAAAGTCCCCCTAATTGCCAATACTCGCTTGGAAGTAGAAAAAAATGTATTAGAGACAGCTGAGAGAATAGTGGCTACTTCTCCTCAAGAAGAAGAACACATGCGTTCTTGGGTCTCAAGTGAAGGTCAAATTGATATTATTCCTTGCGGTACAGATATTGAACGTTTTGGTGGTGTTGATAAAGCAGCAGCAAGAGCTAAATTGAGAAGTAAAGCTCAAACTGTAGGTAATGAACTGAAATTTAGCCTCGATGAAGAAATAGTTATGTATGTAGGACGTTTCGACCGCCGAAAAGGTATAGAAACTTTAGTACGGGCGATACGAAAATCTAATTTATTTAACTCACCCAATCTCAAATTAATTATTGCTGGTGGTAGTCGTCCCGGTCAAAGTGATGGTAGAGAACGGGAACGAATAGAAAATATTGTTGATGAGTTGGGGATGAGACAGGTGACATGTTTCCCCGGTCGTTTGAGCCAGGAAGATTTACCATTGTATTACGCTGCAGCTGATGTATGCGTTGTTCCGAGTCATTACGAACCTTTTGGTCTAGTTGCAATTGAAGCAATGGCGAGTGGGACACCTGTTGTCGCAAGTGATGTGGGAGGATTACAGTTTACTGTTGTTCCCGAAGAAACAGGTTTATTAGCTCCACCCAAAGATGTGGAAGCTTTTTGTAGCGCAATTGATCGTATTATTTCTGATTCGCAATGGCGAGATAAGTTGGGTCAAGCAGGAAGAAAGCGAGTTGAGACTAAGTTTAGTTGGAATGGTGTAGCGCATCAGTTGAGTGACCTTTACACAGAAATCTCAAACATAACACCGGCAGATGCTCCAAGTTTAATTGAGAAGTAAAATAAAAAACTGAATAATCCAAAAATCGGTAATGGCTAAAAGGCAAAGCTAAGAACTGCTTTTTACCTTTTACCGTTTACTTTTGATATTTTAGATTTTTGATGTTTTAGATCTTATTACAGGATAAAAATTGTAGAGTGTGAATAAAAGAAGCCATTTTTTCATCAATATTTAGAAGAATGGAAGGAAGATAGTCAAAACCATAACAAAAAATGCTTTTGGCTCTATGATCGTGCTTTTTGATCGTTAGAGGTTTATGTTAGTGCAACCATTTACCAATTAGGACAGCCCAATATAATGTAATAGTAAGGACGGCAAGTAGTTTACTCAAACGCTTTGAATCCTGAAAGTGAGTAGATTCCAGGCAAAACCTCCTGATTTTAAAAATGCCGAATAATATTTCGATTAGATATAAATTATATTAAAAAAGATGAATTTATCTGGTCAACAATATAGGAAATTAATGGATGCTTTAATGGATGCTTTTCCTGATAAGGCATCACTGGAAAAAATGTTATATTTTGAATTAGATAAAAGTCTAGATATAATTGTAGGTGGTAGTAATTTACAAGATATTGTCTTTAATTTAATCAAAGTATCAAAAGCTGAGAATTGGATTGAAGATTTAATTAATACCGCACGTAAGTCAAATCCTGGAAATCCAAGTTTAAAAGCTATTGGTGAAGAATTGTTAGCAAATCATCATCAAGAAATACTATCTGTCCCTTCTCCTAAGACTCCAATTCAACAAAGTACTCAGCAACAAAAAATCCTAATTTTAGCAGCAATTCCCCACGGACTCCGCTTGGATAAAGAAATTAGAGAAATTGAGGATGCTATCCGCAGAGCAAATAAACGGGATTTATTTGACATTAGGACAAGAACTGCTGTCCGTCCTCAAGATATTCGTAGAGCTATTGCAGAAGAACAGCCTCAAATTGTTCATTTTTGTGGACATTGCTTGGAAGATGGCATATTACTGTTAGAAGATGAAGTGGGAAATAATAAGCCTGTTTCACCAAAAGCTTTGACATCTCTGTTTAAATTGCATCTTGATTATGTGAAATGTGTTTTGCTTAATGCTTGTTATTCAGAAAAACCTGCTGAAGCAATTAGCAAGTATATCGATTATGTAATTGGTATGAATAATTCAATCAAAGAAAGAGTAGCGATTGAGTTCGCTAGAGGATTTTATGATGGGTTGAGTTACAAAAATTCAGGTAATAAAGATGTGTTTCAAAGAGCCTTTGATGAAGCCATAGTTGCGATTGAAATGGAAAATATTTCACAAGGAGTGATACCAGTTTTAAAAAAAAAGTCTTAAATGAGTTCACTATAGAGAAGCTACTAATTACTGAAACTCAAAATACCTGGAAAAATGAACTTAGTAGCGAACACAATATCGACTATACATATCTTCAAGATTTACTGAAAGCTGAACAATGGAAAGAAGCGGATCGGGAAACTCTTGCTGTTATGCTGAAAGCAGCCGATAGAGAGAAGCAAGGGTGGTTTAATAATGAATCCATCGATAATTTCCCCTGTAACGATCTCCGTACTATAAATCAACTTTGGATACAAAATAGTAATAGGCGCTTCGGGTTTAGCGTGCAAAAGCGCATTTGGGAAAGTGTTGGGAGAGACTATGAAAAGTTTGGTGAGCAGGTTGGCTGGCGAAAAGGAATGTTGACTAAACAGTGGTTGTATTATCGAGAAATTACTTTTAATATTAATGCCCCTTTAGGGCACCTTCCAACTTTTATGGCTCCTAATATCTCAAGTTGCTGGGGACCTTTTGCCAGACTCGTGTTGAGACCACTAGGTTTCTTCTCACGCGAAGACTTATAAGCTACATTCTGTACTATAACCCAAATTCTGTACCCGAACTTTCACAAAAGGGTTTTTAGTGATTATTTTTTCGATAATAAAGAGTTAAAAAATACCTTGATTACCTACAATATCCTATTATTTATGGTCTGCTGAAAAAGTAATAAAAAATCAGATAATTACCTTTTCTACATGTCGTGAAAAGTCAGTAATTAAAGGGGTCTACTGTGGTTGGAATGTCTAATGGAACATGCGTCTGATTTGTAACAGTTTTAGAAGATTCTGGTTTATTCTGCTCAAATATATCTGAGATTACTCGTGTAACAACATGATTACCATTAGGTAAAGTGGCAGCAAAAATTTTACTTTTCAATTGAAACTTAATTCGGTTTCTGAGTGGATAACTACTTAAAAGTTTTTCTAAAGTAGACAGAAACTTGCTCATATCTAATCGTTCATTAGGATCGAAACGCAGACAACTCTGAAGAAATTGTTTCCATTCTATGGTTCCTTCTTTATTTAAAGTGTGTCTTCGTAAAGGTATATGCACAATGGGATTGTAAAATACATCAATTTCAGTATTATAACTTCCATAAAATCCAGGTATCATAAGTTTACGCACCTCACCAAGTAAATAACCACCTGTAATATCAGTCATTATCCTAGCCAATGAGTAAACATCAGATTTGAATGAAATAGGATCGCCCATAATTACTTCTGGAGCAGACCAATTTGGTGTCCAACCTGGAGCAATTTCACCTTCAGCTATATCAAACCCATCTATAATTATTGGTCCATCACTAGACAGTAATATATTAGAGGGCTTAATATCCGCATGTACTAATACTTTCTGTTTATGATAATCCTCAATAGATTGAGCTATCTTGAGAAATAAATTGCCTACCGATTGCCGAGCTAAGTAAAAATCTATCTCTTTTACGAATTCGCCATAATCGGAAAAATATTCCATAGCATTGTATGTGAGATACTCTTCAAGAAAGCTAATTGGTTTAATCGTAATATTCTTATCTTCTATACTTAATGCGGATTTGAAGTGAGACTTTGGAAGGTTTATTTCTAATGGGTCGGCAATAGAATTTATACTGGGTTTGAAGAAAACATCCGGAAGGTTTACTTCAAGTGACTCTAAAATAAAAGGATGCCATTCTACCCATTTACCATTTTGTTTACCTACAGAATATAACTTATTGTCATTGAGAGATATTCCGAGAAATCGATTTAAGCCTCCCACAGATTCCAAATTTCCATATTCTTCAACTTTTTCCGCTTTATTTACTTTATCAATAACTTCTGGGTTAGTAATAATATCTCTGTCGTATAGTTCTTCTTCTTGATATAGGGTTGAATCTGATTCAGAAATCAGACTGCTTCTCGTTTTTATTCTTTTATTTGATAAAGAACAGCTATCAACTATGCGAAAAAACAAAGATTCAAAAAGATTAGATAAATTATTTTGACTAACAAACAATTCTTCCGATTGACCATTTTTCATATGTACAGTATATATTCGTTTTTGCTTGCTAAGTGATACAAGCAGTTCATTAAAAATAGCATCCGGAAATTCTACTGTTAAATCTGGTTTACTAATATGAAGTTTGTCATAAAAATTATTTAATCCATTGGAACGATTAATCTCAAGGAGAAAAAGTAATTTATCTTCTGCTCTTCCAAGTAAAATGTTTATATCAGGAAGTTGAGTAATTTCAGTATGTAGAGATATCTCTTTAAGAGAAACATAATCCGGAAATTTTATCAGCTTAATGCCAGTATGTTTATTTACAAAATCAACTATGGCTTCAGTTACAAGCCCTGCTAAATTATCAGGGCTTGAAAAAATCTTAACCGATTGAGCTTCCTTGATTCTAGCTTTGAATTTTTTCAGCTTCTCCCTGTGCTCAAAATCGAATAGTGCCGGAGGCCAGGCATAAGAATCATCAATAATGAAAGGAAGAATGGGGATATTATTTTTTACTGCTGTATTGTATACAACTTCAATGGCACTATACTCCATATCCTTTGGAATATACCCGTATTTATGTGCAATAATTATTATGAGTAAGTCTGCTTTTTTTACTCTATCTGTGAAGTTTCCATGAGAATAATATTCGTCTTTTGGCCAGTAGAATTCATCATCACTGAAGGAAACTAATGAGTTTATAGAATTCAATATAGCCGTCTTATGTTTATGTAAATCTTGAAAAGTTGATGAAACGAAAATACGTAAATTTTTAAACGTACCTATTTGATCTTGAAACATTAAAAAACCTTTCTAAGCTATTGAATTTTCATTTGTTAATATCTTATGTAAGGCGATGTGAAAATTTTCAAAAACAAAAGTATCACCCTATGTTTACTTGAGATATTACGATCATTGTAGGACTCCTATTTCGATACCCCCTGAGATATCCCTCTTCTATCATTTTTCAGGTATTCTGAATAAATAAAAAAAATGAATAAAAAAAATTCTACAAGGTAAGTCGAGCAATGGATATAGAGCTATAAATCCTTAAACATTTGCCAAGAGATTCTCACTCGACAGTCTCGGTGATAGACGAATATTAGTGATTAAGAGTTATTTCTATGAAATCCTTTTCCTGTTTACTTTTGTAAGTTTTTGTCCTGTACTGAGATTTTAGATATTGACTTCAGTTGCAGCAAAAAAATTATATATGTCAACTAAAAAGCCGTGGGTTAGCTTACTTCAAAGTTATACTAAACATTAAAACTTGTAATTATATGAGCGATCGTCGTGCAGACTTTTGACTATACAACTCTCAAAGCTGTTTGCAGCGATATTCGCGATCGCTGGCTTCCATCACGTTTAGAACAGGTTCACCAACGTGATAAATATACTATTGCAATTGCGTTGCGTACTCTCAAAGGGCGAAGTTGGCTAGATATTTCTCGCCATCCTCAAGCTGCGAGAATTTGTATTGGCGAACCACCACCACGAAAACCAGACACTTTTACTTTTAGTCAACAATTGGTACATCAACTAGGTGGTTTGGCATTAATAGAAATAGAAACTATTGCTCCTTGGGAGCGGGCGATTGATTTAAGATTTGCTCGTCGTCCCGATGAGAGTCCACTGTATCACCTATATGTGGAAATTATGGGTAAGTACAGTAACATGGTTCTTACCGATGCAAACAATCAAATTATTACTGTTGCCCATCAAATCAGTCAACAAAAATCTAGCGTCCGTTCCGTACTCACAGGACAATTATATGAAGCTCCACCTGCTTTAACTAACAGTATTCCCAGTTTAAGTGAGCCTTTTGAGCGTTGGTGGGAACGAGTAAGTTTAGTACCAGGAAGTATTAAACGTCAATTACTTAAGACTTATCGCGGGATATCGCCATCACTACTTGAGTCAATGTTGCAAGTATCGGAGATTAATCCTCAAACTCATACTGATAAGTTAACATCCCAGGAATGGCAAAAGCTTTTTCAAACTTGGCGAGTTTGGTTGCAATCTTTGGAGCAAGAAAGCTTTAATCCGGCTTTGACAAAAACTGGATATACAGTTCTTGGTTGGGGTGGAGTTGAACCCGTTCAAGATATCCAAGTATTGATCGACAAATACTATACGGAAAAACTCAATCAACAAGCTTTTTCCCAACTGCAACATCAATTAAATCAGAAAATCAACAATTTTTTGACCAAACTGCGTGTGAAGGCGCAAAACTTTGAGGAACGTTTGCAGCAATCCGATCGAGCAGATGAATATCGTCAAAAAGCTGATTTATTAATGGCTCATCTGCATGAGTGGAAACCGGGAATTCAAAAGATGGTTCTACCTAACTTTGAAAACGGGGAACCAGTGAAGATAAAGCTTGAACCCGATAAAAATGCTGTTCAAAATGCCCAAGGTCTTTATAAAAAACACCAAAAACTTAAACGTGCTCGCTTTGCAGTTGAACCTTTACTTTTAGAAGTCAAGGATGAAATTAATTATTTAGAGCAAGTTGAAGCATCTATTTCTCAAATAAATAATTACCAAAGTACGGAAGATTTACAAGCTTTGGAAGAGATTCGTGAAGAGTTAGTGGGACAAAAATATTTAGAAGATACAGAATATCGTCGTCGCAGTTCTACTCAAACAGCTAGTACCAATTTTCATCAATACCACACTCCAGGCGGTTTTGAAGTTTTAATTGGTCGTAACAACCGCCAAAACGATCAACTTTCATTCAAGATAGCAGGTGATTACGATCTGTGGTTCCACGCTCAGGAAATTCCTGGAAGTCATGTACTACTTAGATTGGAGGCTGGAACTACACCAAAGTCAGAAGATTTACAATTTGTTGCAAATCTCGCAGCTTATCACAGTCGCAGTCGTCAAAGTAAACAAGTTCCAGTGGTTTACACCCAGCCAAAATATGTTTATAAGCCTAAAGGTGCGAAACCGGGAATTGCGATTTATAAACAAGAGCAGGTTATTTGGGGTAAACCGTATTTAGTTGAGGGAGATTAGGGTGAGCCCGCGCCTTACGGCGTTAGCATAGCGTGGCGTTAGCCATATGGGTATTAGGGATTGGGGATAGCACTGCGTGCCGCCGCAAGCGGCATATGGGGATTGGGGATTGGGGTGAGTCCGCGCCTTACAGCGAGTGGAGATTGATACCAAATCCGATTTTTAAAACCCCTTTATATTTTTTGGGATTTCCCCCCACACTTCCCACACCTCCCACACTTCCCTCTCTCATTCTGAAAAGGGGTAATTAATCCGGATTTAGTATGAGATACCAATTACCAGCGCTCGCAATTGCTGCAACTAAATTCTGCTCGGCGCAAACTCACCCAATCACCAGTCGCCAGTACCCAATTGCCAATCTAAAACCCCCTATCCTAAGTAAATTCTTCTTAAAGATAGAGGTTGATTTAGTTTCTCTTATCTTTTTTTGATAAATTTTCACTAAAAATCTGTGTTGCCTGTTACAATATTGTTAAGAAACATTACCCGATGCGTTTTGGGAACGCGCCGGATAAGGTTTAACTCTTTTGAGAAGACAACGTTAAGAAAAGGTTATTTTACGGACCAGCTGTGGTAGGCTGGTCTTTCTTTATTCCTCTGAGGACAAAGTATTTATTTCTTGACTTGAGACTGAAAATTACTTTCTCTTCTCCAATCAAGAGTCAAGGAAGTAAAATTCTAGATCTTGATAAATTAATGTCAGAAATAAAATGCCAAAAATAATTTCAGATTGTGTAATTTCAGATTTTGTAATTTCAGATTTTGAGTTGCTGATTAGAAAGTAAAGGTTGTTCTGAAAGTTCCAATTACAATATCGTCGTTGTTGCTGTTGTGGTCAGGGGCTGTGAGCCAGATGACTCCTGGTGTTACACTAATGTTGTCATTAACTTTGTACTGATAGAATGCCTCAATGTGATAAGAGGTATCGCGATCCTCATTTAAACCATCAATACTTGAATCGGTAACTTTTGGTTCCATACCGAATATTATACCACCTAAGTTGCCTTTTTTGCCTAAATCTGGTAAGCCAAGGGTTACAGCCCAATTCCAGACATCCGCTTGACCGCGATCGGGGAAGGCTGCAGATGTTGAAAGATTGCGTACATTTGAATAACCAGCCCAACCGCCTAATACTAGGTTTTTACTCAGACCTAAAGAAGCTTGAACGCCATAAGAATTACTCGAGTATGGAGTATCTGCAAGATTAGTTGCATTGTCTATAGGTGATGTAACGTTTAAAGTCGCTGCATTACTTCCTGCACCTCCAAATTGGTTGTAGGAATTAATGTAGGTTAAACCAACTTTGAAGCGGTCGCTAGGCTCTAGGGTAAGTTGCGCCAATGCTCCATAAGACCCTTGAAATAAACCATTATCAGTACTTGGATCGCTAGCAGAACCCGCTAAGTAAGCCAAACTTAAAGATAAGCCCTTACCAAATTCCTGAGTAACGCCAACACCAGAACCATCCATTGCTCCATAAATTGGGTTACGAGTACCGAAGGTAGATAAAGCACCTTCTGTACCGTCACCGTCAAATAGGTTAACTGTATCGACTACATCATCTGCTGCACCAGCATTGGCGATGGCAATAACGTTAGTTTTTTTAGTCAGCGGAAAACTGTACCATAAAGCATCTAAAGCTGCATCATTGTCTCCTGTATCGCCAGCAAAGGCTAACCCACCTTCTGGAGTACCCAGATCGGGGGCAACAATATTATTAGTTTGGATTCGAGTGTAAAGGGTATCTTTACCAGTGAAACTGCTAACGAAGTTAATTCGCGCTCTAGCTCCTAGGGCTGTATTATCATCATTTGTGTTTCCTTCAAACACATCAGTTATACCCACAACCAATTCTCCTTCGAGTTTGGATGTAGTTGAAAACTGATTTGCTTCTAGTTCTGCTGTACGTGCTTCAACCGCATCTACACGACCGCGTAATGTTGCTAACTCTGCTGAAAATTCTTCTTGTAATCTTTCCAGAGCAACAATATCTTCCTTACTAACTGCATCAGCAGTAGCAGTTGCAATTAATTCATTTACTCGGTCGAGACAAGCATTTAATCCTGCGGCAAATTCGTATCTTGTCAATGCTCTATTTCCGCGATAAGTGCTGTTGGGATATCCTGCGATACAGCCATAACGTTCTACCAAGGATTGTAGTGATTGAAATGCCCAATCCGTTGGTTGTACGTCTGATAGTTGAGATACGGAGGTAACTTGTGCCATGAGTCGATCTTGTTTGGCACTTTCAATGTGAACTTCTGGATTGACGATCACAGAATTTGACTCTGTTTGAGATTCTGTTGCAGCAGATATTTCATTTGCTGATGCTATAGTCCCAAAATTCGCGATCGCTGCAAAAATTGCTGAACTAGTAAGCAAAGATTGCCAAACTTTTTTCATATTTTTATTCCTCACACTGAATATTAGCTGTATGACAAAATACTCTCTACAGCCATGATTTTATTGAGAAATATTATTAATCCAATCAGTGTAAAAAGCAATGTTTTTAACGACAATCTTATAAAAATAGTAGTTATTTGTTAATCTAAGCTGTAAATTTATTTACGCGTATTTAAAGTAATATTTCTATTGAATAATGCTTAAATTAATTATGCAAATGTATTTTTGCTTGAAATTTGAGCAATACTTATTTTTGTATGATAAAACAGTTACAGAACAAAAACAAAATATTTAAAGTAACAAGCTACTTTTATTAAGCTTAACTGTATTGATATTAGCTTGCATTAATTTGGTTAGATATAATTTTTTTATTACATATATTTTGGGTTGGATAAAGTAATTTATTTGATGTAATGAATTGTGCTCCAAAATAATTCTCGTCTCAAAATCTTGAATCTAAAAAAAAATTTCGCTAAAGCTTGCAAAATTCTGTGACCTTTGCTATTGTTAATAATCGTAAATTCAAATACGTCCGCCGGGATAGCTCAGTTGGTAGAGCAGAGGACTGAAAATCCTCGTGTCACGAGTTCAAGTCTCGTTCCTGGCATACATAAATCCTTGAAACTGGTTTTAGTTTCAAGGATTTTTATTACAGTAATAATATCGAAACAAAAATATAGCCTTCGTTGCG
This sequence comes from Mastigocoleus testarum BC008, assembly GCF_001456025.1. Classification (GTDB taxonomy): domain Bacteria; phylum Cyanobacteriota; class Cyanobacteriia; order Cyanobacteriales; family Nostocaceae; genus Mastigocoleus; species Mastigocoleus testarum. The sequence goes on from NZ_LMTZ01000083.1 coordinate 29,285, forward strand.
TAGAATTGCGAAATCACACCTCAAGCCTGACACCCTAATAGTCGCTGACTTGTTCTTGCAAAAACTTATCGAAGATGAATCGATCAGGGAGAGAAGGTTGTGCTCCCGGCTTGGTAGTAGCTAAAGCACCTGCTGCAGCGCCCCAAACCACTGCTTTTTTTAAAGATTTTCCCTCGGCTAATGCTGTGGCAAAACCAGCATTGAAAGCATCACCAGCAGCAGTTGTATCAACAGCTGAAACGGGAAATGCAGGAAGAAAAAATCTTTGGTCGGGGGTCGCACAATAAACTCCTCGCTCGCCAAGTTTTATCAGTAGGCATTTCAAATTAACATTGTTGAACTTATTGGTACCCCTGGTCATCTTTTGTAATAACAGATCTGCTGCTCTGTGGGCTGACTCTTCCCCATCAACAGTAAAACCTACTAACTGTCCGGCTTCTACTTCATTCGGAGTCATAATATTCACCAGGGATAAGAGTTCTTCAGGAATATCAGATCGTGCTGGTGCTGGGTCAAGAATGACAGTTACACCCCTGTCTCGAGCTGCTTTTGCTGCTGCTAAAACTGCAGGAATAGGAATTTCCAATTGCAGTAAAAGCGCTTGTGCTGTTGGTAATAAACGGGATAATCGTTCGACATCATCCAGATCTACCCTTCCATTTGCACCTGGTATGACAATGATTTGATTTTCACCCGCATCGTCAACAGTAATAATTGCAACGCCAGAATTAACGGTTTCATCGACAAAGACATTTTCAGTTTCCACACCAGCAGCTTGTAAATTCGCAATCAGCTCGTTACCAAAACTTTGAGCGCCAACACGTCCCACCATGTGGGTTGGAATTCCCAAACGCGCGATCGCAACAGCCTGATTTGCTCCTTTACCTCCGGATACACTAAAAAAATCTCGTCCTAGCAACGTTTCTCCTGCTAGTGGTAACCGAGGTGCTGTCGCCACTAAGTCTTTATTTATGCTGCCAAAGACGATAATGCTCATAAACTTATTAAAAATAGCGAACCAGCGAAATAATATGCCATCAGATAAGTCCGATGCAAAGCGATAGTAAAGATTTACTTGTTTTTAAACACATCTACTTTCGATTGCTCAAAATTTCACAAGCTCCTGTTGTTTTGAAAACAGGTATAGAGTGTATTGCAAAGTTTTAAGGTAAATATTCACAAATAAATTTTATAGTCGATGTTATCTTTGACTACAAAATTTACAACTATATATCGCATATGGTGAGGTCTATGAAGAAGAGTTTATTTGCTGGTGGAATAATTTGCTTGCTACTAGGGACTGGAATCAAGTATGTACAAACCCCCGCACACGCACAACCAAGAGCAGAACAAAAATCACCAAACGTATCTACAGATACAGAAAATTCTGAACAACCCCAACTAAAAAGTCCCCAAGCATCTAAAGTTAAATTACTCAATCGTGGTGCAGAACCCAGACAAAAATTGCGCTTTCAACCTGTCGCTGGTAGCAAACAGCAGTCAGTGATGATGACAAAAACCAATATGAAAATGTCACTTGATGGAAAGCCAGTACCAGCTTTTAATATTCCTGCTACTGAAGTAACCGTTAATACTGTTGTTAATAAGGTGGAACCGAATGGAGATATTAGCTACGATTTCTCCTATTCAGACATAGATGTCATTAAAGACCCCAATGTCCAACCACAAATACTTGAAGCAATGCGAAAACAGTTTGCACAACTTAAGGGAATGAAGGGTTCTGGAGTGATGGATAATCGTGGTAATCCCAAAAAATTTAACTTGGTTGCATCTGATATTAAAGATCCAATGCTCAAACAGATGATGCAACAAGTCAGTAATTCCCTCAGTAAAGTATCTTCTCCTGTTCCTCAAGAAGCTGTGGGTAAAGGAGCTGAATGGGTCGTAACCAATAAGGTTGGTTTTAGCGGTATAAATATCATCCAAACACAAACATACAAACTATTGGATATTAAAGATGGTGTTGCAACTCTCCAGGCTAAAGTTGACCAACAAGCCCAAGCAATGCAAAAAGTGACTTTACCAGGACTACCACCCAGCGCCGCACTAACTCTTCAATCTTATAAAGGTAATGGAGAGGGAAAATACCAAATAATGCTCGATAAATTAATGCCGATTACTTCTAATATCTCTGTTGCTTCTAATGTGAATTGGAAAGGTAAATTTACCTCTAAACAAGAAGATACAAATATGAATCAAGAAGTTTTGGTAAATGTAAATATGAAGTCAAAATAAAAATTCTTCTTCTTTACATACCTAGAAAATATCACCAATAAGAGATAAGAACAGCCAAGAATGCAAATAATTCTTGGCTAAATTTCTATTTGTTTGTTTTTCCATTGAACTGAATAGTTGTAATTTTACTGGTATTAATACAAATCTCAAATAGGTAGATTTTATCTACTATAATTGATATTATTTTTATCTTGAAATTAACTCTTCAAGAGTAGAGAATAATTAATTTTATTATGTAGTAATTATGGCATTTATATCATCGTCATGAATTGTATTTTATTAACCTTGCTGTAATACTAAATACTATGAATAATATTTCTTCAGGCATACTATATAATAGAAATTTATTATATGTTACAAGTATCTATAGTTATGTGTAAAATTAGTGTATTTTGTCTTTGCAAAAGATATTTATTTTGGTTTATATAATCTCTAATTATACTCTAAAAAATGGGTTTTTATTTTACCTAAAACCAATACAAAATAAAAGTATCTTTCCAAAACACGTTTAGTAGAAATCACACTTTTGTATACTAAACTTTTGTATACTAAGCTGAATAAGAATATATCATTCAACTTTAATTCAACTTTAAAACTAGAAGGTAATTATTAACCATGCCTTTTCGGATTTTGAGCTTAGATGGCGGTGGTATTAGAGGGGTCGTAACAGCACAAATACTCTCATTAATTGAAAGGCAAATTGAGCAACCATTAAATGAGTATTTTGATTTAATTGCAGGAACTTCTACAGGTTCTATTTTAGCTGCAGCTATAGCTACAGGGATTAGAAGCGAAAAAATAGTAGAATTCTACAAAGAGAACAGTTCACTAATATTTCCTTACCAGAGTCGCTTTTCACTTAAAAGAATAAAATTAATTTTTAAGCATGGAGTATCAGCACCCAAGTACTCAGATCGAGGTTTAACTCAAGTATTAAAAAGTGTTTTTGGCGATAAAACTATTTTTGATATCCCTTCACCATTATTATTAATAGTTGCTTACGATACGATTGAAAGAAAGCCAATTGTTTTTAAAAGTTGGCGTCAAGATAAAGGTTATGGGAATATTCCCTTATGGGAGACTTGTGTTTCTTCTGCCTCTGCACCAACATATTTTCCCGCACATAAATTAGAAAAAATAATAAATGGTCAAGTTTACAAAGCATCGATAGATAACATCTATTTAGATGAAGATGCTTCATGTACAAATAATATATATAACAATACATTACTGAAAATTATTAGTGGTCCTGGAAGTGGTCAAACTCGTAAAATCAAGAAATATATAGGGCGTCCCAGAAAAGCTATTTTAGATAAAGCCTGGAAGCAAATACCCACTCAAAATTCTATATATTCAATTAAAACGATTTATTCAGCAATTGATGGTGGTGTAACAGCAAACAATCCATCTGCATGTGCTGTAGCAGAAGCTTTGAGATTGGGTCATTCCTTAGAAAACATTACTGTACTTTCTTTAGGTACTGGGGATAGAACGCGAATCATCCCTTTTGAAAAAGCTCATCATTGGGGTTTAATACAATGGGCACAACCATTAATAGGTGTAGCATTAGATGGATCGGCAGATGTATGCGAATATATAACCGATCAAATGGTTCGCTCCAGACTATTACGTTTACAATTTAAATTAGATCGAGAGTTAACTGGTAAACGATTGAGTGATGATATTGATGATGTTAGTAAAGAAAATATAAATAATTTGATCGAAGCTGCAGAAGTATACCTCCGACAACCAAATGTAGAGAAGTCGTTAAAAGAATTCTTAGAAAAAAATAAATAGCTAATTATATATCAATGATCGATTAGTAATTACTAATTCCCAATTCCTAATCAAAAATCACCTTAAAATATCACCAGACTCCACATCAAACCAATGAATATTTTGGGGAGGTAATACTAGTTTTATTTCCTTACTATCCCAACTTTGATCTGTTGGTAATAACGCACGAATTGTTAATGCTGGAGAATGAGAACTTTTTACATGGATGCTTACTAAGTTGTGCATTCCCAAGTTTTCCACTAGAAAAACCTTTCCTTGAATTATCTGTTTGTCATCATCGGAAGTTACTAAACGAACATTTTCTGGACGAATACCCAGAACAATTTCTGATGGTACGGTAGGGATATCTGGTAATTGAATCTGAAAATCACCCAGCATTGCACTGCGACCTTTACAGGGTAGATTTAGTAAATTCATTTGCGGACTACCGACAAAACCAGCAACAAATAAATTAGCTGGATGATTGTAAATTCGTTCAGGTGGATCCAATTGTTGGATATAACCATTATTCAGAATTGCGACCTTAGAAGACAAAGTCATTGCTTCTGTTTGGTCGTGGGTTACATAAACCACTGGTGCTTTTTCCCTTGCAAATATTTGTTTGAGATCTGCACGAACTCTTTCTCTAAGTAGTGCATCTAAGTTACTCAATGGTTCATCCAGCAAATATACTTCAGCACGCCGTACTAATGCTCGACCAACTGCGACTCGTTGTCTTTGTCCTCCTGATAATTGACCTGGTTTGCGATGTAGTAATTCTTTTAAACCAAGAAGTTCCACAACATTTGCTACGCGTTGTTGAATTTCAGCCCGAGGAACTTTTTTTAGCTTCAGTCCAGATGATAGATTTTCATGTACCGTCATATGAGGATAAAGAGCATAACTTTGAAAAACCATCGCCATGTTGCGATCGCCAGGTCTTTTAAAAGTAATATCTTCACCTCCCAGAATGACTTTACCGCGAGTTGGTTCTTCTAAACCCGCAATCATTCGTAGAGTGGTAGATTTTCCACAACCACTTGGACCCAATAAAGTAAGGAATTCATTATCATCAACCATCAAACTAACGTCTTTTACTGGGATAATTTTTGATGTGTAAGTCTTATTTAAGTTTCTCAATTCAAGTTTAGACATTTTGAAATTGGTAATCGTTAATGGGTAACAGGTAATTGGTAATTGGTAATTGGTAATTGGTAACAGGTAATTGATAATTGGTAATTGGTAATTGGTAATTGGTAACAGGTAATTGATAATTGGTAATTGGTAATTGGTAATTGGTAATTGGTAACTGTAGCCCGTAAGGGCGTGGCGTTAGCCATAAACTGATAAATTAACCCTTAACAGCTCCAGCGGTAAGACCTTGAACAATTTTTCGTTGGAAAAATAATACCAATACAACTAAAGGAAAAGTTCCCACAACTGTTGCTGCGGCGATAGAACCATAAGGTATTTCATAACTGGATGCACCACCCAATTGTGCTGCAGCGATGGGAATAGTTTTCATGCTTTCCCGAGTAATAAATGTTAGAGCAAAAATAAACTCATTCCAAGCAAAAATAAATGTCAAAATTCCTGTTGTTACTAACGCTGGAACAGTCATTGGTAGCAAAATATAAACTAACATTTGCACCGTGTTGTAACCATCAATTCGTGCTGAATCTTCTAAGTCTTTAGGAAGTTGTTCAAAAAAGCTACGTAAAACTAAAATTGTGAGTGGCAAATTAATTGCTGTATAGGGAATAATTAATGCCAAATAATTATTACCCAAATGTAGCCATTGAATGATTTCTAATAAGCCTAAGAATAATAAAATGCCAGGGAACAAAGTTACAATTAAAATAGCAGCCAAAATAACTTTGCCACCCCATGGACGTAAACGAGCTAATGCATAAGCCGCAGGTGCTCCTACAGCTAATGCAAAGGCTGTTGAAACAAAAGAAATAAGGGCACTATTTAGTATATAAAGCCAAAAAGGACGCCTACTAAATAAATCAATATAATGTTTCCAAGTTAAACTCAGAGTAAAATAAGCCGTAGGAACTTCTTCTATAGCTTCTTTAGTTTTAAATGAAGTCAATAATTGCCACATTACAGGAGCAAGGCAAAAAATAGTAATTAGAACCACGGCAAGCCATAATAATATTTTTCTGCCTACATTTTTTGTAGTATTATTTTCTTCAGAATTAATTTTATATTTAGGAGAAACTGAAGTCATTTGTTTGGGATAATTGAAAATTTACTAACTGATAATTGGTAATTGGTAATTGTTAATTGGTAACTGTAGCCCGTAAGGGCGTGGCGTTAGCCATAAGTATGTTAGTAAGAAAAATCATAACTTGTTTGTAGTAGTGCTTTAGCGCTAAAGCGCTACTACGAGCCAAATACAGATATTTTATATTTATTCACATAGTTTACTTTTTTCTCGCCTACTTACTTAAACTATTAGCAAAGCGTGCGCGGTCTAGCGTAAGCGTACTGTAAGTATTGCGCATTAACTGATAATTAAAATTGCGAACTTCGAGAACGTAAATTTTTAAGCAGTAAGCTTGCTAGTACAACTGCAAAAATCAATAATAAAAATGTTACGACTACTAGCGCTGCACCATAACCAAAGTCCAAATAGCGCATAACGGTAGAGTAAATATACATCGACACAACCTCTGTTGCTCCACCAGGACCACCCTCAGTCATAACTTTAATTAAGTCAAAAATTCCAAAAGCTTGAGCAAAACGAAACAACATTGCAATCAAGATTTGTGGCATCAATAATGGTAAAGTTATTTGGCGGAAACTTTGCCAAGAAGATGCTCCATCTATAGAATGAGCTTCGTATAAATCTGGTGAAATCGATTGTAAACCAGCTAAAAGTAAAATACTAATAAATGGGGTGGTTTTCCAAACATCTGCAAATATTACTGCTACCATTGCTAATGTTGGTTCTCCCAACCAATTAATACCAGTATCTATAAAACCTAAGCGTAATAAAATATCATTAGCAACGCCAAATTGATCGTTAAATATCCACGCCCAAGCTAAACCAATTAATGCTGTTGGTAAAGCCCAGGGTAAAATTGCGACGGTGCGCATCACACCTCTTCCAACAAACTTTTGATTTAGGACTAAGGCGATACCTAATCCCAAGAGTAATTCAATAATTACTGATGCTGTGGTGAAAATGGTAGTTGTCCACAAACTATTCCAAAAACGACCATCTCCTACCATTCGTATGTAATTATCAAAGCCTGCAAAGATTGGCTGTAGTTCGGTACCCAAATTTTTTGTAAATAAACTTAACCAAAAAGCACGAATTATTGGATAACCAAATACGAGCAAAAGTAAGATTAAAGCAGGTAGTAAAAATATTAAGGCAGTTCGCTGTTCTCGACTTCGGATGGTTTGCATTTTTCTTATTTATTACCGAACTTAGGTAATTTATATGCGAGCTTTAGTTGTTTAGACTTAGTTTGCGATCGTTAGTGTGTAATTTTTAGATTAGAGTTGCAATTGTTAGTTAGTGGTTAATAGTAATGCTCCATATTTTTGTGTGCTTAAACTCTGTTGTATGTTTAAATTTTTCTCTTGAGGTTGTGTGACAGGTATTTCTTCCTGGAATAAATCGATGCTTTTTATATCTTGAATTTGTGCGTCATCTTGTGTGAATGATTTTTCTTCCAGTAGTGTGGGTATGACTTCCTCTAATGGAGATAAATCTGTATTTTCTAATACTGGCCTTTCTAATACCGGTTTTTCTAATATTGGTCTTTCTGATATTAATCTTTGAGGTAAGTTTGCGGATTTCTCTTCACTTATTTCTTGTACATTTAATTCGCCATCTGCAATTGATATTCTTTGATTAACTTTTTCACCTAATAATTGCCGAGTTTCATTTGCTGCGGCATTCATAGCTGCTTCTGGTGACATTCTATTAGTTAATGCAGCACTCAAATAGCGTTGTAAAATATCTGATGCTTGGGCATATTGAGGAATTGGGGGACGTAAAACAGCTTGTTCTACAACCTTTAAAAGTGTTGGGTAGTGGGGATATTTTTTAACAATTTCTGGGTCTGTAAATAAAGAACGCCTACTTGGTACAAAACCAGCTTCTAAAATAAACTTACGTTGCGCTGCTTCAGAAGTGAAATACTTAATTGCTTTCCAAGCTTCTTCAGGATGTTTGGAAGATTTAGAAATTCCTAGTGCCCATCCTCCCAAACAAGCTCCACCCGTATTATTAGGAGTTGCAAGCATTGGTTTGATTGCTATTTTACCTTTAAGTGGAGAATCATCTGTATTCGCAAGGGGCCAAACATAAGGCCAATTCCGTAAAAAAACCGCCTGTCCACTTTGAAATAATCTTCTAGTTTCTTCTTCTTGATATGTGGTTACACCACTTGGAGAAACTTTATCTGCGATCGTTTGCTTGAGAAACTTAATTGCTTCAATAGTTGCTGGTCGGTCTAATCCCACTTCCAAATTTTCTGGATTAACCCAAAATCCTCCATGACCTTGTAGAACTTCTGCAAACATTGCAACTAGTCCTTCATATTGTTTGCCTTGCCAAATGTAACCCCATTTCGCCTTATTTCCCTTTTGTAATGTTTGGGAAATTTTCATTAGATCTGAAAAAGTTTGTGGTGCTGCAAACCCTGCTTTTTCAAGTAAATCTTTGCGATAATAAAGCATTCCTACATCGGAACGCATGGGAATTCCATATAATTTTTCTTGGTAACGCCTTCCCTCTACATCTTTTTCAGAGAAAGCTGTTAATTCATCTGAAGAAATTTTATCTGTTAAATCTAATAACCATCCAGCTGCTGCAAATTTTGGAGTCCAAACTACATCCATATTCACCAAATCATAAGGCGAATCACCTAAAATAAAAGCAGAAGTGTAAAGATCCTCTAATAGATTAGTTGAATTTGGACCTTCAACTATATTGATACGAATACCTGGATTTTTTGCTTCAAAGTCTTTGATTATTCCTGTTTTCCAAGGTTGAGCATCCGGGGCTGTCATCAGCATATTTAAGGTAACTGGCTGCTCTGTCAATGCATGTGGCATCGAAGTAAATAGAAGAACTAATATAACGGCAAATATTACCGTTGGCAATTTTAGTTTATGTGGTATTTTCGACAGTATTTTAGGCAATTGGAAGTGAAACATTATCTCCGAAATATCTAGTTCGATTTACGAAGCAATTATGATATTTTTAAATATACAGTATCAGTATTTAGGTAACTTGCTATTTACTCTTGAGTCGGTTAGTTGTTAATATTGAATGCTTAATTAAACTTATAGATAATATATACCAAATAGTTATTCATATGACATTTGAGTATAGATAAGTTTAACTATCAATCTCAATTAATATTAGTTATTTACATTAATAGAATTTTTATAAATTTAGTTATCTTTTCGTGAAGCTATCGCTACAAGTAAAATATCCAAATTATTTTCTATTTCAAGCCTAAAATTTAAAATTGAAAATATCACTATTGAATCATAACAAGATACCTAAAATATATAGGGATACAGCAATGCTGTAACCCCCGTTTTTTATTTGATTTTTTTTACTAGGCTTTTATTTTAATTATTCATCAATACGTTTAGTGTTACCACCTTTTACCCAAGCTTCCTCATCTGTATCTACTACTCGAACTTTTTGCCAAGCTTTATCTCGGCTGGATTGTAAAACAATAACTTTTTTGTTGAAACCCACCCCACCAACAGATTCGGCATCTGTGTTGGGTTCAGAACGCAAAATTAAACCTTGTGGCCATGTTACCCGAGCGTTGTAAGCCCCTGGTGGCAAAGGTTGTGAAGATTTTTCTTCTTCTGCTGACTGTTTATCTTTTTGTGATGGTGTATTTTGGGATTTTGTATTTTTTTTCTCCTTCGCTTTAGAAGTAGTGGTAAATGCTGATTCTCCTGGTTTTACCCCTGCAGTTATGGCTGGAGGTCGATCATTATCGAACGTTGGTTTGTTGGGGGTTACGGCATTTCGGTTAATAAAGTAAAGCGCAGCAACCACACTACCACCAGCTAAAATAGCAATGGCTAAAGCAAAACCAAACAGAAACTTTAGTATGTTGACAAAAATCATATCTTCAACACCATCAAGTTATTAATGAGTTAAAGGCTTAGCCATTAACTGCTGTGTTATCCACTTTAATTTCTCACCTATTATTGCATTTGCACTCGAATCCGTCCCCCCAATAAAAGTACATAAAATCAATTTTCAGTATATGTCCTGGGATAAGGGTTTAAGATTTCAGCCTAGGAAGTAGAAATTGGGAATTATAAATTTAGAAGAGTTATTTTCTGTATCTGTTCCACATTCAACCAAACGGTAAAGGTAACACCCTACATTTTTGCAGCATGCTACGTATATAAGCATCTATTTTTTTGGTTGAAATTTCAGAATTTTCTCTCGATATATAGAAATTAGAACATACTCACAAAGACCTTGCGGGAGTTAGGAAGCCCAGTCCATTTATAACTGGGAGGAAAAACGACGGGGTAATTTATTGCCCCTGAAAAGCTTTTAAAACGAGTAAGAATAAACATCTTTCTTGTGAACTGAAATACAAAATTTATAGTTAATCCCGGCGACTCTTCCTGTTTTAGTCGCAATATCAAAACTTCCACTTTTACGGCACAATACTCGACCGAAGTAAGTTCCTACTTTCTTCCCTTTTGTGACAACAGCTTTGACAATATACCTGCCATGTACCTTTGCTGACAACACCGTCTGGATATAGTTCTTTTGCTTGCTGAAAGCGTCTTACAGCTTTTAATCCCCTAGATTTTGAAGGATTAACTAATAATTAGCCCTCCTGTAAATTGGAGGGTTAATTATTACTAATTTTTTAGCGAGTTCCCCTAAGTAATTCTTACTGTAACTGTTGCTGTATTCTGTCACTCAAAGGATTATGTTTTGAAGCTAGACGCGCCCTACCTGCAGCAGCCCACTCCCGTAATTTTTCAATTTGTTCTTGGGCTGTTCTTGCTAAGGGAATAATTTGAGAAGCAGCTTCTAAAATGTCATCGGTGGTAAAGTCTCGATTCTGACTAAAGCCAATATGCATTGCTTCAATTAAAGTTTGCTCGATTTCGGCTCCAGAAAAATCAGGAGTTTCATAGGCTAATCTTTCAATGTCATAATTTTTGATGTTATGAGGACGTAAGCGAGTTAAATGTACTTCATAAATTGCTTTGCGTTCTTCCTGAATTGGTAAACCGACAAAAAATATCTCATCAAATCTTCCCTTACGCAATATTTCCGGTGGTAAAGCTTGGATATCGTTAGCGGTGGCAACAACAAATACAGGTGAGGTTTTTTCTGCTAACCAAGTAATAAATGTTCCAAATACTCGGCTAGTAGTTCCCGCATCTCCTTTACTACCAAGTCCAGAAAATGCTTTATCTATTTCATCTATCCACAAAATACAAGGAGCAAGGGCTTCAGCTACCTGGATCATCTGTCGCGTCCGGGATTCCGATTCACCGACTAATCCAGCAAACAAACGTCCGACATCCAAGCGTAAAAGTGGTAAATGCCAATGGTGGGCGATCGCCTTTGCAGTTAAAGATTTACCAGTTCCTTGAATTCCGATTAATAGCAAACCACGGGGATGGGGTAAACCATATTGTCGGGCTTTTTCACTAAATGCTCCACCCCGGCGCAATAACCAATCTTTAAGGTTATCTAAACCACCAATATCAGAAATTTGTTCTGTGGCAGGAATGAAATCCAAAATTTGGGTTTGGCGAATGGTTTGGCGCTTTTCAGCTAATACTAATTCCACATCTTCTGGTTGTAATTCTCCGTGGGATGCGATCGCCCGTGCTAAAACTCTACGAATACGCTCCATAGATAAACCCTGACAAGAGCTTACCAAGTCATCCAAAAACTTCGCAGACAGAGAAGTACCAGTTGAAGCTAACAGACGTTCGATCTCAGTTTTTATTTCTGTCTTGGCTGGTAATGGAAAATCCACCACTGTCAAAACTTCCATCAAATCATCAGGAATATTAATGCGCGGCGACAACAGCACAATATTTTTCGGTTGTGACTTAAGAAGGCGGGCAAAATTACGTAGTTTGCGCGCAATCGCTACATCTTCTAAAAATCGGTGATAGTCCCGCAAAATAAACACCGCTGGTGCATTTGGAGATAACTTTTCTACTAATTCCAAAGCTTGTAATGGGTTACGCCGCCCAAAACCTTGGTCATTGGGATTACCCTGGTAACCATCAACAAAATCCCAGATATAAATCGGGCGATTACCTTGATTGGTCGCTTCTTCCCGAATAGCAGCTTCCACCCGTTCCTCTTCATAGGTAGCAATGTAAAGCAAAGGATAACGGGCGCGTAGCAGAAGTTTAAACTCGTCACGGAAGCTCATACTTTAGATCTTAAAAGATTGGTTATTTCTTTTATTGTTAAGGTTTATATTGCGTCTTACAACTCACATTTAATAGATACTTTGATTTTTTTCGGCACTGCTAGAAACCGTAATAGCAGTATCATAAATATTTGAAGCGTATAAAAAGCGCAGCGTAAATTACTTATGTGGAAAGAAAATATTCTCAAGACCACCGACGGTCAAATATTGTGGTGCGATCATGGTACTGGAAAATCCCTTATTTTCTTCCATTTACCGAAAGTTTTACTTCCCGTTTTCACTGTATTTTATACGACCAACGGGGCTCAGGTGGTTCTGCATTGCAGGGTAATATCGAACTCTGCTTTATTAATGAGTGCGGTCACATACCGTAGTTAGAAAAACCTAACAAGGTAAAACAACTGTCGTTGCTCAATAGAGAATGCTAATCAAGAAATTAAGTTATTAAAACATTAATTTTTCCTAGATATTTGCACCAAAAGCATTACACACTGACCAACGCCAAACAACTTATATATTACACCAATAAAAGTTTATGCAATTGTATTACTCAGTAAAAAGCTAAAACCCTTGGTCTATCAATAAAAACTCATCATAATTAGGTAGCGTTATCACGCATATTTTGAATTTACCTGGGTTTGTACTGAGAGGTGCAAAATATGAGACAAGCAATAATGAAATTTCTTGACCCTGAAAGCTAACTAAATTTAAATAATGTCATCACATAGGTGTTGATCGTCCCGTTCCAACTCTGCATCAGTTTTCAAATAATCTTAGATCCAATTGCAAAGATGCTGTATGTAATAGTCACTGGTACACTTTTGGCTTCCCTTGCATCCGCCATCAAGAAGCGACCATTCACTCAACAGGATATGGTCCCTCATCAAATATGACCGAGTGATAGCCCTTCGAATCTATAACTCTAGCAAGCGGGCTTCGCGGATCGGTTCCCTTTCTCAGATGGCTCAACACATGAGTGAAATTGTATTTTGGTTCCCACTTTAGGTCTTTTCGCGCCTTGGAGTTGATATAGACTCGATCAATCCCTTGGAACATCTTCCATCCATAGCGTTGGTAAATTTGCTCGTACTCAGGAACTCGTTTTCGCAACACGCGCGGTGCATTGGTTCGCAGTTCAGTAAGGTCTTCGGTCAAGAAGGGCGTAGTTGCACTGATAATGTATTTCCCAAAACCGATTGATGAGGCGTTTTCGCTGGCCAAAAGGTGCGCACTAACGACATCTTCCAAATCGACACGTCGAAAAAGAAACTCATTAGCTTTCGCATTTTGGTCGTCATAAGATTGGCGCTGAACCCTGTCATCATCTTCTTCTGGGAAGAATCGAGACGTGCGAAGAACAACGCAATTAAGACCCCGTTTCCTATAGAAAAGGTGACAAAGGTCTTCTGCCGCCGTCTTCGTAACACCATATATGTTCCTGGGAATCGGGGTTACTTCCTCTGTAACCCAAACAGCTGGTGTTCCCAGTGGGAGTCTGAGGGCGTTACCAAATACGCTCGTTGTGCTGGTAAACACAAATGATGCCACTCCACAGGCGGCAGCTTCCTCCAGCAAAACCAAAGTTCCATGAATATTCGTCTCGACAAACTCTTGCATGCTGTGAGTGGCAACATGAGGCTTGTGCAACGTTGCGGCATGATAGACAGTACCCACACCTTTCATACAAATTCTGACGCATTCGCGATCGAAGATCGATCCAACCACCGTCGTAAACGGTGATGGCTTAATATCCAGACTGACGACCTCATGATTAGCGTCGTGCAATGTACGAACTAGCGCCTCGCCTAGATGCCCAGAACTGCCAGTGACAAGGATTTTCATACCCATAAGTTTAATTGAACAATGCAGATGAGAACTAATATATTCAATGTCATATGAGATTCTTTTAGCTTCTAGCAATGCCGTAACGCGCTGAACAAATTAGTTAAAATATAGCTAAATCAGTCAATAAGCTTAGACTATTGCAACTAAATATTTTTTTGCAACACAACCAACTTTATATAGTTTGCTTGACAATATTTAGTAAAAATGTATTGTTTTTATTTAATAATGTCATCGCATAAGTGTCTATCTTTCTGTTCCAATTCTGCATTAGTTTTCAAATAATCTTCGATCCAATTGCAGACGTGCTGTAATACAGGTTCAATTTGAAGAAATTTGTCTAAATCCCATAAAATTACTTTATTATCGTTACCTGCAGAAGCAAGTCTTTTTCCATCTGGGCTAAAAGAAATTCCATTAATTCCATCATTATGTCCTTTAAGAGTTCTTACCAAAGAACCATCTAATTTCCACAGTTTAATAGTGGCATCTCCACTTGCAGAAGCAATCATATCTTTTGTGGGATGAAAAGCAACTGCTCTAACTCGACCCGTATGACCCCTAAAAGTTTTGATTACTTTCCCATGAAGATTCCATAGCTTGAGGGTTTTGTCCTCACTTGCAGATACAATTAATTTACCATCAGGACTAAAGGCAACATCATCTATACCCCTGGTATGACCTTCAAGGGTACGGAGTAATTGACCGTCAATGCTCCAAATTTTGACAGTATGATCGCCACTTGCTGAAGCTAGTAATTTGCCATCAGGACTAAAAGTTACTTCTTCTACCCTAGCCCTATGTGCTAACAAAGTTTTTAGCAAAGTACCATCAGGTTTCCAAAGTTTTATAGTCTGATCGTCGGAAGCGCTAGCAATAATTTCCCCATCGGGGCTAAAAGCTACACCTTCAACTTCATTCCTATGATCTTTTAGGCTTAATAAGAAGTAATATCTATTATCTTCACGATCAAATTTCCATAGCCCAACAGTATTGTCTTCAGATGCAGAAGCAATTAATTTGCCATCAGGGCTAAAAGCAACATCCTCAACTTTATCACTGTGGCCTCCAAGTTTATTTTTATCTTCTTCTAAAACCATAATCAGTTTTCCTTGGGAAGTCCAAAGTTTTATGGTTTTGTCATCAGAAGCTGAGGCAATAATCCGATCTATTCCTTCTGGAGATCTGATCTTAACAGGACTGAATTCTACGCTTTCGATTTCATCGTTATGTCCAGCCAATATTGTTAGTAAAGTCTCGTTTGGTCGCCAAATTTCTATTCTACTGTCTTCAGAAGCTGAAGCAATAGCTTTTCCGTCAGGACTAAAAGCAACAGATCTCACCTCTTCATTATGCACTTCTAGGCTGCGGAGCAAACTTCCATTAAGTTTCCAGAGTTTAACAGTGTGATCGTCGGATGCTGAAGCAATAGTTTTACCATCCGAACTAAAGGCGAGACCGTCAACTCCTGCTTCATGCTTGTTAAAGGTATATATCTCTTTGCCATCGGTTTGCCATAGTTTAACAGTATTATCATCGGAAGATGAGGCAATAATATTACCATTGGGGCTGAAAACAACTCTATTAACACCAGAGTTATGACCTTTAAGGGTTTTTAATAAAGTACCGTCAATTTTCCAGACTTTGATCGTACCATCTCCACTAGCCGAAGCAATAAGCTGACAATTAGGACTAAAATTTACTCCCCTAACTTGATCGGTATGTCCTTCTAAAGTTCTCAATAAAGTACCATCAGTTTCCCAGATCTTCGCAGTATTGTCATCTGAACCTGAAACAATGAGTTCACATTTTTTACCAAAAGCAACACTGTTAACTCCAGCGTTATGACCTTTGAAAGTGTTCAGTAAAGTCCCATTTGTCTGCCAAAGTTTGACCGTTCCGTCCTGACTTGCAGAAACAATGTATTTCCCGTTGGGACTAAAAGCAATTCCTCTAACCCAATCACCATGACCTTCAAAGGTTTTAATTAGGGTACCATCCATTTGCCAGAGCTTGATGGTTTGATCTCGACTCGCCGATGCAAGGAATTTACCATCAGGACTAAAAGCAACGTCATAAACTGCACCTGTATGTCCAGACAAGATATTTTTCTCTTTTACCTGGTATGCTGCCTGTAAAAGTACTTCTTCTACCTGATTCTGAAGTTTTTTATCTTTCCAATATAAACCTTTCAATTTTTGCCTTGCTCTTAAGGCTTCGATCGCAGCATCTAAACTTCGATTCAAAGCAAAGGATTCCTCTGAAGAAGCAATTATTGCTTTAATTTCGTTAACTAGTGCTCTATGGAACTGAAAGAAAGCTACCATTCCCAACGTAGCAGAGACAGCTAATGCAGTGCTTACTGAAGTTAATAAAATTCTCTGTAATTTAGAAACTTCTCGCTGCTTTGCCAATCGCGCCTCAGCTTCTTGAGTGCGAGCCATTTCAATTTTTTGAACTTCCCGATTGTTTACTACATGGCTAGCAGCTAAATACTGATAATCTAAATAATTCAAACTATGTTCGTTTGACCAAGCTTGGGCTTCTTCTAGAGATAAACCTCGTAATAATTGTGACTCATCTTTGCGTTCGGAATTTAACCAAGCTTTCAATGATTCGGAATAAGGTCTGAGTTTTGCTAATTGTTTTTCTACCCAGTTTCTATCAAATACTTCTTCGTAGATGCGGTTATAAATTTTTATTCGCCCGTTGTGTCTTTTAACTAATCCACTAAGTAATAATTCGACTTGTTCGTCAATTGCTTCATTTGCTGATATCGAATCTAGGTCTATGATTTGCTGATAAAGTCCTAATAGGCGTCCAGTTTTTTTAGTATTGACTTGGAAGCGATCGCTAATAGTACGTAAATGAGGTGGCTCATCTTTAGATGCCCACTGATCGGTAATATAATTTTTAACCAGTTCAGAAATTGAAATGATATTGGGAGTACCTATTTTTTGGGCATAGTACTTAACAGTTAGGCGGCATAGTTTCTGAGTTAGAAATGGCTGTCCGCCAGTCCAAGCTAATATGTTTTTGAGCACTTCTTGAGGATTTTTTACTTTCCCCACCAAACCCCTAATTAATGGTTGGGCTTCTTCAAAAGTAAATCCACCTAGTTCAATCGCCCGACCAATATTGAAAGGAGCTCTACTTTTGTTGGCAATTAAATCTGAAGGTGTTGCAACTCCCAACAAGGTGAAAGTGATAATTTTATTTTGAACACAAGCACGGATCAGTGCAAAAAAATCGTCGGTGTTGAAAGGTAGGCTTAAAGTACTATCAATCTCATCGATAAAAATTACTATTGGTTGTGGAATTAGAGTAGGTAGAACATCTTCCAAAAACTCACCCAAAGAACTGACTGGCGAAATATATTGACGTTTTTCCAACCATTTACGCAAATTGAACTTTTGACTCAGTCCTAAGCTACGAACTAAAGATAGGGTTATATCGGCATACCATTGTTTCTCGGTTGTATTATGACTACCAAGACCAGACAAATCAACAACACCACAAGCAACACCATCATTCATTAACCTCTGGGTTACTCGCACTTGCAAACTGGATTTACCTATTTGACGACAATTGAGTACATAGCAAAACTCTTTAGCTTTTAAAGCTTGGTAAAGTTCTTTATCAGCTTTTCGTATTACATAGCTCGGAGCATCAATTGGTAAACGCCCACCTACTTGATATTGGTAATTTGTTAACTTTTCGGTCGCCATTAGTTCAAGGTGAGTTCAATTAAATAGCACTACAAAGTCGAGCCAAAATAGACCGCGACTTGGTATCAGCAAAAAATTTAAATAAACCCCCTTATAAGGGAAGATTATCATTATTTGGTTTGTCCAGTAATCTTTTTGTGAAGCGTTGTGCTTATGAGTCGCAAATTAAATTTCAATGGTTTAGCTCGATTTCTAAGTTCTAATATGCTGACGGAAATACTGCCGATACAGTTCGCACCTAGATATTACAGCATTACCTAGAAGAGATACTAAGCCTATACTATTTAATTTGAAAGCTAGCATTTGTTCCAATTCTACAGGTCCCGTACATTTTAGAACCTGTTCGTAGGCTGAAATTAATTCCATATCCTCTTGGAGGTATCCTAAAAGTTGACGTAGATGACTGCGATAAATGCCTGATTCTGTCGCTGCAGATTTTACAAGATAATCCCAGGTTATATGTCTTAATGCCAAGTTGTACAAGGTTAGGCGAACTAAAAAAGGGTGACCGCCCAACAATTGCATAAACTGCTTTAGCCTTTGTGGTGATAATTCTAAATTATGTAACCGAGCAAGCTTATAGACTTGTTCGGATTTGAATGTCTGTAATTCAATTGCAACTCCTACATTAAAAGGAGATTTATTGGTGTCTAAAGGAATGTAAACTTCTGTAGAATGGATAATAATTAATCGTAAGTTGCGCCACACCTCACTCCCTTGGGTTCCGTAGGAAGCTTCCTCATACCAAGAACGCAGCATGCTGAAAAAATCATCAGCAACTTCCAAGTGACGAAATACTTCATCAACTCGATCCAGGGCTAACACAAGAGGTCTTTTTAGGGCTGGTAATAAAAATTCTTGAAAGTAATGGGTACAGTTGCTTTTACTCCCATAAATTGAACTCCAATGATGCTCGAGTTGATATTGCTCTCCTTCCAAACCCAATTGGTGAGCGATCGCGCTACAAAACCACTTCAATAAGCGATCCAAATCAGTAAAAACTTTGGCGTCAGCTTTTTGGAAACTTAATGCAACCGTGTAGTACCCAAATTGTCTAGATTTTTCCAGAATCCTCACCATCAATGAGGTTTTACCCATTTCTAATGGTGCTTTTATTCGCAGCAAAGCCCCCGGTTGTAAAATTGTTTCGTAGCACAGCGATTCACCAGGAACGCGTTCTATATAAAATGGGGAGTTTAAAGGTACTATACCTTTAGGAAATTCTAGTTCTCTTTTTTCATGTGTCGGTACTAGTCTATTTTGAAACTGTTGCCTGAGAACTGAACGAAAGTTATTTTTGGTGATTTTCTCCCCAAAAGCATTAGATAACTTTTGCCATAATTGAGAACCAACACTCCGAATGTAATCAGCATCATAACCACAAGTGTTAGCAATTTCTTGGTAAGTATTTCCTTCCCAACATTTACGGAATACTTGTTCCTGAACAACGCTTAAACGGTCGGGGTGAAAAACTTCGTCTAGAATAGATAACGTATCTTCTATAGTCATTATAATTTAACGCTATTTTATAAAAAGCGGAAAAATTCGACAGTTACTTTTAGCTGCAATCAATGAGAAAAGTCGTATTCTGATTTGCAACTATAAAAGTGAAATACTATGTACTTAAGAACCCTTGATTTCTTAATCGAACTGCTATATTTGAGTCAAGTAAAGGCTTATAAAATCAGTATTTTGACTTGTTATTATACAAATATATACATATTAGACAAAAAGAAATAGCCGAAAGCGACAATTTATGTCTTACCAAAGGGTAGCTGTTTCTCTGGGAGGTCGAAATTACCATTCATGTGAGTTATTTTTCACTTAGCAAACAACATGTAATACTAGCAAAAAATTACAGACATTGAACTAATTTATGTAGTATTAAACCCGAATAAGTAAATACTTCAATAAATGTCAAGCATTTTGCATAAAATAGACAAATTTTAATTGAAGATAGTTGAGGTATCTTTATATTTCCTCGCTTTCGGGGATAACGAATCAAAGGTATTTAGCTCTTAAATCTTTATTGAAAATAAATAACAATAAAAATTAATAAATTCCCTTCAATATCTATTGTTGATATTGAAAGGATCTTATAGCAGATAGCAGGTAAGTAAGGTATAGATAAATAGCTAAAATTTAGGCGTAAAGCTTATTCCATTCTTAACTCCTGTATTCTGCTCTTTATCTGGTCCAAGGAATTTGTCGCATCTTAGTCAAAGCTTTTACTAATGCCTGCTGTTTTTGCATCGTATTCTGCAAGTTATCAGTTTGCTTATCGAATTCTTGTTGTAGTTGATATTCTTGAACTGCAAAGGCAAATTGTTTACTAATTTCGCGGGCTAAGTCAATTTCTTTTGCACTCCATTCACAAGATAGAGTCTTAGTGGTATCTCGCCAAGCATTAAGAGATTGGCGAGGGTATAATTGTCTTTGATCTGATTCAAACTCTCCCGCCCAAAAAGTTTCTCGCTCTAATTTGTTGCGAAAAATACTTAAATATCCCAATAAGTGCTGACGATACTGGAGTGGAATCATTAAGAGACTACAGACTTGAGAACCTTGAAAAGCAACCTGCAAAAAGCGTAATTCGTGAACTTGATATATATCTGAAATTGCCCAAATATCATAATCACCAGATTTATAATATTCTTGCCAAACACTATACTGTTCCATCAATTGGTATTTTGCTAGTTTTGGCATTACAGGCTGTTTACCATGGGTATAAAGCTTGAGACTGTCGCTGGAATTTTCCAGACAGTCTATAAAGCTGTCAATTTTGTTTCCCTCACTTTTTTTAGCAATACAAAGCCTACCTCCAGAACCACCAAATGCAACAATAGCTTGCGCCAAAGCAGCTTGTAATTCTACCGTAGATAATGAATGCAATAGAGTAACGACATGCTTGATACTATTTTCTCTAAGATTTCTCTCTGGTACTTGGGAGAGAAGAGTATTTTGAGCAATTGCTACTGAAATTTGCTCAACAACCATTTGAACCAATTCCAGATCTGCTTCTGAAATCAAACGTGGTTTACTGTGGTGACATGCTAATAAACCCCAGAGTTTTCCATCATATAAAATAGGTAAGACAACAGATGATTTGACACCGATGGCTGTCAAATACTCCAAATGACATGGGTCTACTGCACGATAGCAAATTTCTTCAGAAAGGATCTCTGCCGTTTCCAAATCATATAGTGCGCTTTGAGCAATTTCTTTAGTGTCAACATTCACAATTGACCGCACTCGTACCTTAAGATATAACTCACGAGTTTCAGCAGGAATTTCATCACCAGGAAAATGTAATCCCAGCATAGATGGTAAACCATCATCATTTACAGATTCAGCAATTACCTCACCGCTTCCATCCAGGTTAAACTTACAGACTTTTACCCTATCAATTCCCAGGAATAAACGCAGATCTGCAGCAGCAGCGGTCAAAATGACTTTTAATTCTAACTTTTGACGGATATATTTTGTTATCTGACGTAATACAGTTGTCTCATTGATATTACTATGCATTTCCTAAATTCAGTTTAAGTTGATTTAATGTTTAAATTTGCATTTAAAGAGTATTTTTTTAAATTTTTTAACGTTAGAGTTTTTGGTTCTTAATTCGTAAAATAATCAGAATATTCAACCAAATACTTCATAAGTTATAACTGGATAACTTATAATTTCAAAACTTAAAACTATTTCCAAGAAATTATTCCATATTGAGCAAGCGATATTAATAGAAGAATATCTAAGTAGTGATTATTTGACAAATTTAGGGAGAAATAATTTATAGAAATATAGTTTTTCAGTATATATTATGCTTGATTCTATATTTTTTTCTCCGATAGCACAATCATAGTTATAAACGCATTAAAATCTACCATGAATCGATTCAATGACAAACAATGACAAAGTTTTTGCCTCTATCCATTACATGCTTGTAAGTATTTAAAATCATGTAAATTCAAACAATATAACTTCTAACCACATACATTAAGCATGTGGTAATTTATCTATGTTTAACCATTGCAAAATATTTTCGGGGACTTCTTCGAAATGTTCTAGCAAGAAATCCATTAAAGCAAGGTGAAGTAAATCATTTTTTGTTGGGTAGTGCTTATCAGAATTACTTCTAAACCAATTTCTTACAGTAGAATCAGAGCGATCGCAAATTTGAGCAATATCTTTATAAGTAACACCCCATTTTGTGTAGAACTGCTTTGGTGTCATGCCAAAATCCCAGTTTTTATAAAGTGAAATTAGACGCTGTTCTCTCGTGGTGATCTTACGTATCATAGATGTTGCTTTTACTTCAGAATTTTTTTTGTTTCCCAGAGGATATATTCTCATATCTATCTCGTATTTTTGGAACACTCAATCAGTAAACTAAATATTTAAAGTTAAATCTGTGATAAAAAGTATGTCTTTGAAGTAAGGAAATATGGGAAATTGTGAGGAATTGATATTACATAATCACACAGCTACTCAGAATTTTGTCGCAACTGGTTTTAAAATAAGACCTCATTTAAATACAAGAATTTTTGATACTTTTAAAGACCCCACTATAGAAATTAAATATCAGCTGGTTTGATTGCCGTGTTCTTCAGCGTGAAATATCCACAATACTTGCAAAATAGAAGATAAATCTTAAGCAATACCCACATAATTTATTTAAATTAAAACAAGTTAATCACAAAAATGCCGAAAATTTACGGAGTATTTTAAGTAGCATTATAGGCTATGTTTTGAACAAGATTATAAATGATTACATATTTGTGATGTTGTTAGTAGTGATGTCGAGTAATTACTAATCGGTATTAAATTTATCTACTATTCATAACCTATTAGTAACTACTTATAAGAAGAAATGAAAAACCGAAATAATGAATTCAGTCACCTTACAGCAATAGAAAGGACTAAATTATCATTTCCTGCAAACTTTTTATTAAGAAAACAACTACTAAAAGGTAGAATTTTGGACTTTGGCTGTGGCTTTGGAAATGATGTAAAGCTCTTAAAAGCAAAAGGATTGGATATAATTGGGTACGATCCATACTATTTTTCTCAATACCCCTATGGTAAATTTGACACAATAATTTGTTGTTATGTTTTGAATGTTTTATTCCCTGAAGAACAAGCGAATGTTTTAATGGAAGTATCACATTTATTAAAACCTGGAGGTAAAGCTTACTACGCGGTGAGGAGAGATATTATCAAAGAAGGTTTTCGAGAACATTATGTCCATAAAAAACCAACCTACCAATGTATCGTTAAGCTTCCCTTTAAGACTGTATATTTAAATGATAATTGTGAGTTTTATGAATATACTCACTACAATCAACAAATTAATTCATCAGAACGCTGTATATTTTGTAATCCGCATAAAAATCTCAAACTATTGACCGAATCTGCCACAGCTTATGCAATGTATGATGGTTATCCTGCAAGTAAAGGTCACGTTTTAGTTATTCCTAAACGACATATAAGTAACTATTTTGACTTAGCCTTTAAAGAGCAAGCTGCTTGTTGGTTGATGGTAAATAAAGTGCAAGCATTGATCGCTAAAGAATTTGCACCTGATGGATTTAATGTGGGAATGAATATCAATCGGGATGCGGGACAAAATGTTATGCATGCCGGGATTCATATTATTCCGCGTTATAAGAGTGATGTTACCGGTGCTAAAGGTGGAATTAGAAGTGTGATTCCAAGACGTAGCATGGCATTAAAATAAGCACTAACATACAAGTACTAACATACATGTAGCAATACTTGTATGATGCTGCAACAACTTCTGTTGCCATTTTTCAAGTTATTGAAAATAATATTCTCCAATAGAATCAAAAAATTCGAAATTAGCATTTCCCATAGAGTATTTATACATTACAGATTTTCAGCTGGTGCATTTTACTCCAGCTTGAATAGTAACTAATGTACTTGGAAGTGCCATATGCTGCTAACAGCCTTACCACGATTAAACTTGAGATCTTTGATGGTAATAAGGGGATTTATTTCCCTTTGGATGAATCTTAATCAAGTCGAATCTGTATTCGATATTGTGGAGGGAATGCGATATAACAATGCGACTAAATTAGCCGCAAATTACCTCAAGACAAAACCAGAAGTTGAGGAAATAATCAACGAACGTTATGTCGGAGCAACACCAAATCTAGATGTTTTGCTGGAATATCCGGAAGAATCTTTAGGTTATATATATGCTTCTCATATGAAGAAATTAGGTTTTACACCGGGTTCCTATCGTAAGATAAAAATTGAAGATGACATCAGCTATATTCTTTTTCGCATGAGGCAAACTCATGATATCTGGCATGTAGTAACAGGATTTGATACAAGTCAGATGGGAGAATTAGGAATTCAATCATTTAGTCTTGCTCAAACCCGTTTACCTATGCCAGTGATATTATTAGCTGGAGGATTGTTTAGAACTATTTTTCAAAGTCCAGAATTACTTGGAACTTTGTTAGAACAGCTTACTTCTGGGTATACGATGGGCTCTAAAGTGAAACCATTATTTGCTCAAAAGTGGGAAGCAAATTGGGAGAAGCCTTTGTCTCAGTGGAGAGAAGAACTAGGTATTAATTTATTACATACTTGCGTTTCTGACTAAATAACTTGTTAGTGAATAATCCCTATTAGTATTAACTAGACTCGGCTTTTATTGAATTTTGAGAAAGTCTTAACAATAAATTAGATAGTGTCAGCAATAAAGATTTAAATTTTATAAACTTAAATCTTGTAGTCATAAATTTATCAGATGAAATTATAAATTTATACAAATAATTCTCACTATATCCTTGAATATGCTCAAAAATATTCAAAGTGATTTAACCGAGCTTATTTTTCTATGCCCTACCGAATGTCACGGCGTGCTTACGCTGAAACCTATGGTCCCACAGTCGGCGACCGCGTCCGACTTGCTGATACAGAATTATTTATCGAAGTCGAACGAGATTTCACTCAATACGGTGAAGAAGTAAAATTTGGTGGCGGTAAAGTAATTCGCGATGGAATGGGACAATCTCCCATCTCTAACAGTGATGGTGCTGTTGATATGGTAATAACTAATGCTTTAATTCTCGATTGGTGGGGTATCGTTAAAGCAGATATTGGCATTAAAGACGGCAAAATATTTAAAATTGGTAAAGCTGGAAATCCTTATATTCAAGATAATGTAGATATTATTATTGGTCCCGGAACCGAAGCTGTAGCTGGTGAAGGAATGATTCTGACAGCTGGTGGTATTGATTCCCACATTCACTTTATTTGTCCCCAACAAATCGAAGTTGCGATCGCATCTGGAATTACTACAATGTTGGGTGGCGGTACAGGTCCTGCGACTGGCACAAATGCTACTACTTGTACCCCAGGTCCTAATAATATTTACCGAATGCTGCAAGCTGCTGATGCTTTTCCAGTTAACTTAGGGTTTTTGGGTAAAGGTAATAGCAGTCAACCTCAGGGATTAGTCGAACAATTGCAAGCCGGAGCGATGGGCTTAAAACTGCATGAGGACTGGGGAACTACTCCTGCTGCGATCGATACTTGTTTGAGTGTTGCTGATAAATATGATGTTCAAGTTGCAATTCACACTGATACTCTCAACGAAGCAGGTTTTGTAGAAAATACCATCGCTGCTTTCAAAAACCGGGTCATTCACACTTATCATACTGAAGGTGCAGGGGGCGGACACGCACCAGATATCATTAAGGTTTGTGGGGAAGCTAATGTTTTGCCATCTTCTACTAATCCTACCCGTCCTTATACTTTAAATACTTTAGACGAACATCTGGATATGTTGATGGTGTGTCATCACCTCGACCCTGCAATTCCAGAAGATGTTGCTTTTGCTGAATCCCGCATTCGTAGAGAAACCATAGCTGCAGAAGATATTTTGCACGATCTCGGAGCCTTTAGCATGATTGCTTCTGATTCTCAGGCAATGGGACGTGTTGGTGAAGTCATAATTCGTACTTGGCAGACAGCCCATAAAATGAAAGTTCAGAGGGGTAATTTATCTAAAATTCCTCAAGGAGAAGAACAAAGAGCAGATAATTTTCGGGCAAAAAGATATGTAGCTAAGTATACAATTAATCCGGCGATCGCTCACGGCATTTCTGAGTATGTGGGCTCGGTGGAAGAAGGGAAATTAGCTGATTTATGTTTGTGGCGTCCGGCTTTTTTCGGGGTGAAACCGGAGATAGTTATTAAGGGTGGATTTATCGCATGGTCGCAGATGGGGGATGCAAATGCAAGTATTCCCACACCACAACCCGTTCACATGCAACCAATGTTTGGTAGTTTTGCAGGAGCGCGTCACGCGACTTCATTGACTTTCATTTCCCAAATTTCCCTGGAAAGGGGAATTCCTAGTCAACTTGGTCTACAAAAGAAAGCGATCGCAGTTTCTGGAACTCGTAACTTGAGCAAGAGGGATATGAAGTTAAATGATGCCTTACCTAATATCGAAGTCGATCCAGAAACCTATGAAGTAAAAGCAGATGGTGAATTATTAACCTGCGAACCCGCTACAGTTGTCCCCATGGCACAGAGGTATTTTTTGTTTTGAAGTATTTTATATTTGCAAGTGTGACTAATAGAACTCCTAAAATCCTCAGATAAAATCAAGATCGGGATTTTGAGCCATAATCTCAGAAATTTCGTCACTTTCAGACACTTCTCGATCAAAAATCTCTTTAAGAAATTTATGATATGCCTTGTAAACGCGCGTAGAACCATCATCATCAGTGACGATAAAAAAGGGTGCAGCTTCTACGTTATATTTTGACGCTAAAGCAAATCCTTCACTTGATGGTTCGCGCTCGTCAGCAACTATAATTTCATTAATTTGGTCAATTAATCCCAAATCTTTTAGTTCTTTGAGGACTTTGGCAGACTTAGGACAATCGTTACCATTCAATGTTATCTTTTTGACGATTGTAATATGCATAGTATGTAGTAAGTAGTTATTTGGGATTTTGTTAATGTAGCTATTTTAATTTTGAATAAGTTTTAAGTAATATCTACTTAGTTACTTTTCGAGCTAGAGTATTCAAAGCATTCTCAATTCTTTGAACAGCTTCTTCACCACAATTCTTAAACTTATGGCGGAAAGATAGATATTTTGGACTGTTATAGCCAAGCCATACTTGCCCTTTTTCATCTTCCCAAATAAGTGCTTTTTGTGGTAGATCTATTGCTGCGCTTTGATTGCACTGCATTAAAGGCGTACCGGCTTTAGGATTACCAAATATGATTAACCGAGTTGGGCGTAGCTTTTGCTTTACAGATTCTGCTCCTGCTTGGTGGTCAACTTTTGCAACAATGTTTAAACCTTGCTCTTTGGCAAAAGATTCAAAGCGCTGGGCTGTTTCTGGAACACTGTAGATACTTTTGAATCTTAGTATCCCATCTTTTTTATTATTACTGATTATAGGACTTGCGTAAGCAGGAGTAATAAATATGCCGCATGCCAAAATAGTTAAGAAAAGTTTTTTCATAATTTTTTGAAATCAATTATAAATTTTGAAATCAATTATAAATTTTTGAAATAAAATGCAAATAGAATTGTTGATTCCAGTTAAACAATCTACCTATTTGGGTAATATACTACTTTTCCATGAGGTTTTATCGTGTTAGAAATGGCTAATTTAAACTAGGTTAATACAAACACGTGAAACCCGAAAATAATACTCAAATAGTACTACTAATTTTGGTAGCTCTTAACATAATTTCTACAACGCTGCACTACACGGATAATGCTATCTTTGTCGAGCAATACCCCGAACCCGAATGGTTTACGACAGTAGGAGTTTTTGCCACTCTGATTCTTATGACACCTTTTGGATTATTGGGTTATTGGCTATATCGGAAAGGACTTTTTTGGTGGTCTTACCTGTGTCTGGGTTTTTATTCCATTACTAGCGTTTCCAGTCCGGGACACTACCTGTATCCAATGGTAATTCCAATGTCGGTCAAGATGCATTTGTTGATTTGGTGTGATGCGATCGCTGGATTATCTCTAATTGGTTTTATTATCTGGTCTGGATTATTTCTACAAGAATGGCAAAAAGGCAAAAAATTGAAATTTAATCAACAAAATAAGTAGTGGTAATTGGTAAATGGTAATTGGTAATTGGTAATTACTTTTCCGATTACCTATTACCCATTACCAATCTTGAAAGATTAATTATTCTGTGCTGTATTCATCGAGTGGAAACCACATTCTTTCATTGTTGCTTCTTCCCACCACCAACGACCTTGACGTTCGTGTTGATGTGGTAAAACAGTTCTCGTACAGGGTTCGCAACCAATACTAACAAAACCTTTGTCATGTAGCTGGTTGTAAGGAACATTGTTAGCTTCAATATATTGCCAAACTTGCTTTGAAGTCCAATTAGCTAACGGATTGAATTTAATTAGAGTACGTTCTGCAGTCGAAAAAGCTGAGTCAATCTGAATTACAGGAACGCTTGCACGAGTGGCAGGGTTTTGATCTCTGCGTTGACCTGTAATCCAAGCATCGAGATGGGCTAGTTTGCGGCGTAGTGGACGCACTTTACGAATACCGCAGCATTCTTTGTGACCATCCTCATAAAAACTAAATAATCCTTTCTCTCTGACTAGATTTTCGACTTCTGTTGAATCGGGGAAAATTACATCTATTTTAATGCGATATTGCTTTCTTACCCTGTCGATAAATTTGTAGGTTTCCGAATGCAGACGACCTGTGTCGATGGAAAATACTTGAATATCTTTTTTGATTTTAGATGCCATATCAACCAGAACAACATCTTCCGCACCGCTGAAAGATATGGAAATATTGTCAAACTGCTCTAGAGCGAAGGCGAGAATTTCTTGCGGACTTTTTGTCGCATATTCTGCTTCAAGTTTGCTAATATCGGCTGATTTAATTAAACTCTCTTTAAGATCGGTCAAAATCCCCTCCTTATTATACCGAGTCATGCACAACTGCATTTAAAGATATAAGTTACTCTTTAAGTGATTGACATTTGAATTCAAACTTTGCGATCGCAAATTGTCTGAGCCCCAACTTTTGGCATTCAAAAACTTTTGAGTCGTATCCTCTATCCTAAACTGTTACGAGCACTACAAAAATATATAAGTGGCAAATGACTTGAAATCCTAATAAAATTTGGGCTTTAAGATGTAGGTCGAAAAGCAAAAATGAAGCTAGTATCAAATCCTATGGCGTTGATGGTGTTTTAGGGAGCTTTTCGGATTCGGAAGATGTCTTAGAGATCCATTCCGGTTCTGATTTGTCCGGGTTAAAAGTATCAGTATTCGAGCTTAATTTTTAACTTATTGAAGTTTAAAACACAACTCAGCCTGTGAAAATTTGAGTGTTTCCAGAAACTAACTCTAATAAATTGCCTGCTAAGAAATAACTCAACTAGAATAGTGATCGTTAAACTAAGGGGAAACAACATGGAAGCGACAAAGGTTGTTCGCTCAAAAACCTACAAAAAATTAGAGGAACGCCTGCGTAGTTTAGTCGGAAAAGCTATCCGCGATTACAATATGATCGAAGATGGTGACAAAGTTATGGTATGCCTTTCTGGCGGCAAAGATTCCTACACAATGCTCGACATATTGCTGAGTCTTCAACGTCGCGCTCCCATAAATTTTGATATTCTGGCGGTAAATTTAGATCAAAAGCAACCAGGATTTCCCCAACATGTTTTACCAGAGTATTTGCAATCTTTGGGTGTAGAGTACCGAATAATTGAAGAAGATACTTACAGCATCGTTACAGAAGTGATTCCTCCAGGAAAAACCATGTGTGGTTTATGTTCGCGCTTGCGCAGAGGAATTCTTTACCGAGTTGCTAATCAAGAAGGTGCAACAAAAATTGCTTTGGGACATCATCGAGATGATATTGTCGAAACTTTATTTTTAAATATGTTTCATGCAGGTAAGCTTAAAGCTATGCCTCCCAAACTCCTAAGTGATGACAAACAAAATGTGATTATTCGACCTTTAGCATATTGTCCGGAGCATGATATCCAGAAATATGCAGAGATTAAGGAGTTTCCGATTATTCCATGTAACCTTTGTGGTTCTCAAGAGAATTTACAAAGAGCGCAAATAAAGCAAATGCTTCAGGCTTGGGAACAAGCATATCCTGGAAGAATTGACAGTTTATTCCGCAGCACACAAAATGTCACGCCTTCCCATCTTGCAGATACTCAGTTATTTGATTTTTCAGGCTTAAGCCAAGAATAAAGATGAGAATTTAATAACCTGTAATTCTGAAATTTGGAATGGTGCGTTACGCGATGCTAACAGCACCCTACTTTTGTACTTTATTTAATCCACATTCCTAACTCAAAACTACAGTTTAATTTTTACTGACTGACAATGTCTTTGATTGTTCTTAAAGCTGAGATTATCGCCCCTTGAATCCAGCCCTGATCCAGAGAGCAATGTTCGCCAGCAAAAAACAATTTTCCTTCTGGAGCAATAGTGTCTTCATAATATCGGACAAAATCTCCAGGATTCATAAAACAAAATGCTCCTCCAGCCCAGTCATATTCATCCCAAAACATTGAAGCGCTATCATCGACCATACCCTCTTCCATTATTTCTGGATGAAAATTAGCGATTGTATTCTTCACAACTTCTTCTCTTTTTTTATGGGGTAAAGTACCTAATCTTCTTGCATCTGCACCCCAAGAATAACTTCCAAGTAAGACTCCAGGACCTTTACTAACATCCTTATCAATGACTTCTCGGTCGTATCGGACAAATGACGTATGTAATCCTTTAGTTTTACTCATTTTACGAACCGCCATAGGTCTAAAATTATCTGACGGATAATAGATGGAACGATTAATTAAATCTGTTTGCGAACCTCCACCAATAATTTTGTACTTACTTTCCCAAAATCTTTCCCTGCAGTGAAGTAATACTTTGATGGAAGAAGCATAACTCAAATTTCTGATGGCTCTATTTTTAGCTTCACTCAATCCAATTAGTTTAATTCTTCTTAAAACAGCAAAAGGAATAGTGCAGATTACATAATCACAATCAATTGATTGTATGTCACTTTTATCTTTAGTGTTCCTGAGAACAACTTGAATTTTTTCCTGCTGTTTCTCGAGAGAAATTACTTCACGACCATAGTTAATGTTTACATTGTCCTGTAGCTTAGAAGCTAAAGTAGTGGGTAATAAGTCCAGACCTCCAACTATTTCGTCCAACAGTCCAGTTTGATTTGACTCTCGAGGCTCCTGAGAAATTTCATCGCGAAGAAACATCGTTACAGCTTTGTCCCACCAAACTTCTAACGCAGTAATAGCACCAATTAAATCTAAAGCATCTTGACTATTAACAAATCTTCTGAGGAAATCACCTAGTGATAACTGGTCGAGTTCTTGTATTCTGCTGGTTATTGGACCCTTAGCAAACAATGCTTCTAAGTCTTCTGATTTAGACTTTATTTCCTCAAGCAAAGAGGCAAATGGAGTACCAAGTAGTACCAGTAGATTTTCATCGTTGGCGATCGCTCTCTTGACTATTTCTTTCTCTCCAAGAGTTAAATTCAACTTCGGAATTAACTCCTCTAAAGCTTTCTTATGTTGGCTCTTGATTCCTTTGATGTAATAGAAAGCGTCATCTTCGTCGTGATCGTTAACAAATCTACGGAAGTCTAACTTACATACATCCTTTGCATAATATCTAGTATGGTCATGAGCTTCGGGAATTCTCATCGCACCGAATTCGTGATATTGACCATCAGCAAATCTTTTTGTCCAAACCCTACCACCGACTCTATTACTAGCTTCATAGATCGTTACTTCGTGACCTAGTTTAGACAATTCATAAGCAGAAACTAAACCAGCCATTCCTGCACCAAGTATGACTATTTTTTTGCGTGGTTTTCCATAGTCAATACTGTCAATCTCGTGCAGTTTACTTTTAATTGGTTCAAAGATGGTGTCCATGGTTAAAGATACTTAATGAATAAATAATGCTGAGTTAGAAATTTCAACGAAAAATCAGATATTGAGTAATTACAAAATGATTTCCTCTACTTTGTAAATAAAGGTACTGAAGCAGAAACAAGAGTATTATTTGATGAATAGTGTGACGGTCTTTATATTTGTTATGAAGTTAATATATTTTCCGAATACTCCAGTTCCAACACTAAAGCTAGATAATTATTTTCACTCGGCTATTGACAAATGAACTAATTTCTGAAATTTACTAAGTGCAAATCAAATAAACTTATGCACTTTCTCTTACATGTATCAGGATTTACGCAACTTTCGCAGTACGCCCCTTAGCAAATAGTGCTTATGTACTATATTAAAAGTGTGTTTCATTGGATTCACCCAAATTAATAACAATAATTCAGGACTTACGCGCAGACAACCTAAATACAGTCATTGCAACGGTAGGTTAGCAAAGCATTTCCGCAAGGAAATAGCATTCACTGTAGGTGTGGTTCATCTCAAACCAATGACCTTGCGGTCACGCTATAGCTATAGCTGCGCTACCTGCGGAGCCGCTACCTTACGGATCCGCTAATGAAAATTCGTAAATGATGCGTAACTTCTAGATATTTTGAAACTAGCGAAAATGATAATCTTACAATCATTCGTTGGATATATCCCAGATCCTAAGATTTATAAAGAAGTTACTACAACTGATAATCTACGGTGTACGTTAAATTTTAAAGCAATAAAAGGTATTAACACTCTTATTGACTATAAATAAGCAGCAATCAAGTATATAAGTTATATCGGAGGACGGTGGAAATAACCCCATGTACGCATTGGCTGTCGATTTATGAGAGTGAGTGCTTTTTCTGTATTTGGATTTAGCACCTAAGCTATTTGACGACCTGATAAGAATTCTTAGTAGTGAAATCAATAAAATAATTTAAAAGCTGTATTTGAAAAATTAATTAATGCATACAGTAATGATGGTAACTATTTTGTAAATAAAATTAGAGGTCGTTTACCTCCTGATATTTCCAAATTTCATGGCCGTGCGATTGAAGTATCTCACCTCAAGAATTCGAGCTATAGTAATCGGTTTGTATCAATTTTAAGGTTCGCAGGAAGAAGCAATGGGTTTTACAATTCAACCAATAATCAAAAAATATATCAAAACAAATTATTTATATTTGCTAACTGGATAAATACTTTAGTTTGATGTAATTGTAATATTTAAGGATTAGTTTTGAACCTAGGGCTAGCAGTAATACTAAATATTTAAATATTTAGCCAAAATAAATATTCTGTGAGAGCAAGAATAATCATAAATCACTGAGCAAATCTTCTATTCGTATTCATTCGCATTTACCACAGAGAAATCGCATACTTATTGTAAACCTTATAATGAGAGGCTAACATTCCATTTATTACTGATATTTTTTATACCAATTTATTTTAAGGTTACTACACTTAGAACGCGGTAAGCCGAACATTTATCAAATGAAGGAAACAGCCTAGACCCCGCGCCGCCGAAAGGCTCCATCCGTCGCAGCCACCCCGCAGGATGGTAAATAGTCGCAAGACAGGAAACTAATGCGTAGCATTATTTTTTGCAATTGGTATTAGAAATAAAACTTCTTAGTAATAAATGGTACCCTGTTAGAAAAAATGATGGGAAATGAGCAAATAAATGAACTGCTTTGTAATATCCAGATAATCAAAGATAAGGCGACAGAAACAATAAACTTTTTGCTCGATAAACAAAAATTAGATTTTGAGCAGGTTAAAGACGTTTACGGAAAATTGGAGATTGTTTGCGGTAAAACAATCAGTAGTCAAGTTTTTATTGAGATGAGTGTAACTGATACTTGTTCGGAGTGTGGAGAAAAGAAGATTTCAATTAATTGGGATACTGGAATGCTTGAATGTCAAAACTCAAAATGTGGACATCAGTGGTTAATCAAACCCCATCGCAAACTGACTTAGTTTTAATGTGCTTCTAGAAGCCCACCGGCTTTTAGCCGTGGGTTGTTGACTGCATAAGTCCTGGTACTATTTATCCATTCCCGGTAATTGCGTGTTCTTGCAAAATTTCTAAGGGTAAATACTTTAATGTAGCCTCATGGGTTGCTGATAAATCAATTGGTGGTGCAAAACCTGCTTCCATGGCTTCTTTCCAGCGAGAAGCGCACAAACACCATTTATCTCCAGGTTTTAAACCAGGGAAGTTATAGCCTGGAACAGGTGTACTCAAATCGTTACCTTTCGATCTGGTGTAATCAAGAAATTCTGCGGTAACTTGAGCGCAAACGACATGACTACCAAAATCTTGGGGACCAGTTTCGCAGCTACCATTACGATAAAATCCCGTCATTGGAGATGTACAACATACTTGGAGTTTTTCCCCTAGCACATTTTTGCTTTGTGTCATTGCTTGTAAAATTTTCCTGTTTTCAAGACTTCGAACTGGAATTGAGATTCCAAGATAATTTTAAGCTGTTAATTCGTGCTTTAGCTTAAATGTGGAGTTATGGGAAAATTCATGTAATTTATTTTACCGTTAATTAACCTTTCTATTCTGTTAGACGTATCGCACAACTATTTGAAATCAATAATCGGTAAATACTGTAGCGACAAGAAAACTTTTTACTCTTTATAGAAAGATAATTAATGCTTTGTATACTATTAATGGTGTAATCAATACAAAACTTAACGAAAAACAAGTATAGTATTTAATTTTATATTTACGGCTGTTATCGCCGCAACGCATTACTGCTACCATACATGCTTCTTTTAAGCTCTCGGATTACTTGTTACTGAGTCTAGTGAAGAAGGCAGAGGGCAGAGGGCAGAAGGCAGAAGTGAGCAATATGGTAGGGGCTTCCAACCCACTACCAATTGCAAGCCACCAAATTTAAATTTTGGTGGGGGTCTTAAACCCTTGCTCCCTCCGGTCGCCAGAAGCTCTACGGCATATACCTTCTGCCTTCTGCCTACGTTCACGCAGTGCGTACAAACTTCTGCCTTTCCTGATAAATACAGATATATGGAATATGTGTATATCCAAATAAAGGCTAATTTTATATTTTTTGCTTATGTGTAGCAAATATATCTGTACTTTAATAAAACAAAGATTAACTCATTTATGAAAAGGAATTTGAAAGAATTTGGTGCTAGCCTAGTTAACCCAAACTATGCTCCCATTGGAGTTAAAGTTGCAATTGTAGTTGGTTCTATTTTATTTATAATCAACCACGGCACAACATTAATAAAAGGCAAAATGAATCAAGAGCGTTGGATTTCTGCGACTATCAGTTATTTAGTTCCATATATGGTGTGCGTATATGGTCAACACACAAGTAGTGCTAAGCATAAGTCAGATGAGTCGTGACTAGCAATACTTACTCCCGTGGGGTTTTGAGCAGTCCAACGCTTGAATGCATGGTGGAATGCACTCGGTTCCGAAAACACTAGTAAAAATGCTACATCATGAAGCTACATCATGAATTGAATTGTTGGGCTGTTTGAGATAGCGCATTGCCAATTCTTTACGCCGTTTCAGCTAAAAGTTGCTAATATAGTCTCCCCAAGCCTTGCTCGCGTCTAACGCAAAGGTTCCGTATTCCCTACAGTACTCAATCCTCGACGAAAGATATTTCTAGCTGCATTCTCGTCTCTAACTTTTTATTCTCATTATTAACTCCTCATAATTAGTGTGACACAGTACTAGTGGTCTGTCCCATTAGTTGTCAGTTTTACCACAAAACTCGGTAGAGACGTTGCATGCAACGTCTCTACAACCCATCATATTTAATGGGACAAAGCACTAGAGCATTCTTGGTTTGTATATTGCAAAAGTAGCGCAACTGTTACCCGTCCAAAGACTTTTCCAAAGTATTCAACCCAGACGCGGAATTGAAATAACAGATCGGAAAAGCAACAAAGAGTGAGGAGTTTTAGCCAACTAATTGTCATTAAACTTACAAGGAAACAGTTGACATTAATTATAGTGAAAACTACCATAAATGGATAACCCGTTAAAAATGAGGGGTAAGGGTTAAATGAAAGATGTCGCAAAGTTTGACCGTGTGTATGAATACGAGCGGCAAAAAATAAATAATGATAATCAAGATTGTGAGAATCAAAGCTATGAGAATCGAGAACTAACTATAAATAGTAACGACTATAGTTTGCTGACCGACCTTTACCAATTGACAATGGCTGCTTGCTACCACGCAGAAGGTGTGGAACAAAAAAGTGCAAGTTTTGAGTTATTTGTCAGGCGCTTACCTGAAGGTTTTGGTTATTTGATTGCTATGGGGCTAGCGCAAGTATTAGAGTATTTAGAAAAATTGCGCTTCAGCGAAGGACAGATTAAAGCTTTGCAAGCTACGGGAATTTTTGCTAAAGCTCCCGAGGAATTTTGGCAGTTGTTAGCATCCGGTGGTTTCAGCGGTGATGTTTGGGCTGTACCTGAAGGAACGGTTATATTTGCAAACGAGCCGATATTGCGAGTAGAAGCGCCTTTATGGCAAGCACAATTAGTTGAAACTTATATATTAAATGCAATCAATTACCAGACATTAATTGCAACGCGAGCCGCAAGATTGCGCGATATCGCGGGTAAATCAGCTAAATTATTAGAATTTGGTACCAGGCGAGCATTTAGTCCCCAAGGCTCATTATGGGCTGCACGGGCTGCACTTGCTGGTGGTTTAGATGCTACATCCAATGTATTAGCAGCCTTACTATTGGGAACTCAACCCAGTGGAACGATGGCTCATGCTTTGGTAATGGCGCTATCAGCAATAGAAGGTGGTGAAGATAAGGCATTTACAGCTTTCCATCGTTACTTTCCCGGCGCACCTTTATTGATTGATACTTATGATACTGTTGCTGCAGCTGAACGCTTAGCTTCTAAAGTAAACTCAGGAGAAATTGAATTAAACGGGGTAAGGTTAGATTCTGGAGATCTAGTGGAATTATCTCAAAAAGTGCGATCGCTACTTGGAGATGTACCAATTTTAGCTAGTGGCGACATCGATGAATGGGAAATTGCTAGATTAAAAGCAGCAGGTGCTCAAATAGATGGTTATGGAATAGGAACCAAACTAGTAACTGGGGAACCTGTGAATGGAGTTTATAAATTAGTTGAAATTGATGGTATTCCAGTAATGAAAGAATCTAGTGGTAAGTTAACTTATCCAGGACGCAAACAGATTTTTCGTTGTTTATCAGCAGGAAAAATACAAGCCGACTGTTTGAGTTTAGCGACCGAAGATACTTCTGGAGAATCTAAAATCCTTTCTCAAGGCTTAATACAACAACCATTATTAAAATTAATAATGAAATCAGGTCAGAGAGTAGCAAAGTCGGAAACGATCGCCCAAATTAGTGAAAGAACCACTTTATCTGTTGCAACTTTGCCAGAATCAGCAAAAAAATTGAACGAACCAGGAACTGCAAATGTAGAAATTTCTCCAGCATTAATTCAGTTAAGTGAGAAAACCAGAAGAAATAAGTAATGAGTAAGAAGTAATGAGTAATGAGTAATGAGTAATGAGTAATTGGTAATTTGGTCTTCCCCATCCTCCCACACTCCCCACACTTTCCCCAGTCGCCAATCCCCAATCCCCAATCCCCAGTCGCCAATCCCCAATCCCCAATCATGAAAATTGCTTTATTTGGTACAAGCGCAGATCCGCCAACTGCTGGACATCAGGCAATTCTAAGTTGGTTGTGTTCTAAGTACGATCGTGTTGCGGTTTGGGCTGCAGATAATCCTTTTAAGTCCCATCAAGCAAGTTTGTCCCATCGTGCAGCGATGTTGGAATCATTAATTAACGATCTCAAAACAGATCTCAAAACACCAGGAAACATTGCTTTAGAACAAGATTTAAGTAGCTTGAGGACTATTGAAACATTGGCAAAAGCTAGAGAACTTTGGGGAGACGAAACCGAATTTACTTTAGTTGTTGGTTCTGATTTAGTTGCTCAATTACCGCGCTGGTATCAGGCGAGGAAGTTATTACAGCAAGTAAAATTATTAGTAGTGCCGCGACCTGGATATGCGATTAATCAAAGCAGTTTGCAAGCAATACAAAGTATTGGTGGAGAAATTGCGATCGCTAATCTAACTGGCCCAGATGTATCCTCCACAGATTACCGTAAAAATGGTAATTTAGAAAACCTGACGCCATCTGTCGCTGCATATATTCTTATTGAGCATTTATACGAATGCCAGGACAACAGCAACGAAAACCTACAAGTGCAATAAATCAACAACCTTTGGCTGATTTCAAGGTTGGTGTTGATAATGTCATCTTTTCTGTGGATATTACTGAGAATCGATTATTGGTTCTGTTAGTAATGCGGCAACAAGAACCATTTGCAAATTATTGGAGCCTTCCAGGGACTTTAGTACGTCAAGGCGAGTCTCTTGAGGATGCTGCCTATCGGATTATGGCAGAAAAAATACGAGTTAATAATCTTTATTTGGAACAGTTATATACTTTTGGTGGTCCGAAGCGCGATCCAAGGGAAGCTTGTGATAGTTATGGCGTGCGTTATCTTTCGGTGAGTTATTTTGCTTTGGTGAGATTTGAAGACGCACAATTAATTACTGATGGTGTCACAGGTGTGGCGTGGTATCCAGTTAAAGATGTACCACAACTCGCTTTTGACCATAATGAAGTTTTGAATTATGGAAATTGTCGTTTGCGAAATAAGTTGGAATATTCTCCGGTAGCTTTTGATGTTTTACCGAAAATGTTTACTTTAAATGATTTATATCAGTTGTATACCACTGTTTTGGGGGAAAATTTCTCTGACTATTCTAATTTCCGCGCCCGTTTACTAAAGTTAGGTTTTTTATATGATACCGGGGTTAAAGTATCCCGAGGTGCTGGACGTCCAGCTAGTTTATATCAATTTGATGCAGATGCTTTTGCACCTTTTAAAGATAAGCCTTTGGTGTTTATTTGAGGGATTGGGGACTGGCGACTGGGGACTGGCGATTGGGGTAATTTAATTATGCGGTGAGCGCTCGCGGTGCGTTACGGCTGACGCCTAACACACCCTACAAAACTATAGCGTGCGCGTTCCTAGCGTAAGCGTACCGGATCCGCAGGTAGCGCAGCTATAGGTATTGCGCATTAACTGGTAACTGTTAACTGATAACTGATAACTGATAATGAAAATTGCGATCGCTCAAATTAATCCAATTATTGGAGATTTAAAGGGAAATGCTGATAAGATTCTCCATGCTGCACAGAAAGCGAATACTGCTGATGCGCGGTTGTTGCTAACGCCGGAGTTATCTTTATGTGGCTATCCACCGCGAGATTTATTATTAAATCCTAGTTTTGTTGATTCTACTAATCTAAGTTTGCAAAAGTTAGCTGCAGAAATTCCCCCAAATATTGCTGTGTTGGTAGGTACGATTACAGAAAATATCAATGCTGCAAGTAATGGTGGGAAAACTTTATTTAACAGTATTGCTTTATTGGAAGCAGGTAATATCCAAAAAATCTTTCATAAGCGACTGTTACCTACCTATGATGTATTCGACGAACACCGCTATTTTGAACCGGGTTTACAGGCAAATTATTTTACTTTAGATGGTCTGAATATTGGTGTCACCATCTGTGAAGACTTATGGAATGATGAAGAGTTTTGGGGTAAACGCACTTACAAAATAAATCCTTGGGCTGATTTATCAGTTCTTGGAGTGGATTTAGTGGTAAATTTATCGGCTTCTCCCTATACTCTTGGCAAACAGGGTTTTCGAGAAAATATGTTGAAGCATAGCGCTCAGCGGTTTGAGCTACCAATTATCTATGCAAATCAAGTTGGTAGTAATGATGATTTGATTTTTGATGGTAGAAGTTTTGCTTTAAACCGTCGGGGTGAAGTTACTTGTCGCGCTCGTGGTTTTGGTACTGATTTAGTCGTAGTTGAATTCGATGAAGCAGCAAAAGATTTGCAACCGACTAGAATCGAACCTGAGTATAGTTGCGAAGATGAAGAAATTTGGCAAGCTTTAGTTTTGGGAGTGCGGGATTACGCTCGTAAGTGTCGTTTTTCTAAGGCTGTGCTTGGTTTGAGTGGAGGGATAGACTCGGCGCTAGTTGCAGCAGTCGCAGCAGAAGCTTTGGGTCGTGAAAATGTTTTGGGTGTTTTAATGCCTTCACCTTACAGTTCTGACCATTCGGTTAATGATGCTTTAGCATTGGTAGAAAATCTTGGTATTAATAGTAGCACTTTACCGATTGGGGATTTAATGCAAGGTTACGATCGCACCTTTGCTGAACTATTTGCTGGTACAGAGTTTGGTTTGACAGAGGAAAATATTCAATCCCGGATTCGGGGAAATTTATTAATGGCGATCACCAATAAGTTTGGTTATTTGCTGTTGTCTACCGGTAATAAGTCGGAAATGGCGGTTGGTTACTGTACTCTTTACGGTGATATGAATGGTGGTTTGGCTGTAATTGCTGATGTTCCCAAAACTCGGGTTTATTCCCTTTGCAATTGGTTGAACACTCAAAAAATAAACACTCAAAATATAAATATTCAAAAAATAAACAATCAAAAAATAAACAATCAAAAAACTACCCACAAAAGACCGCCAAAGGAAGTTATCCCAACAAATATTATTACTAAAGCACCCAGCGCTGAGCTTAAACCGGATCAAGTAGACCAAGATTCTTTACCTGCTTATGAAATATTGGATGATATTTTGGAGCGATTGGTAAATAAACATCAGTCAACAGGGGAAATTATTGCTGCAGGTCACGAGCAGGTGGTTGTAGAACGAGTCGTGCAATTGGTTGCTCGAGCAGAATTTAAACGCCGACAAGCACCTCCAGGTTTGAAAATTACTGATCGCGCCTTTGGTACTGGTTGGCGAATGCCGATTGCTAGCAATTGGCTAGATGCGATAAAAAGTAAGAATAAATTAGCAATTGAAATGAGCAATGCTAATGAAGGACATACGGACAGTTCCCCAGGATAGACCCTTAAAAATTATTATCGGTGCTGGCGAGCAGTCATACCCCGGTTGGATTGCTACTCTTAACTAGCACATTTTCAAACCCTTACGAAAATCAACCAATTGCTAGCGATGATGACAGTGGTGAAGGAAGAAATGCCAGATTAGTTATTAAGTTACCCAAAACTGGTACTTACACAATCGGTGTTATGAACCGTAAACCAGGGGAAATAGGGAAATATCAACTAACTTGGCGAGAAGCACTACCCCGAGATATAGAACTAGCAGAAGCAGAAAAACTCAATCAACAAATAATTCAACTGGAGAAACAAGGGAAATATGCACAAGCCATTCCCCTAGCCCGACGTGCATTAGCTCTGCGTCAAAAAAATTTAGATGGCGACCATCCCAATGTGGCAACTAGCTTGAACAATTTAGCAGCACTGTACTCAAGCCAAGGAAGGTACCCCCAAGCCGAACCCCTTTATCAACAAGCCCTCCAGATGACAAAGCGGCTGTTTAAAGGCGACCATCCCAATGTGGCTACTAGCTTGAACAATTTAGCATTCCTGTACGATAGCCAAGGAAAGATCGATCAGGCTATTGAATTTTTAACCCAAGGATTGGAAATTCAAGAAAGGTACCTGGCTTACAACCTTACACCAGGATTTGAACGTCGAAAGCGGCAATATTTAGCTAAACTTTCTGGGACTACAGATGGTACTATTTCCCTACATCTCAATTCTGCGCCACAAAATCCCCAAGCTGCTCGTTTAGCCCTAAAAACAATATTACAACGCAAAGGAAGAATCTTAGATTTCCTCACTGATAGCCAAGGAATTCTCCGTCAGCGCCTCGACGATCCAGGAAGTAAGACATTATTAAAGCAACTATCCCAAGCCCACACTGAATTATCAAACCTAGTTTTTAATGAACCAGAAAAACTAAAACTATCTCCAGAAGCATATCGCATTGAGGTGGGAAAACTGGAAAAACGAGCAAAATCATTGCAAGCTCAGCTTAGCGATCGCAGTAAAGAATTTCGTATCCAATCCCAACCCGTAACAGTAGAAATAATTCAAAAACTTATCCCTGCGGATACAGCTTTGGTGGAAATATTTCGCTACAGACCCTTTAATCCCAAAGCAAAGCCTGACAAGCGATGGGGTAAAGCTCGTTATACTGCATATATTTTATCTGCCCAAGAGGAACCCCAAGGCATAGATTTAGGTGGAGCAGAAGAAATTGAACAGGTTTTAGGTCATTTTCGTTTGTCTCTGCGAGATAGTGGTACTAAGATTTCTCTAGTCAAAGAATATGGACGGGAACTAGATAAAATTCTCATGGAACCAGTGAGAAAACTATTAGGTAATACCCGCAAAATTTTAATTTCTCCCGACAGTAATCTCAATCTGATTCCCTTTGAAGCCTTGGTAGATGAAAAAAATCAATATCTCGTAGAAAACTATACTTTTACTTATCTTACCTCTGGCAGGGATTTAATTAGATTAAAGAATCAATCTCCCAATGGCGAATCTCCCAATGGCGAATCTGCTAACCAAAAATCCACCAATCAAACATCTATAATCATCGCCGATCCAAACTTCAGTCGTCCTGGAGAAACAGTTGCAATTAACCCAACAACCGAACCGAAACCCGAACTAAAACCCAATAACAATTCCCAAAACCCCGATCGCAAACCTTCCATTAAGGTATCCCAGAGTAATTTCCCACCTTTACCAGGAACCAGAAAAGAAGCTGAAGCGATAGCACCATTGTTAAATGTTGAACCTTTGCTCGGTCGAAAAGCAACAGAAGCAGCAGTCAAACAAGTTCAAGCACCAAAAGTTCTCCACATTGCAACCCACGGCTTTTTTGAAACCAACCCTCAAACCGAACTAGATC
This sequence comes from Mastigocoleus testarum BC008, assembly GCF_001456025.1. Lineage (GTDB taxonomy): Bacteria > Cyanobacteriota > Cyanobacteriia > Cyanobacteriales > Nostocaceae > Mastigocoleus > Mastigocoleus testarum. The sequence goes on from NZ_LMTZ01000083.1 coordinate 72,198, forward strand.
GCCAAACCCTCACTGATAACCCCCTGCTGCTTTCCGGTTTAGTTCTTGCAGGTTTGAGAGAACTAAAAAGTGGTGCTGAGGATGAAAATGGTATTCTTACTGCATTAGAAACATCAAGCTTAAACTTGTTGGGAACTGAACTGGTGGTTCTTTCCGCTTGCGACACCGGTCAAGGTCAAGTTACCAACGGCGAAGGAATTTATAGTTTGCGTCGCGCTTTAGTCATCGCTGGTTCGGAAAGTCAGGTTATTAGTTTGTGGAAAGTTGAAGACAATGCAACTAAAAACTTAATGACAAATTATTATCAGCAACTGTTAGATCCAAAAGCCAAAACCGGTCGCAGCGAAGCATTACGTCAAACCCAATTAAAAATGCTGCGGGGAGCAATATCACAGAAAGAAAACTTACCCAAAAAACAATATGAACATCCCTACTACTGGGCGGCGTTTATACCTTCCGGCGACTGGCGCGGCATGGGAGAATAAGGGATAAGCTGTCTGTCGTGCATTAAAAATGCACAACAGCAAGTAAAAAGTAAAAAGTCATTAGCGTCTAGCGTAAGTGTACCGGATCCGTAGGTAGGGCAGCTATAGGTTATGACGCTGTAGACACTTAAGTGTCTGTGCTTACGCCCCCCCCACCTTGCTAACACTTTATGTTTGCCCGCATCCTAGCGGATGTTAGCGTTGCTAGCGTAGCGTACCGGATCCGTAGGTAGCGCAGCTATAGGTATTGCGTGACGTAGTCATACAGCTTTGCTGTCTATAACGCGTCACACTACATTAATGCGTGTCCGTAGGACATTATTGAAGAAAGTTTGAGACTTCGCTATCGAATAAAATAATATACAAATTAGATGCGTAAGGAATGAGAATTTAATAACCTGTAATTCTGAAATTTGGAATGGTGCGTTACGCGACGCTAACAGCACCCTACTTTTGTACTTTATTTAATCCACATTCCTAACAACTTATCAAATTTCTGGAAACAAAAATACATCAACATAATTTGCCAAAACTATCTGACGAGTAATATAAATTTGCATCGCTAATAACTGAATTGGATTTCCATCAGAATATAAAATAAAATCTTCAAACCATTTTTTACTACCAGAAACTCTGTAAAAAAACCTGGGCTAGGTTTATCTTTGAGTTACTCTATTATTGTGAAAAAACATTTTGGTAAATTAAAGTTTAGAGAATGTTCCAAAAGTCATATTATTTACCTAAAATATCTTGGTTCCCCCTAAATCCTCCCCTGAGTTGGGGGACTTTTGCCCCCTTTTTTAGCGGGTTGGGGGATCTCAATAGTGACTTTTGGTAATAAACGAGACTCTTAAAACATCTTCTTAACTCTAAACCTAGCCAATAAACAGAAATACTGATTCGTTTACCTCTACAATCTGGAAACTGCTAGTGGTAGAAAAGTTCTATTGCAATGTCCTTATTAGGGTTTCTGTTATCATCAAAGGTGTGTATCATAAAAACAAATTAATATAAATTCAAAATGGTAGAACGCCCAATCAAAAAATCCGATCGTCAGCCAAAATTAAAGACTGACGATAATTCTGGGAATTCCAATCCCACTCCCACAGGTGAGCGTTCCAATCCAACTCGGGAACGACGAGGAAATCGTAAAAACTCCAAAGGTAAGGGCAGAAAATCTTCCTTCAAGGATGAAGAAAAGCAGTATGTGAATCCTGCTTTAGCTCGTCCTCCTAAGCCACCCAAACCTAAAGAAAAGGAGGAGATAGAAGCTTCTGCTGAGTCTGAGCCTGAAACTACTCCAGAAACTGAAGAAATTTCGTCAGAATCTCAAGAAGAGAAAGCAGAAGAATAGAACTTAAGCGCCATTGTGGATACGTGACTACAAAGTTCACTTGAACTGATATAGATAGTATCTAAATATAATTAATTTTAATGATAACTGATGTTCGCGACTCATAAGATACGCGAACAAATTTTTTCTGTCAAAAAATACAAAATTGCCAGAAAATCCAAAAACTTAATAAAAGCTAATCCGAAACAATATTTTAAACATTCGACCTTAATAAAAATTTATAGCCTAATCAAAAATACGGCTAAATACAAAAAATAAACTATATATTGTTCTGTAAGACATTGATATTACTTACTTTAATCTTGTTTTATAGAAACAAATAGCACTTCGCATGTACCAGTTGCTCAGGATTTTTGTTTGAAAGTTCTAGTTTTTAAAGCTTTGGTTTAAGTATTGATTTATCTCTTGCACCTATAACTAATTCTCGATTATCACTGGGACATAGGCAAAAAATTATCAACCTGAAGTTTAATAAAGACGTCGCGAACATGAAACTATTTCATAATTTAGCAGCAGTAGCAGCAACAACAGTCTTAGGGTTTGGAGTAATTTCAGCACCAGCTAGTGCAGCAGGTTTTAGATCTTGTACCACCGGTAGTTATGACATTTCAGATAATGTCACAGGCGCTTCTAATTGTGACATTAGCAACGATTTCAGCCAGGATTCCGTAAGTCCCAATAAACCCCTCACAGTTAATGAAGCAGGCTTTTTTGGCAATACTGATTGGATGTTTGGTGGCAAAATTGGTAGTAACAGTGGTTACAAAGGTACATCTGACGGACAATCAGGCAGTTGGGACATATCAAATGTAATTAAAAGTACTTGGGACGACGTCATGCTTGTGTTCAAATCTGGACAAGGAACACAGCTTGTAGGTTATCAACTTAATGATGCAGTAAGTTCTGGTACTTGGGAGTCACCTTTTGAAAAAGCTGCATTTAATTTCAAAGGTAAAAATACTAAAGATGTATCCCACATTAGCGTTTACTACAGGGAAGAACAAGAAACACCCAAAAAAAGGTCAATACCTGAGCCCACTTCAATGTTAGGTTTGTTAGGATTTGGTGTATTTGGAACTGTATCTACACTAAAACACAAGCAAAAGCAGGAAGCATAAAATAAAGTTGTGCTTTGCTTTACAAGTCTCAACTAAGTATTTTACAGGGCGATATATCTTAATTTTTACAAGATTTTGTCGCAATTAAATAATTAGAGGCGTAGACAGACTCGTATTTTATCTACCATTTAATAATCCCAAAAACATCATAGAGACGTAGCAATGCTACGTCTCTACAACTTGTGAAAAATTATTCGGTTGCCTACTCTTATGAAAAAAATATCAGCTCTAATGAGCGTCCTGCAATTCATAAAAATCAGGCGACACGTAATCTTTACGCAAAGGATAACCAATCCAATCTTCTGGCATTAAGATACGCTTCAGATTTGGATGTCCTTCGTAAACGATACCGTACATATCATAAGATTCGCGTTCTTGCCAATCTACGGTTTTCCAAATCCAGTAAACCGAGGGAACTCTAGGATTTTCCCTAGGCAAAAATACTTTAACGCGTACTTCTTCTGGACGATCTGCATTATCACTTACTTTAATCAAGTGATACATGCTTACAATTTCTTTACCTGGACCCAAGTCAATTCCAGACTGACACTGGAGATAATTAAATCCGTAGGCATATAAAGCCGTTGCAATTGGTAGCAATAAATCCGGCTCAACCTTAATTATCTCCACCCCTTCATGGTCAGCTTCTAAAGATTCATGGTTGTCAAAACCATTTTGCGTTAACCACTGAGATACTTTACCTGCTTCTACAATAGATGCTTCTGTTTCTGCTGCTGGTTTAGATTCTTCAGCCACCTGGATTTACCTCCTTCTGGGATTTAGAAGTCATCAAAGCAGGGGGTACGGGCATTCCCATCGCTTCTGTTAATTGTTGCGGTGGAGTTTCGCGAGTACCTGATTGCAAATACTTGCCAGTTAGAATTTGTTCTACAGGCTTCATGCTGTGAGTGGTGCTGTAGTAGCGGTGAGTTTGCTTGACTAAGCCCCGCTCCTGCATTGAATTATCTGCAATCTTCTTCCTTAATTTGATAATTGCGTCAACAATCGCTTCTGGGCGTGGAGGACAACCCGGTAAATAAACATCTACCGGAATTAATTTATCAACACCACGTACGGCAGTAGGAGAGTCGATGCTGAACATTCCACCAGTAATAGTACAAGCACCCATAGCAATCACATACTTGGGTTCTGGCATTTGTTCGTAAAGCCGCACCAACTGGGGTGCCATTTTCATGGTGATTGTTCCCGCCGTAATAATCAAATCTGCTTGACGTGGGCTAGAACGGGGAATCAGTCCAAAGCGGTCAAAATCAAATCGCGAACCAATCAAAGCTGCGAACTCAATAAAGCAGCAAGCAGTCCCAAATAACAGGGGCCACAAACTAGAAAGTCTTGCCCAGTTGTACAAATCGTCAACTGTAGTCAGAATAATGTTTTCTGACAATTGTTGGGTTACTTGAGGACGCTCAATCGGATTAATGATGTCTTGTTTCGAATTAGTTTCTAAGACCATTCCAAAGCTCCTTTACGCCATGCATAAACTAAGGCAACTACAAGAATTGCAATAAAAATTAATGCTTCAATAAATGCCAACAGTCCCAAACGGTGGAAGGCAACTGCCCAAGGATATAGAAATACAGTTTCTACATCAAAGACAACAAACACTAAGGCAAACATGTAATAGCGAATGTTGAACTGGATCCAGGCACCCCCAATGGGTTCCATCCCGGATTCATAAGTAGTACGCCGTTCTGGATTGCGACTGCTGGGTCGCAGGAGCTTGGAAGCTGATAAAGCTAAAGCTGGTACTAGGCTGCAGAGAATTAAAAAGCCTAGGAGGTACTCGTAACCGCTGAGGACAAACACAATAAGCTTCTAAAGAATAAGGATCGGAATAAATAGAATAACTTTGTTACGTTCTTTCACATTATATATGCTCCATCTTTATTGAATGCTGGAAAAGCTGCTGGACGGATATTTGATTAGTTTTATAAGTGATATATAGAACTAATATTTATGTCATAATTTGTAACGTATATTTAATATTTTTTTTGCAAGTTGTAAATTTTACATGGAACCATGAGCGAACAAGCTGTTGAAAACGCCTTAGACCGGTATGAATGTCGTGCTTGCGGTTACATTTACGAACCTCTCAAGGGAGACGACAAAAATGATATTTCACCAGAGACTTCTTTTGAGGATCTACCCTTCAAGTGGCGTTGTCCGGTGTGTGCTGCTCCAAAAAAAGCTTTTACCAATGTTGGACCAGAAGGTCAAGCCTCAGGTTTTAAAGAAAATCTTGGCTATGGCTTTGGCGTCAATCAATTAACACCAGGGCAAAAAAATATCTTGATTTTTGGTGCTTTAGCAGTTGGTTTCTTATTCTTTCTCAGTTTATATGGTTTAAATTAATAATCGCTGTCATCAAAAATCGATTAGCAGCAGTTTAATCAAAACTTATGAGATAGCAAAGAAAATAATAAGACAGAAGAATTGATATTTAGTGGCAATTGTTCGGCTACACCTTACAACAATACTGTCTTTAAGTAAAGTTCTATGTCATTACCGAAATGACAAAGGCTAAGTACTGTCTGCCTTTGATGAACTTGTTACTAGATTTTGAGATTTTAATCCTGCGAATTTAATCCTACGAATTTAATCCTGCGAATTCAATCCTGCGAATTCAATCCTGCGAATTCAATCCTGCGAATTCAATCCTGCGAAAAATATGGAAACTGCATAGCATTCCAGGATATTACTTTTCAGTTGTCGAAAAGTCCCTATCTCTTAAGAGAATTTTAGAAAAACTAATCAATACAAAAGTACTTGTACAATGAAAATTTGGCAGCAGAAAATTTGGCAACAGAAAATTTGGCAACAATTATTCGGATTCTTCTTGGTTATTCTTTTATGTGTGGGTTGTTCTAAAGTAGAATCTATCGCCTATAATCCATGGGATGTAGTTGCCCTACCCACAGAAGAGAAAATACTAGATATTGCTTTTACTCAAAATTTAGAGCATGGCTACTTGGTAGGAGCAAATTCAACTATTTTAGAAACTCAAGATGGCGGTAATAGCTGGAAAGAAATTAATTTGGAATTAGGCGATGAGAACTATCGTTTCAATTCCATTAGTTTTAATGGTCAAGAAGGTTGGATTGTCGGCGAACCTGCTTTGATGCTACACACCACTGATGAAGGTCGCTCTTGGTCGCAAGTTATTCTAAGTGAAAAATTACCTGGTACTCCAGTTAATATCGTGGCTTTAGCTGAAAACACTGCTGAAATGGCTACCGATGTAGGTGCAATTTATCAAACTGATAATGGTGGTAAAAATTGGAAAGCACAGGTAGAAGGTGCTGTAGGTATTGTAAGAAATATGGAACGTTCCCCAGATGGTAGATACGTTGCAGTTTCAGCGAAAGGAAACTTCTATTCTACTTGGGAACCCGGACAGCAGACTTGGCAGCCCCATAATCGAAACAGTTCCCGGAAAGTAGAAAATATGGGCTTTACAGGAGATAATCAAATATGGATGCTTGCCCGTGGCGGTCAAATTCAGTTTAGCGAACCAAATAATCCCGAAGAATGGCAAGAACCAATATATCCAGAATTTTCCACTAGTTGGGGATTATTAGACGTAGCTTACAGAACTCCTGATGAAGTTTGGCTCAGTGGTGGTAGTGCTAATTTACTCCGCAGTACTGATGGCGGACAAACCTGGGAAAAAGATAGATTTGTAGAAGAAGTACCCACTAATTTTTTCAAAGTGGTTTTCTTATCTGAGAAACAAGGCTTTGTAATTGGCGATCGCGGTGGTTACTTACTCAAATACAACCCAGACATATCAGAAGTGGCTCCATCTGAGGGAGATGAGGCTTAATTCTGCAGAATTAACTCTGGAGTTTCATTAATTTTGGGGTTTCGATTCTGAGAGAAAGAACAGAATGGATTAGTTACAGATTCCACAATTCAGTCAAAAATAGCACAGCTGTTTGCAATTCAAATCTGCTAACTCCTGATTTTTACATTAGGGTGTCTGTTAGCGGCTAGGATAAGAGTAGCGTAGATATTACATAACCTCAGTCACATTCTGATTTCTGAATTCTGTACAGACGTAGCGTGCTACGTCTCTACGACTTCTAAATTCTGATTCCTGACTTCTGATTCCTGACTTCTGACTCCTGATTCCTGACTCCTGACTCCTGACTCCTGACTCCTGACTCCTGACTCCTGACTCCTGACTCCTGACTCCTGACTCCTGACCTCTGACTCCTGAATTCAAATTTATCCCCTAATTTTCTGAGAAAATCGTTGCGACTTGTAACACTTTCTAAACTTTGTAGGATAATAAACACATCATCAATAATAAATAAAGGTAGAAATCCTCATGTCAGGTACTACTGGCGAGCGCCCATTTTCCGACATTATCACCAGTGTTCGTTACTGGGTAATTCATAGCATCACCATACCAGCATTATTTATTGCAGGTTGGTTATTTGTAAGCACCGGCTTGGCTTATGATGCATTTGGTACACCTCGTCCAGATGAATACTTTACCCAAGCACGTCAAGAACAGGTGCCTATTGTTGATAATCGCTTTGATGCGAAAAAACGAGTTGACGAATTTATTAAGTAATAAGCAGCTTTTACTATGACTAGCGGAAATAACATTAATCAACCAGTACAATATCCAATTTTTACGGTTAGATGGCTTGCTGTTCATACCCTAGGCGTGCCAACCGTATTCTTTTTAGGTGCAATTGCAGCAATGCAGTTTATTCAACGCTAGGAGAATTCAATGGATAGAAATAGCAATCCTAATAATGTGCCAGTAGAACTAAACCGGACCTCTCTTTTCTTAGGTCTTTTACTAGTGTTTGTTCTAGGTATTCTGTTTTCCAGTTACTTCTTTAACTAATTGAAATAACTGTTGATATTCAATATTTATTTAACAGAACAAAGCTGGTAATTATTCAACCAAATTTGCCACTTTGTCATGTTTATCTGTGTAATTTATCAGATAACAAAACCAAGGCAAGGTACAATAGGTGTACTAAACGACGCGTTCTTCCCTCAAGGAATTCGCGACGAAAATAACTGTCTTCAATAATTAATACTGCCCCTGTATTGCAGGGCAACAATCCTGGGTTCGGCTTTAAAGCTGATAAAGGTTGCAAAACCAGAAAAGGAAAATGAGTCACTTACCACCTGACTAGTGGCACATTTTGGTAATGTGTATAATTTGGCTTTTCCTGAGACAGGAAACTCCAGCCACTGATTCAATCTTGGTTGTGAGTAATTTACTCAGTGTTGACTTTTTAATATAGGGAGGAGAAAAAAGTGTCTGGAGGTGGCAGAATACCCCTTTGGATCGTAGCTACGGTCGCAGGGTTAGGCGTAATTACTGTTTTAGGCATTTTCTTTTACGGAGCTTATGCTGGAGTTGGTTCTTCGGTATAAGTTAAAGCCTATATATATTTAGACTGATTTTTAAGCACGACTGTTTAAAAACTGTTATTAGAAACCGTCTGTCTCTTTTGGATAGGCGGTGTTGAAGCTCCCCCACTTCCTTGGGGGATTTTCAGTTTGTCAAAAATGTTTGTATAACTTCTAATTTTTTAAGTCTAATTTTTAAAGCCCAATTTTTTAAAGCTTAATTTTTTAAGTCTAATTTTTTAAAGAAAATATAAACATAGATAAGTTAGAGACGCTGGAGTCCAACGTCTCTAGAAACGTTATGTTATATCAACTTCTATGACAAAAGCAATAATCTCACAGTGAGTTACTGTAAGTTATTACGATTGCAGTAATAAAATTGGAAGTTGAAACCTAACATAATTCAAAATTTCTAACTGCTTGCCTATTAGCTTATGAAATATCGTCACTTTCCATGTAAAGTAACATATAAGCCATACCAGCGGCAGAGAATACTAGACCAACGAGGGGAACTAAAACAGAAGGCAAAAAAGATGCTGCCATAGTAAGTTTTCCTGTTAAATTAGACTGTGATACCTAAAAGGAGCTTACTCCAAATTTTGCGAAGTTTTGGAAATTATTTCAGATTTTTAACATATGATAAACTTTTGCATACATCGGCTCGATTTCATAACACTTCAATATTGATGTTGCGCATATGTACGCAGGGTTTTTAACAGTTATTTAAATACACCGAATTAGCACTTTGTATTCAAGCTCTATTTACCCACCAATAAGTCCGTAAACTAGGTTAGAAGCAAATAGACCTTGCAATGCTTGATTCATTTGGTTAGATTAAATACAACATGCTATTTGAGGTTTGATTGCTAAATGTCAAACAACACCAAAAAAAATTTGGTTGTGAATGTAAGATTCTAGTGACCTTGTGGCAATTCAATATTAGAAAGAATATTTGGAGGATATTGAATGTGCAAAGTGCGGAATTTTTTTTCGTTGCGACTGTAAGAACTGATCGCCTTGTTGGCAATTATATGTCAGGGGTGATGTTTGGGAGGTCGCATTGAAACGACAATTAAGACAATCTGTTGAACCATCATACGACCCTGAACTTCTCCAGAAGCAGCAGTTGCTATGTCAGACCGTTCAGGAAGAATCGCAATTTATTCAAAATACCATTCAACTTTACGTAAGTCGAGTGATAAAAGAATTCGGCTACAAGTTGGGTAAAAGTTGCGATCGCAATTCTATAGAGACAATAGCAAAAGAAGTTTTACACGAAACGGTTGAGACTGCTCTCAAAAAAGCTGACAAATTTGATCCTAGTCGTTCGGCTCGTCCTTGGTTATTAGGTATTGCAGCGAAAAAAATACAACGCTGGAAACGTCAACAAACCCAACATAATAAGCGAATTACACCGATAGCAGAACTTCCTCAAGTTCGTAAAATCAGACAGCAAAATTCAGGTTCTATCCCAGAAGAAGAAATTTTAGGGATATTGTACCACTCATCAAATTCATCCGATCCTGAAATGTTGGAGTATTTGCTGTCTTTGGTAAATGACAGTTATCGAAAAGTACTTAAATTAGCTTTTGTTGAAGGTTTGGATGGAGAATCTTTAGCAGCGGCATTAGGGACAACCGTAGGAGCAGCTTACACTAAAAAGCATCGTGCGATCGCGCAATTGCGTCAAGCTTATGCCCAAAGCAATAATTCGCTAGAGGAGGGCAAATAAGATGGGAAAACGAAATAAAATTCAGCACCCCTACTCCCGTGAGAAAGCTATTCATTTATATGTGCAAGCTTTAGATCGAGGTGAGATGGAAGTAGTAGCCCAAATACTTGATGCTGCTTGTGATGACCCTGAATTAGAACGAATTATTACGGAAATTAACTCAGCTTACCAAGAAGAAGAAGAATTAACGCCAATCGCTGTTGATGCACAAATTATTAGAGGTTTGCTTCATAAGCATCTGCATAGTGCATTTGAAGTTATTCAAGAAGATGACAAACCTTTAGTTTTTGAAGATATTGACGAAGAAGAAAAAGCAATAACAGTTGGTGATGTTGTTCAACGTTTACATGATATCAACCGCGTACCATCTGCAGATAGAGATGTTATTACTAAATTAATTGACAGTTCTGTTCCACTACCAGTCAAACTAAGTATTCAAGCAGTTAGAAAATTAGCACTTGAGTTAGGAATAACTGCTAGCGAACGCTTTTTGGATATGTTTCGAGATACTGCTATTACTTTATCTATGGGACGCAGCCACAGTAGGGGTCAATTAGCAGCAGCCCGCGAACAAAAAGGTCGATACAAAACCTTATCGAATAATCGTCAACCAATCAATAAAAAAACTAAAAATGATACTGGAATAGATCGAACATAAATGATACTTGAACATCGCCGTGCTGCCATTTCCCAGTCTGTAGAAATGGTATATCAAGAAGCTGGGCTGGAATTAGAAAATCTTAAACCGGGTATTATCCCATTGTACGACCTGATTAGAAGTTACCCAATTCGGGTCGCAGAAATCAAAGATATGACAATAAAAAATGTTGCCGAGTTTCTAGAAACGGAAACAGGACACAAACCACCTTTTAGCGATCGCGAAAATCCAAATTTAAGGTTAGCTGGTTATTTGTATTTACTGGAATATCAAGGTTGTTTTTATGGCTGTATTTTAGTCGAAAAAAAGCCCTATCTAGCTCCTGTATCGCGCCGCAGATTTTCAGCAGCCCATGAATTGGGACATTACTTGTTACATTTTCTTCCTTTACTGGAAAGTCACCAAGAAAATATTTCTAAAGAGCCTCTGATTTTAACAGAAGGTTTATACGTTGAAAAGGAAAATGATGACGAAATTCAGGACAGTAAAGACGAATCAACGGCAGAATTTACTTTTACGAATGGGATACAAGTGGTACTCGATCGTCTTGGGATAGATGAGAAACAAATGGAAGAAGAAGCAGATCGATTTGCTGCTGAACTTCTAATTCCAGCAACAGCTTGTTTGACTTTAGCTAAAAAATTTTGCGGTCGATTTGCTAGAAAAAGAGATGCTTTGGCTAAACGATTGGCTACCGAGTTTTTAGTCAGTGAGGAAGCAATGAAACGACGCTTAGAAGATTTGCAATTACCGGAAATACTCTTAAATGCTAATTCAGAAATAACTGAAAAATAAGATAGATATATCTAAAAAAATGGGATTAGATTTTATTAAAAACTATGGCGGTTGTCGTGTCGAGCAATATGATGCACAGTTTCCTTTTGTGGAAGAAGAAACTGATGAAGACTTAGAGCAAATTCCAGAAAACGTGAATTTAAATTATGAAGTAAGACCCCGTGCAGTTGATTGGGAGCCAATTAATTTAAATACTTCACCCAAATGGCGACCTAGTAAATGGAGCGAACGACCAACTCACTTTATAGATGGTAAAGATGTGGGGGAAACCATCGCTTCAGTGCGTTCTCCCAGCGGTCAATTAGTTCCAATCCGCCTTTCCCAAATTGGTAGTATCGCCATGCGGGTAGAAAATGGGGAATGTCGGCGCGAATTTGAGGTTGTTGATCGTGTAGTCTCAATGGCTGTAGACCTTTTCCCTTGGACGGAAGTAGAAAGTTTTGCTGCTGCTTTACAAGATAATGGATTTCGTTTACTAACAGTTCGCCCTCCTGGTGGGATAGCTTCCTACGATTTTGAAACTATGCGAAAGCGAACCAACGAGAAATCTAACACGGAAATGAAAGCGTTAGAAGGATATGCGTTTTCCCATGGTAGTGGCGAACCTACTGTGATAGATGGACTATTGCAATCAAGAACGAGAGATTTTGATATCGACAAATCACCAGTTTTTGGTGTGATTAAAACCCAGCGCCAAAACTACTTGCATATTAAAGGAATACAGGTTCTTTACGGGCTAGAAGTTGGTCAACGCACACCAGTTTTTAATATATCAAAAGGATGGTGTGATGTTATTTCTTGGTTTGTTCGTCTTTCTGGAAGTGGTGGGACAACTCCCACTACGGGAATTGTTCGCGTGGAAGCGTCAAAAGTTTGGTTTGAGAAACATCACAAGCATGATTGGGATTTTGTGGATAAGTTATCCCGAACTATATATGAGTACCGTTGTCGAGAGCGTAGTTACGGACGTGCTGCGATCTCTTTACATCCGATTGTGCGAGCGGAAGAGAGTTTAGGTTCTCTTTTTCAACCATTAAGTATCTTGTCAAATCGTTTTTATCGTTTAACACATTTATAAAGTATCAAAATAAATAACTAATATGAGTGATGAAGTATTAACTCCGGAATTTGATATCAATGGAAATGGTTCTCATGGGAATAGTTCTCATAGAAATATATCTCAGACCAATAACGCCGAAGAAATAAATTTATCTAGTAGTACTCCTGGTACTGGTGCCAAAATTATCGGTAAAGTAGCATCACCACCCCACAAAGAATCGACCTCAGAAGAGTTTCATTTTTGGGTACGACGAGACGAGTTGGTGGAAAAAACTCAAATAGTTCGTACTGAAAGTCATGTTGGCGGTAAGGTGATAAATTTTTACGCAATCGTAGAAGAGGTTTACCGACAAAGCCGTAAAAAAGATATCGGCGAAGAATTTGACGCTTTTGACGGCGATGTTGATTACAAACCAGAGTTTCGCAGTGAAGGTGTTACTTTTGCCACTGCAACAATTTTACGTACTGAACCTCCTGTTTTAGCTCCACCCTTAGAACAAAGTTCAGTTTTCTTAGGGGATGAGAATGATGCTCGACGTGCTTACAGAGCAGATGAAATTGATAATTCTCTAGCAGTTGGTTCGATCAAAAACGGTGGAAGCGCGATCGCAGGACCGGGAATGATAGACCTGGATTATCTACTGGGTATTAATGGCGGTCATATGAATGTTAACGGTGTCGCCGGTAGAGGAACAAAATCCAGTTTTCTGTTATTTGTTATTTACCAATTATTACGGAAAGCCCGTCGTCGTGCTGAAGAATATCCATCGGATCCAAATCCCTTAATAGTAGTCCCTATCATTCTCAACGTTAAAGGCTACGATTTATTTCATATTAATCGTTGGAGTAATAAGTATAAACCAGAAGAACATCGTACGGACTGGCAAATATTGGGTGTCGAAGAACCAAGACCTTTTGAAAATGCGAGCTTTTTTGCTCCACAAATTCCCAGTGGAGATACAGCAGTTACAACCGGATGTCGTAGTAAAGTGCAGTCTTACAGTTGGAGTCTGAGCAACATTATTGAAAAAGGTTTATTTAGTTACCTATTTGCTGATGATGACTCCGTTAATGATAACTTTAGAGCTTTAGTTTTAGATTTGGAAGCTCACCTGACAGATGAAAAGCTGGAAAAAGATGGTAGTGTCACGCGCAGTTTACGAAGTCAATCATCTAATCTACCTCGAACTTTTCAAGAACTTTTAGATTGGGTGTCAGATAAAGGAAATCGCGATCAATTATCCCCCGACCATCACAGAGCTACTTGGAGTAAGTTACGGCGCAAACTTTTCTTATTAGTAAATGAAGCAAATGGCATACTTCGACGTAACGACCAAAAAGGTAATCCCCTGGACTTAGGAAAACGACAAACAACAGACCCGATGGTTGTTGATTTAAACGCTCTGACACGGATTCCATCTTTACAAAGGTTTGTTGTCGCCACAATTCTCCAACAATTAATCAACGAGCGTACTGGAACCAATCGGGTTGAAGGTTTAGTTTACTTAATTGCTTTAGATGAACTTAACCGTTTTGCTCCCCGTGGTTCCAAAGATCCAATTACCCGACTGATAGAAACTGTTGCAGCCGAAATGCGATCGCAAGGAATCATTTTACTCGGCGCTCAACAACAAGCCTCAAAGGTTTCCGAAAAAGTAATTGAAAACGCAAGTATTCGTGTCATTGGTCGTAGCGGAAGTCTCGAACTTTCCCAATCAATCTGGCGTTTTTTGAGTAAAAGTAACCAGCGCAAAGCAGCAGAACTCACTGTTAGCGAAAAAATGGTGATTCAGGACAACGAACCGATGCACGTTCGAGTTCCACTTCCTCCTTGGGCTATGAATCCTCAAGAAGCAACAGGTAATCCCGCGATCGATGTGGAAGCAACAAGCGTAGAAGAAGACGACGATGATATTGCTACTTTTTAGCAGGGAGATAAGATGCGAATTTTACACACATCTGACTGGCATTTAAACGATAAGTTGGGGCGAATATCCCGCCAAGGCGACATCGTAAAACGTTTAGAAGAAATTGCCAAATACTTAGACGAATACAAAGTAGATGTAATGGTTGTTGCTGGCGATTTATTTAGTCAGTACAACCGTCTCGATGAATTAAAATCTGCTGTTGGGGATGTAAATAAGGTATTCAAGCCATTTTTGCTAGATGGTGGCACAATTGTCACCATCAGTGGTAATCACGATAATGAAGCTTTTTTTAATTTAATGAGTCTTGCTCTTGACCTCGCCGATCCAATAGACCCGAAAAAATCAGGTTCGAGACCAACCGGAAGACTTTATTTAGCAGCAAAACCGACTTACTTACTACTAGAAGATAAAGCTGGTCAAAAAGTCCAATTTGTTTTGACACCTTACCCAACTTCGTCACGTTATTTAAAAGATGAAAAGACAAACTACAAAAGTATGGGTGAGAAAAATATCTCACTTCATACGGCTATGCTTGAAAGAATTGACCGTATGAAGAATAAATACGTTAAGCCTCAATTACCAAGCGTACTAGTTGGTCACGCACATATTCGTGGAAGCGAGCTACATAATCTTTATCGCATCAGTGAAACTGAAGATGTAGTTTTTGAAGCAGGAGACATTCCTACAAATTGGGCTTATGCTGCTTACGGTCATATTCACAAACCACAAGCTTTAGCTGGTACTACCCATGTGCGTTATTCCGGTAGCATTGAGCGTCTGGACTATGGAGAAAGAGATGATGAAAAAAGTGTTGTTTTAGTTGAAATTGATGCTCGAGGTCGGACTGAAGAACCTGTATGTTTACCACTTAACGCTACACCAATATATCGCATCGAAATTAACAATCCAGAAGAAATTGCTAGCCTCAAAGATAAATATTCAGAATTAGACAGAGCTTTAGTTGATTACAAATTAACCTACAAACCAGGCGAGCATAACCGGGATGCAATTTGTCGCGAACTGGATAAAATCTTCCCCCGTTGGTGGGATCGGAAAATAGTTCCTGATGGTATATCAATATCTCCCAAACTTTCTACTTTAATTGCCGATAGACAAGATGTAGCAACAACTGTACGCACCTATTTACAGCAACAATTAGCAGGACATAAAGACAAAGATGCTGTATTGAAATTGGCAGAACAATTATTA
This sequence comes from Mastigocoleus testarum BC008, assembly GCF_001456025.1. Taxonomy (GTDB): domain Bacteria; phylum Cyanobacteriota; class Cyanobacteriia; order Cyanobacteriales; family Nostocaceae; genus Mastigocoleus; species Mastigocoleus testarum. The sequence continues at coordinate 87,936 of NZ_LMTZ01000083.1, forward strand.
GCTGATGAACAATTTGTAAATAATTCTGAGGTAGAAATATGATTCCAGTTCGAGTCTATGTTGAAAATTTTCTGAGCTATCGTGAAGGTCAAGTGTTAACTTTTGATGGCGCTCCCTTGTGGGTACTATCAGGAGCAAATGGTGTCGGTAAATCAACAATTTTTGATGCGATTAGATTTGCTTTATATGGAAGTCATCGCGGTGGAAGTTCAAAAACTCAAAAAGACTTAATTAATCATCAAGCTGATGCGTTAACTGTTGAATTTGATTTTCTTATTGATGGACAGGCGTATTGTATTCGTAGAATAGTTCCCAGACGTGGAAAAGCGACACGAGAAGTTTTTCGTATTGATTCGTCATCAAAAGGAAATTCTGGCAATAAACCAGTAGCAAATACAGACAGTGATTCAGGTTTTAAAGATTGGGTTAAACGCGCTATTGGTTTAGACGATAAAGCCTTTACATCATGCATACTACTCATTCAAGGTAAAAGTGACAAATTGATTGAAGCTGCGCCATCTGCACGTTACGAAATACTCAAACAATTAATAGATTTAACAGCATACGACAAGTTACATAAATTAGCAGATGCTCGTCGTAAAGATTGTGAAGGACACGTAAAAAGTCTTAAATCACAATTGGAATCATCAGATAAAGTAAGTGATGCAGAATTAAATGCGGCTCAAGAAGTCCGAAAGTTAACTGAGGAGAATTGGAAAAAATCGCAGAACAAAGTCGATAGTTTGGGAAGTTTACTTGAGCAATCTAGACGATGGGAAGAACTAAATTCCCAAATTTTAGAACAGCAAAGCGAACTACAAAAATATCAAGCATTGATAACCCGTACTGACGAGATAGAACAAAAATTCACGCGCTACAAAGAACTAGAAACTGTACTACCCCTACTGAGTTCTATTATTGAACAACGTCAACGCATTACTGATAACGAGAACGAGATTGAAAAACTTAACCGGAAATGTCAACAAGTAAAAGATGATTTAAATTTAAAATCTGCAGAGAAAGATGAAATTAATAAGCGAATAGAAGAAATAAACCAAAAAATTGAAAATCAACAAAAGGATAGTAATAATATTGCCGAACAGTTAGTTGAATTAACGCCTTTAGTTGAAAAGCTATCACAATTAGAGTCGATTCAAAAAAAATTACAAGATTTAAAACAAGATTTAACTGTTTTTCCTTCTGATTTAGAGGAATTATTGCAAAAAGCAGAGTCAGAAGAAAAAGGATTAGATGCGATCGCAAAAACATTACCTTGGTTAAGACAGCTAGCTCAGGGACGTATTAAATTAATAGACGCTGTACAAAAACAAGAAGAAACGCATAAAAATTTAGAGCATTTGCAAACTCAGTTAGAACAATATCAAATCCAACAAGAAGAACTAAATACTGATGTTGCAAATGCTCGTAAAACTGAGAAAAATTTATCTCACAATATAACTCGTATTGAAACTGAGTATAAAGCTGCTTCTAGTAAACGCGATAATTTTGAAGAAGTATCTCATCAACCCATATGTGAATTATGCGGACAAGAGATTACACCCGAACACGCTCAATTAGAAAAATCACGTCTAGATAATCAGTTAGCAGAGGCTAAAGCTAATTTAACTAGTCTGAATAACGAACATCACAAAGCGCAGGATAATCTTAATTTACTCTCAAGAAAATTGGATGATTTAAACAAACAAATTCAAGTCAATAATAAAGATTGTCACCAAAAGCAAAATCAGCTGAATCAAGCACAACGAGAAATTAAACAGTATACCGAACAAATAAAGAATGCATTTAGCAACTTACCAGTAACTTATCAGGTAAATGTGTCTCCATATCAAATAGATGATGATTTAGGTTGGCTTGATACTAGTTACCCAACAGAAGCAGATTTAGAAGAGTTAAATATACAGTTAATAAACCGAAAAGTTCATACCCAAAATTTAAAAAGTCTACGCAATCAATTTTCTGAATGGCAAATATTAAATACAGAATATCAAACCTATAATAAACAGTTCATCGAACTTGAAAAAAATTTATCACTATCTGATGCTCAAAAAGCACGTGGTGAAAAAAATAAATTACAAGAATCACAAAAAGAACTACAAACATTCCTGAAATCATTGAATAAAGAGCAAAAGCAAAATATTCAAAATTCTCAAAAAATTAATGAAAAATTTGATATACAGTCACGTCAATTACAAAATCACCAAATAAATTTAAGCGATAAAAAAGGTTCTCAAAATGAGACTCAACGCCGCTTACAGTCTGATTCAGAAAGCTTACCACCTCAGTGGCAAGAATCAGTAACAAACATAGATGAAGAAAAGCTAGAAGAGTTAGATAGTGAAAGAAAAGTACTAACGGAGTATGAGAATTTATCCAACCAATTAAATATTGCCAGCCAACAGGTAACTTTTCTCCAACAACAAATTAATAAAATAACTAACCAGATCGAACAATTACCTAGCGAAGCAAGACGCGCTATCCAAGAAATTGAGCAAGAACTTACAACTGCAAAATCCGAGCGAGATACCTTTGATGTCAATCGACAGAATGCTCAAAATAACTTAAATCAACTGAATAACAAATGCGAGCATTACCAGCAACTAGAAGAAAAAAAACTTGAGCTAGAACGCAACCAAAGCTTATACAAAATACTTTGCGATTTGCTAGGTAATGGGAAACAAGGTCTGCAATTGAAATTACTACGCGATGCAGAACAAACTATTGTGCAGCTTGCTAATGAGATTTTAGACGGTTTATCTCGGGGAAAAATGAGATTAGAATTACGTGCAGAAGCAGAGAAATCAGCTGGTGACTCTAACAAAGCACTAGATTTACAAGCATATAACGAAGAAGTAGGACCCTACCCCACACCAATAGCTCAAATTAGTGGTAGTCAGCGATTTAGAGTTGCTGTTAGTTTAGCACTAGCTATTGGTCAATATGCAGGACAAAGCACGCGTCAAATAGAATCAGTCATTATCGATGAAGGCTTTGGTAGTTTAGATAAAAATGGGCGCGATGATATGATTCAAGAACTTAACGAATTGCAACATCGACTAAAACGTATCATTTTAGTTTCGCACTTAGAAGATTTTTCATCTGCTTTTTCTAATGGTTATTCCATTGAATTAGTTGATAGAGCCTCAAAAGTAAGGCTTTTAGAACCTGTATAACACCAAAAATAATAAAATTAAGAACGTTACTTTAATCGTAATAACCATTACCAATTACCAATTACCAATTACTATATTTGCGTTAATTCATCCAATCGAATTTTGGGTAAATTTGGAGGAATCACCTCTCTCATAATCGAGAATTTATGACTTTCTTGCTGAGTCAGTAAATCTATTGCGATCGCCTCAATCCGAATTTTTAAACAACCAAATGGTATATGCAGTAAAGTCATAGCTTCCAATCCTTTTGTTGGATGGGGAAGTAAATTCGTTATTAGGTGAGGACCTGATAGTAAAGAACGTGTTTGACAGTCTTCTAACCATAGTTTGACTGCAACCTGCTCCTCAACTTTAGGAAGTTGTACCCTTACTCTAATTGAGGTACCAGATATTAGTTCTCCTTGGGGTATTTGTAGCTTTGGTGTAGGTAGTGTTTCAACAAATGAGATTTCTCCCAAAGAAGTTCCTGGTGTTATGGATGGTTGTAATAGGGGATGAGATTGGGTATTGAGTTGAGTTTCTACTTCAACCGGTTCAATGTCATCTACAACAATTTCTTTTGCAAGGAAGGTTGATTCAACTTTACTTTGAGCATATGATGCTGCTAATTGTAAGATGTGAGGGGACGACTCAGTTTGTAGGTCACGTGAATTAGAAAAGACAGACTGGGAAGAAACTGATTGGAAAGAAGTAGGTGCTGTTTCTTCACTCCTATTATCTGCTGCTTCAGGTGCTTCGATGAAATTATGTTCGCTAGTCTGAAAATCGATTTCAATGGTCGAAAATATTTCGGTGTTCTCCCGTTGATGTAAGTTATCAGTAAGTTGGGGTGGAATATGTCCGTGACTTTCCATCCATTGACGAATTAAAGGAGAAGAGTGTAAATTTTCTGCAGAAGTAGTTTCTGTAAGATTGGATAAAATCTCAGATAAATTTGTTTCTGAGGAAAGATTACTGGTTGTTTCTTGGTCTGAAGTGATCTCCAATTCTGACTTTTCAGCTAAATTATCAAAGTTTGATGCAGATAAAGGAAAATGTTTGTCATCAATTTCATTTTCCTGAACTTGTTTGGTTTCTTGAAGTCGATTGGTTTCTTGAACTACTTCAGTCTGTCCAATTTGTAAAGATGGATCGTTCAAAGGTTCATCAAAACTTTCGTACTTCAAATTATCTAAAGGTAAATCAGTAGAATCAAAATCGCGATCGCAATCTTGATTTACAAGTTCTTCTTCATTAACCAAAACTGGAAGACGTCTCAAAAAAGGAAAAGTCGTGCTTTTGGCTTCGGTACAATCTAAAGAATGTTCTGAATGGGTAGAGCTAATCAAATCCTGTTGTGAATTCGTCAACCTTGGTCTTTGAGAAATACGATAGGATATCGATTTCGGTGCAGATTTTACCTTAGATGGAGAACTTATAGAAACTGAACTTGTAGAGATAGAATTTGTAGAAACTGAATTAGATATTAATTCCGAATTCTCAAATTCTGAATTTGAGGGCTGAATCGATTTAACCAGATTTAAAAGTTCTAAATTGAGATTGGGGGAATCTGAATCAGAAGCTTTATTCTCATCACCAGCTGCTAGTTGTAAAACTGGTGCTTCAGGAGAAGCAAGTTCCTTACGTTGAGTTGAATTTGCAACTGCTAATAATTCTGTAATATTAGCTGTAATAGTAAAAGGTTGAGTAGCTAAAATTTCAGCTTCTCCAATAACTACTTCTTCAATTGCTCCCAACATCCCAGATAAACTAATGCTGGCTAAAATTAGTTTTGATTCGCACTCAGACGGGATTTTAATTGAACAAGCAATCTCAAATGGTAATATTTTTTTTGGTAAAGATTGCTTGACTTCGTGTAGTAATTCCCCATTCAATGGCGATCGCAGTTCAATTTTAATTTCTCCTGCAGTAACACTCTCTAAATCAGAGCCTTCACCAACATTTAAGTTTTCGTCACAAGAATTTTCACCACAACTTGGAGCGGTAATTTCTTTTAGCTGAACCTTTCCTTCAACAGTGAGATATTCTCCCCAATTAATTACGTAGTTTTCTTGGGCTAAAGTTAACTGTAAGGGTAATGTTGGAGCTAAATCAACAGAATTATCAATCTCCAGCTCAGGAGTAAGTAAATAATCCTCAGTTGGTAAAGCTAAATCTATTAAGTTTTGTAAAATATGTTCTACTGAATCACTCTTAAGCCAAACCGGGCTTACAGGTGCGTCAATAATCGTATAACCTTCTGTTTCTAATTCAAACTCAGTTACCGCAAAACTAGTTTGCGGTACAATCGCTAAGGCTGTAGAAGATAAATCGTCATCATCATTGGAAGTATTTTCTGCTATCTCATTGCGATCGGAGATATTTGGATCGTTTACCTCTTTACTATTTAGACAGTTTTGTTTTTCTGCTGTTTGTTCTTTTGTTTGTTCTTTGCTTACTAATACTGTCTCAGCATCACGAACAGCATCTGTCTGCTTATCTAATATAGTAATTTCTTTTATATTATTTTCTTTCGTAGAAATTTTATTCTTATCAGTTATAGACGAGTTTAAGTTCGTCTCATCCAAATCTCGATCTACTTGCTTAGATGAAGCATTGACTGAAGTAGAAGTAGGAACTAAAAGAGATTTTTTAGCGTGTTTTACAGCATTGAGTATTTTCCTGCTGTGGGTTTGTTCGTCAGAATTCTGGCTTATGGTTGCTGAATTATCGTTTGCAGATATTTCTGGGGCGGAGGAATTCTCAACTTTTGTATCTATATCTTGAGGTAAGACTTCTAACTCTATACGAAATTGCCAAGATTGACCGAGAATATCCGACATCAAATCGCCAGAACATTGTATCTCCCAAAGACCGGGTTTAAAGAAAGTGAAAGGAATCACCGCCATTAAACCATCTGCATTAGTACGACAAGTTCGTTTTTGTACGCGACGTTTTGGTGGAATCTCCAATGTAGATGAATGCGTAACTCGCACTTCTACATCCGTATTGGCAAGATTTGAGCGAGCCACCAGCCTGTACTTTCCCGCCGAAATCTCTAATTTTGTCGATTCCAAAGGATTCCAAGAGTGTTCGCCCTGTTTCTGTATGAGAAATTGCCAGTCTTTCATTGTCAGTGATGTTTAGACAGTTATGGCACAGATTGATATGTTAAATTAACTTGTCTGTCAGTTTAACTTCTTCACTTGTAAATTAGTCACTTTATATCAAAACTTCTAACTAGTAAGCAGTTTTAATTACTTTATATTAAAATCTTTAGTTAATAAGTAGTTTTAAATTATACTTACATCCATTTTTATTGATGTCAATTGCAATTTAAAACAGCTTTTGCATTATTTTCATTTGATTTAAAGTGTATGGTTAGCTTGACTGAATGTGAATGATTTTGTTTGTGACTGCAAAAACGCTGATTAAATGAAGGTAATTGGTAGCTTTTAGTACTTTTTGTCCGAGGTTAAGTCATTACGGATAAGGAGTTTGGAGGAAAAACTTTATTTACCATACAAGATGGGAATAGATTCATCAGTCAAAAAATAAGTATTTTCAACGACTTTTAAAGAAAAATCTTTCCTTAAACTTAAAGATTGTACAAAAAACGTCCCTGACCGATTTGCAAGAACGTTTGTAATGACTTGTGAATTAATGACTTATGAATTAATCAATTATGAATTTGAAATGAGGTGTGTTAAAAATTACATTTGACCCATCGTTACCTGCATTTACCTTTCAGATTTAACCAGTCGAGAAGGTGTTACATCAAAAACAACAGTGAAGGGTTGCTCAAGTTCTTGCTCTAACAAATCCTCTACCATTGCAACTTCTTTAGGTGTAATTGGTTCAATAGCTCTTGCATTTAGTTGTACTATAGGTGGCTTAGTGCGCCAGTTAATATCTAAATCGATTACTTCTACGTCTTGGCGATCTACGAGAGAACGAGCTACTAAAATCTTTTCCACCGATTCATTAACTCTAGCTTGACTAATTAGTTGCCAAAAACTAATTCCCAAGGGAATAGCGAGCATGACAATCAAAATAAAAGAAATCCCCCAAGAAAGACTTCTACCCAGTTCGTTACTCCTAGCGTATCCACCTAAAACGTAAACGCTTAAACAAGCTAAATTAATACCAATGAGGTTGGTAAGGTATAGTAACATTGCCCCCCAAGCTGAATCCCATTCTCCCTGGGAAAGCAATAAGCCAACAACGCAAAGAGGTGGCATTAGCGCTACTGCGATCGCAGTCCCTGGTATCGCATCCCCAATAGAGGGACGAATCTTAGAATAACCACTAATTCCACCTGCAACAATTGCAATTAACAAATCGATTAAAGTTGGTTGGGTTCTTGCTAAAATCTCAGAACCTAACTGGGGTAAGCCAAGGATTATACCTACTAAACAAGAGCAGAAGATCGCTAGAAGACTCCCTATAGCGATCGATAAGAAACTACTGCGTAAAAGCCTTATATCTCCTTCTAAAGTGCCGAATGACAATCCTCTCAACGGCGACATTAAAGGAGCAATAATCATTGCACCGATAATTACAGCAGTACTGTTAATTAACAATCCGAAAGTTGCAATTAGACAAGAACTGACTATAAGTACTAAGTAATTTTGGTTTAGCTCAGCATCTTGAAGTAAAGATTCTCTGAGTTTCAAAATCGGAATTGCACCCAATCCAAAGCTTCTAAACAATTGCCAAGTCTTACTCATGACAATTACTGTATCCACAATCTTTTTCTAAGATAATGACATAATTTATACTAAATAAATACTCCCTAAGAAAGGCTTACGTAAATCTTGCGGACTAAATATAGGTCTTTAAGTAATCCTTGTCGAGTCCTATTTTGGACAAAGGCTAAATCCCCCGTTTAGAAAACGGGGATATGCTTAACATAATTCTGTATTACGCTAAAAAACGTCCCTGAATATCTGACAAGGACGTTTAATTCTGTGACTAAGCTTAATATTTCTAGGCCGCTTCCTCAAAGAAAATTACTTATTCTCATAATTTCCTTACTAGTGTTAGGAATTTTTTTTCGTTTCGTCAATTTAGATCGCAAAGTCTACTGGCACGATGAAGTTTACACCTCAATGCGGAGTTCTGGTTACACAGGCAAAGAAGTGGGCGAACAAGTATTCAATGGTAATGTTATTAGCATAGCAGATTTACAGAAGTATCAACGCCTTAGTCCTGAGAAAAACTTAAATGACACGATTGATGCTTTGATAAAACATCCCGAACATCCACCACTTTATTACCTAATGGTGAGATTTTGGATGCAGTTCTTTGGTAGTTCTGTTACTGTGACTAGAAGCTTATCTGCTGCTCTAAGCCTACTAGTTTTTCCTAGCATCTATTGGCTTAGCCTGGAATTATTCGAGTCTTCACTGGTGGGGTGGGTTGCTGTTGCAATTTTCACTGTCTCTCCTTTTCATGTTCTCTACGCCCAAGAAGCACGTGAGTACAGTCTCTGGACAGTTACCATTTTGCTATCAAGTGCTGCACTACTGCGAGCTATACGTCAAACAAAAAATCAAGACACAAAATTGCCGATTTTGTCTTGGAGTATGTATGCAGTCAGTTTGGTGCTAAGCTTCTACACTTTTCTATTTTCTGCATTTGTTGCTATTGGACATGGTGTCTATGTATTTGCAACTGAAGGGTACAGGATTACTAGGACTTTTACAGCTTATCTGCTTGCATCTCTTGTAGGAGTTATAGCTTTCATCCCTTGGTTTTTAGTTATTATTGTTAACTTCACTAGAGTCAAGCAACAAACACATTGGACAACAATAAAAACACCGATATTATTTTTGTTCAAAATTTGGGGTCTGCACTTAAGTTGTATCTTCCTGGATTTTGGTCTGGATATTGAACATCCATTTACTTATTTAGTGCCACCACTTTTGTTGTTCTTGGTAGGATATAGCATTTATTTTCTGTATCGCAATACTACCCAACAGGTTTGGTTATTTATTTTGGCACTGATTGGAATTACGCCTTTGTTTCTAATTGCACCAGATTTAATTTTTGGGGGGATTCGTTCAGCTGAAAGTCGTTATTTTGTACCTGTTTACATAGGTATTCAATTAGCAGTAGCTTACTTATTTGCTACTAAAATTTCTGCTGTAAATATATTAAGACAGCAGGTATGGCGAGGAATAATGCTTGTCCTAATTTCTGGTGCAGTTATTTCTTGTACAGTAAGCTCTCAATCTGAAACTTGGTGGAATAAGAAAGTTAGCTATCACAACCATTACATAGCCAAAATAATCAATCAAGCAAATTCACCACTTTTAGTCAGCGAGACTTCTGACTTTAAAGCTGGTAATATAATATCTCTTAGCTATTTACTAGAACCAAAAGTTAAGTTCCAGTCGATAACCGATCCAAAAGTTCAAAAAATAGCTGATGGTTTTAGCGACATATTCTTACATTATCCGAGAGAAGATTTTCAACGAATCCTCGAACAACAACATAATGCCAAAGTAGAGATGGTAAAAAATCCTCATAATGCACCCTTATGGAAACTAATTAGGTAAGAGGGAAAGTCTTAGGGACTTTCCAAAAATGAATAATCTTGTTTACCTATTTTTTGGTTTTAACAACTATGGCGATTTCGATAATAAGCCAAAATTTTGTCTACTAATAGCCGACTTTGTGGATCGAGATTTTCGTCATGCTCGAGCCATAAACCAGCAATTTGACTTTGGTTGTAATCAAACTCGGTGGAAGTTTGAGGAATTAAATCGATTTTCACTCCATCTACTTGACGTAAATGTGCGGCGACTTCCCGATATACAGCTAAGGGTAAATCAGGAAATTCTATTTTCTCTTTAATTGTCGACATAATAGAAATTTTTAGGTAGAACCGGTAGCAATTTGGGATGGAGACGGGACATTTAGGGAAGCTTCGATACTTTGAGATGTACTCTTTTCTCCAACCATTTTGGCTACTTCAATACCATATTGTTCCAGAATAACCACTGGATCGGAACCCTCATTAACTTCGATGCGCTTCACAAATACTCCATTGGAAAGTCTAGCACCGGAACTCACATATCTACTAGTTGGCTCAGAAGGAACCTTGATAATAGCTTGTGCTCTACCACCAACTAAAACAACTCCTGTAACTTCCACCGCTCTTGCTAATTCGGGTTGAGGTGGGGGTGGTAACACAGAAGTAAGGTCGGGTTGAGGAAGAACTGCTGGTAAAGTTTTTGGTACTACGGAAACTGGTTTTGGTACCTTTGTGGTAGCTATCTTTGTTGCTTGTTTTGATTTTGAATTCCTGTTCGCAATCTTTGTGGATAATTTTTGTTTTAAATTCGGTCCGGTAGAAGCAGATATAACCCGACTTCTCTTTGGTCTAAGTGGTGGTAAGCTCGGTACCGGTTTTTGCTGTTTTTGTTGTCCTTGCGCAACAATTACTTCATCAGTCTCTTTTGGCGCAGTAGGAATTATGGGGGATATAATTCTTGCGAATGGGTCTTTTCGTCCCTTTGCAACAATATTTGCCCTTTCGGTGCTATCAGTAGAACTAATTAAATTTGGCGTTCTTGTAATTACAGTCGGTAAATCAGGAGTATTTTTTTTAGGAGCTACAACAGGATTATTAAACGGTTGTTGTTCCGTTTTTTGAGCTTGTTCCTCACCTTCATTTGAATTATTAGCTTCTTCACTTCCGGAAGAGCATCCAGCGATCGCCAAAGCCAGGATAGTTGCAACTAAGATTGTTAAATTTTTGCCCATTAGCTGTTCTCAAAAGCCTTATTGTTAATAGGTTTGTCAGTCAGATTTGTATTAAAAGCAAAACCTGTCACTGTTATAACCTAATTTTCTGGCAGTCAAAAGTTGCAAATAAGACTTTTACAATCAGTTAAAATACTGGCTGATTATTCCCTATCCCTTAATGATAATTTTGAGATGTTTGGGAAAGAATATCCATCCAAATCCAAATCAGGATATCTTTAATAAATTTCCTATCTTACCAATGATTGAGACCCCACCTCAAAGGTTATGAATGAGAGTAGAGTCTATCAAAATTCCTTTCTAAGTTTAGCCTGGATACTTTATTTCATAACTAATCATCGGTTCCAATCATTATTGTTTTCAGAGACTCCAATCCTTTTTTGACACGACGAGAAACAGTAACTACACTAATACCAAGATGCTCTGCGACTTGTTTTTGAGTTAAATCTTGAAAGAAAACAAACTCCAAGATTTCTCTAGTACGTTTTTCTAGTTGTACCAACGACTGTTGTAGACGAATTCGGTCCTCTTGCGCTAACTGGAAACTGTGGTATTGGCGATCAGGAACTAACTCTCCCAAGCAAGCAGAACTATCATCTCCATCTTGCACTGGTACATCTAAACTTAGAGGCGCGCGGTTAGCCCAAGCTAATTGAATTTCTTGCCATTCAGATATGGAAATTTCTAATGCTGCTGCGACTTCAGAGTCAGTTGGTTGGCGGTTATATTGTTCTCGTAATGAACGAGAAACTTTTATACCTTGTTGTTGTAGTGCTAACCAACGTCGAGGAATTCTAACAGTAACACCCTTGTCTCGCAGATAGTGTTGGATTTCACCGCGAATATAGGGAATTGCAAAAGAACTGAATGCATGACCCTTGGAAATCTCAAATTTTTCAATCGCCCGAATTAAACCCAAGGAGCCTACTTGAATTAAATCATCGTAGTTTTCTTGGCATTGATTTATCCAATAGTGAGCTTCTTTTCTCACTAATCCAAAGTTAAGTTGCACTAATTTGTTACGAATCTCGGCAGAAGGATTTCGCTGATATTCCCGCAAAAATTGCCAAATTTCGTGCTTAAGTTCGTTATTAACTATGGTGGTAGGCATGGGCACCTTATATCTTGCTCACACAATTATTTGAATGAATAATCACCATACATTCGGTTTCATTTCTATTGGCGAACGGGTTGTATATTAGTTGAGTGATGCTCATTCATTTTTTAAGGAATGAAAAAAGGTACACGAAACTTGCTCATATCACGTACATAAAGATACAAGCTTAAATTCGCCAACGTTATAGTGTGTCAGACTAAGACGCTACCTTTACCAATCAAAATATCTATGGCGACAAGTTACAAATTTTGTGCTAAAAGTTTTGTGCGGAAAATCTCATGACTTTGAAAATCTTATGCTGAAAACTTTACACGAAAAATCACTTGTCTATCATGACCCGTACTTTGAGAATAAACCCGGATTGAGATTGGCGATTGATTTATTAAAATTTTCTAGTTTATTTAATTAGTGATGGCTTAAAAGCCAAGGATTTCAAAAGACATAACGCCAAGATATTAAATTTCTTACCCAATCTCAAACCGAAATAGTACTTAATTTAAATCGGGCAGTTATTTGTTGAATATTTAGACATAATCCAAAAAAATGATAAATTTCGTCAAAATTTTTCAGAATCAATCAATTTTTTGGAGAATTTTTGTTGAAAATTAGTCTTTGTAGCTGATATAAACACTTAAAGCTTAGCGTAGTAAATATATAGCTTAGAAAAGCCCTTAGCTAAAGACAAATTAAAATAGAAAGCACCCAAAAAAATAAGAGTGCCATTGAATAACACTCTTACATGCTTTATATATATATTCGACACTCTATTTACTCGATGGTCTGGGGTGAAAATTTAGGTTAGTAACTGCAGCTCAAAAATTTACTCGAAATTTTATATTAACCATTACCCATTACCAGTAATTACAAGAAAGTGAGTCGCTCGAAAATGGCTGAATAATTTAAATTTCCGCAAATGCACGTTCGATTAAACGTCTGGCGAGGGTTTGAGTTCCCGTGTGCTCATAGTAATTGGTACTCAAATCTAAGAATGCAGCAAGATAGTCTAATTTACTGTCAGCCACATCAACAAAATTCTGGATCCTATTAGCAACTTTGTCAGTAGTTAAATCCTGAGACGATACTAAACCAGACATCCAACCTTTGACAGAATCAAAGCTTGAACCAATAAAATTAAGTTTACCCTCAGCGGTTTTACCTGGAATTGCTTCCCTAAGATTATCAAAGGTTTTATTTTCCTCTAATTCTTGGGGAGATGTACGACTGAGAAAAGATTGGGTTTGTTTAATGAAGTCTGGACCGAGAGGAATCAAACCATCCACACAAACTAGTGCGACCATCCGCATTAAAGACTCGCCACTATATTCACCCAAGGAACCAACAAAATCGCCGATGCTATCGCCGGGGATACCGTTAATCTGGCAAAAAGCTAATAATTCAGCCACCAGTTTCAAGGAAAGATCGATAGTTTGAGCCTTATCAGGTTTGGGTGTAATTCGATTTAAAAAACCTAGGAGTGGTATTTTTTCCCCAACTTTATTTGCTAAAGCTGCCGTACCCAACATTTTATCGGTGCTGTCAACGGTTTGGTAAAGCCACATAGCCCGCTGATAACCTTGAGAACGATCATTATAAAGATATATAGCCCGTTCGCCAATTGCTTGAATTAAACTTTCGTCTGTTTCTCCGGTAATATGCTTAATAGTGTTGACAAAGCCAACTACATTTTCCCACTTCCCCGGCATAGCGAAATCTAGGGAATTAAGCATGGAAACGGTCAAGCCGCCTGTTGGTAGTTCATCTACCAATTCAAAAATTGGTTTACTCACAGTAGTCTCCTGATTACTTTATGGTTGGCTTGATTAAAATATATCGGACAGCACTTAATTGAGTTGTGCTAGTCCCCTAAGATTAAATCTTTCGATCCAATCTTCACGATCGCTAGCCGTAAATGAGGGGTCTCTAGAAATTACTGCTACCTGATATCTGTTATCAACCAGTATTGATGTTCTAGTATTACCAGTTAGAACGGCGGGATATCCGATAATTGTTTTATCGCTATTGGAATACTTTGTTGCAGCTGCAGGATTGCTACTAGTATCGGAAATTGATAACAGCGCCACATCTTTACCGTCTCTCTTCAATTTAGCTTGAGCAAAACCTTTTTTCTCTTGGGTATATACCCGTTGATATCCATCTGCAGCTTTAGGAAAGAATTTATTAAACTCACTACCTTGAGTTGCATCTCTTGCAACTGCTTGACCACTTCTTTGACGACTGCTTTCCTGCTGTACTTGGTCAAAACGCCCTGGTGCTTTAGTCGCACAAGCTGTTGTTGTTGTCAGTAACAACAAGGAAATTAGTAATGCAGCTAGTATTTGTTTTCCACGCTTAACAAGCATATTTTTTACTTCCTATACCTTGAATAATTGTATTTTCAGCCAATAGCGAACACTTTACGAGGAAAAGAGACGTAAAATTTATATTTTATTAATTAATTGATTGATTAAGTGTTAAATACTGTAATTTTCTCGTTTAAGTAATGGGTAATTGGTAATTGGTAATGGGTAATGGGTAATGGGTAATGGGTAATGGGTAGTGATATGACTCACTCAAGTATTAACTTTTAATTACTGATCGCTTACAGAAGATTGCAAGTAACTAACTCACAAGCAATAAGCAGAAATTCAAGTATAAAATTCACTACTCACTACTCACTACTCACTACTCACTACTCATTACTTCTAAACTTCTGTCTCCCAAATTCTGTAATATTAAAAATCTCGCTGGGCTATTACAGCGTAGAACGGATCGCCACCACCTGTATTCAACCATTGGAATAAATTAGGTACACTCGCTCGGCGAATAATTACCTCTGGAGAACTAAATCCTTCTACAGATTTGAAGTAACGCTTAACTAACTCTACCCTTGTTGCTTCGGAATTTTCTCGCCACACTTGAATTGCTTTTTGAAAGAACATCCGATTAGAAAAACTGATGATTGCGGTTCCTCCTGGTTTAAGAATCCGATATATTTCCGAAAATACAGCTTCTGGGTATTGTAAATATTGCACGGATACACAGTTGAGGACAGCGTCAAATTCCTGGTCTTTTAAGGGTAATTTGGGATTTTCATTCAAATTTTGCACGAAGTAATTATCTAAGCATCGGTTCCGTGCTAATTCTTCAGCATTGAGTCCATGTCCTTCAATATGAGCAAATTCCATTTCTGGAGGAAGATGGGATACCCAACTGCTCATCATGTCAAATATTCGAGTATTTGATTTTAGGCGCTGAGAGTATAAGTCTGTTAATTGTTTGATGAAGCCTTCGTCTACATGGGTGACAAAGCGCGGATAGTCATAAAATAATTTATCGTCTGTATCGTCTAATTTGGTACGTTGATTTGGTCTTAGCAGCATATAATCTCAGTGTCCACAGTTCAAAATTCAAAGTTCACAACTCAAAGTTCACAACTCAAAGTTCAAAGCTTTTAAAAGTCAAATTACTAAAATTGTTAACATTTAACGCTCACTTGTTTAATAAATGCTCGAGAAAAGTACTCTGGTTTATCAACATCTTTGCTTTTTACATCAAAGCCCTTGTTATTTGCGAATAAGAAGTTGTAAAAAGCTATTAACGAAGCAAGCGACATTTTGTATGTAGTCGAATGCTTTATATATTTTAAATATACGTCATATAACTTTACAAATTATTCTCAAAAGTTTCAGGTGATTTGAAGTTAATGGTTTCGCTAATCAGTTCTATCCAAAATATTTACCAATTTCTCTGGAAATGGAGAGGATTTCCTTATTTAAGTTTATTGTTTTGGGTTCTCCCACTTTTACTATTCAACTCCGAGCAACAGAGTTTAATGGCTCATGATGAGGGACTTTATGCTGTGCGATCGCGCCGAATGGTAGACTCTGGGGACTGGATAAATCCCTGGGACAATCCTCACCATAAAACTCCTGGTTACTATTGGTTAGTTGCAAGTGCTTTTCGCTTGTTTGGTATAAGTGAAGTTAGTGCTCGTTTACCGAGTATTATTTTGGGAGTCATCAGCATTTTACTAATATATGAAATCGGTAAAATTCTGCTCAGCCCAAAAATTGCTTGGTTGGCAGGAGTAATTTTATCTGTAGAATTCCTATGGTTGCAATATTGTCGATTAGGAACGCCTGATATACCTTATATTTTCTTGGTTTTACTGGCGATTTTTGCCTTACTTCAAGCGGAAGAAAAATCAAAAATTAGTTATATTTGGGGTTCAGTTTTTGGTTTATGTTTAACTTTAGGCTTCTTACTCAGAAGCTTTATGATTTTGGTTCCCTTCAGTGCTTTATTTCCCTATTTAATTATTGAGAATCATCGCCACAAGCATTTAAAAAACCCCACAATATATCTAGGGGCTATTGTTGGATTGATTCCAACATTAATTTGGGTATATTTAAGCTGGTTACATTATGGCGAACAAAGTTGGCAGGAATTATTTAATTTTGCAGCACGTCTGAGTTCCACAGAACGTTATGGAAATGGAATTGGATATTATTTGTGGAACGTTCCAATTAAGTCTTTCCCCTGGAGTTTATTCGCTATTTTTGGTTCATTTTTAGTAATAAAATCGCCAGTCAAAGACTATAAATTGATATTGGTTGGAACTCCAATCGTCATACTTAGCGAACTAACTCTATTTTCTACAAGATTATCTCATTATAGTCTTTCAATTTATCCATTTATTGCCTTGCTTGCAGCAGTAGGATTAAGCAAATTAATTGAAATTTATAACTTAAAAATAAATGAAAAACTGAAAAATAATAAAAACAAAAATAATCAATTTAAGCCAAATAATATTAGTAGGAAAAATCAACAATCTCGTTTTCCATTAGCGCTTTTAGATATTCCAGCCTTAGATGCTCAAACTTTAAATACCAAAACTTTAGGTTCTAAAAAGTACTCTTCTAAAGGGTATCAGCTGATAAAAATTTTGCCTCAAGCTCTGAGTTATATTTTTGGTATTTTAGGAGGAATATTATTCTTAGCCAGTATTGTAGTTTTCATTTGGATTAATGGAGATATTCGTAAATATGCAACTCTGACATTAATATTGGGAACTGGTTGGTTAATTTTACCCTTGGTATGGATTGGTCGTTATTACTATGGTAAAAAGTTATTCTCGGCTAATTACTGGTTAGCTGCTTGGCTAGTTCCTGTTTGGTTAACATTAGCTGTTGCTGGTAGTATCGGTTTATTAGGAGACTACAACACCGATTTCAAAAATTTTATTCAGCAACCATCAATCGCTCAGGTTTTAGCAAATAATTCAGTTAACTTTTTACAGGTCGGGGGCAAAACTGGAGTACTAATAAACTTTTATACACCATTTCCAGGTCGTCAGGTTACAACTACTGCCGAATTAGAAGATTATAGCTACACATGGATCAAAGCAAAACAAATAAATAACTTCTCTCAGGATTTTCGTGTGATTGGCAGTATAAAAAAGTATAAATTAGTTCAAGTTTTGCCAAAAGACAAATAATTATCTTTAAGTGTATTAATTCACCTAATGGCTTCCCAATCAGATAAACTAGAACCCTTGGAATCTTGGCAGGAAATTCGAGCTCCATATAGTTTAAGTTACCGAGTTAAGCTGCTTTCTCAACTCCTTGCTCGTAGATTCTCCGAACGACTAGAACCATATGGTTTAACTCCTTTTCACTGGATTGTTTTATGTTGTTTGTGGGAAGAAGATGGTTTATCTACTTCTAGTATTGGTGAAAAACTTAAACAAGTAGGAGCAACTTTAACCGGCGTACTCGATAGAATGGAAGAACGCGATCTAATCTTTCGTAAAAGAGATTCTCGCGATCGCCGGGTATGGCGTATTTTTCTCACAGATGCAGGAAAAGAGTTACAGAGCGTACTGCCACAACTGGCTGTAGAATTGCGAGAAGAAGCTATGTATGGGATTTCCCACGAACAGCAGGAAGTATTTTCTCAATTTTTAAATTTGGCGATCGCTAATTTGTCTTAATATTTCCTTTGTGACTTGAATTTGTTCTGGCGTAAATGCTGCTTGTTTCAAGTAACTCAGAAATGTAGTTTTTTTGTATCTGGAATCCAATTTTATTGCTTGATGATAAGCTTTGTGTGCAAAAATGCGATCGCCACTATCCCAGTAAGAAATTGCACTCGCAACTAAGGGATGGGGATTATCTGGTTCCAGGATAGTAGCTCGATTGCCAGCAGCAATAGCTAAAGGATAAATTTTGAGTCTGTGTAACGCTAAACTTAAGTTGAAATACGCAATTTCATTATTTGGCTTGAGAATTGCAGCCCAAGTATGAACTGTAACTGATAAAGGTAAATTACCATCAACTAGGTATACAATTCCTAATGCATTGTAAGCGGGAACAAATAGTGGTTGCAGAAAAATTGCTTTCCACAGAGAAATTGCTGCATCTTGTTGTTTCCCCGCTAAATGTTGTGTCCAACCCAAATTAACTCGTCCCATGACATTTTCTGGTTCGAGTTCTACTGATTTTTGCATCGCTGCAATTGCTTGGGAATAGCGTCTTTGTTGTCGATATGACAATCCTAACTGTCGATACTCAACTGCAGAATTTGCTGCTGATACTGGTGTAATACTCCCAAGCAAAGCACTAACAATAATTGCACCAAGTAAAAATTTTCGCCCAATCAAAAACTTCATAAACTAGAGTTCTCTAGTAGATTTGTATTTATTTCATTTAAGGTTTGTCTACTTAAAGTTTGCTTTGAAGTTTGCTGGTCAATAACAAGCCTCAATTTATTTGATTCCCAAACATGACTTAATTATTGCTATGACTTCTCACTCGATTTGTCTAGTCTAATACTATACCTTATTGTTTTCTGTAACAGTTATTTAATCTTCTTAAAAATACCAAGGGAAGTTGCACGAAGTGATTAAATTTGTTACTGTAAGTGTCCTAGGCGACAAAATTTCAATTATTTGAAAATATCTCTTTATATTGTTCGTAAAGAGACTGGATTTCTCTGAGTGCATCTAGTAAGCTGGCAGCGTTAGATACTTTTTAGAGTTGTGTTTGAATTTTTGAGTAGACGTAAAGCATCAAATGATTAAAAACCAACTACGAATATTTAGCTGGTTAATCCAAATAATTAAAGCTAGATTCTTCGTCACACTTTTTGAATATGAAATTCTGAATCCCAGGTTATAAATCTAAATTTCCGAAGTAGAAAGAAATCCTTAGCTCTTTTTCAAAAATTATATTTTTGTATCTGTGCATTTACCAAGTTCAGTAATATATCCCTCAGGTGTATATCTTTATCAGGATTGTATTATGAGTTTCAATTGTAAGAATTGAAGAAAATAAATGCTGGCTGCTTAGGAATTTTCAATATTTTAATTGACTTGAAAATAACTTTGATAGGTACTAGCATCAGTACTTTGTGGGAACATCTGTCAGCAACACCAGCATCAAAACAACTGAATCTTTCTACAAAGATATAAACAATACATAAATGTTCCCATTTATGCCAGCTTGTTAAGCTTCAACCTTTACACCACGCCAAAATGCAACATAGTTTTCAAAATGTTTTGCTTTTTCCTTAGCGTTGGGATAAAACCAAGCAGCATCTCTATTTATTTGCTCGTTAACTTCTATATCGTAATAGTTAGCAGTACCTTTCCAAGGACAAATAGTATGTTTATTACTTTCTTTTAAATACTGCTTATTAACTGAATCAGGGGGAAAGTAATGATTACCATCGATAACTATAGTGTCATTACTTTGTGCTAGAACCGTGTCATTCCAAATTGCTTTTGCCATGAATTTGTTTATTTAGTAATTGGGTACATAAAACATTATCAATCTTAAGGTGACTATTTTCATAGCAAATAATTATCCGCACTCAGTAAATAATTTACCTATATGCGCCTAGAAATAATTTGAAATCAGTCAATAAGAAATCAATAAGTCAATAAATTAATAACTCAATAAATAAATTCCCAACAAATATATAAGCAATTACTAGATCAATCGATAAGTAAATTCAATGGTAGTTTTCAAACTTTTATGACTGCGGTTACAAATTAAACTGGTGAGGTAAATACATGAAAAGAGCTATTTTTTTCAATATCAATGAAACGCTGACAACAAATATTGCTAGTGATTCTTTGAAGGAACATCCTCAAGACGTAAAAGTTTTACCAGGTGTAGAAATTGCGCTTAATTATTACCAAAACCAAGAACCGTCCTGGTTAATGATAGGAATTAGTAATCAAGCAGATTGGGAATCAATGGATCTAGATACTGACGAACCTTTCAAGCATCTCGATCACATAATTGCAAAGATGCAGCATGTTTTATCTTTACTATCACAATTACGTGCAATTTATTTTTGCTCTCACTCCGAAGGAATTAACTGCTGGCGGGTAACTCGTCAAGGAGCAGTCAAAATTTCTAAGTATTTAAAAGCAAGTGAGTTACATTTGCAAGAAAAATACGCATTCCGCAAACCAGGAGCAGGAATGATATTTTTGGCATCTTTAGATTATGATGTCGACTTAGATTTATCTTGGATGATAGGTAATTATCCGGAAGATGAAGGTGCAGCAAGAAATGCTCAAATAGAATTTGTGCACACAAAAAATTGGATCCAAAGGTTTTTGTGAGTAATGAGTAATGAGTAACAAGTAATGAGTAACAAGTAATGAGTAATGAGTAATGAGTAATGAGTAACAAGTAATGAGTAATGAGTAATGAGTAATGAGTAACAAGTAATGAGTAATGAGTAATGAGTAACAAGTAATGAGTAATGAGTAATGAGTAATGAGTAACAAGTAATGAGTAACAAGTAATGAGTAATGAGTAATGAGTAATGAGTAACAAGTAATGAGTAATGAGTAACAAGTAATGAGTAATGAGTAATGAGTAATGAGTGATGAGTAATGAGTAATGAGTAATGAGTAATTTATTGGTTAAACTTGTTAGCCATAAACGTTAGCGCCTAGCAAAGTCTACCGTAAGTATTGCGTGTGCGTTAGCAGCTAACGCGTCTCTACGGAGTAATCTGTTGCAATGATTTATTGAATTGGTATAAGTTTACAAGCGCATTAACTGATAACTGATAACTGATAACTGATAACTCGACAAAAAAGTGGGGAAAATTTCCCCCACATTTAACGAAACTCTATTTTGTTACCTAAGAGCTTCGCGATTGGATTTCTGTAATTCTGAATTTCTGTGTTGGGATGAACCAGATTCCGGTGGGAAAGAAGGACAAAACCTAGTTTGAGCACTCATACAGTCCATATGTGGTATTTTGGCACATACCACGAGTAATGCACCCAAGACAAACAATAAACCGGAGATTGATAACGCTTGAACCCAAGATATATCCAGTGCTCCATGTACAACAACTTCCCTAAGCAAAGAAACTATTGCAATTTCTACTGCTACCCCCACCGCGATACTGTGTTCTTGCAAATAAACTACAAGTAGTCGGAATAATTCCACCAAAATCAGAATAAATAGGATTTGAGCCGTCACCTGTTTGTAATTAAGAGGTTGGGATAAAGCACGAAAAATCCCCCACAATTGCAATAGCATCACGGCAAACATGCTGCCGCATAAAACCATCACAATTAAATCCTGAAAGGTTTCCATACTACCAACAATCCAATTTCTGTCAATCCAGCGATCGCAAAACATGAATCGACTTTTCTTGCGCTTTTTCATGAAGGGTACCAGTTACAAAAGGAAATGCATTGTATGAAATCAAGAAACACACCAGCCTCCTCCATATCCCTAATCAAAACATTTAATTATGTCTTTATTTTGCCGCGATCTATTTGATTTTCACAGTATTATAATTACCCATTAGCGGCGTTGAGAGTTATTAGTTTGTATTTGTTCCAGTAATTGTCCTGCTCGCTGAGCCCATTGATTATTTCCGTTCGTTGCATATAAATCTCTTGCGTATCGCAACACTTGTGCAGCTTGGGGGTATTGGTTTAATCGTATAAATACCATCCCCGCTCCGTAATAAGCATCAGCATAATTATTATTAGCTTCCGCCGATTTTCTAAATGCTTTTAAAGCATCTTCTAATTTACCTTGGTCAAACAGCATACTTCCCATACTGTAGTGGGCTTCTGCATACTGAGGATTGATTTTAATTGCCCGACGGAAATAATTTCTTGCCCTTTTTTTTCTGCCCTGTTGTAGATAACATAAACCGGTATGATATGCAGGCTCCGGAGCTTTTTTACTATACTTCATTGCCTTTCTAAAAGCTGAAATAGCACGCTTACAATCCCTTTGTTGTTTGTATAACAATCCTAAGTTGTAGTGAGCAATACCTTCTTTGGGATTTAGTTCTAATGCCTTTTGTAAGAAACTATTTGCTTGAGTAAAATTTCCTCCTTCCAATAAAGCTCCTCCCAAATTAGCATAGGCTAGAGTAAATTTTGGATCTGCTTGGATCGCATTGTAAAAGGCTGTAGCTGCAGGTTGTAATTGTCCTGACTGTCGCAATGCTAATCCTAAGTTGTATTGGGCTGGGGCTAAATCTGGGTTGAGTTCTGTTGCTTTACGAAAAGCCTGAATAGCTTGTGGAACCTGTTGTGTTTGGATTAATTGTAACCCTTCGTTGAGAAAATCTTCTGCACTTCTTCCAACATATTGTGCTATGATTTGCTTCTCGATTTTTTTTCTTGTTTCTAATGATATTTCTAATATTTCTAAATTTTTTGGTTTGATAACAGCATTGCGATTAAGATTTGAGGTTTGCAGCAAAGAAGCAGAAATTGCAGTACTAGGATATAAAGCTGCTGCCAATGATATTAAACCACCGAACAAGATAAAACTAGAGCGAGTATAAAACTCATATTTATGAAGTAGTAATCGCATAGTTGTTTAGACTCAATAGTTATTGTTTTAGTTTGGTGTGTGTTTTGTTTTAGTTTAATTTTGATTTATCTATACTTAGATTTTGATACAGCCGAAAATATTCCCTAACTTCATTTTTATATAAAAATATTTGTAATACTTAACCGGGATTGCAGTAAATCTTACAAGAAAATACGATTTTGACCTGCAATGATAAAAAACAAGATAATCTCAGATTAAAGCGAGATAATCTCAGAAATGACAGCGAGATCGTTCTCAAACAAAAGTATTTTATCCCTGAAATTATAGATGGGGTAAAACCAATGTTTGTGCGTGATGCGCCAAGGAGGTTTTATGCAAGAAAAAGTCAAATCGGGTTCGCGTAACGTAGCAATTGTCGGTCCCTATTTAAGTGGCAAAACCACCTTGTTGGAAAGTTTGCTATTTGTTACAGGAGCAATTTCCCGCAAAGGCAGCTGTAAAGAAGGTAATACAGTAGGAGATAGCTCCACAGAAGCACGTGCTCGCAATATGAGCGTAGAAGTAAGCGCTGCTAGCACCAAGTATGAAGACACTAATTTTACCTTTATTGACTGTCCGGGAAATGTAGAGTTTGCCCAAGAAACCTACAATGCTTTAATAGGAGTTGACGCTGCAATAGTTGTTTGCGAGCCCGCTAATGACCGAGTTCTGACTTTAGCCCCCCTATTTAAATTCTTAGATGATTGGGAAATTCCCCATATTATCTTCGTAAATAAAATGGATCGGGCAAATAATCATGTTATTGAAGTATTAAACGCCCTCAAAACAGTTTCTAGTCGTCCCCTTGTTCCCCATCAATACCCAATTATGCAAGGTGAGGCGCTGACTGGTTTTATAGATTTAGTTAGTGAACAAGCGTATTTATATCATTCCGGCGCACCTGCACAACAGATCCCGTTACCGGAAGAACTTAAAGCAGAAGAACGCGCTGCTAGGGAAGATATGTTAGAAGCCTTAGCAGATTTTGATGACCATTTACTTGAAAAACTTTTAGAAGATATTGAACCACCCCAAGAGGAAATCCTTAAAGACTTAAAACTAGAATTAGGAGCAGATCTAGTTGTACCGGTTTTCTTCGGGGTTGCAGAACAGGATTATGGGGTACGCCCGCTACTGGAAGCGTTGATCCAAGAAGCCCCAGAACCTGAAACTACTGCGCAACGTCGCCAACTTGGGCAAAATGTTAATACTCCCATAGCCCAAGTATTAAAAACTTACTACACTCCCCAAGGTGGAAAAATTTCTTTAGTTAGAGTTTGGCGAGGAACTTTAACTGATGGGATGGTTTTAAATGGCGTTCGGGCTGGCGGAATTTATCGCCTCACTGGACAACAACAAAAGCTACTCAGAAAAGCTGAAGCGGGAGAAATTGTTGCTCTGAGTCGCTTGGATAATATCTACACTGGCGATACTCTATCTATTGATAAAGAATCTGTAAAAGAACTACCCAAGGCTGAATCTCTTAGACCTGTTTACGCTTTGGCGATCGCTCCCGAACATCGTAAAGATGAAGTTAAACTCAGTAGTGCGATCGGTAAATTATTAGAAGAAGATCCATCTTTAGCTTGGGAACAACATGGCGACACCCACGAAGTTATTCTTTGGGGACAGGGCGAAATTCATTTGCAAGTTGCGTTAGACCGTTTGCGGCGTAAGTATAACTTACCGATGTCTACACATATGCCCCAAGTTGCTTACAAAGAAACGATCCGCAAACCCGTTGATTCTATTCACGGTCGCTACAAACACCAAAGTGGCGGTCACGGACAGTTTGGCGATGTCTATTTAGATATCAAACCTCTCCCCCGTGGCGAAGGTTTTAATTTTAAACAAACTATCGTTGGTGGTGTAGTTCCCAAACAATATATTCCCGGAGTGGAAACAGGTGTACGGGAATTCCTGAGCAATGGACCTTTAGGTTTTCCTGTTGTTGATGTTGCGGTAACTCTCACCAATGGTTCTTACCACAGTGTAGATAGTTCCGAACAAGCATTTAAACAAGCTGCGCGAGCCGCGATGCAAACCGGAATGCCGAAATGTAAGCCAACCCTCCTTGAACCGGTTCTGCAAGTTAAAGTAAATACTCCCAGTGAATTTACCTCAAAAGTTCTCCAACTATTAAGTGGAAGACGGGGACAAATCTTGGGTTACGAAGCTGTAGGAAATTGGCAAGGTTGGGATAGCATTACTGCTTATTTACCCAAAGCCGAAATGCAAGACTTTATCGTCGAGTTGCGATCGCAAACTTTAGGTGTTGGTTCTTTCAGTTGGGAATACGACCATTTACAAGAGGTTCCTGACAAGTTAGCTGACCGAGTTTTGGCGATGAATGGTGATGGTAACGGTAATAGTAATGGTAATGGGAAGTAATCTGAGATTACGAAAAGATTTGGATTAATTTGAGATTACGAATTCAATTCACATTGCTGATTTGATTGATGCTTCCCACGGTTGTCAGCCGTGGGATTCTCCCTAAGTACAGATAATCTGCTCAATTTTTTGACTTTGCAATGATTCTTGTCTCTGGGAATTGTTGCTTACAGCGTAAACAGTACCAGCACCCATTGCATAAGCTAGAAGCGCCCCAATAGCCGCTTGAGGAACTTTTATCCTTAAAGTCCAAATCATGCGATATCTTGTAGCATTCTCAATAACCGCCTTGGATTAAAATCCCAGGCTAATAAATAAAGTCTGATAAATCAGACTATGCAAGGGTTTTAGTGCGTTTTAACGTACTTAGTCTATGAGCCTGGAAATTTATTTCAAGGTGGAAATTTGGGCTAAATGACATTGCTGCAAGTTATCAGAATCATTCAATTTTCGTCATTGCTATTATTTATAAGCACAAATGGTTGCCACAACTTCAAAATTTCATAACAAAATTATTGAGAGAAATAAGAGCTAAAATCCTTATTCTCCAACAATGTGGGCATTACCTAACCTAACCTTATTGAACATATGCAAGGTATATTTGTTGACGATTGTTAATACATTGGACTATACTTATATAGTCTAATGAAGTTGCGTGGTGGACATCCACCAGATACACAGTTGTGATAAAAAGTGTTTAAAGTTAAACTCCTCCTTAAATGTTTATTTTCACACTCCTTCTTCATAGTAGACATTTACAAGTTTCAAGATTTCTATTTTCAATAACCTAGTATTCGTGCTGGGATTAATAAGAGCAATGCCAATAGGGGACAAAGCAATAACCAGCAAGAGAATAATTAATTTATCTCGCTTCATTTTTAGTTTCAATTTTTTTTACGTTGATTAGTCCGGGAAACCGGACATTTTCATTTGAATAGCAAAAATTAGGGTTGATGAAATTCAATCAATCCTGAGAGTTTGCTCCTCGATATTTTTGGCAAAGCAAAAATGCTGCCAGTATAAATATATCACACATATCAGATAGGAATAGATGAAGGAATTTAGAAGGAATAATTCCTTTCCTGAAGCGATAGCTGGTACTGACGAGCTAATGGATGATGCATAATTGGAGGAGCTTGGGCAATTTAATTTTTACTTGTCATGTATTTACCCAAGCCCTCATGAGTAAAGCTTGTCACTACCAACATCTTTAACAAAAGCCAAAACACAAGTTAATTCTGATAACCTTTATCCCACCTGGAATTGTAAATTTCAGCCCAATATTATAAGTTTCCAGCTATGAAAGATTCTAGAATTATTAAAAAACACTCTTACCCATGACCCAAACATTACCTAAAACACTAACATTTGAAGAATTCGCCATTTAACTGTCGAGCAAATTTTTCAAGCTGCGACATTATGAAATACTGTAATAGATTCAAAGGACAGTAAATCAGAGAAAAAAGTTATTGACCCCTTGACGTAAGTCTCAGATAAAATTTTTACAATAATAAATAAAACAAAAATAATTTACATCATGAATCTGAAACGTCAATCAGGAGGAAATAGCGCCTTAATTGCTACCGTTGCTATTATTTGGGGCTGTGCAACAGCAATGATGGCTGTTTGCATTCCGATGATAGACATGACAGACGACGCTATCATACTGCCAATATTTGTTATTTTAGGGGCTAGCATATCTACGGTAGTAGCTTGGCGTAGTGGAAGTCGGCAGAAAGGAGAAATTGACGAATTAACCAATAAGTTTCGAACAATACAGGAACGAGTAATAGATTTAGAAGCTATTTGTAGCGCTCAAGAGTTGGAAATCAACAAAAAATTTGAGCAGTTAGAACCGACAGACCAACACCGTTCTCGATCTTAACTGCCTAAGTTCAAACTACCAACAACTATGAATGAGTGACCCAAGCATTTGGCCGCAATATCAACAATATTGGTTTGGTGAACCTTTTTACCAAACCTTTTTATTTATCTGTGGTGTGGGGATTATTTATCGAACAGAAATTATGGCAGCATAGCACTACGAAGTTACGTTAGGACATATATTAACCCTAAAATCCATACGTATTAGGCTTATGTCCTACGGACACGCTACGTTAGCGGAGCGAGGTGATAGCCTTAGACTGACTTTTTACTTTTTACTTGCGCGTAGCGCTATAAGATTTCCATTTTCTTAACTTTTAACTTTCTTAACTTCCCTAGTTTTTCTCGATTCGTTTCTAAACTGGACAAACAAAAAATCAAACTATCCGATAGAGACAGCGTGAAAAAGAATACGCTGTATCTGCGCTACAGGTGCTAAATGTGTTGCTAAATATACTCTAAACTCCGTTAACGACGGAGAACCGTCATGAATCAGCAAAACAATATCTTACAACCCAACCTCTTTGAACTGACTGGCTACAATACAAAAATCAGCTATTCTGCAACTAGTATTGCTGGAGTCCCACTATTAACCTATTCTCAAAACGATAAAACTCTTTCCTTCAAAGGAGAGGAGATTCGAAGCGAGGAGACTAACCTCGGTCAGAGTGTTACAGTCACACTAAAAAGTAATTTAGCAGATGAAGGTTTTGAAAGTTTGACCCTATTACTACCAACGATTAACTTACCCGAAAAATCTTTGACAAGTAGTATTACAACCTTGGCAATCCTATCTCAGCGTCCAGGTTTTATTCCTACTAACACCACAGGACAACTACAGCAGTATCAATCAATCTTTCTTTATGGAACTGCTCAAAAAGTCGAATCCTGATACCAGGATTTTTTTCAACAACAGGCTCTATCTTTTTTACTAAGGAGAAAATCAAATGACTGAAACTCTACATGGACTTGTTCTCACCGACACTACTGCAACTATTACAGTGACTAGTACTGGTTGCACCGACAAAAGCGACTTCAAAATCCAACTCCAAGAATCATCTCCTCCAATCGTTACCTTCGTCCGTGTGAAACCCGATTTTTGTCGAGTTGTTCCACACAGCGTTGATATTGTTTTCTCTCTCAAGGAAATTGGTGCAGCATCTTTTAAAGTTGCTAATCTGTTTGAGCCCGGACCAAGACGCTTAAGTGTTTAATGAATACCCTTAGAAATATTCACATAAAAGGAGACTAAGAAAATGGGAAAATTTAAAATGTCTGCAGAAGAAGTGAAATTATCAGGAAACCTAGTCAGATTGTTCGCAATAGGTGGAGAGACAACAGGATATGGCTTAGAATCGACTATCGAACTAGATCTGAAAACAAACAATCTAGAAGATAAATTTAATGAAGATGCAAATGTTTCTGTTGTTGGTAGTTTCAAATTAGTAGAGGGAGTTGAAACTGGTAAGAGATACGTATTTGTTGTATCTGAGCTTAAAGCAATTGGTTAAGCTAATCCAGAAGACGAAAATTCTCAAATAAATTTCTAGTGCATCAGACAACTCTAAAATTAAAAAACTCATCCCATAAACCTGTTAATGAGTTAAGCATAAACACGTTAGCAGGTTTAATCAATATCAAGTTAATCCATTTATATGGTAGTCAATGCTACTATGCCGCTAAACTAATTTCAAAAATAGCTCCTTGTGGTTGATTGTTTTTTACACAAATATTACCTCCATGGGCTTCAACAACCATTTTACAAAAGGCTAAACCCAATCCTATTTGAGAAACACCTGACATTAAATTACCGACCTCATATTTATCAAAAATCTTTTGGGATAAACCATCAGGAACACCTGGTCCAGAGTCAATAACCTGAATTCTGCAATTGTTAGAATTAGGGAATTCCACATTCACTACAATTTTGCTGTTGTGTGGAGAAAACTTAATAGCATTTGATAGAAGATTATCTAATGTTCGATGCATCATAGCAAAATCAACAGAGACTTCCTGATTAGATTTATCTAGCAATTGACTAACTAGTAACTGATTTTTTTGAGATGCGATCGCTTTAAAATTTGAAATAGCAGACTGTACGAGATTATAGATATTAACTTTTTTACGCTTTAAACAAATTTTACCCGATTCTAACAGAGCAACTTTGAGCAAATCATCAATTAATGCTTGCAATGCTCGCGCCGAAGAATGAATTTGATTTATTTGATACTTATGTTGTTCCTGAGGATATAGTGGATTTTTGAGAAGTTCCAAACCAAATAAAATAGAAGTAAGCGGACTTCGTAGATCGTGGACCATCATGTTCGCCATATCTTCTCGAAATTTAAGTAAGTTTTGCAGTTCGTCATGCTGTTGTTTAATCCTTAACATGGACTGAACTCTAGCACGTAGTTCAAGAGGATTTACTGGTTTACTAATGAAGTCATCTGCACCCGATTTTAAGCAGTGAGCTAAGTCTGCTTTAGCAGTCAGAGCAGTAACCATAATTATGGGAGTTGCTTGCCATTTAGACATCGTTTTTATTCTTTGGCAAACTTCAATACCATCCATACCTGGCATCATTACATCCAATAAAATCAGATCGGGCTGGAATGTGTCTAAAGATGCAATCGCTTCTTGTCCGCTGGCAGCATAATTTAGATCGTAGCCTTGATTACTTATCAAAGAGGCTTTGTCATTATCAATACTGACACTCAAGAGGGTTTCGATAACATCAAAATTATCAGGTTCATCGTCAATAACTAAAATAGATGGTTTTTCCATGAGTTATAATCCTGAATTACTAAAAGTATTTAACTTGTATTTTTAAATAGTATTTACGGACAAAACCTATAAAAAATATATGAACAAAACTTTTATATAAGATTTAGGTACATAAAATAGATACTTGCAATTAATAGCAACTAGATAAGCCCTATCAATTCTGTGTTCATGATTTGAGAGAATTTAAAGGTTTTTCAAGGGAAAGATATTTTTGAATAAGTATCTCGATTTTATCTGCTTCAAATTCCTTTGCTAGCTCCGAAACTTTCTCAGTAAAAGGTAAATAGCGTTCGCTCTTTTGACCTATTTGGTCAACCATTTTCCCTAGCTTCAATAGCAAACCATCTTGTGCTAACTCTAATAATATTTGTAAATCTTCAGAGGGAGGTACAATTAGCTCATCATCATCTTTACTGAAAATAGCAGTATAATATCTCTCATCTTTACTATGTATCCAATTCAACCGTAAGTGTTGAGACAGCAGGGTCAATAAATCCTCTGTATGGATTGGTTTGGGTAGAAAATCATTACCACCTGCATCTAAGCTCATCTGTCTATCCATATCTGAGACCGATGCTGATGAGATAATGACAGTTAAATCTTTAATACTATCTTCACTGCGTAAATGTTTTAGCATTTCAAAGCCATTCATTACCGGCATCATAATGTCAGTTAGTATTAAATCAAAACGTTGTCGTCTAGCTTTCATTAATGCTTCTTGACCGTTTTCTGCTTCGGTAACCTCAAAGCCAAGGGGTTTTAGTAACTCCACCAACACTGAGCGATTCTCCCATCGGTCATCAACAATTAAAAGATGGTAAGGTGGACCTTCATAACCAATAATTTGTAGCCCATTGCTTACTGAAATCTGTTGTTCCCAGTCATGAAAAATTGCTAAGCCCACTTCAAAGTTAAAATTACTACCTACACCTAATTCACTCTGAACTTGAATTTTGCTATTCATTAGTTCAATGATTCTTTGACTAATCGCCAAACCTAAACCTGTACCCTCTGCACGACGTTTTTTATCGCCGACTTGCTCAAAAGGCTGAAAGATTTGTTCTAGTTCATAAGGAGCTATACCAATTCCCGTATCTTCCACTTGAAACCGAATCGAGGCGATAGGTTGTTGTGTTTCTCCTGCACATCTATCCACAAGCTCAACTGTAAATGTTACACTACCTTTCGTAGTAAATTTGATGGCGTTGCTTAAAAGATTTATTAATACCTGGCGCAGTCGTTTTTCGTCTCCTAAGATACTTGTGGGCAAGTTATCATCGGGTTGGTAAATAAATTCAATACCTTTTTTATCAGAGCGCACGCGAAAAATTTCCACAACTCCTTGCAAGAAAGAGGGAAGGTGAATTTGTTTGAGTTCAAGGTCTAGTTTGCGAGCTTCGATTTTGGATAAATCTAAAATATCATTAATTAATGTCAGCAAATGGGAGCCACATTGATAAATTATTTGAACGCCATGACGTTCTTTTTCTTTTACTGCTTTAGAACGACGAAGAATTTGTGCATAACCTAAAATACCATTGAGGGGAGTACGAAGCTCGTGACTCATATTAGCTAAAAATTCGCTCTTAGCTTGATTAGCTTCATCGGCGCTCTCTTTTGCTTGTTCGAGTTTTTTGGTATAGATTTGCTGTTCCTGTAAAAGTTGGTTGACACAATGAATCAGTTGATTAAAGGAAGAAGCTAATAATCCAACTTCATCTTTGGTCTCAATGGGTGCTTGCAGATCAAAGTTAGCTTCTCTTGTGACTTGTAAGGCGATTTTATTTAAAGTTTGAATTGGTTGAGCTATCGTTCTACTAATATGTAAGGCAAGGAAAATAGCGATCGCAATTGAGATGCTCAAACCTGCAATAATAATTTGAGTACGAATTGCTTCAGCTTTTAGCAAACTAATTTCAGCAGTATTTTCCTGTTTTTCCGCTAATTCATAAAACTCTGTTAATCGATCGGGAAATTCAATAAAATCTGTAAATTCCTTACTTTTTACCAAATTTAAGACATTTTTTTCTGCTTTTTGGCTATTATTTGGTGAAGCAAGTAATAAGGTATTAACCTTGGGAACAAAATATCGTAATTGCTGTGCAAACTTTTCAACAGTTATTGCATAATCATCAAGTAGTGGTTGTAAACCTTTTAGAGTAGAAGATTTTCCGAATTGATTGTAGATAGCCAAGGTGTTCTGAATTTTATCAATTCGTTGAATAAGCTTCATACCTTCCCGATGAAAAGCTTGAGGTTTTTTTAGATGGGGTACCAGTTGCTTAGTTGGACGATTATATAAAATATCGACTTCCAATGTACTCAGAAGCTTTCTTTGCTGAGAAGCATTTTGTCGTTCTCGTAATGCTTGTTGTTGATAATAGTTACCTACGAATAATCCCGTTCCTGTTCCCAAGACAGCTATTCCCAAAGCAAGTGCGTAACCGTAGATAATCTTGTTTTTAATTTTCATATCCAATTACCTACTAGAAGTTGCTTTTCCATATTCAATTAATTACTTGATAACAATTGCTGAATGCTGTTGAGGAGATTTTTCAACTTGATGGGTTTACTGAGATAATCATTGGCTCCAGCAGCGAGACAGCGTTCTCGATCGCCGTTCATGGCTAAGGCTGTGAGAGCAATAATTGGTACATCGATTAGATCGGGTTCGCAACGAATATGTTCCATAGCTTCTAGACCGTCCATTTCTGGCATTTGAATATCCATCAGAATCAAATTTGGGACTTCCGAACGGGCTAAAGTAACTGCTTCCCGTCCGTTTCTTGCCAAAACAAGGCGATAACCCTTAGCTTTTAGATAACTGGCAATAGTATTAATATTCGCTTCATTATCTTCAGCTAACAAAATTAAGGAAGATAGTTCCTCTTCGGGCTGGCGGAATCCTAAACTACTACTGTTAGAATTTTCTAGATTAGTAAAAGATTGTATAGAAGTGTTATTACAGGGTAGGTCGAGTGTAAAACAACTACCAATTCCCACCTCACTAGTTACTCCCACATGTCCTCCATGAAGTTCAACAATGCGTTTAACAAGTGCAAGACCCAAGCCTGTTCCGTCATATTTTCGATTTAAAGCGCTATCGATTTGAACGAAAGGCTGAAATAATTTCTTGATATGTTCTGGGGCAATACCAATACCTGTATCAATTACTGCTATTCGTAAGTAAGTTTGAGGCAAGGAATTGGCCATATATGGGTCAGCAATACCCTGATGAAGACTAACCTCTAATGTAATGCGTCCCCCTTCCGAAGTAAACTTGACTGCATTACTAAGGAGATTGATTAATACTTGACGGATACGTCGTTGGTCTGCGGATATTTCAGGTAAATGAAAGGATTGTTTAATTTCCAATTGGATGGATTTTTTTAGAGCTTGTTGTTTGATAAAAGTCAGACTTGATTGGCATAGTGGACCTATAGCTGTGGGTGTCAAATCTAGCTCTAGCTGACCCGACTCAATTTTAGCAACATCGAGAATTTCATTAATTAACTCCAGGAGATGGGAGCCACTACGTTCTATAGTTTGTAGAGCTTTGATTTGTTGCTGATTAATTTCACCAAAAACTCCCTCCTGTAGTCCTTCAGTCATCCCTAAAATTGCGTTGAGGGGAGTACGAAGTTCGTGACTCATGTTAGCAAGAAATTGGCTCTTGGCAATATTCGCTTCTTCTGCTGCTTGCTTGGCTTGCTGTAATGAAACGACCTTAAGAGCAACTTGTTTTTCTAAGTCTTGAGTTAGTCTTCTTAACTGTAGATGAGTTTTGATTCTGGCAAATACTTCTTGTTCTTGAAATGGCTTGGTAATATAGTCTAACGCCCCTAGTTGAAATCCTTTCATTTTGCTCTCTAGGTCCGTTAAAGCTGTCATAAAAATAACAGGAATATTAGATGTTCTGGGATTTGCTTTGATTTTTTCACAGATTTCAAAACCATCCATATCAGGCATTTTTATATCCAGTAAAATTAAGTCTGGTAATTTACGCTCTAATTGTTTCAGGGCTCGCTGTCCACTAATAGCGATCGCCACATCGTAGCCCACCGCACTGAGGGTTTCAGAAAGGACATCTAGATTAGTCGGAATATCATCAACTATCAATATCAGTCCAGTTGATTCTATTAATTCTGTAGTCATAATTTAGATAAATTTAAGAGTTATTAAATATAAATTTGCTTTGAAATAAGTTTATTTATAATAAGCTTGTTTTTTAATTTTTTGATTTTAAAATAAGTTTTCGGTTTTATTATATTCAATTTTATTCAATAGTTTTACAACTTTATATAGTAATCCTAAATCATTTGTGAGAAATAATAATATATAAATATTTAGTACTATTATCTCACTCCTTATTAGCTACTGAGTAAGATAATAGTACTATTTGTTACTAATACTAAAATTTCATTCATGATTCATTTAGGGTTGCTATACTCTCTAATTGTTCCCATAAACTACATAACTGCTAACAATAGCCAGAAATTGAATCTTATTACTCCCGATAAAATTATAAGTAAACCCCTGATATTTTGAATTAGAATAGCTTTAGGATTTTTCCAAGTTAATATATTTCTGTAATAATATCTCAAGTTTTTCTACTTGAAATTGCTTAGCTAACTCTGCAATTTTTTTTGTAAATGGCAAATAGCGATCGCTATTTTTTCCCATTTGTTCGGCAGTTTTACTTAATTTAAGCAACAAACCATTTTGGACTAAATCTAGTAGTATTTGTAAATCCTCCGATGGAGGTGCAGTAAGTAGTGCATCATCATCTTCATCTTCGCTGATGATAGAATTGAATTCCACCTCATTTTCCTCATAGATCCAATTTAATTGGAGATGCTTAGATAATAACGAAAATAAATCTTCAGCATTAACAGGTTTAGGTATGAAATCATCACCACCTGCATCTAAGCTTTTATTTTGATCCGATTCTGATACCGATGCTGAAGAAACAATCACAGTTAAATGTTTGATATCTTCATCATTACGTAATTGCTTGAGCATCTCAAAACCATCCATTACTGGCATCATGATGTCAGTTATAATCAAATCAAATTGCTGCTGTTTAGCTTTAACCAAAGCTTCTCTACCATTTTCTGCTTCACTAATTTCAAATCCCAGTGGCTTGAGTAATTCCATCAAAACTGAACGATTTTCCCATCTGTCATCAACAATTAGTAAATGACGAGGCGATCCGTTATAACCTATGATTTTTTGACTGCGGTTAATTGACAGTTGCTGTGTCCAATTTTCAGCAAGTTTTAAGCCAATTTCAAAGTTAAAACTACTACCAACTCCAACTTGGCTAGTAACTTGAATTTTACTACCCATCAATTCAACGATTCTTTGACTAATGGCTAAACCAAGACCTGTACCCTCTGAGCGAGAACACCGCTCACCAACTTGTTCAAATGGTCGGAATATTTGTTCTAGCTCGCTAGAGGAGATTCCTACTCCCGTATCCTCAACTTGAAAGTTAATATACTGTGAATTAGTTTCGAGTTTTTGAGTTATTTCGACTTTGAAGCTCACGGAACCTTGATGGGTAAACTTTATTGCATTACTCAAAAGATTAATTAACACCTGACGTAATCGTTTTTCATCGGTGTAAATTCCCTCAGGTAGATTAGGATCTGGCTGATAGATAAAATCTATCCCTTTCTGCTCAGCTCGGATCCGACAAATTTCCACAACACCTTGGAGTAAAGAGGGAAAGTATAGTGCTTTAGGAATAACCTCCAACTTACGGGCTTCGATTTTAGAAAGGTCGAGGATATCGTTAATCAGAGTCAGCAAATGTGTACCACATTGTTGGATAATACCGACACCATGCCGTTCCTTTTCAGAAAAAGTTTTGACACGACTAAGAATTTGGGCATAGCCTAAAATACCGTTGAGAGGAGTTCGCAGCTCATGACTCATATTGGCAAGGAATTCGCTCTTTGCTTGGTTGGCTGCATCTGCGGATTCTTTAGCTATTTTTAATTCTTGAGTGCGTTTTTCGACCCGTTGTTCTAACACTTCCTTGCTGTGGTGCAGTTCACTAAACGCAGATTTCAATTGGCTTGCCATGCGATTGAAAGACTGGGCTAATATGTCAATCTCGTTGACTTGGGATTTACCAACATTTTGATCTAGCTTACCTGCAGCGATCGCTTCTGAAGCTTGACTCAAGATCAAAATCGGTTTTGTAATCCAACGTGAAGTAAAAATACCCAAGATACTGGCAACAGCCAGAGCAGCAAAACACAATAAAATGGTCGTACGTGTATTAGCATTAATTTGTTCCATAAAATCAGATTCAGGAACAACAACCACACTCAGCCAATCAATACCTCGCCCATCATTAATAGGTAATATCTCAATAAACTGACGTTCACCTTGAAAATCAAATTCTAATTGGTGACTTTTTTGGATATTTTTAAGGTTACCAAAGTATTGAAATAAATACTTAGCTGTAGCGCTAATAATAGGATCTTTGGAATCTACAGCGTTTATTCTGCCAACTTTCTTACCCTTTACAATATATGGTTGTTTAATCTTTGAACTAGCAACCATATTGCCATTTCTTTCAATAATAATGGTTTGTCCCCTACGACCAATTTTGATACTTGCTAAAAAATCACGTATTTGACCAACTTCAAAGAGATTATGAACAATCCCTAACAGTTTTCCAGATTTATCATAAATAGGGTGAGTAGGTGAAGTTGCAACTACAGGATCCTTAGTTTTTGTTGCTGCTCGTGAATAAAATGGACTCCAAAAAGGACCGTTAGCTTTAACTGTACTGATGTACCATGGACGAGTTCGAGGATCGTATTTTTTAGACTTTATCAGTTTGATACGGTTTCCTTTGCTATCGAGGCTGTATACCTCGCGAATCGGCGCAGTGGAAGGATCTCGATATCTAGCTACTAATTTATTATCTTTCCAGCGTTCAACTGCAACAACATTTCCTTCTGCACTACCAAACTGAAGATAATTAACAATTCTTTTATCTACCAATCGCCAGAAATATCGCTCTAGGGCAGGTAAATCTTTAATATCTACCAGACCTTCTTCCATAGCCTCAGCAATCACAGCATTAACCAGATGGGGATCGTTGAGGTAAGTAAAAACTCTTTGCTTAATGCGATCGCTTACTTCAGTTCTGAGTTGACCTGCAACTTCATTAACTGCCTTTTGTCCATTTCTGAGGGATAACCACCCCGTTAATGTCACGGCAGCGAAAACTTGGAGAATAAAGGGTAAAACTAGCAATAGTCGCAAAGATATTTTTTTAGAACGATTCATAAATTTTTACCCATAAAAACTTACATTTTTTGGCTAAATGATTTGATATTTCATCGATTATTATTGGTATTATTGGAAGTAATTCTGTTAATTGTGCTAATCCAATTTTGGTTTATTTACCAAAAGCTTAAATTAAATTAAATTAAATTAAATATGTTTGTGTATTTTATTGTTTGAGAGGTAACTCAATTAGAAACTCTGTTCCCTCTGAAGGTGATGAAATACAACTCAAATTACCACCATGTTTTTCTACCACAATTGAATAGCTAATTGATAGTCCTAAACCCTTGCCATTACCAACAGGCTTTGTAGTAAAAAATGGA
This sequence comes from Mastigocoleus testarum BC008, assembly GCF_001456025.1. Lineage (GTDB taxonomy): Bacteria > Cyanobacteriota > Cyanobacteriia > Cyanobacteriales > Nostocaceae > Mastigocoleus > Mastigocoleus testarum. The sequence continues at coordinate 125,563 of NZ_LMTZ01000083.1, forward strand.
TCGAATATTTTATTTAAAATAGCCTTATTTATACCAATACCATTGTCAGCAATACTAATTAATACCTTACTGTCCTCCTTAAGTGAAGTGCAAATAGTAATTCTTGGTTTATCAAAGTTTGAGGTATTCTCCATTTTTTGGAGCAAAGCACCTATTGCATTACTGATAACATGCATAAATACTTGATTTAATTCAGAAGCATAACAGTATACTCTTGGAATTTGCTTGTACTTTTTAATGATTTCAATTTCTGCATGTTGGGAATTTGAAGTAAATTGATGTTGCAGAATTAAAAGAGTGCTATCAATTCCGGAGTGAATGTCGACGGGTTTCATTTCTGCTTCATCTAAGCGAGAAAAGTTCCGCAATGAAAGAACAATTTCACTGATACGCCGTGCCCCTATTCCCATCGAAGCAAGCAGTTTTGGTAAATCATCAATCAAAAAATCCAGTTCTATATCTGCAATTTTTGATTGAATGGTTGGTAAAGGCTGAGGATAGGATATTTGGTACAAATGAATTAATTCAATTAATGACTCTACATATTCAGTTGCTGGGGTCAGATTACCGTAAATAAAGTTGATCGGATTATTAATTTCGTGAGCAATACCAGCAACTAATTGCCCCAAACCAGACATTTTTTCAGCTTGAATAAGTTGGGCTTGAGTCGAGTAAAGTTTTTCTAGGGTAGACTCTAATTCAGTTGCTTTTTGTGTTAGTTGAAGGGTACGCTGGCTAACTTTTTGTTCTAAGGTATGGGAATAGTCTTCTAATTTGCCATAAAGTTGGGCATTTTCTAGGGAAATTGCTACTTGGGTTATAAGCAAATTCAAAACTGAAACACGATCCCGTGTAAATGCGCCAGTAGTTAATTTATTTTCTAGATATAACAACCCAATTAATTTACTTTGATTCAAAATTGGCATACAAAGTAGACTCTTAGGTTGTTGCTGTCTTAAGTATGAATCAGCCAAAAAATCGTTTTGTTGTATAGCATCATCTAATACCACTATTTTTAAGCTACGTTTGACATTGTTAAGTACTGTCGTAGGAATATCTGTACTTTCTTGATATGGTATGTTTACTAATTCTACACCCCGCTCAGGGGTAGCTAATGCTTTGAGAATAGCAGTGCTATCTTTGAGCAATATTAAAGCAGATTTGAGCGCCCCAGCATTTTCCATTACCACTTGCATTAACTTAGAAATTAATTTTTCTGTATGAATTTCACTTGATAATGCTTGTGAAGCTTTAAGCACTGTAGCAAAATCTAGAGCTTGGGAAATAGTGCTACTGCTTGAATAGGTTGTTTGAAGAGTTTGATTGATAAAAGAAGATAGATTACCCTGCTCGAAAGTAGCTTCACTCGATCTAATTTGATTATGTTGCTTTCGTAATATGGGGACAAGTAATTGGGGATAGCATTTTTCTAAGTCATCAGTTTTGGCTTTAGCTCCCCAAAGAGCATAGGAATAGTAAGCTTCTTGCATATAATCTGCAGCTATTCTCTCTTTACCCCAGTCGAGGTAAAATTTAGCCGCCAACTCTTTAGCTATTGCTTCTTCCTGAAGGTAGTGATTGGCTTTAGCTCCGGATATTGCTTTGTCATATAAATCAATCGCTTCTGCTTTTTGTCCTAAGACTCGGCATTTTTCTGCTTCTACCAAATCTACCTTATGTTGGTGATTCATAGGAGCATAGCGTGCCCATTGTTGATGCAATTGGGTCTGATTTTCTTCTATCTGCACAAACACCTCTGGTTTATGTTCCAATTCTGAACTTAAAGTAGCTAAAATACTCAAAGAATCATAGAAATAAAACGCTGGTTCCGCAACCATTCCAACTGCAGCAAGTAAATAGCGCCTGACTTCAATTGCATGATTTTGAGCAGCTTCAATTTCCCCAAACAAATAACAAAGCATCAGTTTGTATAAATTGAATATAAATAATCCAAAAAAGTCATGGGCTTCTACTAGCAGAGGTAAAAATTCTCCTTCTTGGAGGGCTTCTCCAGACAAAATATTCGCTGTCTGTCCTCCACGACCCAACAAATTTAAAATAGTTTGCCAATAAATTTGACACCAACCAGCAGTAGCTAATTGATTCAATTTCACCAAACCATTGCAGTAAGCGCGAGTTTCTTGCTCTAGGTCTCCAAGGGTTTGACTGCACCAAAAAGAATGAAAACAAATAGCTTTGGCATTATATCCTGCCATTTCCTGGTTTCCAACTTCGAGTGCAACTTTGTAACCCTCTTGCAGAAGCGGTAATGTTTCTTTAAGATGGGATTTACGGTGTAGGATAAATAACCCCATTGCATTAAATATCGCAGGTTTGATGGCTTTAGCATCCAGTTGCGAGAAAACCTGAAGAGCTAACTGACCAAATTTTACTCCTGTATCAACATCCTGTTTGAGTGTACAAGCAATAATGCCATAGCTAGCATAGGCAACAGATGAAGCTGATATATTCCCATATTGAATCGATAGTTTGACTGACAGTACAACTAGTAATGGATACAAAGGAGAACCACAGATACAAGCAATAGGTATGACACTATTAGCAACCCTAACAATAGCTATTTTTTCTTGCTCGCTCATGACTGGAAGATGAGCAAAATCTTCAATTTTTCGACCGTCGATTAGTTTATCAATATCTGCAATCGTATTTTGAATTTCTTTATGGGTAATTGTTTCCGGAAAACTAACACCCAACTGTTGCAATAACTCTTGTGCGATCGCAATAGCTTTGGTCAATTTATTCTGGGAAATATTTGCCTGAATTCGAATTAAGTAAATATTAACCTGTTCTAGTATTGATTCGGCATGTTTGATGACCGCCTCAATCAATTGTTCCATTACCTCGAATTCACCGCAAAGAAAAGCCAATTCAGCAGCGAGTTCATGAAATTCTAGACTCTCTTCATACTTTCCTTCTTTGATCGTGGAATCTTCCGTTAATGGGATATTTCCAGGGTTATCCATAGATGAAGATAATGGAATAATCTGCCCCTGCCAAACCTTGTCCCCCAACAAAGATAATCCAATCTTGGCATATTCAAGACCAGCTTGATAGGCACTAGCATTCCTAGCTTTGCGACAAGCTTGGAGGTTGAGTCGGATTAATTCATCTAGCTCTTTTTCGTCAATAATTAAAGCAGTTCCATGATTCAATTGATTAACTAGTTCAAAAATCCGGTCTTCTCTGGCTTCAGAAGACATACTTTCTAGGAGGATCTGTCCAATGTGGTAGTGGGTTATTTGTTTTTGCTTGTCAGGAATTAGGGAATAAGCAGCTTGTTGGACGCGATCGTGCAGAAAACGGTAAGATACATTTTCGGTGATTTTTTTGGTGTTGCTGGTATGTGGATATTCCCCATCATTCCTAAGATAAAACTTATACATTTCACCTTCTGGCACAATCAATCCCGATTGCAAAGCTTCCCACAAAGCATCTGCCGCTTCAATTTCAGATTTATCTGAAATCATTGCTAGGGTAGCTAAGTCAAATTGATTGCTAATACAAGCTGCTAACTGCAAGATATCCTGAGTTACGGTTGGAAGTTTCTGTAATTGAGTAGCCATAAACTCAACTACATCATCAGTTAGTCCTACTTCTCGTACTTTAGTAATATCACATTGCCAGTATCCTGCCTGAGAATCGAAGCAAATTAATCCATCCTCGTATAGTGCTTTGATAAATTGAGTCGCAAAAAATGGATTGCCTTGGGTTTTTTGGTAAACTATGTCGGTTAATGGTTGGGCTAATTTAGGATTACAGCTAAGAGTATCTGCCACCAATTGAGTTAAACTTGATTTACTCAAAGGTTTTAAGATAATTGTATTAATTTTTGCCTCTGTCTTCTTCAATCCATCTAAAGTCAAAATTAATGGATGAGCGGAAAAAACCTCATTATCTCGGTAAGCACCAATCATCAATAAATAACTGGTTTCTAACTCACCCACAAGTAATTGCATCAACTTCAAAGATGCTGAATCTGCCCACTGTAAGTCATCTAGAAAGATAACTAAAGGATGTTCTTTACTAGTGAATACTTGAATGAAATTTTGAAATAATAAATTAAACCGATTTTGTACTGCACTACCGGATAGTTCTGGTACGGAAGGTTGTTTACCAATTATTTTTTCTAGTTCGGGAATAACTTCAATAATTACCTGTCCATTCTCACCTAATGCCTGTAATATTTTATGTTTCCAACTTGATAATTGAGCATCACTTTCACTCAATAATTGCCCCATTAAATCCCGAAACGCCTGCACAAATGCAGAAAAAGGAATATTGCGATTGAACTGGTCGAATTTTCCTTTAATGAAATAGCCATGTTGTTTGACTATAGGTTTATGAACTTCCTTGACTACCGCTGTTTTCCCAATACCAGAAAAACCTGCGATTAGCATTAGTTCGCTTTTTAATTGACTGTCGCTCGGTTCAGAACTACTAGCATATTTTTCTAGAGTATGGTTATTAGAGTTATTTTCTATCCCAGAAACTCGGTTAAATGCTTCCAATAATATTTTAACTTCAGCTTCTCTACCATAAAGTTTTTCGGGAATAATAAATCGGTCACAAACATCTTTTTGAGCAATTGGAAAGTCTTTTATTTTTCCTGTTCTTCGAAGTTGTTTCAAACAGTTTTCTAAATCATACTTTAACCCCAAAGCAGTTTGATATCTATCTTCCGCATTTTTTGCCATCAACTTGGTGACAATATCTGATAGTACCTGGGGGATCTTTTCAGCATTAGCTGCTAAATTACCATTGTCAATTGAAGGAAGAGTTTGTGCAATATGGCAATGCACTAGTTCCATTGCATCATCAGATTTGAATGGTAACTCTCCTGTTAATAATTCAAAAAATGTTATACCTAAAGAATAAAAATCACTACGGTAGTCAATTCCTCGATTCATTCTTCCTGTTTGTTCTGGAGAAAGATAAGCGAGAGTTCCTTCTAAAATATTGGGATTTTTTATTTCTTGGGTTTCCTTTGATAACAAAGATGCAATACTAAAATCAATTAATTTAACCTGTTTTGTTTTCGCATTAATTAAAATATTGTCAGGTTTAATATCTTTGTGAATAATAAGGTTTTGGTAAAGTTGGTAGAGAATATCAGTTAGCTGAATTGCAATTGATAAAAATTCTATAAGAGATAAATTATTATTTTTGATATATTCTCGTAAAGATATTTCTCCTTTATCTTCCATCACTAGGATATAACCATTCCCATGGGTTTCTAATGATAAAGGGGAAATTATGCCAGGAACATTGAGTTTTTTTGTAATAAAATATTGATTACGAAATTGTAGTAATTCGTTAAAACTAGGATATTCAGAGGTAAGAAGTTTGATGACGACAGGTAAGGAATCTTGCTTTCGGATTGCTCGATATACTTTTGTTCTCGAACCTTGATAGAGTTGTTCGCAAATTTGATATTTGGGAATAATTGGGGAACACAGTACGGTAGTCATTGATACCTTAATTCTGTTACTGCTTGACTATTACTTCTCCAAAAGAAGTTGGATGAAGCATATTTACACCTTTTTAGTGTTCCCATGACACATATGTTTACTAACAATACTTGGAAACTCAGATCTGTGCACATTGGAGCGGAAGTATAATCTCAAATTCAGTTCCTTCATCTGGCTTGGAATATACATTCACAATTCCACCATGTTTTTGGACTATTGAATAACTCACAAATAACCCCAAACCTGTACCCCGACCAACTGCTTTTGTTGTAAAAAACGGTTCAAAAATGCGTTCTTGAATATTCACTGGAATTGTACTGTCTGTATTAGCAATCCCTATACTTACCCACTTTTCATCTATCGCTTTAGTACGAATCCCTATTTCTGGATTTTCACCCCTTTGAGTATTGTCTCGAATCGCATCAATTGCATTATTGATGATATTGAGAAAAACTTGATTGAGTTCGCTGGGATAGCAGGTTATTTTTGGTAAATTATGACAATATTCTTTGATTATTTTAATTTCTCTCTGATTTTCTGAACCTTGCAAACGATTTTGTAAAATTAATAAAGTACTTTCAATCCCGCTGTGTATATCTACTGCTTTAATTGCAGATTCATCCAAACGAGAAAAGTTACGTAAACTCAAAACTATTTGCTTGATGCGATTACTACCTGATTCCATAGATTTGATGATTTTAGTCACATCCTCAAATAGAAAATCCAGGTCAATCTCCTCACACTTTCCTTTTATTACCGAACTTGGCTGGGGATATTCCTGTTGATAAAGTCCCAGCAAACTTATCATTTCTTCGATATAACTTTTTGTATAACTTAGATTACCTTCAATAAAACTAATGGGATTATTTATTTCGTGAGCAATCCCTGCAACTAATTGACCCAAAGATGACATTTTCTCATTTTGAATTAGTTGTGCTTGAGTTCGCTGCAATGTTCTCAAAGCTTGTTCTAAATCCTGGGCTTTTTGGTTCAAAGCTCGAGTCTTTCGCTTCACCTCGGATTTGAGAATTTGGGAATAATTTTCAGTTTTCTGATACAACCGGGCATTTTCAATGGAGATTGCAGCTTGACTAGTCAAAAGTTGAAGGATTTCGATTCGATCCAGAGTAAAAGCACCCAAGGTCAAATTATTTTCTAGGTATAAAATACCGATGAGTTTTTTTTGCCGAATAATTGGAATACATAAAACTGATTTGGGTTTGTGGGTAACTATATAGTGGTCGCCAGCAAATTGGACTACTGAACTCAAGTTTTCAAAAACAGCTGTTTTTTGGGTGCATCTAACCAAATCAATTAAACTTTGGGGAATTTTCTGGTATCGCTTGAGGGGGATTTCTAAATGCTGTATCTGTTCTCCTTGTACTTGCTCTTGAAATGTACTTACTTGCTTAGGTTTATTATCAGCTTGAATAACTACAAACCATTGATTATCATCTTGACAAAGAATAAGGTGACCGCTTTGGGCTCCAGCATTTGCGATCGCTGTTTCCATTAAAGTTGTTAACAGTTTCTCTAACTCAATTTCCTGTGAAATAGCTTGTGCTGCTTTCATTACTGACGGAAAATCTAACGATAAATTCTGGCTGCTACTAGTTCTAATTACATTTTCGATAGATGTAGAAGTTATGTTTGCACTATTTTTAATATTGAGGTTATTAGTCTTAAGGATAGTTGCTAGCAGATAGGGGTATTGTTGTTCTAAGTGGTCAACTTTAGCCTTTGCACCCCAACGGGAGTAACAATAACAGGCCCCTTGCATATAGACCGCAGCAATTTTATCCTTACCCCAACTCAAGTAAAATTTAGCTGCTAATTCGTTAGCTAAAGCTTCTTCTTGAAGATATTTATTTTCTTTGGCTTTACCAATGGCGTGATCGTATAAATTTACTGCTTTGATTTTTTTCCCAGTAACACGGGCTATTTCTGCCTCAAGCAACAAAAATTTATGCTGGAAGTTTTCTGGACAATTCATTGCCCAAAGTTTCATTTTTTCTTGGTTCTCAGATAATTTATGCCAATATTTTTCTTGTTGAGATTTTGAAGCTTTTGAATAAAGACTGATAATATTTAGAGAATAATAAAAAATATGAACTGCAACCTGATATTTGGCGGCTAAGACTGCAATTATTTTTTTTGTTTCTTCAGAATAATAGAGGGATTCTGTTACTCTATCATATAAATAAAGCAACATTGACTTCAATATATAGTAATGACAGAGTGCATAAGTACTTTGATTATTCTGACATTTCTCTAGATACTTTTGTTCGCTGCAGCCATCAATATCGAATGATTCCAATGAACTTGTATGTCCAAGTAAGTTCATTATTATCATATCGAGTGCCAGGATTGAATCCTCTCCAACCTGATGATTATTTTTTTGCACAAATAACAAACACTCTGGCAAATTAGATATAATTTCTTCTAAATTTTTTCCCTGATAAAATGGATTTAATAGCTTATAAATCAGAATATAGCCCAAAAATAGAAAATTTCCAGATGCTAGTCCAGCTTGAATTCCCTCATCAAATATTTTCTCACTTCCTTGGAGGGGTTGATTCCAGGCATAGACGTTATTGCCAAAGATATAGCAAGCTTGGGTAATATCATCTAACTTGTTATATTTTCTGCTCAATTTTAATCCCAATAATCCAAAATCGTACCCTAATTTATAATTAGCTAAAGCCGTTCCTAAAAACATTCCATAAACAATAAAGCCGTAAGCAGAAGCAGGCACTGTACCATATTGATAAGAAAGTTCTACAATTTTCGTCCCTAACCAAAAATGTAGCTTTTCTTGTTGAGAGATATAAGAAGGGACTAAAAGACTATTTAATAACTGAAGACATATTCTTTGCTGTGGAACAGTGGATTCTGGTAATTCAAGCCAAGATTGAAAAGAAATATCTCGAATTTTTGAAGTTACATTCTGGAAAGAATTATGCAGAGATTTTTCAATATTTTCTGTCGACGGTAAATTTATTTTGAATAAATGCAGTGATTTTCTTCCAATATCTACTGCCATGATACCTTGACCCATCATGGTATATTGAATTATAAAAAGATTATATAAATCAGCTTTTTCTAATTTTTTTTGTGCTTTTTCTAAGGATAATAATATTAAATTTTCTGACTCCTGAAAATTACCATTTAGTTGTTCAGCTTCTGCTAGTAATCTATGAATATTGAAAGATAGTTCATAGTTATCATCCCATCCACTCTTCCCAATATATTCTTGAGCAATTCTCAAATAATCTCTAAATGCAACATAAGCTGTTGATTTTTTGGCTTTCTCACCTGCATGAATATTTAATTTTATCAGTTCGATTATATCGCGTTCTTCAGTAATTAATTCGTGTCCCAAATTTAAATGATCTACTATTTCAAATAGTCTTTCTTCTTGAGATTTACACTGAAGATTTGACAGTAATAAACGGCCAATATTTAGGTGAACTGACTTCTTTTGATTATCTTCAATTAATGTATAGACAGCTTGTTGTACTCGGTCGTGTAGAAATTTGTAAAAAATTTTCCCTGACCTTTCTTGATTAACATATTTTTCTGTGTCAAATTCAAATGTAAAAAAATCATCTGAAAAAAATTTATAAATCTCACCCTGAGGTATTACTAATCCTTCTTGCAGTGATTCCCATAAATTTCTGGCAGTTTGATAGTATGATTTTTTATAAACAATTGACAATGTTTCCAAATCGAAATGATTGCCAATACAAGCTGCTAATTTAAGAACCTTTTGTGTCTCTGGGGATAATTTCTGTAATAGAGCAGCTATAAATTCCACCACATCATCGGTAAGGAATAATGCATCGATTTGCGTCAAATCCCATTCCCAATAGTGGTCATCGCGATTAAATTTAATATTTCCGTTCTGATATAAAGCCTTGAGCAACTGTGTCGTGAAGAAGGGATTACCTTGTGTCTTACGAAAAATAAATTCAGTAAGGGGACGCGATCGCGCCGAAACTGACTTATCCGTGCACGGGGTTGAACAATTCAAGATATCAGCAACTAAGCGACTTGTATCATCAAAGCTAAGAGATTGGAGAGTAATTGTATTAATGACCACTTCTGCTTGTTTGAACTTCTCTAACAGGGCCATTAATGGATGTACGGAAGAGACTTCATTGTCCCGGTAAGCTCCTAACAGCAGCAGATGACTATTGCTCATAAGAATTTTGATGGACTCCATTGAAGCTGCATCACTCCATTGCAAATCATCTAAAAATATCACCAGTGGATGATCGGCTTTTGCAAAAACCGCAATAAAATTTTGGAATAACAAATTAAATCTATTGTGTGCAGCTGCTCCCGATAGTTCCGATACAGGTGGTTGTTTACCAATTAGAGCTTCAAGTTCTGGAATCACTTCAATCAAAACTTGGCCATTTTCACCAACAGCTTCTAAAATCTGAGTACACCATCTGAGTCGTTGGGAATCTGATTCTGATAATAATTGTCCCATCAAATCTCGTAGGGCTTGGACAAAGGCAGAAAAAGGAATATTGCGATTGAACTGGTTGAACTTTCCTTGAATAAAGTAACCTCGTTGGTGGGTCATTGGTTTATGAACTTCATTCACTACTGCAGTTTTACCAACGCCCGAAAATCCAGCTACCAACATTATTTCTGAACTACCATTGGTAACACGCTTGAAAGCGTCTAATAATTCTTGAACTTCCACTTCCCGTCCGTAAAGTTTTTCGGGAATTAAAAAATGATCGCACACATCCCGCTGACCAATTTCAAAATATCTAATTTCACCACTATCCTTTAATTGGTACAAACAAGTCTCTAGATCGTGCTTTAACCCCAAAGCACTTTGATACCTATCTTCGGCATTTTTCGCCATCAGCTTACTAATCACTTCACTGATGACTTCTGGTATCTCTGATTTAATGTCTGATATTCTAAATGCCTGTTGAGCGATATGACAATGTACCAAATCCATCGGGTCGTCAGATATGAATGGTAACTGTCCGGCGAGCATTTCAAACAAGGTTATTCCAAGGGAATAAAAATCGCTACGGTAGTCTATCCCTCGGTTCATTCTTCCTGTTTGTTCCGGAGAAATATACGCCAGAGTCCCTTCTAATAGATTAGGACTTTTGATTTCTTGGGTTTTTTTAGTAAGTAATGAAGCGATACTAAAGTCAATTAATTGAATCTGTTTCGTTTCGGGGTCAATGAGAATATTTGCTGGTTTGATGTCTTTATGAATTACCTTGTTTTGGTAAAGATTGTGGAGAATATCAGCTAACTGGATTCCTAAAGACAAAAATTCAACTAAGGAAAGTCTGTGGGTTTTGATATATTCATCTAATGATATCTCCCCCTTATCTTCCATCACTAGAATATAACCATTACCAAAAGTTTCCAATGATAAAGGATGAATGACACCGGGAATATCGAGGTTCTTGGCGATCGCATACTGGTTACGAAATTGCAATAATTCGTTGAAGCTTGGATATTCAGAGTTGAGGAGTTTTATAACTACAGCCAAGGAATCTTGTTCTCGCAATGCTCGATATACTTTTGTTCTTGAACCTGCATAAAGTTGTTCGCGAATTTGATATCCGGGAATAATCGGAGAACGACACACAATATTCATTTATGCTTTACCTTGTTGCAGCTTAGCCATGTACTTCTCTCATAGAAGCAGTGCGCAGTAATTCTACACCTCATTATGATTCCCACAAATTAGATATTCGTTAACACTCACTATTTGGCTTGGCTTTATTAAAATAGCTGTGCACATTGGAGCGGAAATACAATCTCAAATTCAGTTCCTTCCTCTGGCTTGGAAGATACATTCACATCTCACTATGTTTTTAGACTATTGAATAACTCACAAATAACCCTAGACCTTTACCCCAAACTACTACTTTTGTTAGCTGTTGTTTCTGAAATCTAGTATTCCCATAAACCGGATGGTGAATAATAACAAGCAAATTAATCCTAACAGGAAACAATTTTTATCCCAGATATTTCGAATGAATACCTACTTTATGTAAGTTGCAGATATCAATTAATTTTTAAAATACATCCCAAAATCAAAACACTTCCTATTAAATTTTTGATTAACTCTACTTATCTAAACAAAATAGTTACTTTTATTTACAACATACCTTATTTTCTCTGTTAACAAAATAAGGTATGTTGATGTAGAAGAAATTAATATAAATGCAGTCTTTTGTAGTGTTTAAGTGTGGATATTATACCATACAAATCTACAGGGAGCGCGGGAGGCTAACATAATGTTTATTGAAGTCATAGATAATCTCGTAGAAGTAAATTCGATTAAAGTTATTCGCTTTGATTTTCAAACTACTGAGCATTTCAACTCAAGGGATTATCAACCAAATAGCAGAATCCCAAGTAGTTTGGAGAGACTAAAAGAAATGAGTAAAGAATATGGAATTCTGACTGTTTATATTTTGTTAAAGGATAATACTCAAATTGTTGAAGTGAGAAAATTTGTGAGAAGAGATGAGATGGAAAAAATCAAGCAAGATATATTAGCAGAATTAAATATGAACTCTTCGAATGATAATCGCATAAAAATTGAAAATAGAAGTGAAAATCACGACACTAGAAAATATCAGGTAACCAGAAAAATTAAATCTTTGAATAACTAATTTATAATTATTCATTTTTCCTTCACAATTTGTAGTCTGTCTGTACCGATTGTCGATCCCCAATTTTCAAGTTCGGAAAATTTCTAAATTAAGGATATTCTCTTATAATCGGGACTTATGCACAGAGTCGAATAAATATGAGGGCTTGGGAGAAGCAAAAACCTTATATAACCCTTGATATTCGATAGAGCATCCTCTGTTAGGACGCTTCCTGGGTGGCATAAGTCCTAAGAATAATTTCTTGAATATTCCACGCTTTAATTATTCGATCTATGAAGTCTTATCTCGCCGCCGCCATTCAAATGACCAGCGTACCTGAGTTAAAAGAAAATTTGGTACAAGCGGAAGAATTAATTGAAATAGCAGTTCGTCAAGGCGCTCAACTTGTTGGCTTACCAGAAAATTTTTCTTTTATGGGAGAAGATCAAAAGAAGCTAGCGCAAGCCGAAACAATTGCTCGGGAAACCGAGAAATTTCTCAAAACAATGGCACAGCGGTATCAAGTTAACATATTGGGTGGTGGTTTTCCGGTACCTGTGGAAGGGAAAGACAAAGTTTTCAATACAGCATTATTAATCGATCCTAACGGTCAAGAACTAACCCGCTACCAAAAAGCTCATCTATTCGATGTGAATGTTCCTGATGGTAACACCTACCGAGAATCGATTACAGTAATGCCGGGGACCGAACTGCCTTCTGTTTATTCTTCTGAAACACTTGGCAATATCGGACTATCTGTCTGTTATGATGTACGTTTCCCTGAATTATACAGACACTTATCTGAAAAAGGTACGGATATTATTTTTGTCCCGGCAGCCTTTACTGCTTTTACCGGCAAAGACCACTGGCAAGTATTATTACAAGCACGCGCAATTGAAAATACCTGTTATGTAATCGCTCCAGCCCAAACAGGAATTAACTATGCCCGTCGTCAAACCCACGGACATGCGATGATTATCGATCCTTGGGGAATAGTTTTAGCTGATGCTGGTGAAAAACCAGGAGTTGCAATTGCTGAAATTAATCCTGCCAGAATTGAACAGGTACGCAGACAAATGCCTAGTTTACAACATCGTGTATTCTAGAAATTTTAAATACCTACTAGAAATATAGACAAAGCTGAACATGGGCGTCTAGTCTAACCTCCCCTCGGTGATAGCGCTGCGTGCCGCCGCAGCTTTGCCCCCTGTAATACTAAGTCCGGGTTAATTACCCCTTTTTAGAATGAGAGAGGGAAGTGTGGGAGGTGTGAGAAGTGTGGGGGAAATCCCAAAAAATATAAAGGGGTTTTAAAAATCGGATTTGGTATAAGAGGCAGCTTTGCTGAACTTGGCTACGCCACGCGTTTTGAAGGCACTACGTGAACACATGGTGCAATACCCATAGCTAGAGGCTATAACTATAGCTGCCTACCTACGGATCCGGAGCCTTTACCTGCGGGTCCGGTAGGCTTACGCTAGCCGCTAACAGCTAAATGTCGCGCGTTCTTAGCGGCATATGGGATAGTTTTTAGTACTTTTTCCTCATTATCTTCGTTTAAGCTCTATTTATTTAAAAGTCCAGTGATAAATACTAACTGGTAACTAAAGTTAAAGGATTGTATAAATGTTGTTACGAATACTTGTTGTTTTTTTTTTAACACATAAAATAACATTGTGATTTATTTTACGATTACTTCATGATTCTAAGGTTATCTGCAAAGGCTAAGTTTATTACTCTGGGCGTTCTAGCTAGTTTCTTGGGTAATGTTCGAGCAAGTCAAGCAGTAACTAGTAGTAACACTGAACAAAATTTTAAAGTAGAAGATTTAATAAATACAATTAATTCTTTCCATGAACAGAATCTTATCGCTCAAAAATTCAACATCACATCTTACACCTCTGAGAATAGACGAGAACATGGATTAGATAGAGCTCTATTAAACGAAGACGTAATAACTCCTTTAGAAGAAAGTGTAGAATACAGCTACAACAAAGTAGATCTAAATGGTGATGGTAAAAAAGAAGCTATTGTTTATTTAGAAAATCTTGAGTTGTGTAATTCTGATGAATGTCATATTTTTATCTTTCAGCCAGTAGGAAATAATTATCGCTTAGTATCCCAGATCGGTGGTGTATATGGGAGTTCGATTATTGTCAGCGATCGCAAAACAAATGGCTGGCATAATTTGATTCTCCCACGTAAAAAACATTATCTAGGTCAACCGACATACGTATTGGCCCGATTTAGTGGTAATAAATACATCAAAGGTGGCTTAATATCTTCAACAGCTAAGATTTCAGGAAGAGCATATTTAGCAGATCGAGAGGATTCGCCCAAAATTGTATTGAGATGGGAAACTATATCCAACATTTCCGCATCTGTTTCTACCCAAACTTCTGGACAAAAAGTTAATGTTCGTTTGTATCCATCCATTCAGTCTCCTATTCTCTATGCAGCCAAAAATGGCGATCTAGTTAAAATTCTTCAACAAAAGAGAAGTGATGATGGCTATGCTTGGTTTCAAGTAGAATCTAAGGATTCAGGAAATCAAGGCTGGATTCGTAGCGATTTACTGAAGTTTTAGAGAACTGGGAATAGAGAACTGGGAACAGGAAATTCTGACTTGACTCTTTTCCGCACTTCTTTGAAAAGGCACGAGGTATTTGCGCTGTTTCCTGTTCCCTTTAATAAAAAACAAAAAACCCGGGAACTTCAAAATTTCCAGGTTTGCTCAAATATTAGATTTAAATCCTCAATGAAGTAGAAACACTACCAATCGAGTGTCTCTACCTACCTAAGTACGGCGAAAGCTAAACTTTAGCAGTTTTCTTGGTTATAGCATCAAGTTCGCCGCTAGAATACTTCTCTGCAAAATCATTTAGAGAGATTTGCTTAATCTTACTAGCATTACCAGCAGTACCAAACGCTTGATAGCGATCGAGACAAACTTGCTTCATGTACTTGATTGAAGGCTTGAGGAAGTGGCGAGGATCGAAGTTAGAAGGATCTTTCGCTGCTGCTTCTCTAAACGCCGCTGTGATAGCTAAGCGGTTATCAGTATCGATGTTAACTTTTCTCACACCACTCTTGATACCCTTTTGAATTTCTTCAACAGGTACGCCGTAGGTTTCAGGAATCTTACCACCGTACTGGTTAATCATATCTAACCACTCTTGAGGCACGGAAGAGGAACCATGCATCACGAGGTGAGTATTGGGTAAACGACGGTGAATTTCTTCAATTCGGCTGATTGCTAAAATTTCACCAGTGGGCTTACGAGTAAATTTGTAAGCACCATGGCTCGTACCGATTGCAACTGCTAATGCATCAACTTGTGTTTGCTCAACAAAGCTAACTGCTTCATCAGGGTCGGTAAGTAGTTGCTCTCTGGTGAGAACTCCTTCAGCACCATGTCCATCTTCCTTGTCTCCTTGCATGGTTTCCAGAGAACCCAAACAGCCTAATTCTCCTTCAACACTTACACCAACCGAGTGAGCCACTTTCACGACTTCGGCGGTGACTGCGACGTTATACTCAAAGCTTGCTGGTGTTTTAGCATCAGCTTCGAGGGAACCATCCATCATCACACTGGTAAAGCCATTGCGAATTGCAGAGTAGCAAGTCGCTGGGCTATTACCATGATCCTGGTGCATAGCAACGGGAAGATGTGGATAGGTCTCGATTGCTGCTAAAATCAAATGACGCAGGAAGTTTTCTCCGGCATACTTCCGAGCACCGCGAGATGCTTGGAGGATTACTGGACTATCTGCTTCGTTAGCAGCCTGCATAATTGCCTGGATCTGCTCCATGTTGTTGACATTGTAAGCCGGGATGCCGTAACCATTCTCCGCAGCGTGGTCTAACAGCAACCGCATTGGTACGAGCGCCATAAATATTCCTCCTAATGTCGTGATTAGCTAGTCCTTATAAGACGAGCGTAATACTTAAGTTTATCTTAAGATAATTTTCAACTTATAGGAAATTATAACTAGTCACGTGTACTTCTGTTAAGCAAGTTTAAGCTGGACAAGGATAAACGCTTTGACGACCCCTTAAAACCTTATAGATTTATTTCTGTAGATTCATATTTGTAAATTTATTTTCTGTAGAACTCATATTTTCCAGATTAAAATTTTCTAGTTCAAAACTCTTACATAATTAGAACCTTGCAAAATTAATGTTTTTTGGCCTAAAAATACGCAAAATCAGAATATTTAAAAACTATCAATATCTTAAAATCACAATTAATTCAAAACAAATAGTTTGGATTTGATTTTCATATGGGTCGCCTGGGATTCGAACCCAGAACTAATCGGTTAAAAGCCGAGTACTCTACCGTTGAGTTAGCGACCCGTTGACCTATTAAATTTATATCTATTAGATCTGAATTTGTCACTTTCATAATAGTTACCATTAAATATATGGTACTATTTGGTTTCAATTGATTTCTCGTTTTCAACCAGCGACTATCGAATAATAGCATAAACTTTTCAAATTTGGTAAAAGATTTTGAAAAAAATCTAGAAAAAATTTGCGGTCAAGCGAAAAGTAGCCAAGTAGTCAGCTTCTGGCTCCAGAGTAATTAAACTTTCACCAGTATTTAAAGAGTTACGTGGAGCGCTCCAAGGCTCTAAACAATAAAAGTTTCTACCCTTAAGGGTCCAGAAAACTAAAGTTGAAAAGGTATCATCGTAATCGAATTTTAATTTCAATTTACGACTATGGTCGATAGTAGTAGCTGATTGACTATTTAATTGCTTAAACGCCACATCAATTTCATCTCGTTCGAAGTCAAATTTTCCGTTGAACTTGTGAATATCCTTGGTATTTTGGTCTTGATATTCCGATGAAGGAATTTCAAACTGTAGCTGAGTTTTATCGGTAGTTAGGAAATATGGATGGAAACCAGTGGAAAATACCATTGGTGCAGAATTAGAAAGATTAGAATAGCACTGCTGAATTTCTAAGGTCTCACCATGAATTTTGTAAGTAAAGCACAAGCTAAAATCAAATGGATAAACTGACCTTGTTTGCTCACAACTATTGAGAGTTAGTTTAATTCTTACTCCTTCATCACTAACAATTCCTTGGGCTTTCCAAGGTAAATTACGAGCAAAACCATGTTGTTTGAGGGTGTACTGTTGCTCTTCGTAAGTGTAGGTATTATCGGGTAAGTTGCCACAAATGGGGAATAAAATTGGAACTCCACCACGCACGCTTAATTGTGGGTCTACAAATCTTTGTTCGTCCAGGTAAAGAATATCTTTACCCCCAACGCGCCATTTTGTGATGATACCACCACGTTCCGGAACAACTTCCAACTCGGAATCAGTAGTCCGATCGCTGAGGATATAAGTTTTGTACTGTTTCTGTTGAAGAGAAATAGAAAACACGATTTTTTTTTGGATTGGGGATTAGGGATTGGGGATAGCACTGCGTGCGCCGCAAGCGGCATATGGGGATTGGGGATTGGGGATTGGGGATTGGGGATTAGGGAGCACAGACTCGGAATTGGTAATTACAAATTACCAATTACCCATTACCCATTACCCATTACCAATTAATTAACCATTACCCAATTTTTTAATTATCTTCAGCAAATATGAAGCGATATAGTTCACTAGGATCTGGCTCGGGACTACTTTCAGCAAATTTTACTGCTTCATCAATAAGTTCTTGAATTTTCTTATCAATACTTTTGATTTCTCCTTGAGAAGCTAAATTTTGCTCTTGAAGATAAGCTGCAAACTTTTTAATTGGATCGCGGGAAAACCAATATTCTTTTTCGTCTTGGGTCCGCATTTCATCTGGATCCGCTAAGGAATGACCCCGGAAACGATAAGTCAAAGCTTCAATTAGTGTAGGACCTTCTCCCGCCCGAGCGCGAGCAACAGCTTCTTTTGCCACTTCATGGACTGCTAAGACATCCATTCCATCGACTTCCACTCCAACCATGTTGAATACGCTGGCTTTCTTGTAAATTTCTGGGTCGGAAGTAGCGCGATCGTGAGCCATACCAATTGCCCACTTATTATTTTCTACCACAAAAATAATTGGCAGTTTCCATAATGCTGCCATATTTAAGGTTTCAAAAAACTGACCATTGTTACAAGCCCCATCGCCAAAAAAGCAAGCTGTGACCTGATCGGCATTTTCATCACCCAAAACTTCACGCCGGTACTTAGATTGAAAGGCTGCACCTGCAGCAACGGGAATTCCCTCGGCGACAAAGGCGTAACCTCCCAAGAGTTTATGCTCAGCAGAGAACATATGCATGCTCCCACCCCGTCCTTTAGAACAGCCTGTGGCTTTACCAAAAAGTTCTGCCATGACTTCTTTTGCTGGGACACCGGCGCTGAGGGCGTGTACGTGGTCGCGGTAGGTGCTACAAACAAAATCTTCACCGGGTCGCATTGCTTGAATAACACCGCTTGAAACCGCTTCTTGACCGTTGTAAAGGTGGACAAAACCAAACATTTTGCCCCTGTAATACATTTCAGCGCATTTATCTTCAAACACACGCCCTAAAACCATGTCTTCGTATAACCGCAATCCTTCCTGTTTGGTTATCTGGGCTGTGGCTGCATTAAAGTTCGGTAGTGTGCGTTCTTGAACCATTATTTCTCCAGTTCCCCTATAAAATTTAAAGTTACCATTTTAGATAAACTAATTTTATTGATTTTTAGCTGCGATTTCCCACAGTTTGACCCGTTTCAATCAATTGTAGTTATCAATCATAATTTATTTATTTGTTTTTTCAATCTAGTTTGGCTTAATAATTGAGATAAGAAAAAATGATCGTCAAGTCGTATGCAATATATTTACAAGAGTTGACTTGAGGGAAGTAACTTGCAGTTGAATGAAGAATTACGACGCATTGTGACGAATGTCCGTCTTCACTTCCATCGGTTTTTACGCAAACCTTACTTCCAATAAAAGTTTTGGAACAATATACAGCAGAATTCAGGAGTCAGAAGACAGGAGTCAGGAGTAGAATCTGCTTTATAACTGACTTTCAGTTTTTGAACTGTACCTCACTTAGTTGCAATCCGCTATAAGACCTTAAGCTAAAACCTTAATTCACAAACCTTAAGTCATAAATTTAAGTCATAAATTATTTAGCTCCAGTCATATTTCCCATCTGATATAGATTAAACTCAGTATTTTTATCTCAATGCTCTTAAGAATCATCGTCAATCGCATTTTTGTTTATTCTTAAGAGCTTTGGTAATTTCAGCTTTATCTGTAAATCTTTAAGTCAACCTTTGAAGCTATAAATTTGAACTACCTATAAATTTAAGCAACAAGTAATCAAGCTTGAATAGGCAGATTCAAGTCATAAAACTTAAATCGTGTATATTAAAATTTCAATCTTGCCTTCCCAAAAACCTCAAACCCTCAGAGCTTCAGAGACTAAAAGCCTTAAAAATACTAGCAAAAATTTAGATACCTCTCTAGGTGATTGCGCAGCACTTCATTAAATGGTAATATTTGTTTCTCATAGCATCAGCTTTAATTATGTAAACTTATCCTGATGTTCCCTGAGTTAAAAGTACGCTATATCAAGCTTCAGCTTCACAGTTGAAATCTAGATATCTATCAACTCAAAAATATATAACCATACTTATGTAAGTGCATTATTTATACCGTAAGCTGAAAAACTGCAGGAGGTAAATATTATGAAATTATGAAATTATGAAATTCTCGAAGAAAGTTATGTAACCACAGTTTTTTATAAATAAAATATCTAGATAAATGAACGCCATACACCATTACATAAGGCTTCCACGTACTATCCAGATTAATTATTTTTCAAGTAGCAATGAATATGAGGTTGTTACAGTAAATACTTGTGATACGTGGGTAAAGCGTTATTATTGTGGCACGGCGTAACAAAGTAAATTTTTATAAACCAAAAAGACTATAGGTAAATTTTTTATGTCGATCGCGCTGCAGGGGAAATAGGCTGTGCGAATTCCGCTAGATTACTACCGAATTTTAGGACTACCATTGGCGGCAAGTGAGGAACAGTTGCGGCAAGCTTATAGCGATCGTATGGTCGGATTACCACGTCGCGAATACTCCCAAGCAGCAATAGATTCTCGCAAACAACTCATAGAAGAAGCTTACGTGGTTTTATCTAATCCGAAAGATCGTAAAGCCTACGATCGACTATATCTATCAAATTCATATTATCCGGATGATACAACCGACGGTACAGTGGCTGTTGAGGAACGGCTACAAAATAATATTGGCAATACAGAACCTCAATCTTTAAATATAGAAATTGCCGAAGATGAACTCGTAGGTGCTTTATTGATTCTTCAAGAGTTAGGAGAATACGAACTTGTTTTAAAGTTGGGTAGTCCTTATATAACTAACAATTCAGTATCCCAAGCTTTAGATAGACAATTAACTCAAGATACACCCAGATTCGATCCCGGTGAACGTCCTGATATTGTCCTCACTGTTGCTCTTGCTTGTTTGGAATTAGGTCGGGAAGAATGGCAACAAGGTAATCATGAAAATGCTGCGACTTCTTTAGAAACAGGTAGAGAACTTCTGTATCGGGAAAATATGTTCCCTAACATTCAAGCGGAAATTCAATCGGATCTCGACCGGTTATGTCCCTATCGAATTCTGGAGTTACTAGCTTTACCTTTAGAGAAAAAAGCCGAAAGACAGCAGGGTTTGCGGTTATTAGAAGAGGTTTTAGAGCAACGTCACGGAATAGACGGCGATGGGGATGATAGATCTGGATTAAATATTGATGATTTCCTACGTTTTATTCAGCAGTTACGTCATTATTTAACGGCTGCCGAACAACAAAAAATATTTGAGGCCGAAAGTAGGCGTCCTTCTGCAGTAGCAACTTACTTAGCTGTTTATGCTTTGATAGCACGCGGATTTGCCCAACGTCAACCAGCATTGATTCGTCAAGGAAAGAAAATGCTGATGAGTTTGGGAAAGCGTCAAGATGTGCATTTGGAGCAATCTCTATGTGCTTTATTATTGGGACAAACAGAAGAAGCAATTTATGCTTTAGAACTTTCTCAAGAGTATGAAGCTTTAGCTTTTATCCGCGAGAATTCCCAAAACTCTCCTGACTTGTTACCAGGGCTTTGTCTTTACAGCGAGCGATGGTTACAAAATGAAGTGTTTGCCCATTTTCGCGACCTAGTAACACAACAGTTTTCCCTGAAAGATTATTTTGCTGATTCACAAGTGCAAGCTTATTTGGAAGCTTTACCTGTGGAACGAGAAGTAAGAAAAGAGTGGAAGCTTAATAATCAAAATTCTCAACACCAAAATCCTCAATATCAAAATTCTCAACATCAAAATTCCACATATCAAAATTCAACCCATAAAACTGCACGAGCAAATACTTCTCAAGGTCCCAATAGTAGAAATGTAAATTATCGACAATCCCAGGAGATTAATAACTCTGATCGCCAGAGATTTTCCGAACATCAAAATTCAAAAAGACAAGATTATTCTTATTCTTCTAATTCTTATTCTTCCAATTCTTCAAGAAAATCATTACAGACAAATAACGGCAACGGTAACATACACAGAACATCTGTACCTACAGATACTCGAGAGCGATTTAGTCGGGAAACTCAATCAAATTCAAACATTTCCGGTTCACATTTAAATGGTTCCCACTTAAACGGTTCGCATTTAAACAGTTCAAAGAATACAAATTCTGGAGCAACTGCAACATCCAGGCGTCAGCGTACTCGAACTAATTCCCGCACCTCAGATACTCACCAAGGAAATATCCATCAGGGTAATTTGCAAAGACCAAATTCTGGTTACATTTCGGTTGGGATAGATCGCCGAATTAGATTGCTATTAGCTTCGGTTGCTGGAGTAGCTTTAATTTTCTTGTTGGGAAGTACTGCTTTGGGATGGATAAAAAAGATTTTGCCTCCACCAACAGCTAAACCAGAAGAACAGTTAGCAATTGCAATTAATCAACCACCTGTAGAAATTCCCCGTTTAAACGAGGAACCCAAGTCACCAGATTTTAGCGAAAGTACTGCTGAAACTGTAATTCGTAATTGGTTACTTGCAAAAACCCGTGCTTTGGGACAAAGACACGATATTGATAGTTTAAGACAAGCTTTGACTGGTCAGTCGTTGTCGCAATGGGAAAGAATCGTGCGTCAGGAGAAAGCAGCGAATCGCTATCGAATGTTCCAACACAGATTAGATTCAACTAGTTTAAAAGTCACTCCTATTGATGAAAAGAATGCTAGTGTCGTTGCATCGGTGACCGAAGCAGCCAAGTTTTATCAAAACGGTCAAATCAATAACCGACAGTCTTACAACGAAACTATCCGTGTTAAATATGATTTGGTAAAGGTCAATAATGCATGGCGAATTCAAGAGATGTCAGTGCTTAGTACTGTGAGCAAGAATGATTGATTAATGTATTTTATGATTTGGTTATCAATAATTTAGAAAAAAGTAACTAATAAATTTTCTAATAACATTTCTTTAGTGGTTCGTTGTAAATGTGGACAGATTGAGCAACGGATAGAATTAAAAAATGGATGGGATGACTGTGAGGGAAATAAACACCTGTTTTTATCACCTACTTGTTTAGGCTAAAAACAAATATTAAATGACCAAGATATGTTTCAAAGAGTTTTTAATGAAGTTATAGTAGCGATTCAATTTGAAAATTCTTTACAAGGGTCAATATCGGTTTAAAAAACAAGAATAATTGTAATAATTACACAAAAACTATTTTTCAAAAGCTTTTCAGATAATCAGAATATAAAACTCGAAAGCAAAGTTTGTGAAAATTTTGTTCAAAGTAATGTAGTTACTTAAATACAGTTACAGTAGTAATTGATATTTTTATAGATATTCAAGTAGCTATCAATGAATTATGTAAAAGTTCCTGGTTATCTCCTCAAACAAATAAGAGAAGCATTATGCAGTGCTTTTTTCACTGAAACTAAATTAGCGATAATGCTACAAGATCGATTTGGTGAGAACTTACATGAAATGGCTGGGGGTGAAGATTTAAATTGAGATCGCTTTTAACTTAGTGAAAGTTTTTGAGGCACAAGGTCGATTAACAGAACTGATTTCTGGTGCAATTAAACAAAATAGTGGTAATCCTCAATTGCAAGAAGTACAGAGAAAATATAATAATTTATTAACGCAAAATAATAATCAAAATCCAAAATCTAATACACAATATTCTCAAAAGAATCAACCCATTACAGAATCTCTAAAAGTCCCAGAAATACCTGAAAACTTCCCCCAAATCAATAATTATCAACCTGTCACAGAATCTTCGAAAGTATTAGGGAAAGCTGAAAATTCTCCTCAAATAAATACTTTTACATTTAAATTTGCAACCATCACAAAAGAAACAAAATCAATTAATTATCATTACCACGGAAATCAATATTTTACTGAAAAACTGGGGAATCAAATTTCTTTAGAAATGGTTTGGATTCCTGGTGGTAGTTTTATAATGGGTGCACCAAAAACGGAAGAAGGTAGCGGTGATTCGGAACGCCCACAACGCGAAGTAAGAGTTCCATCATTCTGGATGGGTAAACATCCTGTAACTCAAAAACAATGGAAAGCCGTAGCAGGATTACCCAGAGTTAACTGCGATTTAAAACCAGATTCTTCTCATTTCAAAGGTGATAACAGACCAGTAGAACAAGTTTCCTGGTATGACGCTGTTGAATTTTGTGCCAGACTGTCAAATCATACTGGAAGACAATATTCTCTTCCCAGTGAAGCACAATGGGAATATGCTTGTAGGGCAGGCACAACTACTCCATTTAACTTTGGCGAAACAATTACAACTGAGTTGGCAAGCTGTCAGCCTAACATTGAGGCATCATTATTATCATTAATTCCCTTTGTTGGACAAGGAACAACTCCTGTGGGTAGCTTTGTGTCTAATGCCTTTGGGCTATACGATATGCACGGTAACGTTTGGGAATAGTGTCTTGATGATTGGCATTTAGACTATAATGGTGCGCCGACAGATGGTAGTGCTTGGCTAAGTGAGAATAATAATTTTTCTCGGGTAACAGGTCGTGCCGTACTGCGGGGCGGTTCCTGGATCTACTATCCTAATTACTGCCGTTCCGCGTTCCGCCTCAACGTCAATAGATCTGTTGGGCGCGACAAATCCAACGGCGACTTCAGTTTTCGTGTAGTCTGCGCGTTTGGGAATGATTTTTTGTAGTATTTTATGCCTCTAGGTTTTCCTTTACATTCCTTTCTTTTTTCCTTATTGCCCCTGTCTAGCGACTCGATTTTTTTGCAGAAAATAAGCTATCGATTTTTAAATTTCCAGTTTTGACAGTACTAGGTTAAATTAGGCGACTCAAATTACAAGTATTTTTTATACCTCGTTAATACATTAGTTAGTATTATTACTGCTATTAATGCGGCAAATATATCATCAAATAATAAAGTAGCGCGATCGCCATCTCATCACTGGTAAATACTAGGTGATTCCGCCCTCGCAACCGCAGTATTACTATTATTGTCATGCAATCATGACAAATTAAGCTATTCAGGGGTGTTTAGTCAGCTTTCAAGGGATAAAATGTCATGATTTGATGACTTAACAATCCCTCAAGGGCTTATAAGTCCGTTCAAGGAGTCAAAAAGACTCCTCAACCCCCTTGATCCCTCGGTGGCATTGCTGGTTAATATTTATTTAACGACAGTTTTACTCCGTTCCTGAAAGTGAAGTGCTAATTTTGGCATCAGTAGGAATCACAAAAGAGTAAATCCTTAACCGAGAAAATATACAAACTCTACTCCTGTTCGCACTAAAGATGGTTGATGAAAGGAGATATGGGGGCGATTAATCTCTAGTTAAGAAACCGCAAACAGGTTGGATGGCACCTAATACTTAGTAACTTTAGACACCTAGTTTAAAAGTTTGCCGATTTATAAGCCTATCTAAAATAAGCACATAAAAAACCAGGATTCGTCAAATCGAGAGTTTATCTGAGATAGATGGAAAATCTATCGAAGTATGCTGAACTGGGGTAAATAATAACGAATTTACCGTTCCTAAAATACTGGAGACCGAATTCATGGCAAAAGAACGCCCACCATTAGAAGAGATGACATTGAGGCAACTACGTAGAGTTGCCAGTGAATATGGCGTCTCCCGCTACAGCAGGATGCGAAAAGCGCAGCTATTAGCAGCAGTTCAAGAAGTAGAACGCAAAAAGATTTCTGTTAATCAATCTCGTTCGCCGGAGGCACAAGAAACCGTGGAAGCAGCAAAATTTGAGTTGGGTCAAGTAGATCGCACTGGTGGTAACCTTGCTGATGTTGATGAAGGACTAAACGATTTACCCGCAGGTTACGGCGAAAGTCGAATTGTTTTAATGCCTCGCGATCCTCAATGGGCTTATGCTTACTGGGATGTACCCAACGAGCATAAAGAAGAATTGAGAAGACAGGGAGGACAACAACTCGCCCTAAGAATTTATGATGTTACCGACATCGACTTAGAACACCAAAGCCCCCACAGCATTCAGGAATATCCTTCTGATGAGTTAGCGAGAGAATGGTACATACCTATTCCAGTAAGCGATCGCGATTATGTGATTGACATTGGTTATCGTTGTGCTGACGGTCGCTGGTTAGTATTGGCTCGTTCTGCAACAGTCCACACTCCTCCTGTTTATCCCTCCGACTGGATTGAAGATATTTTCATTACCGTTGACTTCGAAGAAGATTTACGCGGTCAGACTAAATACGAACTCGTACCTCCTTCCAAGAAACAACCAGAACCTGGTGTTACTACCGGTAACCAGATTTACGACCAAATCTTTGGTATGGCAGAATCTGCTGAAGCAATGCGAGTTGCTGGTTCTATCTTTGGTTCTATGCACCACGTACCTGGCTCAATGGCTCCAGAGCAAGCAATTAGTTCCTACATCTTCCCCTCCGGCGTTGGTATGTGGGCGCAGCCTAATGTATCAGGCTTAAATATGTCTGGTGTTGGTTTTTCTGCTTCTGCACCACCAGTTCGTCCCCGCAAGTTCTGGTTAATTGCTGATGCGGAGTTGATTGTTTACGGTGCTACCGAACCTGATGCTACAGTAACCATTGGTGATCGCCAAATTCAACTCAATCCCGACGGAACTTTCCGCTTCCAGATGTCCTTCCAAGACGGTTTAATTGACTATCCAATTAAAGCTGTTGCAGTTGATGGTGAACAAACCCGTTCAATTCACATGAAGTTCAATCGTGAAACACCCTCGCGTCACACCAATACTAAGGAAGAAGCTGTTTTAGAATGGTTTTCCTAATTTTTGCTGAAGGAATGTGAGATTTGAGATTTAAAATTTGAGATTTCAGATTAACAAAAATTCAGATATTGAACTTTATTTTCAAACCGCTACAGAATATTTTGTAGCGGTTTTTGTTTTCTCACATTTTTCTACATAAGAATAGAAAATACTGTGGTGTTATACGCAAGTAAAGAGTTCGGTAAATACTTATAATTCCTATACATGTGCGAAAAACTGGAAACTCTTTCTTCCTTTTTGCCCTCTCTTGGTGCGTATTCCCACCCTGCAGGGTGGCTACGCCGGACGGGGGGCTTTGGGTTCTCGCTTAGGGAGACGTTTTGCTGATGCATCACTGTTCCTTTCTCCCCTGCAGATTTAATAATAAGTAATTAAGAGAACATGACCGACTACGTCGGAAGGAAGAGGGAAGAGGGAAGAAGGAAGAAGTGTAATAAATTTGTATGTAAATTAATCCTTCTTTCTTACGACCAAAAGGGATACAAGCCCCTTAATTCTATTAAGAGCCTGCGGCGACGGCTTCGCCTCTGGAGAAATATAAACTTTTTCCTTATCAAATCCCCTTAATTTATTAATGGGGTTCCTTCTTCCTCCTTCCTTCTTCCTTCGTTAAATCAGAGCCTCAAGACTTGGATTTCCACAGAGAAACTGACAATAAGATAATTTTTACCTGTAACAGCACATCGACCTACGCCTTCTTGAATAAATAAGTATATTTTTTTATTTAGAAATTTCTCAATTAGTATTATCATCCATAGATCGTGTAGATACTTAAAATGCTAAACCTCTGTGCAATAACTAAATCTTTAGATTAATCTCTCAGTAAAATTAATATATGTCTAAGCAAAATATATTTTATTCATGGTTGATAACAGCAGTTATCCTAAATTTATTTACAGGTTGTAAAAATATTGAAAATATTGAAATTGCTGACAGTCAAGGGATTCAAAAAGCTCCGATTGAAACAGAAGTGATAGAAAGCAATCAAGAAAATAATCAAGAAGAAATTCAAGAAAAAGATTCAAAAGAATATTGTTTTGGTAAGGATAAAAATTCTAGCATTGCCTTCATAAAAACCAATAATTTGGGCGAGCAATATGAGAAAGGAATTAATCATGTAATTATTTTAAATCCCAAGTCTGAGGAATTAGATTTTAAAGTTAATGTTGGTTTAAACCATAAAATTTATAGCAAAACTAATCACGGTAAAATTAAGAAAGAATATGTACCCAAATTATTTTATGAGCTTGTCAATGAGGAAAACGCCAAATTAAATGGAAGATTACCTCTAGCAGCTATTAATGCTGACTATATTGATACTGAAAATAAACCCCAAGGATTAAACATCTCCCGGGGAGTAGAATATTCTGGAGCATTTAAAAATAAACGTTCTTCCTTTGGAATTTCAGGGGGGAAGCCAAGCCAGAGAAGAGCAACGATAAAAGTTGGTAGAAGAAACAGTGAAAGTTTAAATTACAATGTAGTTGGGGGAAATGGCAGATTTTACATTAACGGTAGATTTAAAGATATTTGTCAGGCTTTAGGGGAACTAGCTTGTAAGGGAGCAATAAATCGCTCGATGGCTGCGATTACTAATAAAGGCTATGTCATTTTGTTAGTAAACGATGCTAAAGCAAATTCATCCATTGAAATATCCTCATCGAATCGAGAACTTCTACCTCATATGTTTGATGATGTTTTAAAAGGTATTGCTCGTAATAACTGTTTAGGCAAGATTCAAGAGGGAATGCTATTTGATGGTGGAATGTCTCCAGGACTTTATTACAACAATAAAGTTTACCTAGAAAATCTGGGTCCAATTGGTTCAGTATTTTTGATTTATAAAAGAAACAGTTAGGCTGAATGACTGATGATAGGTGATAGGCGATGGAGTTAATTGTTATTTATTTTCTCTGTTTTCTGTTTACTTTATCCCATCACTGAAGCCCTGAATTTTGAGTTTACTGTATAACTTTTAAAAAGATAAAGATGATAAATAGGTTAATTTTAACGATAGTCTGGAGGTAGGAACAAGTAAGCATCATATGACACCTTCAGAAATTACGGATACTCTCAAAGAGTTATTTGGTACAACTACAGTCAATGTAGTTGAACGCGGCTCTTGGCAAGTAGAAATGCCTAGTTTTCGCCTATTGGTTTTGCTTTCTGAAGATGAAAGTTGGTTGCGACTACTGTTACCGATTTTGACATTTCAGGAAGCACAGCCTTTTTTAGAACAATTTTTAGAAGCAAACTTCGATGATACCCAGGAAGTTCGTTACGCCTTAAATCAAGGTGTAATTTGGGGAGTTTTTCAGCACACCAGGGAAAGTTTGACTGTTGAAGATTTTAAGAGTGCTGTTACGCGTCTTGTTTCTTTGCAGCAGGCTGGTATAAATGATGTTTTCAATAATCTGATTGAAAGCCGTATCCGGCGAATTATTGCAACTGCAAAAATTCAAGGACAGTCGTTAGAAGCAACAATGCAAACCTTAGATCGGTTTTATGCTGAAGGTTTGATGGGTGATCGAGAACAAACTTCACAGGAACGAGAACAAGTATTGGGGGCTTGGCGACGTCGATTAGAACAACTTTGGAACGATGTGGATTGAAATCAGTTGTCAGTTAACAGTTAACAGTTAAGTAGGTTAGTAAGAAAAATCATAACTTGTTTGTAATAGCGCTTTAGCGCTAAAGCGCTACTACGAGCCAAATACGAGTATTTTATATTTCTTTACATAGTTTACTTTTTTCTTGCCTACTTACTTAACAGCGATCAATTACTCATTATCATATGACGCTGTCGCGTCACAATCCCTAATCCCCTATAGCCAAGCTCCAGTCGCGGGGGCATGCAGTGCTATCCCCAGTCGCCAATCCCCTATCCCCAAAATCATGGACATCATTGAAACCCTCAAAGCAGATTACAAAAAATTTCCTGTAGATCAAACTTATAGCATCTACGCTGATAATGTTTATTTTCAAGATCCGATGACCAAGTTTCGCGGTCTTGAACGCTATAAAAAAATGATTCAGTTTATTCAAACTTGGTTTTTAAATATCAAAATGGACGTACATGGCATCCGCCAAGAGAAAGATTTTATTAAAACTGAGTGGACTTTAAGCTGGAATACTCCCCTACCTTGGAAACCCCGAATTTCAATTTCTGGCTGGAGTGAATTAAAGACAAATTCGGAAAATTTAATCGTTTCTCATATTGATTATTGGTATTGTTCGCGTTTTGATGTACTAAAACAGCATTTCTTTTCCTTAAACAGTCGATAATGTAAATAAATGTAAACGATATCTCAGGCAAATTATTCATGCGCGTAATTCTGATGACTGGTAAAGGAGGAGTGGGTAAGACCTCCGTTGCTGCTGCGACTGGACTTCGTTGTGCGGAACTTGGCTATCGAACGTTGGTTTTAAGTACGGATCCGGCTCATTCCTTAGCAGATAGTTTTGATATTGAACTAGGACATGAACCCAAGCAAGTTCGCCCCAACTTATGGGGCGCGGAATTAGATGCATTGCAAGAATTAGAAGGAAACTGGGGTTCTGTAAAGCGTTATATTACCCAAGTTTTACAAGCAAGGGGTCTAGAAGGGGTACAAGCGGAAGAATTAGCAATCTTACCGGGAATGGATGAAATCTTCGGCTTGGTAAGAATGAAGCGTCATTATGATGAAGGTGATTTTGATGTACTAATTATTGATTCCGCTCCTACAGGTACGGCGTTGCGGCTATTAAGTTTACCGGAAGTTGGCGGTTGGTACATGCGCCGTTTCTACAAACCATTCCAAAATATTTCGGTAGCACTCAGACCTTTGGTTGAACCTTTGTTTAAACCGATTGCTGGGTTTTCCCTACCAGATAAAGAAGTTATGGATGCTCCTTATGAATTTTACGAGCAAATTGAAGCACTAGAAAAAGTGTTAACAGATAACAATCAAACTTCAGTACGTCTGGTTGCAAACCCAGAAAAAATGGTCATCAAAGAATCATTGCGCGCCCATGCTTATTTAAGTTTATACAATGTAGCAACAGATTTAGTGATTGCAAATCGGATTATTCCTGACGAAGTTCAAGACCCATTTTTCCAACGTTGGAAAGCAAATCAGCAACATTATCGTCAGGAAATTCACGATAACTTCCTTCCTTTACCGGTGAAAGAAGTTCCTCTATTCTCGGAAGAGATGTGTGGTATGGCTGCTTTAGAAAGACTCAAAGAAACTCTTTATAAAGAAGAAGATCCCACCCAAGTTTATTACAAAGAAACTACTATCAGAGTTGTGCAAAATAACGAACAATATACTTTGGAATTATACTTACCTGGGATTCCCAAAGAGCAAGTGCAATTGAGTAAAAGCGCCGATGAATTAAATATTACTATTGGTAATCATCGACGCAATTTAGTTCTACCCCAGGCTTTAGCTGCACTACAACCTGCAGGAGCAAAAATGGAAGAAGATTATCTGAAAATCCGCTTTGCTGAACCTGCGAAGGTTTAATCAGTTATCAGTTGTCAGTTATCAGTTTTTTGATTATTGTTAACTGTTCACTGATAACTGACTTCACCGTTTGTGATGGTTTCGTATTGCTTTAGTTCTCTGCTTCCATCTGGCTTTGGTGTTGAGAGATTCTCTCTGATTTTGCTTTCTGGCGAGGTAATTTTTTTCCTTTTGCAGTTTTTGGTAATTCAGAAAACGCTTCTGGTCTAAAATTCCTTCTGCAAGTGCTTCTCGAACAGCACAACCCGGTTCATGTTGATGTTGACAGTCGCGAAAACGACATTGCTCCGCGAGTGTTTCAATGTCTGCAAAGGTTTCTTGCAAACCGTCTTGTACATCCCACAATTGGAGTTCTCGCATTCCTGGTGTATCTATTAATAATGCTCCAGAAGGTAAACAAAGTAACTCACTACTAGTGGTAGTATGTCGACCTTTGCTGTCACCTTGACGCACTGTCTGCACCACATGAACCTCTTTTCCAATAATTTGATTGGTTAGAGTTGATTTACCCACACCCGAAGAACCAAGTAAAACTATGGTTTGTCCAAGCTGTAGGTAAGGTTGCAATATTTCCAATCCTCGTTCATGCAAAGTAATAGCACTGATTGCAATAATTGGAACTCCTGGAGCGATCGCTTCTACTTCCAGCACTTTTTGTTCCCAAAATTCGCATAGATCCACTTTATTGAGGATAATGACTGGATTTGCACCACTTTCCCAGGTCAGCACCAAATAGCGTTCGATCCGTCTCAAGTTAAAGTTATCATCCAACCCACATACGAGAAATACCGTATCAATATTGGTTGCAATCATTTGTTCTTGTGTTTTAGCACCCGCAACCTTGCGGGAGAATTTACTTTTACGGGGTAAAACTTGGTGAATAATTGCTTGAGTCGAATTATTTGGTTGGGTAGCAGCAACCCAGTCACCCACTGCTGGTAAATTTTGAGAAGATGTCGCTTCATGTCGAAGTTTACCTGCTAGTACACCTGCTATTTCACCAAATTCTGCATATAAAAGATAGCCACCTTTATATTCTTGAGCAACTCTAGCCAGAAAATATCCTTCCATAGCCAATTGCTCAAAGCTAGAAGCAAACCAATTGCTCCAGCCAAGTAGTTCTAAATTCATTGTTTTCCTCTATGTAAAGCCTTTTGTAGAGATGGCTGTACAGAGGTATTTTAACTTCAGACTACATTCGCAACTCAAAAGACATCTGCAGGAAAAGAATTATACGTTTCCCACAAAATCCTGATAGAGACGTAGCATGATACATCTCTACATTATTTATTTTCTATGGATGTCTAATGCAAGAAAGTCTGTGTAAATGCAGAAACCTCTGTAAGCCGTATTTTCAGGGTTTGATCTATGAAGCGAACCACCGACTCAGTCATATTCCTTCTCCTTACTACTTACAGCCATGCTCATTACGAGTATAGCTCGTGCAGAAAAAGATGTGTTTGATGAGAAATTAAGAAAGTTTAAATGCAGTAAACCTCGTTCGTTCAGGATGAAGGATAATGTCGATACCCCTCAGAACAAAAATAAGACTTACCCACAGACAACTTAATTGTAGTCATTGCGACGATAGGTTAGCAGCTCGGTACGTAGCGCAGCTATAGCGTTTCCGTTAGGAAATAGCAATCCCAAACCAATGACCTTGCGGTCACGCTATAGCTATAGCTGCGCTACCTACGGAGCCGCTACCTTACGGATCCGCTAATGAAAATTCCTAACGAGTGCGTAAGTCCTAAAAAATCTAGAACAAAATAAAGGTAGATTTTTAGCGATCGCATTCATCGCCAATAAAAAGATAGGAAAGACTGCTATGACATCATTCACATTAAACTTAAATTCTGTAATTAAGCTCACCCCAGAGCAATTTTATAAACTGTGTCAAGCAAACCCTGACTTAAAACTAGAACGCAATACCCAAGGAGATTTAATTATAATGCCACCTACGGGAGGAGAAACAGGAAAAACTAACTCCAATATTAATGCTCAGATATGGTTATGGAACGAACAAAAGCAACTTGGGGAAGTTTTTGATTCATCAACTGGATTTACTTTACCATCAGGTGCTGACCGTTCTCCCGATGTTTCTTGGGTGGAAAAATCTCGTTGGGATACTTTGAGTAAAGAACAAAAAGAAAAATTTATTCCCCTTTGTCCTGACTTTGTGATTGAAATACTTTCACCTAATGATAGTTTGAAGAAAACTCAAAACAAAATGCAAGAATATATCGCCAATGGTTGTCGTTTGGGTTGGTTGATAAATCGCAAAAAACAGGAAGTAGAAATTTATCGTCCGGGACAAGATATTGAGATTTTAAAGTTACCTCAAACTTTGTCGGGGGAAAGTGTATTATCTGGATTTGTACTTAATATGCAAAAAATTTGGGAATAAAAAATAAACTTTTATTTACAATAACTGGGTAATTTTCACAAAGTCATTGCTGCAAAATACTCTTGTAGTAGTCGGTGAATGAAGCGATAGCGTCCACCAATACGTTGGAGAAATAAGCGTTCGGTGCAATAGTCGAGAAAGTGGGCGTAGTTCCAGGGAATGTAGCCATTGCAGTAAAGAATGGTGCGAAGAGAAAGATGTTTAGCTAAAGATGAGAAACTAAAACTTAGCAAAATCCAAAGAGTAAAAGAAATAGCTGTACTCCAAATATTTTGTTTTATATTCGAGGAGATAATATAGTAAATATAAAAACCCTGAATCCAGGTTACAATTAATGCAATTTTTAGTGTTTCGTAGAAACCTTGGTTTGGAATATTACTGTTTTCAATTGGCTTGACTAAAAATAAAGATATAAAGATAAAAGGAGCGATTAATCCACAGGAAAATACGGAAAATATTTTTCCTATGAGATTCAATATAAAGTTTAGTAAAAATCCTCCTTGTTGCTCAATAAATTCAAGATAATTGATTGTTAATAAAAATATTAAATAATGATGAGAGTAAGATGATTGGCGGAACTCTTTCATTTGTGAATTAACATTTAGACTTATCTGTACAATATCTTCTCTTTGTTTTAATCCTCTCTTTTTTGCTCCAATCACATACATTATTTTGGCTGACATCATATGCGTTCCATACATCAACACTACTATCGGCATCAATGAAAATTTGGAATGAACTAAGAACAATCCCTTCAGTGGAAATATAAAATATCTTTCAATTTCTTGTAGTGATGGAATTCTTATCTTTAATTTCTGAGAAAGATCGATATCATGAATTATAGGTACGTGCTGCTTAAATTCTTTTGGTAAATCTCGTTTGAAGAGCCAGCAAAATAGATGAATCCAAGGATATTCTATTAACCGCACTCCATCTGCTTTAGTTTCTGCTGTCAACATGAAAACGCCAAACAAGCCGATAAAGATATTTTGGATAATTACGAAATTATTAGGTGGCTGAAAATATGGTAATAAAGCACTTGTAGAAATGATTCCGACGCATAATGTATTAATAGCAAAAAGTAGAAACCAATACAGCCATTGATGATGCTTTTTTTTAAGAAAAAGATAAGGCTGCATTTCTTCAATCAAAAACTCAGTTTGGGACTCTTCTTGTAACTGCTGCGCCAAATAAACTAGCCATTTACGGGTTTTCCTTCTACTGGGAGGATTTTTATTTCGATAACTAAGACTCTTAAGTCCCTGCGATTCCATTTGTGATGTTACAAGCTCTCTACCAATAGCAGTTTCCCAGTAAGCATCGAGAAGGGATTGAATTCGTTCTTTAGTTGGTGTCAGTTTTCCCCATTCATAAAGAGATAAATTTTTATCAAAGGAAATAAATCCTAAAATCGACAAAAATAAGGGTTTTCTTAGGAGTCTTAATAGTTCTGCATCATCTTGCAGGGTTTCCCAAAATTCTATTTGGTTTAATTGCGCTAAATATGTTTTTATTTTCTCATCTGTAAGTGGTTGCAGCACAATAGCTCCATTCAGATGTAAGCGTGTCTCCTGCTTTGGTGAAGTCTCCTCTAAATCCTGCTCATCATTTTCTATTTGTTGTCGAACAACTTTCTCATACTCTTCTCGACGACTACACACAACCAAATACTGCGATCGCGATTCACTTTGCAAAAATTCATTAATTTTCTGCACGCATGGTTCTTGACGAATTGATTCTAATTCATCCAAACCATCAAGCATTGGTAGCAATTTAGCCTCATCTACCCAGTTAGTACCAACATCCTGACGCACCCCATACTTTGAATTTAGTTCTAATACTAACCATTTATGGATCGACTGTTCGTCATCTTTCCAATTGGAGAGATTAAGCAGCACCGGAATTGGATAATCAGCTTCTTTTTGAGCTCGTACAATCAAAGATTCAGCTAAATCTAACATTGTAGTAGTTTTCCCAGCACCAGGATCCCCCAAAATCAGTAACTGATCCGCAATTTCTTCTTGCTCAAAAACTTCTAAAATACTGGTACTGTGGGGGATAGGTTCACGCTTGCGGTTCCCAATTTTAATATCTGAACTCCAAGGACATTTTACTTGTTCCGGTTGAGCTTCCTTACCCAAATTTATTAATACTGCATTGTGTAAAGACCCCTTTAGTCGGGCTTTAACTTCTTCTTTCACTGCTTGGAGCAACAGTTTTTCATTTCGGGGACGTTTAGCTTTTTGCTTTTCTTGCAGAACTAAATGCAATACTTCCTTGATAGTTTCAGCATCTGTACCGTAATAAATGCGATCGCCAATCTGAATATTTCTACCATCTGCAATATTGACGATATCCTTACCCACTTGTATTGAACCGTCACGCAAGCGCAAAATTCTCCGCAGGGTCTTTATATCGTCCTCGGTTTCTTCCCCATCAGCGATACGGTCAAAAATGGCTCTTAATTCTTCATTAGAACTCATTGATATCTACACAAGTCATGCATTTTGCTAAACGTTGGGAGATATGACAACAATCAAAAGTGCTGTTAGCTGTTTGTATTATTTATTATATATAGGTCATGTAACTTCTCAGTTAGTTCTGGGTAAAAGCATTGGAAAGAGCAAAAAACTAAATAAACTTAATCAGTAACACAGAAATGAGCGAACAATTTACTCACGGTTATGCACTATTAATTGGCGTCGGGGAATCTGCTTATAGTAATTTGTCATTACCAGTAACCGTAAAAGATACTCAAGCAATTTATGCAGCTTTAATCG
The DNA here is from genome assembly GCF_001456025.1 of Mastigocoleus testarum BC008. Classification (GTDB taxonomy): domain Bacteria; phylum Cyanobacteriota; class Cyanobacteriia; order Cyanobacteriales; family Nostocaceae; genus Mastigocoleus; species Mastigocoleus testarum. The sequence goes on from NZ_LMTZ01000083.1 coordinate 161,727, forward strand.
ATCCGGAACTATGTGCTTATCCTGATAACGAAGAACATATTCGGGTGCTGAATAATCAAGATGCGACGAAAGAAGGTATTTTAGAAGGACTGAATTGGTTAAAAGCAAAAGCAGATTCTGACTCTCAAGCTACCGTGTTTGTTTACTATTCAGGACATGGTTGGCTCGAAGAGAATAACAATAGCTACTATCTGATACAACATGATATCGATCCTTTCGACTTAACAGAATCTGCATTAGCTGCTGAAACTTTCACCGATGCATTACGCCAAATTCAAGCCGAACGTTTATTAGTTGTAATTGATAGCTGTCATGCTGCAGGTATGGCAACATCTAAAGAAGGTAAAACTACCCCTGCTTTTAAACTTCCTCAAGGTTTTGTAGAAGTTCCACCATCCAAAAGCTTAATTGATAATTTGAAACAAGGTAAAGGTAGAGTCGTTTTTACATCATCGGAAGGCGAGCAAAAATCTTGGATTAAAGATGATTCTAGCAGTATCTACACTTATCATTTTCTCGAAGCTTTGCAAGGTGCGGGTAACAAACCAGGTGATACAGAAGTTCGAGTTTCTAACATCATGAATCATCTGGGTAAGGTTGTACCAGAAAGTGCGCGTCAGTTATATGACGCAAAGCAAACCCCTCATTTTGATATGGATGCAGGAGATTTTGTCATTACAAAACTGCGGGGTGGTAAAGGTTTACCCGATAAGGGATGGGATGAAATTAAATCTGAGGCGATGCAAAAGATAAATAAAATTGCTGATGTTATAAACCAGCATGGAAAATTTATTACTAATATTAATGAAGCTCACGGTCTTCACATTGGTGATGTTTATCACAAATAACTACTGTAAAGTGACAAGGATAATAAATGCCTACCCCCGATGAAATTAAGGTTATTTTTGAAAAACTTACAGCAGGTACTGCAACCGATGAAGATATTGAAATCCTGCGTCAAGCTTACGAAGGTAGTGAAAGGATATCGTTTCAATATGGTAATTCCATTGTCAATATTGGGCAGGGTAAGGATATTCACATTGGTGATCTTACTTATCAGACGATACATGCTGAGGTAATTCGAAAGGTTTTCCTTAAAGCTTTAGAGGAGCATCCAAAGACATCGAATAAAAAATATTACCCAGATCTACCACCTCATTTTATACGGCGTACTCAAGAAATAGAAAGGCTTAAACAATTAATTACACCAAAAAAACAGACTGATTTGCAATCATCTCATAAAGTAGGTGTGCATGGAATGGCTGGTATTGGTAAAACAGTATTAGCATCTGCACTAGTTCGTGACAAGGAGGTGCAACAGCAATTTTCTGATGGGGTATTCTGGTTAGACATGAGACAAGAGAATTCCCTGCATGAATTGCAACTTCAAGGCTTGCAAGATAAGGCTTGTTTAATTGTCTTGGATGATGTGTCGCGTGTAGAGCAAGTGAAGGCGTTTAATGATTTGGGAGAAGGCTGTTGTCTTTTGTTTACCACTTGTGATGCCAGAATCATCACTGATTTAGGTGCTGTGGAGTATAAACTGAATTTTTTCAACAACGAACAGGCATTAGACCTATTAGCAAAATGGGTTGGACAAGAAGTAGAAACTTTACCAAACGTGGCACGAGAAGTGGCAAAACAATGTGATTATTTGCCTTTGGCATTATCTCTTTGTGGAGCGCAAATAAAAGACGGTATGCGCTGGAAAAGTTTGCGGGATGCCTTACAAGAAACCAAGTTAAAACGTCTGAATCGTCCAGGTGGTAGCATTTATCAATTACTTAAAATTAGCATCGATGCCTTAGCAGATGAAAATAAAACATATGCTGAGTGCTATCGGGAATTATGTATATTTCCTTCAGGCTCATCTATTCCGGAAGCAGCACTTGCAACTCTGTGGCAAAAAACTCATCATGATATGGAAGAGCCAGATGTGGATTTTTTAATTATAATATTGACCCGCAAAGACTTATTGCGAAGAACCGGTAATGCAGCTGAGCAATTAGTTTCAATGCACAATTTACTATATAAATATTTACGTAGCTTAGTTAGCGATAGCGATTTAAAAGCTTTAAATGAGGAGTTTTTAGCAGCATATTGGAGTAAATCTACTAATGGTTGGCATACAGTTCCGGATGATGGCTATTTCTTTAAGTATCTTGCATATCATTTATTTAGTGCTGGTCGTGAGACAGATTTACGAGAACTGTTGCTGGATTTTAACTGGCTACAGAAAAAATTAGAGATTATAAATACTTATGCTTTGATTGCTGATTTCAATTATCTTTTAGATGATGTAGAACTACGTTTAATACAAAAAGCTCTTGTACTCAGTGCCCACATCTTAGAGCAAGATCGCAAACAATTGTGGAGTCAACTACAGGGTCGCTTGATGAGAGACACATCTACTACGATCGAGACCCTTCTCCAACAGAAACCTCCTTTTCCTCTATTTCGTACTCTTACTCCTAGCCTTCACCAAGCTGACACTGCTTTATTACGTATCTTTACTGGTCACTCCGATCATGTCAAAACCTTGGCAGTTTCTGCTGATGGTAAGTATGTTCTTTCTGGTTCATCTGATACAAGTCTGAAGCTATGGAATCTAAATACAGGCGAACAAATATGCACACTTGATGGTCATAATGCGATTATTTATACTGTGAAGTTGATTCCTGAACGAATGCAAGCAATTTCAGGAGCAGCAGACGGAAGTATTAAACTCTGGGACTTAGAAAAACAGGAATGTATACATACTTTTAAAGAAAATACAAGTTCTGTGTATACTGTGGCGTTGATACCTGAACGAATGCAAGCAATTTCAGGAACAGCAGACGGAAATATTAAATTATGGGATTTAGAAAAACGTGAATATAAATACACTTTGAGGGCGCATGAAGCTTCTATCAATGCTTTAGCGGTGCTTCCCGAACAAATGCAAGCGATTTCAGCCTCATCTGACTCAACTCTAAAACTTTGGGATTTAGAAAATCGGAAATGTATTGGTACTTTCCAAGGTCATCAGGGTGCAATTCAAACTGTTGCAGTACTCCAGAAACACAAACAAGTTATTTCCGGTTCAGCAGAAGGAATCTTAAAATTATGGAACTTGGAAAATTTTGAATGTCTACATACATTCAAGGCTCATGAAGGTTCGATTTGCTCTGTAATATTTTTAACTGACCAGATGCGAGTTGTTTCAAGTTCAACAGATAAAACTCTCAAGTTATGGAATTTAAAACAAAGAAATTGTGAACTCATACTCAAGGATAGCGATTGGGCAAACGCCGTCGCAATAATTCCTACCAGTGAAGACTTAATTGCTGCTTCTGATGATTACACTTTGAAGTTATGGAGTTTAAGCAATCAAAAGTCCAAATTATCTGTTGAAAGACATAATGATACAGTCAGGGCTTTAGCTGTTACAGCAGATGGTAAACAGGCTATCGCTATCTCTGCTTCTGAGGACAAAACTCTCAAATTATGGAATATAGGTAGCGGGAAGTGTGAACTTGAACTCACTGGTCACCACGACATAGTTACTGCTCTTGCTTTAACTCCAGATGGGAAACAAGCTGTCTCAACTTCCTTGGATGGCAAACTAAAAGTATGGGATCTGAGACATAAAACTAATAGCAGATGCAAACTCACTATTCATCAAAGCCTTCCAGCCACTAGCATCGCTTTTATAACAAATAGTGAAGAATCTATTCTCATTGCATCAGATAACATTTTATGGCTTATAAATTTAAATGATTTGGAATGTAATTTCCTTCCCGAAGTTCATAGCGATATGATTACAGATTTAGCTGTCACAGCAGATGGTCGACAAGCTATTTCTGCTTCAAAGGATGGCACGCTTAGGTTATGGGATTTAAAAAATGGGGAATGTAAACGAGTTCTGGAAACTCAAGCTAAGACAATTACTGCAATAGCAATGACACCAGATGGGAAATGGGTTGTTTGTGCTACAAACGATAACAATTTAAAGTTATGGAATTTGCATAAAGAAGAAGACAAGTATCAAAGTTTTTTGTTCGGGCATACTGATTGGATAAATGCTTTGGCAATTACAGCTGATGGCAAGCGTGCTATCTCTAGCTCATATGATAAAACCCATCTTCCGCACTCTAACTGTCACAATCGGTAATTACTTAAATAAATCAATAATAAAAGAGTAAAAAA
>NZ_LMTZ01000084.1 GCF_001456025.1 Mastigocoleus testarum BC008
TGTGGATTGTCAGGGTCAATTTTCCTCAATATTGATACGGCTCGCCAACGGGTGTAGTTATCTAGATTTTTGTCCGACAGTAGTTTGACTAAGGAATTGATGACTTGTGGATTGTCAGGGTCAATTTTCCTCAATATTGAGTAGTAATTCAGATTTTTGTCCGACAGTAGTTGGATTAAGCCATTGATGGCTTGTAGATTGCCAGTGCCAATTTTCTCCAATATTAGTGCGGCTTGTCTACAAGTGTAGTGATCCAGATTTTTGTCCGACAGTAGTTGGATTAAGCCATTGATGACTTGTAGGTTGCCAGTGCCAATTTTCCCCAATATTAGTGCTGCTTCCCTACGAGTGTAGTAATCCAGATTTTTGTCCGACAGTAGTTGTACTAAGGCATTGATGGCTTGTAGATTGCTAGGGTCAATTTTCCTCAATATTAGTGCTGCTTCCCTACGGGTGTAGTTACCTAGATTTTTGTCCGACAGTAGTTGGATTAAGCCATTGATGACTTGTGGATTGTCAGGGTCAATTTTCCTCAATATTGATACGGCTCGCCAACGGGTGTAGTTATCTAGATTTTTGTCCGACAGTAGTTGGATTAAGGCATTGATGGCTTGTGGATTGTCAGGGTCAATTTTCCCCAATATTAGTGCTGCTTCCCTACGAGTGTAGTAATCCAGATGTTTGTCCGACAGTAGTTGGATTAAGGCATTGATGGCTCGTAGATTGCTAGGGTCAATTTTCCTCAAGCTTTCTGCTGCTTGGCAACGGGTGTAGTTATCTAGATTTTTGTCCGACAGTAGTTGGATTAAGCCATTGATGGCTTGTAGATTGCCAGGGTCAATTTTCCTCAAGCTTCGTGCGGCTTCTCTACGGATATAGTAATCCAGATTTTTGTTTGACAATAGTTGGACTAAGGCATTGATGGCTTGTGGATTGCCAGGGTCAATTTTCCTCAAGCTTTCTATAGCTTGCCAACGGATATAGTAATCCAGATTTTTGTTTGACAGTGGTTGGACGAAGGCATTGATGGCTTGTGGATTGTCAGTGTCAATTTTCCCCAAGCTTTCTACAGCTTGCCAACGGGTATAGTAATCCAGATTTTGGTCCGACAGTAGTTGGATTAAGGCATTGATGGCTTGTAGATTGCCAGGGTCAATTTTCCTCAAACTTTCTGCAGTTTGCCTACGGGTGTCGTTATCTAGATTTTTGTTTGACAGTAGTTGGATTAAGGCATTGATGGCTTGTGGATTGTCAGGGTCAATTTTCCCCAAGCTTTCTGCAGCTTGCCTACGGGTGTCGTTATCTAGATGGTAGTCCTGTAGAAGTAGTGATGCGAGTCGGTGTAACCCGCTCTGTATAAGGAGAGATATGGCGAAAATCACTACTTGTTTATCACTACCATCTAGATTTTTGTCTGACAGTAGTTGGACTAAGGCATTGATGGCTTGTGGATTGCCAGTGCCAATTTTCCCTAATATTGATGCGGCTTGTCTACGGATGTAGTAATCCAGATTTTTGTTCGACAGTAGTTGGATTAAGGCATTGATGAATTGTGGATTATCAGGGTCAATTTTCTCCAATATTGATTCGGCTTGCCTACGGGTGTAGTTATCTAAATTTTTGTCCGAAAGTAGTTGGATTAAGGTATTGATGAATTGTGGATTGTCAGGGTCAATTTTCTCCAATATTGATACGGCTTGCCTACGGGTGTGGTTATCTAAATTTTTGTCCGGAAGTAGTTGGACTAAGCCATTGATGACTTGTGGATTGCCAGTGCCAATTTTCTCCAATATTGATGCGAGTTGCCAACGGATGTGGTGATGCAGATTTTGATCTGACATTACTTGGATTAAGCCATTGGTGATTTGTGGATTGCCAAGGTCAAATTTCCTCCATTGTATTGATATAATTTCAAAACGGATGCAGTAACCCAAGTAATCCAGATTTTTGTCTAAAAGTAGTTGGGTTAAGGCATTGATGGCTTGTGGATTGCCGGTGCCAATTATTTTCCCCAATATTGATGCGGCTTGCAAACGGTTGTCGTAATCCAGATTTTTGTCTAAAAGTAGTTGGATTAAGGCATTGATGGCTTGTGAATTGTCAGTGTCAATTTTCCCCAAGCTTTCTACAGTTTGCCAACGGGTGTAGTAATCCAGATTTTGGTCCAACAGTATTTGAACTAAGCAATTGAGGTCAATTTTCATCAAGCTTTTTACTAATTCCTCACGCTCCCAGTAACGCAGATTTTTGTCCGACAGTAGTTGTACTAAGCCATTGATGGCTTGTGGATTATCAGGGTCAATTTTCATCAAGCTTTCTACTAATTCCTTACGATCCCGGTAATCCAGATTTTGGTCCGACAGTAGTTGTACTAAGCCATTGATGGCTTGTGGATTGTCAGTGCCAATTTTCTCCAATATTAGTGCGGCTTGTCTACGAGTGTAGTCATCCAGATTTTTGTCCGACAGTAGTTGTAATAAGCCATTGATGCCTGTTTCTCGTTCTGTTTCTTCCAGTGCTGCTAGGGCTAAATTCGCAGCATCCTGCTCGAAATTCAATAACAATGACTTCAAAATTTGCTTGGATATATCATCTTTTCGGGGATAACTTGTAAACTCAGCGATTCCAGCCGCAGCTAATAAATAGGCTCGATAAGTATAAAATTCCCCGCATTCGTCTTTAAAATTTATTAATTTGTTGATAAGATATTCTTTTTCTTTATCGTCAACATCACTACGTCCTAACCATAGCAAAATTACTTCTTTCCACTGCGGTTGAAAAATCCGGTATTGCTTATCTTCTACAGGTTTATCTTTATGCTCGCGGGGTAAGAAAAAGTCATAATCTTGAACTGCTGTAGCTGCAAAATATTCCTGAAATGTGGGATGAAAAAATGCGTAGACTGATTTATGCGCGTTTTCTTCTCCTTCTGTAGGGTAACCTACATTCACTAGCCATCCGAACTTTAACGCCCACCAAAATAGTGAACCTTTACTATTATGATTAGGTTCATCATCTGGATCGCCTAAGCGTTGCTTAATAAAGCTCTCTCGTAAAAGGAATCGATAATCTTCACTGTCTATTGCTTTTCTAGCTAACTTTCCCAAAGCTTGTTTAAATTTGTCAGTAGATGGTAAATTTTGCAATATTTTGTCATTTTGTTTACTTTTATTCCATTCATTGAAACTAAATTCCTTAATATTTACCAACGAGTCGTAGAAATCAGCTTTTGTTTTTGGTAATGATTTTCCTTCGCTTTGATTCCAAATGCGACACAATAACGCTAACCGTAAAGGATTTTTGACTAAATTTTGCAGACGTTTTCGATTATTTTCTTCTAGTTGCTCCTGTAATCCCCTTGCTTTCTCATCTCCTTCTCCAAACCAATTATCAATAAATTGATGTACTTGCTCGGGGTAATTAAAATCTAAAGTACGATAAATATCAAATTTTTCATTGAGAATATCTTTTTGTTGTTCCCACAGATTTAAACGACAACTAAGTACTACCCTAATTGAATTTGTCCACCCTTTCGCTAGTTGTTGTTGGATTTTTTTCAAAGGATAACTGACCGCCATTTCGTCAGCACCATCTAGTATCAGCCAGAACTGGCCGTTTTTTAGAAGCTCTTCAAATTTATCTTGCCATTTCTCTGGTGTTTTTTTACCTTCTTGAGATAAATTTTTTAACCATTGTTCTGACAAATATCTGTACAACCATCCGGAATCGCTAACGTCTTTTTCTTCTACTAAATTTTCGTTAAATTTAGCTAAAGAAATCCAAATTGGTAAACCTTGTTGCTCTTCTAATACCCAATCAGCTATCTTTCGTAAAAGCGTAGTTTTTCCTCCACCAGGATCGCCAATAATTACGAGTCGTTTTCCTTGGCTTTTTTTGCTGGTTCGCTGCTTCAAAACTTCATCAAGAAACTCATCATTTTGAAACTCTTTAACAACTTCATATTCTTGATCGGGCTTATTTAAGTCTCCCGTTTCTGGATTCGCTGCATCTTTCTCAGGTCTTCGCTTTGCATCAGGCTTACGTTCTACCAGTCCTAAAGGAACGTAAATATTCTGAAGAAGATTTTTCCCATTATTTGTTAAAGTTTTTGGAGCTTCTGCTTCCAGACGTTTGCGGCATGATTTAGCCCACCAAAGATAGTAAGCTATCTGAATATTGAGAGCAAATACTAAGTTTTTCGACTGTGTATTATTATGTTCTTGTTGGTTAGTTTTTAGTTGGTTACAACCCAATTCAGTTGCTTGTTCAAAAGACCAAAAACCATTCTCTCGTGGAAAGCCTTTCTCTTCAAGAGCTTCACTCTTAGCGAAACCCGTACATTCAACAGCCAAGTATTCTTCTCGCTTAATTATGCGCCAAAGTTTATTCGCATCCGTAAGACTTCCATCTTCATTGGAAAATATTTCTTCACCTTGACGTTTTTCATTCTCCCAGAAACGTCGCCGATGAGTGAGAGATACTGCTGCTAAAGCATGACCCTCAAGCAAAATCAAAATAGGCAGCAAATCATAATACCAGCAAATCGCACAAAAAAGGATAGCTAAATCAAGGCAAGTTCCTTTACGTTTTGTATCAAGAATTTCTTCTGGTTTTCTGATGATTTGTTGTTCGCTAGAGAATAAGTTATCTTCGTTTAATTCATACTCTATTTCGTGCTGACACAAAGCATCATAAATTTTTCTTACTAACTCGCGGCGTTTATCATTACTTGTATGATAATCGTTGCTACTAGCGGGTAAATAATTTTCCTTAATAGCTTTAGTAATAAATGTATCAATAGCTTCTGAATATTTAGCAAAGATGACATAGTTAGCTAAATCTATGCGATTTTTGTCATCATTTTTATTCCATAACCATTCTTCCATTGCCCTTACATCATATTTTTTAACAATAAGAATAAAAGTAAAATTTGTCTTATTTCATCACTTGAAATAAATTATGCACGGCTTCTGGTGCTGATTCGTCTGCTTTATTTGTTTCTACCTCCAAATGGTACAACCCAGGTGTAAGCTTTTTTCGTAAAGATAGTTTATAGGAACTATTCCCTTGCAGTTCAAAATTTTCTTCTAGCTTCAGGTTCGTTCCGTTATCTGATGCAGGAGTTATAATCGCGCTTAACCCACCAAAGTTTCCTTTTCTTTTCAAAGTATCAGAATCAACATTCACAATTTCCGCACCCAATGTGACTTCTTCATCACGGAGGTACAAGTCATCAACAGTAAGACTAATTGCTGGTTGTTTTATTATAGTCTGGGTAATTTGAGGGTTTTGAAAGTCTCTTAGAGTACCTTGCAGCTGACTTAAGAAATATTTCAGCAAGTTCCATACCTGAGTGTTGCTTTGCAACGCACAATGAGACTCACCACAATATAAACCTTGGAGCTTGTCACTCAAATCAATTGGAATTGCAGACACAACAGGTACAGTGTCATCACCAGTTACGCGATCGGCATCAAGGGGTTCTTGAGTTCTTGGATTTAGTGGCGGGTTATTACTTACTTTTAATCTACCATTGCGTAGCTCTGTAGATTGAAGCGTGCTTTTTTGTCCTACACCGATTATTGGTTTGAATTCATACGAGTAATTATTAGGCGATTTAGAATTAACTTTTTCCAGAAACCCCCGAGCTTCCTTTGCTCGCCCTCTTTCCACGCCAGGAATACCATTAGTTTCGCCTACACGTTGCCATTTTTCATTGACCTTCACCACCGGATACATTGGCAACAATTGATACGTAGAAGTAAAAGTAGCCAATACATCTTTCAATCCTGGTATTGGTATTTTTCGATAATCATTAGCCAAAAAATCCAACATTTTCACAGAACCACGATAGGAAGTCCCCAAAGAAAACAAAGCTTTGCAGTATTCTCCACCGCCTAAATGTTCCAAATAATAACGACAAACTAAACCCCCCATACTATGGGCGATCAAAATCACCTTTGCATGTTTTTTAGATGGACTTATCTCTTGCCACTTTGGTAACTTATCGTCAATCAGCTTCTTTAACAACCTTGCAGAAACCCGATTATCCCGTCGCCAGTCATAGGCAAACTCAAAATAGTTCTTACCACAAGTTACATTAAAATCTTCGGTGAGTTTTTGATGAAGAAAGGAGTAACCATCAATTATCTTCATAAATCCAGGAGCTAAACGTACATCCTGAATTAACCCTGTTGCTTTGATACCATCGTCTAAGTAATCTCTCTCAGGGTCATCTTCTTCTATAGCTATTTGCTCGAAAAACGAACCTTGTTCTGCTAACCCCTTAACTGCTCTCAAGACTGCTTGAAGTGATACATTCCAGATGTCTTGACCATCTTTTTGTAATATGCTGCCCATGGTTCCAGGTACCAGCACTATCATATCCTTCATCTGGGTTTTCGCCATCTACCTACATTCCCGATTCGCTAGTTAAATGTTCTGTAAATATTTTGAAGCACAATTTTGAAACACATACACAAACTACGATATGCTGGCGATCATTTTCGAAAATTTATGAGAAAATTAATGAGTTTTGGTTAGCAAGTAATGATGATATGCATAAAATTTAAGGAACAAAATCACTACATTACAAATATTCCTCGTTCCCTTTGTGTCTCCAAGGTTAAAATATATTAGTTTTATTAGGACTTACACCTTCTAGTCAGAGATAATGGAGGTTTAAAGATTTTTATCCTAAACCCTCCTTCGACAGGAGTTAAGAGGTAAATTTCTATACTATTAGGACTTACGCACTATGAACCAATTTTGAGTGGTTTGAGATTGCTATTTCCTTACGGGAACGCTAAGGCTCCGCCGACGCCGTAGGCTCTAGCTGCGCTACCTTACGGATCCGCTAACCTATCGTCGCAATGACTGTAATTACGTTATCGATGCGTAAGTCTTGACTATTTATGGTTTAAAGCATATTGGAGACAAACACAATTTTCAATGAAAGATAAGAGTAATAGTAAAAGTAAGAGTCAAGGTTTTAAAGTTATTGCTGATAACCGGCAAGCACGTTATTTGTACCATATCTTCGAAACTTACGAAGCTGGAATTCAGTTATATGGAACCGAGGTTAAGTCGATTCGTGCAGGTAGAATTAATCTTCAAGATGGGTTTGCTTTGATTCGCGATGGTGAGGTATGGCTGCTTAACGTACATATTTCCCCTTATAATTCCACCGGGAAATACTTTAATCATGAACCCCGTCGCACCCGCAAATTGCTTTTACACCGTGAGGAAATTCGGAAATTAATCGGTAAAATCGAGCAAAAAGGTTTGACCTTAGTACCATTAAAAATGTACTTCAAAGGCGGTTGGATTAAAGTAAGCCTTGGTCTAGCTCAAGGTAAGAAACTACATGACAAACGTGAAGACATCAAACGTCGCCAAGATCAACGTGATATGCAAAGAGCAATGAAAAATTATTAAATTGGAATTTGATGTTTGACCAACTACCAATTCCAATTACTAATTACCAATTCAAAGCCAAACGGTATTAGAATAGATCGCAGCTTGACCACAATACTGATTTTGTTCGTCAACTAGATTCCAGATAATACCGTTTTTGATATGAAAGCGCTTACCAGTGCTACTAATACGAACTCCAGAAAAATTACTAAAACCTTTAGCTTCAGTTTCTTGTAATAATCTGTCACGTTCTTCCTGAACGACTTCTTCTGCACTTTGACGAGAAGGCATTTTGGTAAACTCTTCCCAGGAAAGCTCCCATGTTGTTAAAGCTTTGCGATTACCGTAATTAAAAATTGGATCTGCTTCAGTACCATGAGAAACTAAAGCAAATGGTGCTTCAAAGATTTGTTGTGCTATTTCTTCGGGCGAATCACTCATATTTACCAGATCGTTTCCCGTCCAATGCTTGTAACTTTGCAATACAAGTTGAATGTGACGAATGATTGCATCTTGTTCCCAAAGTAATTGTTTGTTATTACTCATGTTCAAGCAAAGTGCACTATAAAATCTATTTTCCGCTAAAATCCATTTCTGTCAAAACCCAATCCCTTTATTCCCATTCGAGAAAATTTCTGACCAATTACCCATTACCCATTAACCATTACCTATTAACCATTACCAATTACCAATTACCAAACCACAATGAACTTCCAAAACAAAACAGTTTTAATCACAGGTGCATCTGGCGGTATTGGTAAAGCTACTGCTGTTGCTTTTGCTCGAAGTGGTGCTAAAGTTGCAATTCACTATCATCAGCAACAAATAAAAGCCGAACAACTACGAAATTCACTTGCGGGTACGGGACATATTACAGTAGGTGCAGATATTGCTGACGCTAAAGCTGTAGAGGAAATGGTATCGTTAGCGATCGCACAATTGGGACAGATTGATATTTTAGTCAATAATGCAGGCATATATAAAGAACATCCCCTCGATACAACTGATTATCAAGACTGGCAAAATATTTGGCAAGAAACAGTTAATATCAATTTAATTGGTGCGGTCAACGTCAGTTATTGTATTGCTCGTCATATGATGGACAATAATCGCGGAAGGATTATTAATATTACTTCACGGGGTGCATTTCGCGGCGAACCAACAGCTACAGCTTACGGTGCGAGTAAAGCAGCACTCAACTGTTTCAGTCAATCTTTAGCACAACATTTAGCCCCTTACAATATTGCTGTAACTGCTGTTGCACCAGGTTTTGTCGAAACAGATATGACGCGATCGCTGTTGGAAAGTCCTCAAGGTGAAGCGATTTGTCAACAAAGTCCGTTTAATCGGGTTGCGCATCCCGAAGAAGTTGCAAATACTATTTTGTTTTTGGCTTCTGAGGAAGCAGAATTTCTGAGTGGGGGTATTGTGGATGTGAATGGGGCGAGTTATTTACGATAAAGGATAGAAGCGGTGAGGGATAGAATTAAATAACAGTATTTAATTAGTTGTACATCCTTTGCACGAACGATAAAAACTAATATTATGATTGCCAGTTCCCAATTTCAATATATGACTCCCCAAGAGTTTCTGGAATGGGAAAAAACCCAGGAACTACGCTACGAATACATCGACGGGGAAGTATTCGCGATGACGGGGGGAACAAAACCCCATAACCGCATAGCAGGTAACCTGTACACAGCACTAGATGCTTTTCTTGCAGAAAAAGGCTGTGATATTTTCATCGCCGATGTGAAGGTACAATTGTCACCATCGGGACCTTATCATTATCCTGATGTGGTGGTAACTTGCGACCCGAAAGATCGAGAATTAATAGATTTAATTGAACATCCTTGTTTGATTGTCGAAGTCCTTTCCCCATCAACCGAAGCTTTTGATCGGGGTAAGAAATTTACCCGTTATCGACAATTAAATAGTTTGCGAGAATATGTTTTAATTCAGTCTGATGAAATTGGTGTGGAATGTTTTCGCCGTAATGATGAAGGTTTATGGGTTTTGTATACCTATGGGGCTAAAGATACTTTAAATTTGGAAAGTATAGGATTTTCAATCTCTGTGGAGAAGTTATATCGACAGGTAAGGTTTGATCCGCAAGAGAAGAATTAACCGGTCATAACGATCAGCCGCACGACTGCACCGATCGCATTTGGTCAATTTGTTATAGTCCCGAACTCAACCTCTTATTTAGTTGTAGTGAAGATGAAACCATCAAATGCTGGGATGTTTTTACTTTTGAGTGCCTTAAAACCTTAATAATTCCTAAACTTTACCAAGAAATGACTGTCGAAGGTGTTTCTGGTTTAACCGAAGCGACGCTGAAAACATTAAAGGTGCTGGGTGCGACTGAAAGTGCAGCACACCCCAACTAATGAATTGACAAATTAACTATCTAATTAAAATATCTAAATATTAGTGTTTGAAAAAATAACGAAAAATTTTAGTGAGAAATAAGTTCAATTTATTTATATATAGTGCGATCGCCTTACTCCGCGAAGGCGATAGTTCAGCTTAATTACAAGCAGATCGCAAGCATCAAGCAGAACGCACAATTTTAGGCAAAGGTAAATTTTCATCTTCACCCAGCTTAAGCAAAGCAAGTTCTTCAGGTTTTGCCATTTGAATAGTTTTTAAAACGGTGAGACTTTTATCGAGCAACTCATCCACATCTATCCCACTGTAAACCTCTGGATAACGTCGCAGACGATTATTACCTTCTCCCAATAAAATCGCCGCACCCCGCCAGTTTTGATTGCCAAAATGATATAGTCCAACAGCAATTTGTAAGACACCTTGATAAAAAGTCTTATCAGGCTCACTAGCCTCCATCCACAAGGCTTCTAATGTATCGTGACAAGCATAGAACTGTCCAGAATTGAACTGTTCTACGCCTTCCCAAAACTGCTTAGGTATAACTTCCATTATTAACCCATAGTATCCCGAACTTCTTTGATCGTCTCGAGGGAAATGTCTTGTTGTTCGCCAGCAAATTCGTTATCTGGGGTTAAAAACAACATACAGTGACATTCCTTACGTTCGCGCATGGGGACACAAGGACAATTCCAAAACGTAGCACTTACTTCAGCTTCTTTATCTTCGTAGTGACGACAAGGACATAAAGGCGCACCCAAATCGTCTTTATGTTTGGCAAGTCCTTCAATTACGACTGCTGTTACAGAAGGTTCGGCACAGAAGTAGGTTCCAGTTCGCTTGGCATACTGCTCGGAAAAATGCCGCATTGCCTCTAAATTTTTATCTGTTGACTTAGCGTTAACTTCTGATGTCATTATTTAATCGGCACTCATAAATCTAAATATTTCTTTGCATTGTACCGCAGCCTTGGTGGGGTATTACTAGGGATATTTCCCCGTTTATCCATTTCTAATTCCGATACTGCTTCATTTAAAACCTTATGTATTATTTTTTACTTTTTTTGAAGATTGTAATCTCACAGTCCTATAGTTTAATGACTAACCCGGATCGTTATAATTCAATACCCCTATAGTTTATTTAACTTAATATATACAAACTCAACGGACAGGGGAAATATTTATACTTTTCTAAAAATATTTTTTTCGTATTAGATATATTTTACGAATTATAGCTTTCGTAGTCTTGAAGGATAGAACAATTATCCATAGCGGTGAAAGTTATCTTTAACTATTAGTTATAACTAAGATATATTTTGTAACCTTTATATTTACGAGTAAGATAGGTGATTTGATGGTATACCGATTCGACGATTAGATATAATCTTGTACGAGTAATCTCATTAATATTATTCTCCCTTGAATTACTCGATATTACATACATATGCCCACGTATGATTTATGCTTAATTAATTTTTTATCTCATCTTACAATTTGAGGATTTCTCATCCTACAAGTTATCTGAGTAAATAATTATCAGAAAAAAATCCATCGTCGTCAATTGAGAAATATATCTACTTGAAGTATTTTTATTGCCTGTAGGAATAATATTTATCAATATCAAATGTCATTTAATTTGTCATTTAATTGTATTAGCAAAAAATAAAGTTAAAAGCTTGTTTGTATGACTACCAAAACGCATGTATGTAAAAATATGTTTGCTAAAATTTATATATTTGCGGAAAATTTATGGACATGCATCATAGCTGAAAACATATTTGCTATTTTGCTAATTTTCAGAAAAATTTACAACACAGACAAATTTGATGGCAAAATACTTCCAAGTATAATGTGTTTTTTTGCTATTGACTCATTCGCAATGGGGTTTTAAGTTTTAAGCAATATCTTGTTGTCAAATAATCAATCCATTGTTACATCTGTAACAGTCTTCCTAAAAAACGAAAAATTATATGACCGCAGTTATGCAAGCAGGTGATAAATCACAGCAAAGTCCCAATATCGAAAAGGCTACTTTGCGTGCTTCTGAACGCTTAAAAAATGTTAATAAAAATGAGATTTTACTGTTGCTTAATCAGTATGGAATCTTACCACAGTTTGTACGAGAAATAATGATAGACTGTGCGATCGCGGAGATTGCGATTGCAGAAGATGAAGCTTTAGGAGCATATAAAAAATTCTATCAGCAACATCAACTAAACTCAGAGGAAGACCTACAAGCATGGCTTAAGGCGCGGGGAATATCGCGCGAACAATTGGAGTACATTGCGACTAGGGGCCTAAAACTGGCAAAATTTCAAGAACAGACTTGGGGAAATAAATTAGAATCTTATTTCCTGGGACGTAAACAAAAACTGGACCGGGTCGTATATTCTCTAATTCGAGTTAAAGACCCCTATCTCGCCCAAGAACTTTATTTTCGCGTGCAGGAGGGGGAACAATCTTTTAGTGAAATTGCTCGAGAATATTCCGAAGGACCAGAAGCAGAAACAGGAGGTTTACTCGGTCCGGTTGACTTGGGGGTACCCCATCCGGCTCTTGCAAAAATGCTCCTAAGGAGCAAGCCAGGAGAGCTTTTAGCACCCACCCGTTTGGGTGATTGGGTAGTGGTTGTTAGATTAGAAAAATATTTGCCAGCCCAGTTAGATGAAGTAATGCGGCAAAGATTACTGAGTGAACTATTCGACCAATGGGTCAGAACTGAGGGTTCATCGGTAATCCAAGAACAATTATCACCAAATACTAACGAATTAAAGCAAAAAGGGACAGGGGGAGAGCAAGAGACAGCGGTCCGGAAATAGGACTATAATATGCCGGTTTCCCAATTTTTATTTACTGATGTTGGCAGAAAATATGTTGGCAGAGAAAATAGTAGCGGTAACTAAATGAGCTATACAGCAATCAATATTGAGGAATTTCTAGCGACCATTGCGCCTTTTGACCAACTGTCGCCTGCAGAGCTAAAAAATATAACGCAACAAACGCAGTTATTTCGTTACCGTATTGGTCAGGCGATTCTGACCCGAGAAAAAATGCCTGCCCAGATTCATGTTTTGTTTGAGGGTAAAGCGCGTTTGTTAGGATATGACCCCAAAACTAATAATCCAGTAACTTTAAAGCTACTCGTACCGGGAGAAATTCTTGGTTGGGTGGGGTTAATACGTAATATTGCTTGTGAAACTGCAATTGCTTCGAGCGAAGTGATTTGTGTAACAATCCCGGCAGTCAATTTTTTAACAATTCTACGAAATGAGCAAGCTTTTGCATCACATTTTCACGAACAAGCATCATTAATAGAAATTTTTGAGGTTTTGGGTGCTCAACTACAACAACAAGCTGATGATCATTTAATTATGCGTTCTTCAGGAGCGAATAATTTAAAGGATTTAGCACTTCAAGCATCTGAAAATATTGAAGTAGTTCATGATTTCACTGCCATTGATAGTCGGATCATGAGTCCCGAACGAGTGTGGTTAGTCGGCGGTGGTGCAGTTCCCAAAGAATTGGTCGGAACTCGTTTTTATGGTCGTGAAGACAATCGGTCACAATTACCAACAGGAAGTCAACCACGTTTGCTGGGATTTCCGACTAACATTTTCGTTCGGGACACAGAAAAAATTCCGGTGGAGGGACAAGTTGGGTTAAAAGCTCCATCCAATGATGAACTACCTCCCACAAGTATTGAAATCCCTTACGCTCCTGAAGATATTCCAGAATCAGAAGATGCTTTTGACTCTGGAAATTTTGGCAATAAGCAATATCCTTACATTCGCGGTCGGGGTGGAGTAGATGCTGTTCTTGCTTGTTTCGGAATGTTGAGCAAGTATTTGGACATACCTTTCCGAAGAGAAGTAGTACGCAAGGTCTTGGTTAGCCAAGAGCAACGCTCTGGGGCACTTTCATTGCAACATTGTGGAGCGGTTGGCGAACTCGTAGGTTTAAAAGCTCAACTGCTCGGTGTTCCTCCCAAAGCTGTTGGTAGGCTTGAAGGACCAGCTATTGTACAATGGCAAGGCAGTTTTGCTTTGTTGTATGAGGTTAGTCCAAAGAAAATCATATTAGCAGTTCCAGAAGTCGGCATTCTCAAGGAAAGAAGTGAGAATGTGGCACAGATAATGGCTCAATCTGTTCCAACCGAACAAGGTCAAGAACAGGTAAATGCTATTCCAGTTTTACTCCTAAAACCTAGCAGGGATACCCCACAGAAAAACTTTGGGCTGAGTTGGTTTTTACCTTCTCTGATCAAATATCGGCGAGTACTATTAGAAGTTTTCATAGCTTCTTTCTTTGTTCAACTGTTTGGTTTGGCAAATCCATTAATGACCCAAATCATCATTGACAAAGTATTAAATCAAAATAGTCCCAATACTTTACAAGTTCTGGGCTTTTTCCTCTTAGTAGTTGCTTTATTTGAAGCGGTGCTTACAAGTATTCGTACTTACTTGTTTGTTGATACTACTAACCGCATTGATATGGCGCTGGGGTCAGAAATTATTGACCATTTATTACGTCTACCACTACGCTACTTCGAACGGCGTCCTGTAGGGGAACTTTCCACAAGGGTAAACGAGTTAGAGAAAATTCGCCAATTTCTCACCGGTACTGCATTAACAGTGGTGTTAGATGCCGTTTTCTCTGTCATCTACATTGTGGTAATGTTTATCTACAGCTGGATCCTAGCATTAGTGGCATTATCAACATTGCCCTTCTTCGCTTTGTTGACGTTCATTTTTTCACCGATTGTTAGAAGACAACTGCGAACTAAAGCCGAAAGAAATGCCGAAGCCCAATCCCATTTAGTCGAGGTATTGTCAGGTATTCAAACGGTTAAAGCCCAAAATATTGAGTTGCGATCGCGCTGGAAGTGGCAAGAACGTTATGCCCGCTATGTAAGTGCCGGATTTAAAACTGTTTTGACTTCCACTGCTGCAAGTTCATCTAGTGGTTTTCTCAACAAACTTTCTGGTTTATTGGTCTTGTGGGCGGGAGCACACTTGGTGCTCCAACAACAACTAACCTTAGGACAATTAATTGCTTTCCGGATTATTGCTGGTTACGTAACCACACCACTATTGCGCCTCACCCAACTATGGCAAAACTTCCAAGAAACAGCTCTATCTTTAGAAAGATTAAGTGATATTGTAGACAGTCCCCAAGAAGCGACAGAAGAGGATAAAGGTAATATCCCAATGCCAGGGCTTCAGGGAGCAGTTAAATACGAAAACGTTTCCTTCCGTTTTAAAACTAGTGGTCCTTTACAACTGGATAATGTAAGCCTTGAATTTCCTCCTGGGGTATTTGTTGGAATTGTGGGTCAAAGTGGTTCTGGTAAAAGTACGATGATGAAACTGTTACCGCGCCTATATCCACTAGAATCAGGACGGATATTGATTGACGGTTACGACATCAATAAGGTTGAACTTTATTCTCTAAGACAACAAATCGGGATTGTGCCCCAAGACACATTACTTTTTGAAGGCTCCGTACAAGAAAATATTGCCCTTAATCATCCCGATGCTACACCAGAAGAAATTATTGAAGCTGCAAAAATAGCTGCTGCCCATGATTTTGTCATGAGCTTACCTAACGGTTACAATACAAGAGTGGGAGAACGAGGTAGTGCTCTATCTGGCGGACAGCGACAGCGAATAGCTCTAGCTCGGACTGTTTTGCAGAATCCCCGTTTATTGATCCTTGATGAAGCAACTAGTGCTCTGGACTACGAATCAGAACGGCAAGTCTGCTTAAATCTAGCAGAAGCATTCTCTGATCGTACTGTATTCTTTATTACCCACCGTCTCAGCACTATCCGAAGTGCCGATACCATCTTGATGATGGATAAAGGCTCGGTAGTAGAGCAAGGTACTCACAGCGAATTGATGGCACTCCGAGGAAGATATTATTGCCTTTATCAACAACAAGACGCCCAACTTTAATAGAGTTGCTGTGTTCGTAAAACTAACTTTTGGATTTTGATTTTTATTTTCTGTTAATTGTGTTTCCATATATTCAATCAATTGTCGATTTTGAATTTTAGCTCCTCTCTCCTGACTCTAAAAAATCATGACTCAACTTAACGGTAAAAACTTCCAAAATTCTTTGACTTCTAAGCGGGTTGAAAAACCAGCACAAGATGCATCTCAAGGAAAAAATGGTAGGGAAAGACCTCCCGAGTTCGATCAACCAGTAATGCTTAAGCGTTCTCCGATGCTATCGAGAGCAGTACTCTGGTCTTTGGTTGGGTTCACAAGTTTTACAGTTATTTGGGCTGCTATTGCCAGAATAGAGGAAGCCATACCTGCTCAGGGAAAATTAGAACCGAAGGATGCTGTTAAGGAAATACAGGTACCAGTAACTGGGGTCGTCAAACAAGTATTTGTCAAAGACGGTCAGCAGGTGAAGAAGGGAGATTTGATGATGGTGCTCGATCCCACTTCTGTAACCGCACAACTCATTTCTCAAAGAAAAATCCGTAATGCTTTAATTCGGGAGAACCAATTTTATTACAACGTTCTCAGGGGTGGAGCTAACTTTTCTGTCTCCAATTTGAAAATCCCCCAAGAATTAACCAAACTAGCAAAGAGTCGCACTACCTTAGAAGCTGAAAATCGTCTCTACAGAGCACAATTAACAGGTAATGCAAAACAAGCTAACCTAAACGCCGAACAAGAAATGCGTTTGCGTTCTTCTCAAGAAGAACTTCGAAGTAGAGCCGCAGCAATTAGATTAGAAGCAGATCAACTTAAGCGTCAACTAGCACAAAACCGCGCGCGTTTAAGCAATGCAAAAAGTATTCTGGCAATTAACCAAGGTATTCTCAGCGATTTAGAACCCCTATTCAAAGAAGGTGCAATCGCAAAATTACAATATCGCCAACAACAACAAGAAGTTAACAATACTCAGACTCAAGTAGTAGAACTGACGGAAGAAGGACAACGTCTAAAGTTGGCTATATCGCAATCAGAACAACGTCTAAAAAATACTATTTCCGGTTCTTACCAAGATATTTTAGGTAAAATCGCAGAAAATGAAAAACGTATTGCCGAAATTGATAGTCAGTTAAATAAAGTGATAGTTGACAATCAAAATCGAATTGCTGAGATTGAATCTCAAATTAGTCAAGCTCAAGTAACCTTGAAGTATCAAGAAGTTCGCGCCCCAGATGATGGAACAATTTTTGACTTAAAAGCCTCCAAGGGATTTGTTACCAATCCCAGCGAACCTGTTGTTAAAGTTGTACCAGATCAAACACTTGTAGCCCGAGTATTCTTAACCAATAAAGATATTGGTTTTGTTAAAGAAGGAATGGATGTAGATGTCAGATTTACATCTTATAATTTCAGTGAATTTGGTGATATAAAAGGTAAGCTAATATCCGTTGGTAAAGACGCTCTTCCTCCAGACGAAACCCGTCCCTATTACACCTTCCCAGCAAGAGTTCGCTTAAACGATCAGATGTTGATGAGTAATGGCAAAACATTACCTCTACAATCTGGTATGGAAGTCCAAGCAAATATCAGAGTAAGAGATAGAAGCATATTGAGCATCTTTACAGATAAATTCTTTGAACAAATAGAATCTTTGAAATTCGTCAGATAATTGTAATTTTTGCCAGCTTACTAATTTTTTGAAGTTACTTTTGAAGAACTTCCAATTTCAGACTCTCTACATTCATAAAATTATTAAACCTCCCCTGAGAACGGGGAGGAAATTTAGCATCGCTACGGAGTCAGTCATTCATTAACGAATCATCAATAATTAAACTTATAAATTTCAGAGATTTACAAATTATTTTCATTCCATAAACAATGCAAATTTTTTAACTGGTAATTGCTGACAGAATATTTAGAGTATTTGTATTCAATAAGTACATTTTGGATTGAGAAGTAAGATAACTACTCAATCATTTTCCGTACGAATGCTACCATCAGGCATTATCGTATTATCAAAAGTAACTTTTGTAAGAATTGCACCCTCCAAATTAGCTCCACTTAAATTGGCTTCTTGCAGGTTTGCATCTCTCAAATTAACTCCTTGTAAGTTTGCTCCTATTAGACTAGCTTTATAAAAACTGTTACTTTCAAACGTTGCTTCTCTTAGATCGGCTTCCGTTAAATTTGCACAATTAAAACTAGACCAGCGTAAATTAGCACCTCTGAAATCTGCCCCAGTCAAATCAGCACTATCCAGACAAGAATCTGTTAATTTTGCATTACGTAAAATAACACCTCTTAAAATGGCACGAGCTAGATCGAATTCTTCTAACTTAATGTCACTCAAATCAGCACCACAGAGATTTATGCCGTATAAATCAAATTCGCTGAGTTTTATACCGACGAATTTACGTTCTCCGGTGGCATAAGACCTTAGTAGTTGTTTCTTATTCATAGCCATTTTATACTTGCTTAGATTTTACAAACCTACTACCTACTACCGGTAGAAAATGATTATTCGATTTATCTTTTTATCTTCATTATTATTCTTGTATATTTCGGAAAAACGACTCAAATAATTGCAAAATTTATGTAACTTAAACTTAGTTAATGTAAGTTAATTAAATTACTGACTTCAAGTATGATTTTCAATACTTATGTACCCTGAAAACAACTGAGCTTATGTAATAAAAAATACCATATTTTTTTTTAAGCTTAAGTAATGTATTTTTTACTATTTATATACTGAGATAAAAAGCATAGAATAATTTGCACATCTGACTGCTGTAATCTCTGCAAAAGATTTCCAGAAAAACAGTCTTAATAAAAATTACAAGAGAAATAATGAATCAAAAGATGAAAATTCGGGAGCTAGCAATTGTTTTAACTGCAGAAAATATTAACTTTAGTACTCTAAATATTGACGTTCTGAAGGATAGCGATATTATCCCAGAAAATTGGGAATTAACACATAAACCAATTTATACAAATAATATGGTTCAGTTAGTTTTTCAATTCGGAGTTGCAATTGTTGCTCAAACCAACCAAATATTATTTGCCCAAGTACTTAATAGTATAGATCCAAGACAAGTAATAGCACCACAAGTTGCTCTAAAATATATAGAAAAATTTCCAAAAAAAGAATTTCAAACGATCAGTATTAATCCTAGCAGTTATATTGAATTTGTCTCAGATGAGGAAGCCCATCGATACATTACTCACAATTTACTTAAATCAGGCTCTTGGCATAAATTTGGTACTGCACGTATGAAAGCTGCACTTCAACTAGCATACAAATTAGAGCGTGGTGTTCTAAACCTAGGAATTAATCAAGGGAGACTGAACTCACCAGAAAATCAATTGTTACCAATAGTATTTTTTGCAGGAAACTTTAAATACCAGATTATTGAGAAACAACAGCAAGAGCACCTGAAAGATGTTACCCAATTAATCCAGAACTGGCAAAACAACTTAGAAACTTTCCAAAAACTAGTTAATCAGAAATTTTTAATGAACTTATGATTGTTGGAGATTTATGATTAGTAAAGTTATAACACTATCTTTTCCTGTTAGAAAATTTTCCATTATCCATTCACTTTGAAGAAAATTATCATTTCCCAACTTATGTTCTTAATACTACAAATAAAATCACTATATTTTTTATTGATAAAAAATCAATATATACTGCTAATATCTTTAGGGGTTAATATTTGATTTCTTTGTAATGAATAAACCTCAAAATCATTTAATCTATTTCTTAGAATTGACCACCAAAAGTCAATTAGTTGAACAAAATTTACATTTGGCTAGAAACATTTTTTGCAAAGTTTCTACACTTTGGTTAATTCGCAGACTATGAAGGTAGATTATATTCACTTTTATTTAGATGACGCTCGAGTATGGCGCAATTGGTTTGTTAACAGTTTGAATTTTCATTCGGTAAACAGTTCTCTAATTCCCCAAATCCAATCAAATGATATTTCTCATACTCACACAGAAGTGGTTAGAAGTGGTTCTGTTTGTTTTGTGTTGTCTTCACCTTTATCTGACAAAAGTCCAGTTGCAAAATTTCTTCGAAAACATCCATCTGGTGTCGCAGATGTAGCCTTTAATGTAGAGAATGTAGAAGAAGCCATTACTAAAGCAAAAAAAGGTGGTGCAGAAATTTTAGCACCTATAAGATGGAAGCATCAAGACAATGAATATATTAAGTGGAGCAAAATTTCTGCTTGGGGTGATTTAAATCATACTTTAATAGAAAGAAGAAGTTTGATCTCAGACTGTAAAGCAAAATTTCCATCAAAGCATTTTAGTAATTACTCTTACACCGCAATAGATCATATTGTACTTAATATTCCTACAGGCTACTTAAAACATGCTGTAACTTGGTACGAAGAAGTCTTTGGTTTTCAACCACAGCAGACTTTTAATATTCAGACTCAACATTCTGCACTACACAGTAGAGTAATGGTTTCCTCTGATGGAGAAATACAGTTTCCTATCAACGAACCAGCATCAAAAAATTCACAAATTCAAGAATTTATTGATGTTAATCGAGGTCCAGGAATTCAGCATATTGCTTTGCGAACGAATAATTTAGTTAAGAGCATTGCCCAATTAAACACTAATGGTCTTTCCTTTTTACCAATATCACAAAACTATTACGCAGATATTCGAAAGCGAATTGGTTTTCCCCTTTCTTCAGAAGAATTGACAGCGATTATTCAGCAACAAATTTTAGTGGATTGGGACCAAGAAGATTCCCATAAGCTTTTATTACAAATCTTTACCAAACCTATTTTTGGAGAACCAACTTTCTTTTTTGAATTCATTGAACGCCGTTGCAAAGCTCAAGGTTTTGGCGAAGGTAATTTTCGAGCCTTATTTAAAGTTATGGAAGAAGAGCAAATCAAGCGAGCTAGAAATATTGCTAGGTTTGTTACAGAATAGTAACAAGTGATAGGAGTTTTTGAGGAATTCCTCTCCTATTTATCTCAAAGATTATTTTGGGGGATTGTAAACTATTTCCCCCTGGATATAAGAAACTTATTGTTTCATATTAGTAATTTGAAAGTCACCTATCAGTTTTTCAAAATCTAAACACACTCACATACAAGATATCATTTTAATAAAAATTCACTTAATAAGATTTAAATTCAAGACAATGTTAAGGATTGTAACTGATTTTGACGGTCCAATTGTTGACGTTTCTCAAAGATATTATCGGGTATATCAACTTTGTTTAGAAAAAACTTGTAATCCAGAGCAGCAAATCAAAGAACTCTCCTTTTCTGAATTTTGGACTTTAAAGCGAAGCCACATACCGGAAAAAAAAATAGGTATTCTTTCTGGTTTAAGTGATACACAAGCAGAAGAGTTTGCTCAACTACGCAAACAAATGGTACATACTCACCCTTACTTTCAACGCGATACTATTCAACCTGGTGCAATAGATGCCTTGTTAAAAGTTCAACAAGCTGGCTGCGATCTCGTGGTGATGACTATGCGCCGAATCTCAGAATTAAATTATGCTTTAGTAAAAGATGACTTGGGTAGATTTTTCCCGGAACATCGTCGCTACTGTTTGAGTGATGACTATATGAAGACCCAAGATGTTCGTGATAAACCCTTATTAATGAAGCGAGCATTAGCTGAACTTCCACCCGCTACGGATACATGGATGATCGGGGATACAGAAGCAGATATAGCTGCAGCTAAAAAGTACGGTATTAAAGTAATAGCTGTAGATTCAGGAATTCGGGATCGCACCCAATTAGAACTATATCAGCCAAACTATTATTTACCTTCTTTAGCTGATGCAATAGATTTTATTCTTCAGACTTCAGCATCATCCCTCAAAAATAATTGGCTACTCAAACAATATCCTCAACTCTCCAATCAAGAAGTATCATCAACTAGTTCTCAGACACTAATAAGCACTAAAAAATAATGACTCGCCCCTCTGGGGCGTTTTTTTTGAAAGAGAGATATTTATTGAGTTATTTGAGAAAACTGCTGATTAACCATAAAAATACAAACGTTAAGATCGTAGAGAATTGATTTCTCAATGTGGATAACTGAGGACTTACAGCTGAACTTGAAATATCTACAAATTGTGACAAGATTGGTAAGGCGATAAATGCACCTAAAAGCAAGCCAAAGACTAAACCAGCTAATGTCAATAGTATTGCCCTACCAACCTTGCTTCCTTTGCGATTGAGAAAATAAACGCTGATAGCAACTCCTGCAACTAAAATTAGCTGTAAAACAGCATCACCATTAAATAAGCTAAGTATACTCAAGCCCAAGTATAAAGCTGCAGGCCACAAAATATCATTCCTAGAGGGTCGATCTAAGAAATTTTGTAACCATGCAGGTGATTTTTCACGAAGAATAGGATTTTTTTCTTTAGGTAATACTGGTATCAGGCGCTCTGGAAAACGAATGCGTTCGGGTACCTTGATTTTGCCTTCTTGCCGCATTCGCAAGCGTTCCATCAAGATTGCATCATATGCCGTTTCAATCATCTCTACACGCTTAGAGTCATCACTATGCTGTTCCAAGAGACGATTGCGAACATCTTGAATTTCGTCAAAGCTAGCTTCTTCTGATACCCCAAGTTTTTCGTAGGGATTTTGTTCGCTCATGAGAATTTATTTTTGTAGCCTCAATCGGCAGCAATCATTTATATAGAATAGAAACAACTTTACATTTTACATCGCCCGAAACCAGATTGTTTCGCTTGATAATTATAATTTACTGAAACACAACTGTTGTTTAATTAAATTGCTGGAGTAGTTTTAACTATAGTTACCTTAACATATAGTTATAACTCAGTGTATACCCTCATGTCGTTTATTATTTAGGAGTTTACTCTAGGATTTAAGGTGAAAATACGTTAAAGGGAGTTTTTATAAATGAAAAAATGATATCTGTGTATTTCAAAGTTAACTTTTTGAGAATACTTTGAAAACGTTTTAATTAATTATTTCTATAATTGCTTGTGGCATTAAGTCACATATCGATTTAGAATTAATATCGTTTTCAAATACGACGTAACTGGAATAATTAAGTATTCTAGTTTACATAAAGTAATCGACCTAAGGTCAAAAAAATTTGTCTGGTAATTCGCTTCTAAAATTTAGGGACAAAATTTTAGTTTCCTTGATAGCATTACTAAGATGTTTTTTCATTATTTCAATTCCCGGCCTCATTCATAATCCCGAGTCGAACGGAAATTGATATTTTGACCTTGTAGATTATTTCGTCCTCAAACGGAAAAGCGATTTTCGCATTTCCTCTTAAATTAATCCTATAAAAGTTCGTGAAAAGTGATGGTCATGGCTCCTGCCAAGATTCTTGTAGTTGATGACGACCCTGCTGTTCGGAACCTAATTCAACGCTTTTTGAGCAAGCAAAGTTATCAAGTAGAAGCTGCTGAAGATGGTAAGACTGCTCTTACCTTGTTTGAGCAATTTAATCCAGATTTGGTGATTCTAGATGTGAATTTACCAGATGTGATCGGATTTAATCTCTGTCAAGAGATGCAAAGCCGTAATGGTGTTTTTGTTTTGATGTTAACTAGCCGTGCAGATGAAGCTGACAAAATTCGTGGCTTCTCTAAAGGTGCTGACGACTATCTCACTAAACCTTTTGGTTTGGGTGAGTTGGAAGTTAGAGTAGCTGCTATTCTGAAACGCCAAAGGGTTGTAACAACAGCAGAACAAAAACGCTTAGTCTTTGAGAAGCTAATGATAGACCCAGTACGGCGAGAAGTCACGCTAAATAACCAACCTGTTCCTTTAACCGCTTTAGAGTTTGACTTGTTGCACTTTCTCGCAAGTCATCCTGGTAGAGTCTGGCGACGTGCAGAACTGATTCAGGAAGTATGGGACTACGAATATGTTGGAGATCAGCGTGTAGTAGATGTACACATAGGTCAAATCCGAAAAAAAATTGAAGCAGATGCCTCGCAACCTGCCTTAATTCAAACGGTACGTGGTGTGGGATACAAATTTGAATGTCCCCCTCAAGTACAGCAACCCGAGCCCTCGGTAGTTTAGTTTAATTCCTCACACATGGAACTTGGGCTCAAACTCAAGCTGAAAAAGTTTATTCCTTGGCGATGGTATTAACAAGTGGCTGTCACAACTCGCTCATCCCCAACGACGAGATTTTGCACCGACATGTTGAGACAGGACGCAGAAGGGAAGTTTCCCGTCTATAGCTTAAGCCTAAGCAAGATATACGGCATCGTCGGCAAGGTCTTTTGGCTATTATTAGGCGGATATATATCCTTCCCATTTGCGTTCGGAGACGGTAAGCACATGTTTCCAACTGCTAGCCTGGACGAAAAGCCCTCGTGAAAAGAATTTTCCGTTTCAGTGACAAGAAAAACACTCCTTGCAAACCAATTTTTAGACAGCAGGTTATTTTGAGTTAAATAACGACCAAAATAACAAGTCATAATACTAACTTTTTGTTTTTAAGTACTTAAATTAATCCTTGTAAGCTATTAAGTGCAAATTTAATAACAAAATTGTATGGTCATTTTTTTTAATGACTATAGTTTTTGACTTATCACCTTATTAAGACTACGCAAAAGTAGAAAGTTTATTTATTAGTAATATCAAATTATTCTTATAAGTAATATGGAAAAAACCCCGTAGTAAATTCATGGGGTTTTTCCACATTACTTAGAAATCCTGAAAGATTCACTTTGATGCAATTAATCTGATATGAAATATCGAACTACATAATTAGGTTAGGGCATTGATGAATGCTAAGCCCTGCGATTGGTGATATTAAGTTCGTAGTTTATATCTATCTGTCTCCAGATAGGAGATATTGCAGCTAGAGATTTGCTTCGACACTGCAGGCTCTAGCGTGACTGAAAGTCATGTTTTGATTTTTACTGTACTTACAACCTATAAAAGCTATGATATGGGACCTATTGGACTAAAGCCCTATGGGAGTGGTCTGACTTGAATTACTGCGCGATATCAGTTATCCATACAAAAATATTATTTCGGTCCATCTACATCAGCACTTTTAATATTATTTATACCAGCCCTCTGACTATATCGTAATTCACTATATGGTAATAAATACCTGACAAAATTATTTAAATAAGCTTTGCTTAATAAAACCCGACCATAGCGTTATTATTATCCCCTTACTACTCCATAAAAGTATTATCCCGCAATTAATCTCTTAGTTAATGAGAATTCTCTATAAGTATTTTTATGATTACATATTATCAAAACACTTCTTGAGAATAATCAAAATAAAGCGACTTCTCTTGCGGGATTTTGTGAAAAATATTGACGTAAATTCTAGGTTTTACTGTTAGAAATTTTATCTAATTCTAATTTCTAACAATGATATTTTCCAAAGTAACTTAAAGTTAATGTTTATATGTAACTGCGAACATTCGTATTAGATGCCAGGAAGAAAATTAAAGTTCTAGTTAAGATTGCAGGTTCAATTCAAGAAAAACATAGATTTGAGCCAAAAATAAGAAAAACTTATAATTCCTTTTCCGTACTCTATCTATATTTTGGTAGTAGTGAGATTTTATGTCTAGGAATGTTGAAATAAGGTTTCTAGATAAACCCGAGCAGCTTGACGATCGCTGTCTCCATTTTGAAGTAAAAACAGAGACAATGCTGCGGTCAAAACTCTATCTCGATCCCAGTCAGGATGCTTCTCCAAGTACTTGTTGAGGGATTCGTGTAGAGTTTCAGGAATTTCAGTAAAAATGCTAACTGTTGCGTTCATAAGATTTTTCTCTTAGTACAGTCTATCAATGGGAAACTTTGCTTTTAATAAATAATAATCTGTTGAAAACACCTTTGCTTTAGTTCAAAAATAAGTCATACATAACAGAGTTTTTCACAGAGCGATTGAGGAAACTACAAAAGCAAGCCGCATCATTGTGCGGCAAGAGGGGGTGGGTTTGTCAATGCTGCGAAATGTAAAGAAGGTATTTATAAAAAATAAAGACTCACGAGACAATAAGGGTTTGGAGTTATATTTTGTAATATATATTAATATTAACTCAGTCTATTAAATTAAAAACCTCGAATAGAAAAAATCCCCAGCGAAACAATAAAGAGCTTGTAAAACCGTAAAATGGTTGTGGAAAACTTCCATATTGCCTGTGGAAATGTTGTGGAATGAGTGAGGAAAACTTTCGTTAATGATAAGAATTACAAAAATATAGTTTGCACTATAGTTTTTTTTAATACACAAAATAATGACGTTACCTTTTCTGTCCCGCTTTGCTTCGTGGTTGCCTAAATTCGACCGCCAAGTTTGGATTTTGGCATCCGGTCGATTTCTATCAGAATTGGGTACGGGTTTCACCTTGTTCTATGCACCCATTTTCTTTGTCAATCAGCTAAATTTATCTACAACTGCCGTTGGTTTGGCATTGGGTAGTGCATCAATATCTGGGATATTCGGTCGAATTTTAGGAGGCTATGCTGTTGATTCTAGGTTTTGGGGGCGTCGTAGAACTTTATTGCTTTCTGCGGCTATTTCGGCTGTGGGCTCTTTTGTTTTAGCCGCGAGTTTTGATTTTGTCACCCTTATTATCGGAAATTTAATTGGCGGCATGGGAGCGGGACTGTATTGGCCAGCAACGGAAGCTGTGGTTGCTGACATAACTCGCCCGGAGCATCAACGAGAAGCCTTTGCCCTGAATAGATTAGCCGATAATCTTGGTCTAGGGATGGGAATAGTTTTAGGAGGAATTTTAGTTGTAGCTACGAAAAGTTATCGTGCTTTATTTGCGATCGATGCTATTTCCTTCGTATTATTTTTCGGTGTTATTTTTGTAGCAATTCAAGAAACTTATCGTCCCCAAAAAGGCGCTGTGGAAAAAACGCTACCTTTCAGTTCTTGGATAACAGCATTAGGGGATCGTCGTTTACAAGTTTTTATCAGTATTAATATTATTCTTACGACTTATATCTCTCAGTTACAGAGTACTCTTCCTATCTACTTCAAAAATTACATTCCAGGACAAGATGGGAAATTTGGGTTTACTGAAATAACCATCAGTGGTCTTTTTACTTGGCACTTGATTTTAGCTGTAATTTCTCAGCTACCTGTGGCGAAAATTCTCAACAGACTCTCCCATGCCCGAGCGCTAATGGTTTCTAGTATTTTGTGGGCTGTAGGGTTTATTCTGATTTGGGGTGCGGGTATCTCTAGCTCAGGAAATCTATATTGGGCGGCGATGGGTTTAGCTGCATTTGCCCTTGCTATCGTCTCCTATACGCCTTCTGCATCTGCTTTAATTAGCGATATTGCCCCATCATCCCAAAGGGGTGTTTACTTCTCTTTAAATTCCCTTTGCTGGGCTGTAGGTTACTTTATTGGACCCCCTTTGGGAGGTTGGGTATTGGATAAGCCAAGAATTTTTGTGGATAAGTTTTGGTTAGGCTTAGCTTTAAGCACGAGCATCACGATCACAATTTTGCGCTATTTAAGTAAAGTTATGGCTGATGTGGGTCGCAATCGGGAATAATTTTTTGGGAGT
This sequence comes from Mastigocoleus testarum BC008, assembly GCF_001456025.1. Taxonomy (GTDB): domain Bacteria; phylum Cyanobacteriota; class Cyanobacteriia; order Cyanobacteriales; family Nostocaceae; genus Mastigocoleus; species Mastigocoleus testarum. The sequence continues at coordinate 27,303 of NZ_LMTZ01000084.1, forward strand.
CAGGAGTCAGAAGTTAGGAGTCAGAAGTCAGAAGTCAGAAATCAGGAGCAAAAATTTACTCATTACTGTGCGCAATACCTATAGCTGCACTACCTACGGATCCGGTACGCTTACGCGCTTCTACGCGTCCCGCAATACCTTACGGTACGCTTGCGCTAGGCGCTAACATTACTGCACTGTGTACACTTACGTGTCCCGCTAGACCGCGCCGCGAGCGGCGAATGCTAACGCGCCCCGCTGTTCGCTGTAAGCGCGTCCAAGATGCACCTGCGGTTAACGCTAACATTACCCATTACCCATTACCCATTACCCATTACCCATTCCGTTACCAGTCTCTCTCTTACTTCCTTCTTTCTTGCAACTTTCGATAAACAGCTTTGATATCTACTTGGTGATGCGCTAAAGCCACAAGGGTGTGATAAAGTAAATCGGCAACTTCCCCTGCAATTTCATCAGGCTCGTCGTCTTTGAAAGCCATTACGACCTCAGCGCTTTCCTCACCAATTTTCTTCAATATCTTATTGTCCCCACCTTTGAATAACTTGCAGGTGTATGAGTCTTCTGAAGGGTTGTCTCTGCGATCGCAAATTACCTGAAATACTTGTGATAGGGTATCTGCTGGTGGTGGGTTGATTTTACCGTCTACTTGATGAAAGCAACTGCGTTCGCCGGTATGACAGGCAATATCACCTACTTGCTCTACACTGACCAATAAAGCATCGCTATCACAGTCATAGCGCATACTTTTCACCTTTTGTAGATGTCCTGAAGTTTCTCCTTTATGCCATAGTTCCTTACGAGAACGACTCCAGAACCATGTCTCGCCAGTTTCTAATGTTTTCTCTAAAGATTCTCGATTCATCCACGCCATCATCAAAACCGTACCATCTAAATAATCCTGCACTATAGATGGCACAAGACCCTTCTCATCGTAGTGAATCTGGTCGAGAGGTATGGTTTTATTTAAAGTCTTGGTTTCAAAAGCTTTGATTTCAGACGAAAGCATACCAACTACCCCAATTTCAATTGAAATTACTCATGGTTTAAAATACCATCTCCCAGAGAGCAGTTGGCATGCTTTCCCAAATATTCATGTTTTTTTATCTTAGAATTCAGCTTTAGACAATTGCATTGCCATGCATAGCCGACTGCATTTTGACAGCGCTTAAAGCGACCTGGTGAGCCTTAGGGGCTTCTCCATACCAGTGTATAGCCGAGTTGAAAGCAGCTCGGTAAATATCTTGGTATGCCTCAGATAAGCGAGTACGAATTTCCAAAGGCAAGTCTTGATTGGACTTATATAACATATTGTTATTTCCTGGTTCCGCTGTGTGCTGCTTATTTACTACGATATGAGTTCATAAGCAGTCTTTGACACTATCCTAAGATAGAGCTTTTAATTCCCTATTGTAGGAGATAACCTTGGTAAATACCATAACTAAAACTACAAAATCACAAGAAATCTTTGCTGCGGCTCAAAACTTAATGCCGGGTGGAGTAAGTTCGCCAGTTCGGGCTTTTAAGTCAGTAGGCGGTCAGCCGATTGTTTTTGATCGAGTTAAAGGTGCCCATATTTGGGATGTGGACGGTAATCAGTATGTTGATTACGTCGGAACTTGGGGACCAGCAATTTGCGGTCACGCCCATCCTGAAGTAATTGCAGCGTTGCATGAAACTTTAGACAAAGGTACTAGCTTTGGTGCCCCCTGTGCCTTAGAAAATGTTCTGGCACAAATGGTCATTGATGCTGTTCCTAGCATCGAGATGGTAAGATTTGTTAACTCTGGTACTGAAGCTTGTATGGCTGTTTTACGCCTTATGCGAGCCTTTACCAAGCGAGATAAAGTTATCAAGTTTGAGGGCTGCTATCACGGTCATGCTGACATGTTTTTGGTCAAGGCGGGTTCCGGTGTCGCTACCTTGGGTCTGCCGGATTCTCCAGGGGTACCAAAGTCTGTTACCAGTAACACTTTAACTGCGCCTTATAACGATCTCGAAGCTGTTAAAGCCTTATTTGCAGAAAACCGGGATGAGATTGCTGGAGTAATTTTAGAGCCAGTAGTTGGTAACGCTGGTTTTATCACCCCCGATGCTGGGTTCTTAGAGGGTTTAAGAGAAATTACTCAAGAGAATGGTGCTTTACTTGTCTTTGATGAAGTCATGACAGGTTTCCGCATCGCTTATGGTGGCGCTCAAGAAAAGTTTGGGATTACCCCTGACTTAACAACCTTGGGTAAAATTATTGGCGGTGGCTTACCTGTTGGTGCTTATGGTGGTCGTCGAGATATTATGTCTATGGTCGCTCCTGCGGGACCAATGTATCAAGCTGGTACTCTATCGGGTAATCCGTTAGCTATGACAGCAGGAATCAAGACACTGGAACTGTTGCAGAAACCTGGAACTTATGAGTATCTCGACCAAATAACCAAAAAACTTACAGATGGTTTATTGCAAGTAGCAAGAGACACAGGTCACGAGGTCTGTGGCGGTCAAATTAGCGGTATGTTCGGCATGTTTTTCAATGCTGGACCAGTTCATAGCTATGATGATGCAAAAAACTCTGATACAGCAAAATTTGGGCGTTACCATCGCGGAATGCTAGAGCGGGGTATTTACTTAGCTCCATCCCAATTTGAAGCTGGATTTACTTCCATTGCTCACACCGAAGAAGATATTGAGAACACTTTAGCGGCTGCGCGAGATGTAATGTCAAGTTTGTAATTTCAGACTGTAACGCTCTCTTTGCAATCATTTGTACCCAACCAAGTATCTTTATAAAGAATCTGTATAAGGTTCCGTGCTACTTTCGGTTTAACTTAATCTCTTTAAATTCCCCATAGCATTAATTTGTTTGGGGTATCTTACAGATGAAAACCCCGTCTAACTGTGGACGGGGTTTACAATTTTTCTAGTTTTCCTAGTATTGTTTAGTTTGGTACGCATAGACCTATGCCGCAGCACATTTACAACCAGTATGACCGCAACCAGAACCATCTACATGACCATTTGCACAAACTTCGGAACAATAATATTGGCCATTTTTGGCGATTGCATCTTTGAGTGAGACAATACACAGACAATCTGCACAAGCACATTTCATTGAAGTGACATCTGCCATAATTCCAGCCTCCTGAACAAATTGGCTATGTGGGTATATTACCAATTTGTTTAAAGGGAATAACGATTAAAATCATCTCAAAAGTTAAATAAAAGTTAAAGAAATGGGTGTTTTGTAAAGATTATTTCTAATAAAGCATTAATTAACAGATGACTTAATTTCTCTGCTATTAACTCTTAATTAACCTTGTGTCGTTTTCAAAGCTTCATCACGACGGGGTAATTTGAATGAAATTAACCAAGTGAGTGTCAAACATATAACTGCACCCCAAAGACATCCAGCCAAACCAAACGCCTGATAAAGTAAGCCCGATGTAATTGTTCCAAGCAACCTTCCACCAGCATTCGCCATGTAGTAAAAACCAACATTGAGTGCGACTTTATCACTATCTGTGTAAGCAAGAACAAGATAGCTGTGGATTGACGAATTGATCGCAAAAACTAAACCAAATATTCCTAGACCTAGAACAATCACCCAAGAAACTTGCCAGTTTAATTCTATAAGCGTAGCGATGGTTGCTGTCACGATGGTCAGAATGAAAACCCAAATCTGAGATGCAGCCCCATCAGGCACAATCCCATCTTGACGATTAAATAAGTTGGGTGCAATACCTTGTACGATTCCATAGCCAATCACCCATACAGCAAAAAATACACCAATCGCCATAAAGCTCCATCCCAAGACGGTTTCCATATAGATCGGTAAACCTACCACAAACCAGACATCTCGTGCGCCGAATAGGAAAAGGCGTGCAGCAGAGAGGACATTGATGGCTGGGGTTTTACTGAAAAGCTCTCTGAATGGGACTTTATCCTTTGTTTTACCCATATCTCTTTTGAGGAACAAACCGCTCAATGCCAAAACAATCCCTAGTCCAACGACCATAATCCAAAGAGAATAGGAAAAACCGACTGTTGTTAGCAGCGTGCAGCCTAAGAAAAAACCGACACCTTTGAGGGCGTTTTTGCTACCAGTGAGAATTGCAACCCATTTAAATAGTGTGCCTTCTGCATTTGGTGGTAAAACCAGCTTAATGGCACTTTTTGAACTCATCTTAGTTAAATCTTTAGCAATGCCTGATAGGGATTGAGATGCCATCACGTATGCGATCGCCACCCACTGCGGCCATGTCGTAGGTAATACTGCCAGCATACTGAGAGCTACAATCTGAATACCCAATCCGCTAAAGAGAGTCAGTTTGAGACCAAAGCGAGAACCAATCCAACCGCCAATGAAATTGGTAACAATACCAAAGAACTCATACAGTACAAAAAGAACAGCAACTTCAAGGGGGCTATAACCAAGGCGATAAAAATAGAGTAAAACTAACATGCGCAGCGCGCCATCTGTCAAAGTGAAACCCCAGTAGGCTGCGGTTACAAGTCCATAGCTCGTAATGTCGACTTGTTCTAACACATCAGTAGTGAAGTTTTCTACTTGCGACGATTGATTATTTGCAGTACTGGACATGGATTGTTCCTCACTTATTTTAAGAATCCAGCAACTTTTTCAGCCAAACCGATCATGCGATTAGCATAGCCCCATTCATTGTCGTACCATGCAAAGACCTTCACCAGTTTTCCATCAACTACCATGGTTGATTTGGCATCGATAATTGAAGAACGTGGATCGTTAAGATAATCAGAGGAAACCAGTGGGCGTTCTTCATATCCTAAAATGCCCTTTAATTCGCCCTCTGCAGCAGCCTGAAAAAGCTGATTGACTTCTTCAATAGTTGTTTCCCGTTGCACTTCAAATACAGCATCAGTTAGAGATGCATTGAGTAGGGGGACACGTACAGCAATTCCGTTAAGCTTACCTTTTAATTCAGGGTAGATCATTGCGATCGCAGTTGCTGAGCCGGTAGTTGTTGGAATCAGATTTTGAATTGCAGAACGCGAGCGACGCAGGTCTTTATGTGGCGCATCGACGATTACTTGAGTATTCGTTACGTCATGAACAGTTGTTACAACCCCACGTTCAATACCGATACCATAATGAATCACTTTAACAATCGGAGCTAAGCAATTCGTTGTACAAGAGGCTGCTGTAATGATGTCATGTTTGTCTGGGTTATATAGGTGGTCATTACACCCCATCACAATGTTCAATACTTCTTCTTTGACTGGAGCAGATACAATAACTTTACGTACCCCGTGGTGAAGATAAGTCTCTAGTGTATTTAGAGTCCGAAATTTGCCACTACATTCCAAAACTATATCAACACCTAAATCTTGCCATGGTACATCTTTTGGTGTCGTACCTTCGCTGAATGTCAACAGGTGATTGCTTTGCAGATCTTCTCCGAGTTTACCGTCAACCCGAATTTTTCCATTTTCAATAGAGGTACTACGTTCCCATCGACCATGGACGGAATCAAATTCAAGTAGATGTGCTGCTCCCTGTAAGCCGATAAATGGATCGTTGACGTGCACGAACTCTATATTTTCTGAGTTCAATCCCGCTCTTAAAGCAAGACGACCGATACGTCCGAAGCCGTTAATCCCTACTCGAATCTTCATTTCCCAAAATCTCCGCTTTCAAGTTCAATAAATCTCTGCAGCGTTCTATCAGCCTCTATCAGCCATAACCTATTGATTACTTCAAGTTATGCTGACATTTTCAGAAAGTAAAAATTAGTAAGCAAAAATGTTTTATTACTAAAAAGTTATTTTTAAAACATCACTCTAAAGTAGTAATTCATCAGATTGTAAGACTTTTTTCAAAAAAATGATGTTCTTTATTTAGCTATTATTTTCTTTCTAGGTAAATAATATTGTTAAAACAATAAATAATATTAAATGCTTGATAGTTTACCGGTAGTTATTTTATTGGGATTTTATATCGCCTGGAATCTGGGTGCAAATGATGTCGCAAATTCCATGGGGACTTCCGTCGGTTCTAAAGCTGTTACTCTAAAACAAGCATTAATCATCGCTGGGATCTTAGAGTTTAGTGGCGCAGTGTTATTCGGACATCAAGTTTCCAAGCGGTTAGCTGGTGAAATTATTAATCCAGAATTATTTGCATATCAACCTCAGATTTTAGTTACCGGAATGATCGCAGTTTTGCTTGCTTGCGGTCTATGGTTGCAAATTGCAACTTTTAAAGGTTTACCGGTATCTTCCTCTCATGCTGTTGTTGGTGCGATCGCTGGATTTAGCTGGGTTGCTGTAGGTGCAACTGCAATTGATTGGTTGTCAATTGAAGAGATTACTTTTGGATGGGTGTTAACCCCTGTGATTAGTGGTTTTTTTTCTACTTTTTTATACAAACAAATTCGTTTTTGGATTTTAGATAAACCAGAACCACTATCTTACTTGAGGGAGTGGATACCTTGGTTAAGCCTGATATTGTTTGGAATATTCGGTGCGATTGTTTTACCCACACTTACTCCAAAAATAAGTAATTTTTTACTCGAGCAAATAGGGATAAATATTCTCAAGCGTGATCTTTCCTTGTTTGCAGGTGTGACAGGTGCACTCGGACTCACCATTTACAGTTGGCGACAATTAGATGTAATTACGAAAAAACAAAACACTTCCTATTCCCAATCTCCGATTGAAAATATTTTTTCTCGCTTCCAGTTGGTCAGTGCTTGCTTTGTTGCTTTTGCTCATGGTTCTAATGATGTCGGAAATGCGATCGCACCTTTGGCTGCGATTGTATATATCAAAAACACTGGTAACGTTCCTGGTGATGATCTCAATATTCCGATTTGGGTTTTAATTGTTGGTGGAGTCGGTATCATTACCGGTTTGGGAGTATGGGGGAAAAAAGTCATTGCGACTATTGGGGAAAATATTATTACTTTGGAACCTAGTAGTGGATTCTGTGCTGAACTGGCTACTGCTACAACTGTTTTACTTGCATCCACCCTGGGTTTACCTGTTTCTACTTCCCATGCTCTAGTTGGTGCTGTTGTGGGAATTGGGTTAATGCAAAATTCTGATTCACTCCAGTTAGGTACTATTCGAGGAATTGCTGCAGCTTGGTTTATTACTATTCCTGTCAGCGCACTTTTAAGTGCAACTATTTTTAGTGTTTTGCTTCTGGTGGGTTAGAAAGACAAAGTAATCAAATAGGTAATTTTGCACTGACTAAGCAAAGAATATTTGAATGGTAAATAGTTGACGATTAATGTTTTATGGCTAATGTTTGTTTACAAGCAGATTTACTCATTATCTACATTTCTCATACTTCGATTGCTATTTGCGAACATATGGAAATTTATATTTGTAGGTAATAGTATTTTTTGTCACAAACTATCACTAGAGAAATACTATATGTTTAATAATTACTGGGGGCATTAAATTATTGTCAACTTGAGTAAATATCTCGGAGAGATGCAGAAAATAATTTTTATCTGAGTCACTCCAAATATTAAATCTCCAATTTTTTTTAGCTGTACTAAACTGAATTAGTCTGAGCGTTCTAGATTTTAGGTAAGTTTTTATGATAAAAATATGACTGTTATTGGGCTACGCATCATTTCAGTAAATATTTGTTACTAAGAAATAATTTTGTGTAAATAATTTTGTGTAAATATTTTTATATAAATAATATTTAGTCAATCTTATTTGATTTAAACTTTATGCTTTAATCTGGCACAATGCAGAACACAGCTAAACTGTCAGCACTAAAAAATAAATCAGAAACAGCTTCATCCTCAGAGGGTCAAAGGTAAAAGAGTAATGGGGCGATTTGAGAGGCGACCAAAAAATCCAAGATCCAATGGCGATCCATCCACAGCAGCACAGACCGCCTTAAAAGCTGTTACTGAGGATTTGCAAGTTATCCAGCGTAATTTGCTCAAGTCATTGCGAGAAGATATTAAGCGCTTAGAACGAGAGAAAATCCGTTTAGCGGACGATATCAGACGTTTACAGGAAGAAAAAGAACAGTTACAGCAAGGACGAGACTTGGGTGAAATTCAAGCTTTGGTACGCCAAGTCGCACAGGTTTTAGCAAATCATTTATCCACCCAACTTCAATCTTCATTGGAGAGCTTAGCCAATCGAGCAAGTGGAATTCCTTCTGGAAGCGAAAGTAATTTACAAAGTAATTTACAATTAAATGCTGCAGAATTTGAACAGAGTAACGCGCAGTTACTTGATGCTTTAGAAGGTGCTCTAACTGTCAGTTTGAGTTCCCTACAGCAAGAAATTAATAATTATCAAAGCAGTATTTCTCAACAGTTGTCGCGAATGTACAACCGACAACAGCAAGGAGAGGTGATTTTAACAGAACTGGTCGAACGTTTACGTGCGGAATTGGAAGGAGTCACAGAAGACAATTTGACTTTAGAAGCTTCCAGTCCTCCGATAGAACCAACACCATCAGAATTGAAACCAACTGAAGAAGAAGAAAGTCCTTTTGAAATTCATCCCAACTCGGGAATATATAACCGTTCTGGGGATACAAAACTACAAAACGATCTTTCTCCTGAAGCGAATGTAACTCCAATTCCTGCAAAATCAATTCCTGCAAGAGAAGTATCACCACAGGAAATTATTACCCCTCCACCTCAATCCGAACGGTCTGAGTCTCTTATATCCACATCTACAGACTCCTTACCAGCTATAACCCCATCAGCACCACCCCAAATTCGGCGCGACAATACACCCCAAGGGCGATCTACAAGACAGACAACACAAACTACGAAGCAACTAATAACGTCTCGTACTGGATTAATTTTAATTTTTCTCTCGTCTTTGGTGTCGGCACTTTATAATCTGACGATCAAGATTATTGTCCAACCAAACTCGGAAATTTTTGGCGTACTTGATATGGAGAGCTTGATTGCTCCAACTTTGGGTAATTCTATGTTGCTGTTAATGCTCAGGATGTTAGTGGTAGTACCGCTAATGTTTGTTTTAGCACCAATTCTTCATCCACGAGTATGGCAAGATTTACAAAATCTCATTAAATCATTTAGAGGAAAAGCATCTGCAGGGCGAAAAAATTCCAAGCGTCTCCTAATTTTATCAATTGTCAGTGGTAGCTTTTTATTTTTGTCCCAGGTATTGACTTATATTGCTCTTGGACAAATACCTACCGGAATGGCGACATCTTTAATATTTATCTATCCAGTAGTTAGTGGTCTTTTATCGTGGTTTCTATTTCGCGATCGCCCTTCTCGTTTTCGAGTGGGTGCAATGTGCACCATTGGTTTGGGAGAATTATTGCTTTTGGTTGCAGGTTTGGGGATCGGAATAGAGAATGTCACTAATGGAAGTAGTGCAGCTTTTGGTGCGGGGATCGCTTTTGCATTTTATATAATTTTCACTCGAATTTGTGCGGCGAAACTACATCCAATCTCTTTTACCGCAATCAATTTCTGTACGATGTTGGTACTATCTTTCATTGGCTTGATAATTCCCTTACCTGTGGATTGGGGTTTAGAAGTCAATCAAACAAACCTTTTTGACTTGATACTAATTAGTTTCGCTTTGGGTGTAATGACAATTCTTGGCTATTTACTGAATAATTTTGGAGTCCGCAAACTTGGTGCAACAAGAGCAGGAGTATTTGGTGCTATTGTGCCAGTTTTAACTGTAATTTGTGCGGGTATAATTATTCAGGAAGAATTAGGAATAATTCAAATTATTGGAGTTTTACTAATTACTTTTGGTGTTGCAGCTTTTAGCTTAGATAAAATCAAAAGTCAACCAGCAACTCCTCGCTCCAGATAGCTTTTAAATTTTTATTTGCTGTATGCCATAATGCAATATGGATGCTAACCCAAATTGCTAGTTATAGGCAAAAATTTTTATTTTAGATTCTTTTAGATACCCTAAATTTTCTTTTTTAGGGGGAAATTTGAATAGATTTCTCTCTTATTAAGGTAAGCTGCTTTATTCGAAAAAGGAAAATAGTAATAAAATTTTATAAACAAAGTGCCCTATCACTTTGGTAAAAGAATTAAATCCATTCTGACAAAAATATTAATCACAAAGTTCCTAAAAATTAGAATTGAAAAGTTATACCAATTCAATAAATCATTGCAACAGATTCTCCGGTAGAGACGCGATGGGGAGCATCTCCTGAGAAACTTACACTCGAAAGCTTATAAAATCGTACTTTTTGATTTTATGAACGTGAGTTTCTTTTATATTTTGTGGAGGAGAACATCCAACCCCTCCTGACTAACTCCACAGAAATTTATTTGTCTCATGATTTTTCCAAATTGGTATTAGCGGTAGCATAACCATCAACCATTTGAGCTTTGTTTCGCCAAAAATAACATCCTTAAACGAATGCGATCGGTTCTCAACACCCAATAACCACAAATACCTTGACCAAAATCATATGTGTCAAGATTTATAGAATATGTAATATGCAGTTTACTAATAAGGCTTACCTGCACGAGTACGAAGATATCCTACTCGCACTAAAGACTTTAAAGCAATCGATTGGTGATAAATATCTTGCAAGTTGTTAAATACTGATATGTGACGTTAAGTTGTGCAATCTGCCGAAAACAATATTGACTGAATCCATAGCAGACTCTGCTGTTTTCTATTAGAAGTAATAATCACCTACATTCGTATGAATGATGGATAAAATCAGGCGAAATAATATAGGGTGAAATACAAGTTCAGCAAGAAATTAGAGTTAGCATATTATTCCTTGCTTCAAATTGACTATATGTTAAGGGATTTTCAAATTCTTATAAGTAGTTATCTACAATAACTTTTTCATCATTCAAATAACAAAAGTATCACAGCCAACTATTTAAAACCTGTATCTAATGCTAATATTATCAAGCTAATAATATATTTACATCAAAAATGCTAATACTTATAAAAAGAGAACCCATAATGACGAAGTCAACTTATACCTCAACTTAAATAATGGGCGCTCATCTCCATTTACTCAATTTGGGTTAGTTCTAGAATCATCAATACTAAGTATCTTTGTAGATATTCAGTTACATAATACTTGTAGTAACTATTATTGTATTTTTATTAACTTCTTCAAATTTAGGTATTTTCAGAATTCAACTTATATAACCGTAGTTGTATTCATTTCTATATATCAAATAATACGTTTGTCTGGGATATTCTTCTTAATATACCTCGAAAATATACTGAGTATTATTTTATAATTATCGATTATCAGACTTTTGTTTTTCTCTTTTTGACCTTACTGATTTCAAAAACAAAAAGTGCTTGGACGTGTTGCCGTGTTTCCACTCCAAGCACCCTTTGGTTTACACTTGCTCCTCACACACAAATCTAAGATATCACTGGTTTTACGAATCGACAAGTATGCTAGGTGACAGTTTTGGAATTGTACACAAATTTTTTTGTTGTTGTTTTTTTGACAAAATAAAAAGCGCTTGGACGTGTTACCGTGTTTCCACTCCAAACGCTTCTTATTTTTAACTTGCTCCTCACACACAAATATAAGATAGCATTGCTGATCCAAATGTCAAAAGCAATCAGGTGACACTTTGGTAATTGCCATATTAAGCGATTGGGGATTGGGAATTAGGGATTAGGGATTGGGTTGATTAATGTTTAATCCCTACTCATTACTGTGCGCTGTCGCGCCCCGCAATACCTATAGCTGCGCTACCTTGCGGATCCGGTACGCTACCGCTAGGCGCTAACATTACTTATTACTCATTATTCATTACTCACTGATTTTTCGTTCAATGCAAAAAGTGACGCATGCCCGTAAATATCATAGTTAAACCCAGTTCGTTAGCTGCATTTATTGAGTCTTGATCGCGAATACTTCCTCCCGGTTGAACAATGGCTGTAATTCCTTTCTCGGCTGCAGTTCTCACAGAGTCGTCAAAGGGAAAGAAACCGTCACTAGCAAGGAATGACCCTTTGGTTTTTTCTCCAGCTTGTTCCAAAGCTATTTTCGCAGCACCAACACGGTTCATTTGTCCTGCACCAATACCTAAAGTTGTACGATTGGCTGTAATGACAATGGCGTTAGATTTAACGTGTTTGCAAACTTTCCAAGCAAATAATAGTTCTGCGAGTTCGTCATCTGTGGGTTTTCTTTCTGTGACAATATCCCATCTGTCAGGATCTACAGTTGCATCATCTGATGCTTGGATCAGTAAACCACCGGCAATTGCTTTTACCGTTTGTTTGGGACCATGATTTAAATCTGCTAAGGTTAAAACCCGTAATTTTGATTTCCCTGCAAGGATTTCTTTAGCTTCTGGTTCGCAACTTGGTGCAACCACACATTCCAAAAATGTCTTAGTTAGTTCGGTTGCAGTTGCTGCATCAATGGGGCGATTGAGGGCAACAATTCCACCAAATGCTGAAACTGAGTCAGCAGCAAGTGCTTTTTCGTAAGCTTCTTTGAGGCTGTCTCCCAGTGCGACACCACAAGGATTAGTATGTTTCAAAACTGCAGCTGCTGGTCGAACTGTAAATTCAGAAATTATTCGCCGCGCAGCTTCTAGATCCACTAAGTTGTTATAACTAAGTTCTTTTCCTTGAAGTTTTTCGGCAGCTACCCACCCACCATTATTTGTACCTGTTTGGTACCAGGCTGCACTTTGATGGGGATTTTCACCGTAACGAAGAGCTTGTATTTGAGTGCCAGAAACTTGAAAGTTTAGGGGTAATGTGGATTCAGTATCTGAAGTTTTGAGGTCTGAAGTTCCTGAGTTTGAAGTTTCTGGGTTTGAAGTTTCTGGGTTTGATAGTTTGGACAAATATGTTGATATTGCCTGATCGTAATTAGCAGTGTGAGAAAAACCTTTCAAAGCACACTTTTGTCGAAAATTCAGGGATGCTTGACCGTCATTTTGTCGTAATTCTTGTAAATAATCTTCGTATTGTCCTGGATCGCAAAGAACTGTAAGGTGAGCAAAATTCTTGGATGCAGCCCTTAACATTGCTGGACCGCCAATATCTATCTTTTCTATTGCTTCCGATAAAGTTACCCCCGGTTTAGCGATTGTTTCTTCAAATGGGTAAAGATTAACTACAACTAAATCGATGGGATGAATTTGATTATCTGCTAAATCTGTCAAATCTTGGGGCACATCTCGACGGGCTAGAATTCCGCCATGAATCCGAGGATGCAGAGTTTTAACTCGACCACCTAAAATTTCGGGGGATTTCGTGTAGTCTGAAACTTTCTGAACGGTTATACCAGCTTCTTTTAAAGTTAAAGCTGTACCTCCACTGCTGATTATTTCAAAGTTAAATTCTTCAACTAAGCTTTTTGCTAAGTCAACTAAACCTGTTTTGTTCGATACGCTCAGCAGTGCTAGACGTGCCATATTTTCCCCGTTTCCTTTGGTAGACGTTCTTAAGAGCTGAAGATTATTTTACAAACTGTCAAGACAACTATGAAACAAAGAAAGCTATAAAAGTGAATATTTTTATTAATATCTATGAAATCAGTTAACAATATCAGTTAATATCAGTCTTTTTTTATATTGCTACAATTCTTTTGCAGAAGGGAACAGGGAACGGGGAAGAGGTTCAAAAAATTGATGTGTAGCAGTGTTTTTTGAAATTTAGTATAGCTGTTCGCTTTTCGGGGTGTATTTGATTCATCATGGCGCAGTCCGGTACGCTCCCATAGGTAACAAATTATGGTATTAATTTCTTGAAAATCCTTAACTGTTATGGGAGGTGGCTCTCTGTCTTTAGAAGTAATTAGCATACCCCCAAATACAGGGGATGCACCCAAAGCTTTAATTGTAATGTTGCATGGATGGGGAGCGAATTCCCAAGATTTAGCTCCACTTTCATCCTTGTTAAATTTACCCAACTATCAATTTCTGTTTCCAAATGCTCCTTTTCCCCATTCTCATTCATCTACCGGTAGGGCTTGGTACGAACTTATGAATGAAAGAAGTGGGGAGGGTTTACCAGAAAGTCGAAAAATGCTGTTGGACTGGTTGCAATCTTTAGAAAAAACCACAAATGTACCTTTATCGCGGACAATTTTAAGCGGTTTTTCTCAAGGGGGAGCAATGACATTAGATATTGGCTTAACTTTACCTTTTGCCGGTTTAGTTTCCATGAGCGGATATTTGCATCCCAATCTAAATTTTGTAGGTAAAAATTCTTTTCCACCCACTTTAATTATTCACGGCAGAAACGATGAAGTTGTACCATTAGCTGCTGCAATCAATGCAAAAGAAACTTTAGAATCAATGGGAGTTGCTGTCCAGTACCATGAGTTTAATATGGGTCATGAAATTCAACCCCCAACGATAGAATTATTTCGGAATTTTGTCACCCAAATGATTCCTGATTGAAAGTTACATACTTTTTACACATTCGAGTAAAAATCCGGAATATTTTCACGAAAAAATTCCCGCTCAATGAGTAATATATATTGGGTGGCAACGTTGGTTGCACTCAACCGGTGCTGGATGGTTTAGTCTGCTAAAGGGAGGGGCAATTATCATGAAGGTTTTGAGTATTTCTAAAAAAGACATTGCAGCAATGACTCCGACTGAGGTTGATAAATTAGCCGAACGCTTGGAGCAAGATAATTACAGCAATGCTTTTGAGGGTTTGAATGATTGGCATTTGCTACGAGCTATAGCTTTTCAACGTCCAGAGTTAGTTGAATCTTATATTCATCTTTTGGATTTGGAAGCTTACGACGAAGCATAAATGGGGCATAAATACTTGTATTTATGGCTTTATAATTGGCTAATAGTTAGTAGTTAGTAATTTTTTGATAAACACAACCAAAACAACTAACAACTAACTATTACCAGTTTTTATGTCTGATTCAAAATTAAAAAAGGTTCTTGTGGGGGTTGGTGGTGGTATCGCCGCTTACAAAGTTTGTGAAGTTGTTTCCACACTTTTTAAAGCGGGAATGGAAGTGCGAGTTATTCTGACTAATTCTGCACAAAAGTTTGTTGCACCTTTAACTTTTGCAACTCTTTCTCGCCATCGAGCTTATACTGATGAATTGTTTTGGAGGTCGAGTAATCCCCGTCCATTACATATAGAGTTGGGGGAATGGGCAGATGTATTTGTAATTGCTCCTTTGACGGCTAATACTTTAGCAAAGTTAGCCTGTGGAATTGCTGATAATTTATTAACAAATACTGTTTTAGCTTCCAAGTGTCCCATACTTTTAGCTCCAGCTATGAATACTGAGATGTGGGAGCAGCATACGGTCAGGGATAATTGGGAAAAATTATTAACAGACAGCCGATATCATAGTATGGGAACGGCATCTGGTTTGCTGGCATGCGATCGCATTGGGGCGGGACGAATGGCGGAACCAGCTGAAATAGTTAGTCATGTTTATTCTTTACTGCACACAGCAGGGGAACGGGACTTATTTGGGAAACAGGTTTTAGTTAGTGGGGGTGGAACTAGAGAATATCTCGATCCCGTTCGATATATTGGTAATCCTTCGACGGGAAAAATGGGGTTAGCTTTGGCTCAAGCTGCTTTACATCGGGGAGCAAAAGTAACTTTGGTTCACGCTCCAGTCACTTGGGAACTACCTTTGGGGATAGAGGCAATTCCTGTGGTTACATCTGAAGAAATGCAACAAGCAATTATGTTATATTTACAGATTGCTGATGTCATTATTATGTCGGCTGCTGTAGCGGATGTCAAACCACGTCAGTATAGTAAGCACAAGTTACCAAAGTACCGCTTACCAGACAGTTTAGCTTTGGAACCTGTCACGGATATTATTGCTGAAATTGCCAGACGCAAGCAACCCCGGCAAAAATTAGTTGGTTTTGCTGCACAAACGGGAGATATTGTCACTCCTGCATTAGAGAAGCTGCAACGAAAAAGTTTAGATGCAATTATTGCTAATCCCATTGACCAACCCGATAGTGGTTTTGGTTGCGATACAAATAAAGCCGTATTTTTAGATCGGTCGGGACAAAAGATAGAAATTCCACCTTGTTCTAAGTTGAAAATGGCACATCATATATTTGATTTTTTATGAAGATTTTTTTGACATGACACCTTGTAGAGACGTTCTAGAGTCTGCGACGTCGACGTTAGCTTCTGTGAACAATTTAGTTTTATGTGAATCTTATTGGATTAAATTCATGACTTTTTGTCACTATTACACATCACACAGAGATGATTCTTATTATCAAAAAAATTGACTGTCAAAGGGAGGGAGAAGGGAAAAAAGAAAGGCCAGAGGCAGAGGGTGAAAAGATAGAAAATCAAGGGATACTAAGTAATCCCCCATGACTCGCCGCCGCAGGCTATACGAAAACCAACATTATTGCTGACAATGTTGCGCCCCGCCCAACCATAGTTTTTGCGGTACGCGGAATAGCAGAGATAAAGATAATTGCTCCAGGAACCGCCCCGCAGAACTCGATAAGGATTATTGTCAATCCAAGCGCTACCATCACTAGGTGCGCCATTATAATTTTCATGCCAAGTATCTTGACACCATTCCCAAACATTACCGTGCATATCGTACAAACCAAAAGCATTGGGAGAAAAACTCCCCACCTCTATTGTTTGCCCGCGATATTGAACCTTGAGTGCATCATCATTGGTACAGGTAGTACCATCATAATTTGCTAAATCAGTGGTAATTGTCTTACCAAAGTGAAATGGAGTTGTAGTTCCAGCCCGACAAGCATATTCCCACTCAGCTTCACTGGGTAAACGGTATGTCTTTTCTGTTTTCTCTGTTAATTTTTTGCAGAACTCTGTTGCATCATTCCAACTTACAAATTCTACTGGGTGTTTTTCTCCTTTTAATCGAGAAGGATTTTTACCCATAATTTCTTGGTACTGTGCTTGAGTCACTACAAACTTACCCATAAAAAAGGATTTGACATTGACTCTATGTTGAGGACTTTCATTGTCTGCAGGTGAACCCATAAAGAACTCACCACCAGGAATTTCCACGATTTCCAAAGTGACACCGTTGCCTAAATCTTCTGTAAAGTATTTGGCGCTATTGGATCGACGGTTAGTAATTTCTCCCTTTGTATTAACTGTAACTACTTCGAATTTAAAATCTTTGAGCATGATCGCATTAGGTATTGGTGAGTGTTTCTGAAATTGCTACGTCATGAGTTTCTTAAACATTGCCTTCAATTCAACTTTTACAAGATCTAATTTGCATTTCTAAAAGAGCCACACCCGTTTAAATGTCTCAACTAAATGATTTAAAGGTTCTTGAGCAAATTTTTTTAATAAAGTTTTTTAGAGATTCTTTTCATCTCTACAACGACTTGGGAGATTTTTTCGGTCAACATAGCGCTACGCGAATAAAATAGACCACGTCCTTGCAGTTAAAGTACTGAGAAAATTCCAATTAAAAAATTCCAATTAATTACTTTTCCCCAAGTAACAATGACAATTGGGCTTCTCAATTAATGACTCCACCAAAGCATTGAGAGCAACAGCAGCCAATAATCCACCCCCAAGCGTCCCACTGGTAGTAATATATTCAACGCCCGACCGCATTAACCGCCGTTTTGCTGCTGGAGCGTGACTAAAGCCAATAGGCATGCCAATAATTAATGATGGTTGTAGTTGTCCTTTTTCAATTGACTTTAAGGCTGATATTAATACTGATGGTGCATAACCAATAACTAAAATACACCCAGGAGCAAGCTTTTTTAATTGTCGATCGCATTCCCCACTTTGCCAAAATTTTCTTTCGGCTTCGTCTACGCTATGAATGTGCGGATCTTCAATTATTGTTTTGACATTACAACCTAAATGTGCAATACGAGTACGATCCACAGCAGCGACAACTGGAGAAACATCAGCAACAATTTCACACTTAGCTTTGAGATTGTGACGAGCGGAAGCGATCGCACCCGAACTCAAACGTACAAAGTCTATCAAGCTGACATCACCGCAAGCTAGTACTAATTTGGAAAGTAGATCCCTTTCAATTTCATTCTTGTCAGACAAATCTGGTAATAGTCGTTGCAAAGACTCACTAAAATCTTCGGGGTGAGCGTCACAAGCTGCATCTAAGCCATCCCAAAGTTGTTCTAATTCTTCTAAACCAAAACTAGACTCGATTTCAAGTTGTCGTAATTGTCCCAATGCTTGGGCTTGAATATTTTGACAACAGCGATCGCGTCCGAGTAAACCTTCTAACGCTGATGCTGTTTGTCGCAAACGCACTAACTGTTCCATCACAGATTGATATTGCTGTTGCAGTTGAGTGGTTAAGCTGTCAAAGTTTGTTGCTCCGGGATTAGTCGCTAGTAATTTGCGGATATGGTCGAGTTGAAAACCTTGGGATTTTAACGCCACAATTCGCCGTAAATGGCGCACATCATCATCTGTATAAAGGCGATAGTTCCCTGAAGAACGTTGTGCTTGTGGTAATAATCCTAACTTGTGATAGTGCCTAACCATCCTCGGAGTCAAACCACCACCAACTTCTTCTGTTAATTGCTTGATTGTTAAAAGTTGAGTTGCCATGTTCTTATTTTAGCCCTTGACTTTAACATTAATGTCAAGGTTTAGGGTTGAAGATGGGGCATGGGGTATGGGGCAAAGGGCATAGGGCATGGGGCGTGGGGGATCGGCTATGGGGAAATTAACCAATTGCTTATACCCATTACATTACTTAATTCTCCAATGCCCAATTCTCAATGCCCAATTCCCAATGCCCAATTCCCAATTCCCAATCTCTCATGACTACATACTCTCTTACTAAACCAAACTTCAAAAAAATCTTTGCCGACCATCCAGAAGCTGTAGCCGCTGCTACTTGTGCTGTATTAGTTTTAATAGGATGGCTTTTCTTAGCATTTAATTGGATCGGATTGGCTTTATTTGTGCTTCCTGCAGCCTATGCGATCGGTGGTTATGAAAGTGCGAAAGAAGGTCTAACCACTCTGATTGAAGAAAAGGAACTCGATGTCGATCTATTAATGATAGTTGCGGCGTTAGGTGCTGCTTTTTTAGGTCTTTGGCGGCGAGAATATCATTTAATCATTGATGGTGCGGTGTTAATTCTGATTTTTGCTATTAGTGGAGCCTTGGAAGGTTACGCCATGCAAAAAACAAACCGCGCGATCGCAAGTTTAATGGGTTTAACTCCGGATACTGCAAGATTAATGTTGCGCGATCGGGAAAAACAAGTTCCAATTGAAAAATTACAAATAGGTGACAGACTTTTAGTTAAACCAGGAGAATTGATCCCCACCGACGCCCTAATTGTTGAAGGTGCTAGTAGTCTCAACGAAGCTTCCATAACAGGAGAGTCATTACCAGTAGAAAAAAGTATTGGTGATGAAGCCTTTGCCGGAACTATTAATGGTGCAGGAGCATTAATATTAGAAGTAAATCAACCGCCGGAAAGTAGTTTAATTCAAAGGGTAATTCGTTTGGTGGAACAAGCCCAAACCGAAGCACCTCCATCACAGATTTTTATCGAACGTTTGGAGCGTGGTTATGCAAAAGTAATTGTGATATGTGGTGTATTGCTGATTATCCTCCCCCCATTTTTATTCAATTGGGATTGGGAAACAACTATTTATAAAGCTTTGATTTTTCTGGTCGTGGCTTCTCCCTGTGCGCTAATGGCTGCAATTATGCCAGCATTATTATCGGGTATTGCCAATGGAGCACGACAGGGTATTTTGTTTAAGAATGGGGCTCAGTTAGAATTAATCGGCAAAATTAAAGCGATCGCCTTTGATAAAACTGGAACTCTCACTACCGGAAAACCTAAAGTTAAAAAAATAATTCCTGTTGCGGATACAGATGAAAATACAGTTTTACTTAATGCTGCGGCTGTAGAAGCTTATTCCGAACATCCCATAGGTCAAGCAATTGTCCAAGCAGCTAGCGACAAACAGTTAACTTTACCACCGACAACAAACGCAGTTGCTCGCACCGGTTTTGGTATTAGTGGTGAAATTGCTGGAAAACAGGTCAAAGTTGGTACTGCTAAATTTATCGAACCAGAAATCTCTCAATTACCTGCATATTTTCCCAAAAATCTTGTTACAGCAAGTGAATGTCTAAAAACACAAGGTAATACTATCGTTTGGGTTACTTCAGATTCAGAAGTTTTGGGAATGATTGCTGTTGCAGATACAATTCGTCCTGCTGCTGAAACGATCGTCAAACGCTTAAAAAAACTTGGTGTCAAGCAAATAATTATGCTTAGTGGGGATAGCGATCGCACCGCTCGTCATATTGGTCAGCAATTAGGGATCGATGAAGTTTATGCAGAACTTCTTCCAGAAGATAAAGTAACGGTTATTCGTCGTCTGCAAAGGGAATATCAAACAGTCGCCATGGTAGGGGATGGGATCAATGATGCACCTGCTCTAGCTACAGCTTCTGTGGGAATTGCTTTAGGTAATGCGGGTAGCGATATAGCTTTAGAAACTGCAGACATAGTTTTGATGGCAGATCGTTTAGAAAAAATCATCAGTGCAATTCGTCTTGGAAGGCGTGCAACCAAAGTAATTAAACAAAATATCATATTTGCACTATTTAGTATCGCCATCCTACTAGTTGCTAACTTTACTGCTGGGATAAATCTACCACTAGGAGTTATAGGTCATGAAGGTTCCACAGTACTAGTTACCCTTAGTGGCTTACGCTTACTTAGAAATACAAAGCAGTAATTCTTTTTTTGGAATGGATCGGGATGACGGTCTTCAAACAGAGATTTTATGTTATTCCGGCAAAAGTAGAGACGTAAAATTTTACGTCTCTTTTCAGTAAATGTCTAATGCACCAAAAAATTAAGAACGCTGAGAAAGAATCACAGCGAACCATTTATTCGGATCGGTAAAGACTTTCACTGGGTTTAAACCATTTGTCTTTAGTTGTTCTTGAATTAGATTTAAGTCGAATTTACGAGAAATCTCCGTGCGGATAGTTTCACCAGCTTCAAACTCAACTTTGAGATTTAAAGCTTGTAATTCAACAGTTTGCGATCGCAAAGAACGTAGATGCATTTCAATGCGACTTTCTACATCGTTAAAAAATGCCCAGTGTTCGAACTGCGATCGATTAAAATTACCATTGAAGCGCCAATTTAAATGGTCGAGAACATTCAAATTGAAAGCTGCTGTAACGCCTGCTGAATCATTATAAGCAGCTTCAATAATATGCTTTGGTTTCCGTAGATCTACACCAGCCAAAAAATATTCTCCTGGTTGGAGAGATCCAGTTATTTGAGAGATAAAAAGATCGAAATCAGCAGGTTTTAAATTTCCTAATGTTCCGCCAATAATACAAATTAAGCGACTTGATAATTTGCTCGATTCTAGTTTTTCTAATGCTAATTCATAGGTTCCAGCAAGAGCATGAATTTGCATCGAAGGATAATCAGCCAATAATTGTCTGGCACTACTTTCTAAGATCCCTGCGCTAACATCAATTGGAAGATAACGCAAGGGATAACCTAAGTTTTTATAAGCATCTAACAAAACACGAGTTTTTGTTGAGCTACCACTACCCAATTCAACAAGTTCACAAGCTCCTGTAATTTGAGCTATTTCACTAGAATATTGCTCTAATATTGTCTTTTCAGTTCGCGTAGGATAGTATTCCGGTAATTCACAAATTTGTTCGAAGAATTCTGAACCCTTATCGTCATATAAGTAGCGAGGTGTAAGGGTTTTGGGATTTTTAGTTAATCCCTCAATTACATCAATTCCAGCAGTGGAAGAATGTTTTGGTTTGACTTCTAGCAAGTGCTCCAAGCGTAAGCGCTCTTCAAGATTTTTCTCGGAAATATTATTACTGCTGGTAGTTGAAAAAGATGCCATTAAACCTCCAATAGCTTAACGTGAAGGATTACTAGGGATAGTAAACCTTAACAAGAATTCAGTTATAAATTACCGATTCTAGATAGCGTCACGTCTAGCGAGAATTTATTTTGGGACTATCTTTTGGAGATTGTCTCATTAAATTGAGCTGCTTTGAATTATTAGTTTAGCAATACAACCAATAACTGTACACTCAATCTCAATCACCAAGGCTCATTCAGCAATACTTAGAGTGTGTAATTATTTTTTTTAATGTAATTATTGTTTGATTTCGAATATATATTTGCTATACCACAATTTAGGTAATACAAAGCAAAAAAGTTTCGGCAAATTGATAGTAAAAAGTTGGTAGAAGTTACAAACCAATTACTAGGAAAAATTCTACATTTAGCGATCGTCAATTACTGACTCTTAGCACAGCGAAAGCCAGCAAAAATCTGTCGCACCCCAGGATGATACCAATTGCGAAAACTGCAACGCAGTACCCAAGGACGAGTCGCCCAACTTCCACCTTTCAAAACTCGATGTTTTTGGTCGAAATAAGCTTTTGAGTAACCTACATAAGGATAATTATTAAAACCTTCATAAGCATGAAACCAAGTTGTGGTCCATTCCCATACATTACCTAAGGTGTCATATAAACCGTAGGCGCTCTGTCCCGATGGATAAGCTTGGACGGGAGTTGTTTTACCATTAGTAGTGTCGTAGTTACAATCTTGTTTTGTGGGAGTTTTGTCTCCCCAAGGGTACCTTCTGCTATATTTTGCTTCTGCATCCCACCTTGCAGCTTTTTCCCATTCTGCTTCTGTGGGAAGTCTTTTACCTATAAATTTGGCATAAGCAGCAGCCTCATGATAGCTTACACCGCAAACAGGATGATTATCCCACATTGAGTCATCTTGCCAGTACAGGGGTTGTGTTACTCCTTCATTTTGTAGCCATTCCCAACCTTCTTCAGACCACCACTGAGAATTTTGATAGCCTCCAGCTTCCATAAATTGTCGATAGTGGCCGCAGGTAACGGGATATTTATCTATATAGTAAGTATCCGTATATACAGTTTTCTTCGGACCTTCGTTATCCAAGGAATCAATGCGATCGCAACCCCTTTCAAACTCTCCGGCTGGAATTTTCACTGTTTCAGGGGAAATCAAAGTACCAAAGTCATTACCAATTTCTAGATTTTGTTGGTAGGTAGATAATTTTACAGATAAATTTGCAGTGAAGGCATTAAAATTTTGATTGGCGATCAAATGTTGAATAAAAGCAATTGTTTCGCTATGCTGACTTTCATGTTGAATTAGAAAACGCCACAAGCGTTCTTCCCGTTCCAAGTCAGCAATTTCTAAATACTCTAATACTCTGCTGCGAATGGTGTCCAAATAATAACGAACTTCCTCAATATCGGGTAGATTGACACGTTTTGATTTTGGTAATCCATTGGCTGCAAATAGTTTACGGTGTTGGGGGAACAGAGGAGTTAAACCCGCACTGTGTTCTAACAACCATAAGGATTCAGTATAAGCAATATGCCCCAAATGCCAGCCCAAAGGGCTAAAATCAGGATGGGCTTGATAGCGAAAAGTAGCTTCATCGATACCTTCAAATAAAGCCAAAGTTTTGTGACGACATTGAACAAAGGTATGAAATATTGCTTCTTTAATCGCCGCTTTAGTCAGACGGTTATTAAATTTGCTGTATTTGGATTTCAAGATTTTTCCCCACACTCATAATGCTATTTTTTGGGAAAGACGTCCATTTTCCCTCGAATAAAGGTTCAGAAGCAATGACTACAGCACCGGAAAAAGTAGAATCTTCTTTTAGCCAATAAAGCGAAGGAGGGTTAGACTTGCTACTAAAACGCGAAGCAACAATTTTATTCCCATCACTAAGTACTAAGTTAGCGTTGATGTAAGTTTGATACTTTTTTGCCCAATCCTTCAGGGTAAGTAAAGTTACACTTAAAACCTGCTCTAAAGTTTTACTGGGGTTAGCTTGCCAATAATTTAGTATAAAAGCAAAAATATGCTCTGAATCTGTAGTTCCATCAATCCATTTGTACAGTTCATCGTTTAATTCTTCACGAATGGGGATGTAGAGCGTCTGTCGGAAGTTGTTTATTTTACCATTATGAGTAAAAAGTAAATCCTTATACCTAAAAGGCTGACTATTACTAAGATCTAGTCCTTGACCGGGAGTTGCACTGCGAATATAGGACAATATACATTCTGATTCAACATAGCGACTGAGATCGGGAAGATTTATATCATTCCAAATTGGTAAAACACTTTTGTAAATAAATGGTTCATTACTCTTGGTTGCATCGTACCAGCCGATTCCAAAACCATCAACACTTACATTTCCATAAATCATTTCTTTCGGTTGGTAGCTCTGAACGATCAAGGAATTTTCATGGTTGTAAAGTAGATGTTCTAAAGAAACTGGCGAACCGATATAAGCAAGTAATCGACACATAAATTTCAGAAATAATCAAAATGACCTATGGTCAAGTTACACTAACAGGAGTCAGAAGTCAGGAGTCAGAGGTCAGGAGTCAGAATTCAGGAGTCAGGAGTCAGAAGTCAGGAGTCAGGAGTCAGAAGTCAGGAGTCAGAATTCAGGAGTCAGAATTCAGGAGTCAGGAGTTATAACGATGTTGTATTCAACGCTTTTAGGGTAAATAAGAGTACACCAATTAAGAATTATTGATAGTGATACCAATTTGGAAAAATAATGAGACAGATAGATTTTGTAGAGACGTTGCATGCAACGTCTCTACCGGAGAATCTGTTGCAATGATTTATTGAATTGGTATGAGTTCAAAATTCAAAAATAAGAATTAAAAAATAAAAATTACAACATATAAGTCATGAAATAAAATAAAGCAGAATAAATAAATTCTCTAATTAATCTTCTATACAAAGTTAACTTAAAGTTTATATTGTTAAAATTATATCTGCCAACCTAACATTTCAGATAATTAATACTTCAGATAATTTATTCTGCAATCCTAAAAATCAGATAGAGCCACTCGAAAACCACATACCCTTACACCACCGTCAGCTTCATTCCAACTGCGACTTGCACTGCGACATAATACTGGGCTAAAACTCCAAGAACCACCCCGAAGCACCCGACGATGCTCGTCTCCCCCTAATTCCCAAACAGAATTATCAGCAGGTGCACCATCATAATTTTTGTGCCAAGGGTCAGCGCACCATTCCCAGACTAAACCATGCATATCAAACAAACCAAAGGCATTCGCCACCTCGAAGCTTCCTACCGGTGTGGTTTCTTTACGTTGTTTTCCTTTGGGTTCAAAAGCATAAGTATCTGCACCGCTACAGTTTGCTAAATCGGTAGTAATTGTTTCACCAAAATGAAATGGCGTAGTTGTACCGGCGCGACAAGCGTATTCCCATTCACTTTCACTGGGTAAACGATACTTTTTCCCGGTTTTGTGCGCCAACCGGGTACAAAATTCTTGAACTTCAGCCCAAGATACATTTTCTACGGGGCGACTCATACCTCTAAATTTAGAAGGGTTAGGATTTAAAGGTTTTTTAACTATTGGTAAAGCCGCAACAGCTTTCCATTGGGCTTGAGTAATAGGATATTTACTCATAAAAAAAGACTGGATGGTTACCGAGTGTTGGGGACGCTCTCCTGGATCGCCTTCATATTCTTTAGAACCCATCATAAAGGTACCGTCTGGAATCGCAACCATTTCCAAACTGACACTGTTATTGATTTCTTCCCGATATTGTTTGGCTTGACTTTGCAGGCGTTTAATTTCTCTTCCACCAGCATCTACCGTCACCACATTAAATTTAAATATTTCTAATGGGGGCGGTACGGAGTTTGAAATATTTTTTGAGGAATATAATTTATCTTCTGATATTTTAACCGAACTAGAAAAATTGGTAACGGGGTTAGAATCAGCCTGACTCAAATCCCGAGCATTTAAATCCTGTAATACTTCCGCCGCTGATTGATATCTTTCCTTTGCAAGATTTTTTAATAATTTGTCGAGAATTTTCCCTAAGCGATCGCTAATTCTCACACCTCGTTTCTTTAATAATTCTCTCCATAACCACTGACCACCCATGGGATCGTAAAGTGGGTCTTGTAAATTACCACAGGTATCTTGCACGGGCAAACATTGGGTTAAAAGTCGGATGCAAGTAACGCCTAAAGCATAGAGATCGCTCGCATTACAGGGGTATCCCGCCATTTGTTCGTTTGGAGCATAACCTATGGTGTATATTGCTGTAGCCTGTCTCGCTAAACTGGTTTGCGTCACTTGCTTTGCACCACCGAAGTCAATTAAAACCAGTTTGTCATCACTTGCACGGCGGATAATATTTTCTGGCTTGATATCGCGGTGAATAATATTCCGTGAATGGATAAAGTCTAAAACAGGTAATAGGTCTTGTAAAAAATATTGGATTTTTGCTTCCGTAAATGCTTGTTTTTGTACCTCTTGATACAGGGTTTCTCCTTCAATAAACTCCTGAACCAAATACAAACTAGCACCTTGCTCAAAGAAAGCTAACAATCTGGGAATTTGAATATGATTTTCTCCCAGTTCATATAATCGAAAAGCTTCCTCCTTAAATAGTTGAGCGGCTTTGATTCTGGCTCCCGTTCCTTGAATCTGAGGCAAAAACTGTTTAATTACGCAAGGAGCATTTAATCGATCTACATCCTCTGCGGCGTAAGTTCGACTGAAACCTCCTTCACCCAATAACCTTAAGACAACATAACGATTTCTTAATAATTCACCAAAGGTATTTTGTCCGCAACTAACACAAAATTTATTTTCAGCTGCGTTAAAGGGGTTGGAGCAATTGGGATTTTGGCAAATTCGCATAGCAAGCAAAAAAACACATCTTTTCCAAAGCTAGCCCCAAGATTAAATAAATTAAAGTATTGTTGGTAATTGGTAATTGGCAATGGGTAATTGGTAATTGGTAGTGAGAAGATGAAAAGCATTTCTTCATCACACTACTTGATTTCTTTATTTCCCTGACTCTCCTGAATTTTGTGAATTTCCCTTGTCCTAATAGCAAAACTTACCCCCACCGAGCTAAAGTACAATCTAGTGGGGTCTGTTTTGTTTCAACTTATGTCCTACGGACACGCTCCGCTAATGACTTTTGACTTTTGACTTTTTACTTCCGCGTAGCGGTACTAAATTTGTTCGCCAGTCAAGCTAAAAGCACGGACTTCGGTAATTTTAACTTTTATTAACTTTCCTTTAAGTTCCTTGATGTCACCTGCAAAGAAAGTTAGACGATTACCCCTTGTACGCCCCATTACCTGAGTTTTATCTTTGGGATTTTGGTCTTCCACCAACACTTCTTCAATGCGTCCCATGTAACGCCCGGAACGTTCTGCAGCTTTTTGAGCTACTAGGTGATTTAAACGTTGGAGGCGATCGCTTTTTACTTCATCACTTAATTGGTTTTCCCAAAATGCTGCTGGCGTACCCGGACGGGGTGAATATGCTGCAGTGTTTAACTGGTCAAAGCCAACGTCTGCTACTAACTTCAAAGTATTCTCAAACTGTTCTTCCGTTTCGCCCGGGAATCCAACGATCGCATCTGCACTAATTGATGCATCTGGCATATACTCCCTGATTTTGTCAATGATGCGGCGATATTTTTCGTGGGTGTAACCCCGTCTCATCTGTTTGAGTACTTCATTATCTCCAGATTGAAACGGAATATGAAAATGTTCGCAAACCTTAGGTAATTCGGCACAAGCCTTAATTAATCTTTCAGTAAAATAACGGGGATGGGAAGTCGCAAACCGAATGCGCTCAATTCTCTCAACGTCATGGACGTGATAAAGCAAATCCGTGAAGGTATGTTTGTGACGACCTTCTGGGGTCACTCCCGGTAAATCTCGTCCATAAGCGTCGATATTTTGTCCGAGCAAGGTTACTTCTGGATAACCCTGTCGTCCAATTTCTTCCATTTCTGTACGAATGGCTTCTGGCGTCCGGGACTGTTCCACACCCCGCACATTGGGAACTACGCAATAGGTACAGCGTTCGTTACAGCCATAAATCACATTTACCCAAGCCGTTACCGCACTATCACGACGGGGCTTGGTGATATCTTCCATAATGTGAACTGGCTCAGTCGCCACAACTTGACCGCCATCGAAAACTTCTTCTAGTAAATCTTTCAGACGGTTAGCATGTTGCGGACCCATAACCAAATCTAATTCGGGTACCCGCCGTAATAAAACTTCTCCTTCCTGTTGAGCTACACAACCAGCAACAACCAATGTTAAGTCCGGTTGAGAGTGCTTGCGTTTTGCTTGGCGACCGAGATAAGAGTAAACTTTCTGCTCGGCATTATCCCGAATCGTACAGGTATTGTAAAGAATTAAATCGGCACTATTCGGGTCTTCCGACCACTCAAAGCCCATGTCTTCTAGAATGCCAGCCATGCGCTCTGAGTCGGCTTTGTTCATCTGACAACCAAAGGTGG
The DNA here is from genome assembly GCF_001456025.1 of Mastigocoleus testarum BC008. Classification (GTDB taxonomy): domain Bacteria; phylum Cyanobacteriota; class Cyanobacteriia; order Cyanobacteriales; family Nostocaceae; genus Mastigocoleus; species Mastigocoleus testarum. The sequence continues at coordinate 55,645 of NZ_LMTZ01000084.1, forward strand.
TGATGTGATAGCGACGGGTTTGTAAAGTGGTCATAATGCAGCTCAACTGATTAAACGCAGGATGAAGGCAGTTTTACATTAAATATAGTTACTAATTAAGGTAGACCTAGCTGGCTACGAATATTAGTTTTACAAGATATTATTCTTGCTGGATTAACTATGAACCCTCATATAGATGATGCTGTTGGCGAATTAAAAAGGGGTCTGACCCATCAGTTCTAAATTGTATTAATTTTCTGGATTTCAGTTCCTTGGAACTGACTTAGGATTTTAGCCCACAATTTATTACAGGACATAAAAACAACGCAATATTCAGGTTTTGAGGGCGAGGGGTTTAACCCTGTGAGAATTGACCAACAGCATCATAGATTTTTTAGTTTATTTTTGTTAGTTTTTCTGACTAACTTTCCTGACTACTGGCTAATATTAAGGTTCGTCCACCTTTTAGGCATTGAGCTTGAATAATCAGTGCTTATGTATTAGTAAAACTTAGGATCGATTGTATATTATCGACTAAATTTACCTACATTTATCTAAAATTTTGGTAAATAAATTTTCAGCATACTATTAAAGTGTAAATTTGTCACTAGAATTGGGGACTGGGGACTGGGAACTGGCGATTGGGGGATCGGTTACCATTTACCAATTAACTGTTCACTGATAAACAATCAATTAAGATGACGGCTAGTATACACAAGAAATAATATTCTTTAGCTAACTTCTATAAGTAAGATGACTCCAGATAGGATTCCAAACCAAGTGAATTATTCTGTAACTCCAGATAAATTTGATGCTGTTCTGTTTGATTTAGATGGCGTACTGACAGCAACTGCAAAAGTTCATGCAAGTTGTTGGAAAAAGACCTTTGACGAATTTCTTCAGCAACACGCCAAAGAAAACGATATTCCATTTCAGGCTTTTGAAATTGAAACAGATTACAAACTTTATGTGGACGGTAAGCCCCGTTATGAAGGGGTAAAAAGTTTTTTAGAATCGAGAAATATTCACTTACCCCAAGGTTCCCTTGAAGACGATCCCACAGCTAAAACAATATGTGGTGTGGGTAATCGTAAAAACGAATTCGTTCATTTAGTTTTAGAAACAGAAGGTGTTGAAGTATATTCTGGTTCTGTGGACTGGGTAAAGCATCTCATGTCTGAGGGGATTAAAACTGCGGTAGTCTCATCCAGTAAAAATTGTGAAATTGTTCTCAAAGCTGCTGGAATTATAGAATTATTTAAGATTCGAGTTGATGGTAAAGTTGCAGCTCAGTTGAAAATTCCAGGTAAACCAGCACCAGATACTTTTCTTAAAGCGGCTGAGATGCTGGGTATAGAACCGAAAAGAGCGGTGGTTGTAGAGGATGCAATTTCCGGCGTTCAAGCAGGTAGCGCTGGTGGTTTTGGATTAGTAATTGGGGTTGATCGCGAAGGAGATGCGCAAGCTCTTAAAGACAATGGAGCAGATATTGTAGTATCTGACCTCAGTGAGATGCTGACAAATAGTTCTGCTACTTCGTAACTGGTGATTGGTGATTGGTGATTGGTGATTGGTAATTGGTAATTGGTAATGGGTAATTGGTGATTGGTAATGGGTAATTGGTAACTATATTTACCCAATCTCCATTTACCCATATGCCGCTTGCGGCGGCACGCAGTGCTTATGGCTAACGCCACGCTTCCGCTAACGCCTATCGCCAATCCCTAATTCCTAAAAGTCATAGCAGATGTTTATCTTCTACTTACCCGTGCAGGTTCAACCCACTCATCCCAAGAGCTATCATAACCATCATAGGTAATTTTGTAGCCATTACCACTCACTTGTAAAATTCTTGCTGGGTACCATTTACCTTTCCAGCGAACATTGACTGAGCTACCAGTCCTAAAATATGCGCGGAAGCGTCTAGAACCAATCCATTCATTCCAAGAACTATCATATCCTTCGTAGGTGATAAAACATTTCTGACCGCTGACATCCAATACCTTTACTGGATACCATTTTCCCTTCCATTTAGCCTCGGCTTTTTGTCCTCGAGTGCATATTGGTGCTGATGCAATCGCAGAATTGGGTATAAATGTGCCAGCAAAAGAAGTTACCACCAAAGCAGCAGCAAACATTAATTTTTTATTTTTCATTTTTTCCTCAATGATTTATTAAATCTACATTTTTAAAAGTGAGTTTTCTTATCACAATGATTACTGAAACTCACTGCTATAGCTTCATCTCTCAAAAGCAATCTACACCTCAGCAAAAGCTACTAATTTATATTTTTTATCTGTAAAGATACCTGTAATATATTTAGTTTATTAGCTTGGATTTCACTTCCATTCAACCTAAAATAGTGATAGCTTTCGTTTATTTGTTTTACAAGATTTATACCCTTTTAATAAGGGAAGCTAATGAGAAATCGCTTAAGTAAGAATAAATCCACCCCATCTCAGACAGGGTGGATAAAATCATTAGTAATATTTCAATACAGGCAGAGCAAATTCAAAATTGTATTGCCCAATGCTTACCAATATTTTGCCGTTATAGCAATCGAAGGGCTGTTATCAAATACCTTGATGAAACTGATGTTGATGCTCTCGTTGTAATACCATGCATTTTCAGCAGAATTACTGAGACGATTAGCCCGTTCTTCAGCTGTACCTCCCGTAATTATATCAAGCTTTTCTCCAGCAACATGAACGCTATACAAAGGACCTGAATTTCCTTTTTGCTCTGTGGGATCGTGTAATATTGCCACGAAGAAATATTTCTCGTACTCGGGTGTATATTTGTCGTGGACGCGCTCTACTTTAATCTCCCGCGTCTTTTCACCGGTCTTGTTGTGGGTAATTTTGACTTCGCGATATTGACCTCTTGCTTCAGAATCACCACCTTCTTCGAGAGCAATGCTCGGTGCAGAAGAACGACTTACACCATCATCTAAGTACATGGTGTACTCCCCTTGCGATCCTGGGTAGATGTTTAGGGTAATGGGATTGGGCTTACCTTCTGCATTCAATTGTCCCACATATTGTTCCAGTTCAATGGTGGGGATAATTGCACCCTCCCGCACATACATGGGAACGATAAAGTTAATGTGATTATCATGGGTATTCAGATTAGCATCAAAATCCCGAATGGTTGTACCACCTTCTACTGCTGAAGCTAAGGGCATGGTATTGTTCATGAAACCATACCAGTTACTATCTTGAGGTAGATAGACATCCCGCTTACCATTGTTATTATTTTCTGTCTGGGGTCGCAGAACCGGAGCAATTAGCAGATCTTTACGGATAAAGAACTCGTTGTTTAGAAATGCTTCTTTATCGTTGTAGAGGGATTTATCGTTAGGAGCATTCAAAAACAGGGGTCGGCAAATAGGGAGTCCATTAACAGTGTTTTCAAACAGGCTATCGTAGAATAACTGCATTAGCCGATAGCGCAATTGAATGTAATGCTTACAAATCGGCAGAACCATGCGGTATAAGTCTTGAGGCTCTGGTATATTACCACCCTTATATTGCTCAAACCATTCTACATATTGGAATGGTTCTTGGAACTCTTTGCGCCCTTTACGAACGTAATGGTTTCGGAACCAAGGTAAAAATGCACCAACAGCAGTCCAGCGAATCATTAGTTCTGGACTAGCCCATTTACCTTCATCAACTGCTGAGGCTTCAAAACCACCAATATCTTGCCCTGATACAGCCAAAGCATTCATCCCCAAGGATAACACTTGAGATACGTTCATCTGGAGGAAATCCCAGTCGGAAGAGTTATCCCCTGTCCACAAGCCAGCAAATTTGTGAGAACCGGTAAAACTTCCTCGCCCAATAATAAAGTTGCGTTTATTTTCTCGTCCTGGAAGTTTATTCAATCCTTCATAAGTAGCTTTGTGGAGATTATAGGAATAAAGATTCCATACCTTGATTGCTGCTGTCTTTTTGGGCTCAATTCCCGGTTGGAAATCATCTGTTATTAGTAAACGGAAGGGAAAGCCCTTCATGTCTCCACGGAAATCACGAATTGCAGGTGTGGTCATATCTTGCCAAACAAATTCTAAACCTGTGTTAAACAGATATTGATATTGCTTACCCCACCATTCACGGACTTCTGGTCGATTTAGATCAGCATAATGACCTGTAGTTCCTAGTTGATTCCCATAAGCATCATTTCCGTAGTAGACTTCGCCAATGTAAGGTTGACCACTGTTGAAACCTTCTACATAACCATTGTTAGGACAGTATTCATTCCCACCACCATAAAGTTGGTAGTATTTGCTTTGAGGATTGTCAGGCTGGTAACGCTTATCTAATACGAAATAGTTTTTATCCCGTCCCTCAGTGTATGTGGTATAGTTTTCATCTTTATTACTAATCACTGGGGTAATGTTCGTACAACACTTAACACCCTGATTCCTTAAATTACCAAACATTTCCTCTGGATTGGGGAATTTAGTGGTATCTATGGTGAAAGTCTGGTAGTTATGTTGAACATCAACGTCTACTGCAAGCCCATCAAGGGGAATTCCATAATCACGGTACTTATTAACAGCCCATTCGAGATCGCTTCGGTGTTCATAACCATAACAACCTTGATGATATCCCAAAGCATAACGTGGTTTCAATGCTGGGTGACCTACAATTTCGGTAAAACTATCCAAAATTTCAGTTGGACTCTCTCCAAGGAAGAAATAATAGTCAAGGTCACCAAAACGGGTGCCGAACATATAGCGACTGGAGTTGCTATATCCCACATCGACAAACAGTTGACTGGGGTTATCAATCAGAATCGCATTAACGCTATTTTTATCCGGAACGCCATTAAATTCATAAAAGAAAGGATCTGAGTGGTAGAGGGGTTCGCGATTATCTAAAGGTCCAATGTTATAGACCTGTCGATACCGCATATTATCGAAATTGAAATAATTCAATTGTTCGGTATTTTTGCTGAGTGATTGACCCCCTTGTTCGCCAAATCCAATATATTTGGCAGTTGCTGGCTTATGAACTGCTTGAATTATGGCGTAATTATCTTTCTCTTGTGTTCCTTCTTTTCCTTCAGGGACACTGCCATTTCTCGTATAATAAATACCAGTTTCCGCTGTTTCCCAGACTTTATATTCTTCACCGTTGGAACTGTTGAATACTTTTATTGCAAATGGGTCTAGAGTGACAAACACCGTCATCTCAATCCCATTGGACTGTTGCTTTTCTTTTGTTTTTAACTTGATTTGACCGCTTTGTTGCGTGCAGTATACATCAAATTTCTCAAGTTCTGGTAATGCCCATCCTGTCTCTTCTCTCGCCCTTTTGTGGTCTTCGTCACAATCGAAGTGTTTTGCAACTACCAAGCGAGTATTACTTGACTGATATTCAGCTTTTGTGGATTTTGCTGGGTTAAAACGCACTCTGAATGTATCGTGTTGAGAAAAGTGGAGTAGCATCAAGCACTTTCCACCCTCACTTTTATTAAACTCAAGACTCAAAGTTTTTGTCTTTTCATCAAAGGAATGAGAAACAACTTTCTCTAACTTTTCCCATTCTTGGTATCTGCCAAAATATTCTTCTACTTTGAGAAATTTATAGACGCGATCGCTTGGAAAAATTTCGTTGGACATAACTTGATTATCAGAATTCAACAACATTCAAAAAAAAACAACTAAAACAAATAAAGTAAGACTAAGAATGAAAGATATAGATTTCTCAGCACTTATTTAGAGGTTTTAATTGGGTGATACTCGATCGCCATCCAGATGCAATCTGTATCTGCGTAATATTGATGCCACGGATAAGTATACTTTTGGTGTTTGTGAACTTGACAAAAAGGAAGAACGGTGGTGTATCCCTCACTCATGAACAGATCTTCATAGAGAGTTCCAAAATCGTCTTCTTTAAACTTCTGCATTCTTCCCTTTCCAAATATTTGGGTGTGAATCTCAATGAAGTCATGTTGGTTGTGGATTGCACAATCGCTAAGGGAAGGAGCATACCAGAGGTTAACTTTAAGAGAGAACTGTTCTTTCCAATCGGGCTTACTCGATTGTCTTGTCATGAAGTAAGGATCGATTTCTATGATTCCTGCTTCATCTTGGGGAGACTTATACAAGGGTACATCTTTGGGAAAGCCAGGATCGAGATTACCTAATATATCCCACTGAGATTCAAAGATAATCTTGCCGATGTTTTTAGTCTCTACCACTTCCAGCAAAAGTAAAGATTTTGCTTCCTTAACTACTGTATCGTTGAGGATGGTAGATGAAAAAGCAGGAATTATGCTGATATTTGCTTCCTTTAAGTAAGCATCTGATTCTTGGGGATTTACGGCGATAGTACGGTTGTTGATGTAATAATTTTCTACATTTTCAACGTACTTAGCTTCTATGTAAGCACCGGAAAAGTTAAGCTGTTTGACTTGGTTAGTTTTCATCAGTTTTTGAGTTTAAGGGTTTTTGAGCTTAAATAACTCATTAACGGAACTGTAACTGAAGGGATTGTGTTTGACTAACTGAAATGTCCTTACGCGGAGCAAAGTCATTGTAATGAACGACGATAGATGGATTATCTGCAGTGTAATACCCATCTACAGAGTAACCGATAGTGGCAAAATCTAAACGCCCATCACCATTGAAATCAGCAACAGCTATACGAGCTGCTGAATCCTCAGAGACCCGCCATTTTGCAAAGACGCCATTTTTAATATCTATAGCCTTGTAATAAAAGACTCCTTGCCAAGGCATCGGACCTCGTAAAGCAACGAGGAATTCATCATCTCCATCGTTATCAAAATCTGCACAAATCACGAAATGTCCCGGTCCTTCTCCTATCGGATTGGGGTCTGCGTAGACATCGAGTACAACTCTTTCCCACTGTGAACCGATGAGAGAATTTTTGCTCTCATTGTTATCTTCTGTTTTATAGTAAACAGCAACAGTATTGCCATGAAATGGCTCGACAGTAGGGATGTAAGCGAAAGCATCATCTCCTATTTTACCTGCGTCAACATTACCACTACCTTTATAACCCGTTCGATTTACTTGGGTTAGTTCCCCTATGCCGAGGGTCTTGCCATACCATACGCCATCTTCAGGACTGAAATAAACCCAAGTAATTCCTTCTTCAGAAGCAATTAGAGCAGAATCAAGATTGGAGCCAAATTTACTACCATATTTCTTAATCGATACGCCATGAACAACGTGAAAACTAATTACACGAGCATCGTCATCATTTGGATCTGGCTTAGTTTGATGCTCGTCATAGTAACTCTTGTCATATATTTTAAGTCTTTCTTCCTTCCACTCTGTGGCTCCATACAAGTCATCTGGTTGAGTGAAAAGTAAAGTTGGTGTAATGGAGTGAACATTATTTGGTCTTCCCACAATTGGAAGTGCTAAAACTTGAAGTTTACTTTCCTGTGTAAAATGACCAACCTTCAAACGATGCATGGAGGTAGCTCTACCAATATAGTGGCGCTTCCAATAGGGCTCATCATTGCCTGGGTTTTCCAGCCAATCTATTTTGCCTCCATCGGGGTCACAGTTGACCATAGTTAAACCATATTGATAACAAATGATCACATCATCTCGTCCATTACCGTTAACATCTGCATGATGCATCCCAACTGGACCAAGATACTTGGCAATTAGTGTCTTTTTCCAATCATTGTTTCGATACCAATTAACCTCACCTTGACCCATTCCATACCCAATGATGTCTGCTTTAGAACCACCATCAATATTGAGTGCTTCAATCCAGTAGCCGTCCAGGCGGCGATCTTCTACAAGCTGCCGTTTGAACTTAGGGATAAGAGGTTTGTACATAATCGTTTTACCGACTGACTAGTAAAATATCTTGCGTGTCAAGTTATAATTTTCTGTGCAGATAAAATAGGATTGATTTTTACCTTTTATTTATCTACACTGTCAGAGAATTTCTATAGAGTAATCCCTGAGCTTCTAACTTGTTTGAATTTACATATGCGACGTGTTCAGCATTCGCTGGTAAACTATTACACTTAAGTCATGAATGAGTAGTATTACTACAAAAGTGAAATAATATTTACCTATGAAATACTTAGTAAATGTTTTTTAGCCTTTAAGAATCGTTCATTTGAGTCTTTGCAGATTAGTATCTGACGAAACATAGCTAGGTAATATCTTCACCGTGAATAATTAGATAATACATCAGTGATTTCACGTAAGTGTAACTCTTGATCGAGTAAAACAAATATTTTTTTTAGATTTTGTTTTATTTTTATGAAAATTAGCAGGACTTAGATAAAAAATAAGCAGGAAAGAACCTCAAGATCATTGACAACAATGGATTAACTTCAAGCCCCTGTGTATCAGTGTGTTTATTCAGCAGCAGTATATTTAGAGATGTGGAAATTGGAGTTGTAGCAAATTAGAAGGGCGAAAATGATTTAGACCCAGTAGGGTCTCAAGCCAAATATTAGAGTCTCAAGCCAAACATTTCTCAATGGTCGCTACAACTGAATTTGCAAGTGCAGATAAATCGTACCCACCTTCCAAACCAAAGAGAATTTTGGAAGTAATTCCCAAACAATACTCTGTAAATAAACCGTAGTCCCTTGGTTGAAGATTAATTGTTGCTAGGGGGTCATCTGCATTTGCATCATAACCAGCACTGACAATCAGTAAATCTGGCGCAAATTTAGATAAAAACGGTATGACTTCTCTCTCAAAAGCTTGCTGATAAAGTTGAACATCGCTGTTAGGAGGAATGGGTAAGTTGAGGACATTGTTGTGGAAACCTCGTTCGGTAATTTTTCCTGTTCCTGGATAACAGGGATATTCATGTAAAGAACAATAAGCTATTTCCGAGTGAGACTCAACTAATGCTTGGGTTCCATTACCGTGATGTACGTCCCAGTCAAGGATTGCGACGCGGTTTACATTTGGTTGTTTTAATGCATAAAAAGCTGCGATCGCAGCATTAGAAAATAAACAAAATCCCATTCCCAGGTTACTTTCAGCATGGTGTCCTGGGGGACGCGCAAGCACAAAAGCCGGTTTACTTTTTTTCAGTACAGCATCTACCCCATCTAACCAAGCACTCACCGCTAAAAGTGCAACATCATAACTACGAGGAGAAATTGCAGTATCCGTATCTAGGTAACCACCTCCACTTTGGGCGATCGCTGCAACTTTTTGAATGTAATTTGAACTGTGAATTGATTCTACCCAAGGTAGTACGGAACGCTCCGCTACTGAAGTTGGTAATTTCCATTCAATGCGATCGGCAAAGTCACTGGCTGCGATCGCATCTTTAATAGCTGTCAAACGTTCTGGTTTTTCTGGGTGAAATCGCCCGGTTTTATGTTCTAAGAATTCGTCGGAGTATATGAGTAACATTAGGGGATTAGCAATCGACGACTGGAGACTGGTTCGGTATTTAGGACTGGGTATACTTGGGAATCAAGATTAGAGATTAGTAATCAGTAACATGTAACTGTTAAACCATAACTGGAAAGATAATATCCTAATTCCTTATCGCCAATTCCTAATCCCTAATCCCTAATCCCCAATAATACGTTTTATTATCGTTTAAATCAGCTATTATATTGAGTTATTTTATTATTTTTACCAAGTAATATCGCTTTATTTATCTGAAGTTTGGATAATCGATAATTATCGCCTTATTTTAGCAATTGAAAAAAGTGGTTTTATTATTGCAATTACCGCTTCATAATAGTAATATCTTCTTTTGCTTATTTATTTATCCTTCCATAAGATTATTTTTTTTCTAATTTAATTTTTTATTATTGCTAAATATAGGTATAACTTCAAATTTTCAAGCACCAAATTAGACCCTTTGTTGTACTCTGAAAACCCTTGTCAGCAAAGGCTTTAGGCAAACCTGTATTATTTTTTAAGTATCAACGTGTAACTACTGGTATTTTTTTTGCCAACTATTACTTATTTTGCCTGGTTTATTCAATGACATTTCACTGCTAGACTTGTAGACCTGTTACCCTTGGAAAATGGAAAAAATTGATTGATTCTTTTTATTTTTTCTTTCGTATTTCTTGTTTTGTCTAGAGCCAGTTTTTCCGGCGAAAAAGACTAATATGTGCTAGAATTGTAGCAAATTATAGCAATTACTCGATATTTGCTGGGAATAATTTTGGTTTTTCCAGGGTAAACGCTAAAAATTGCGATTTTTGGAGTTTTTTAGGTTATGACGATTATCCCGACCGATCTGCGGAATGAAATGTCCCGGTCTTACTTAGAATATGCGATGAGTGTCATCGTGGGTCGGGCGCTGCCAGATGCCAGGGATGGTCTTAAGCCCGTGCATCGTCGCATTCTCTACGCCATGCATGAACTGGGATTGACCTCAGACCGTCCTTTCAGAAAGTGTGCTCGTGTGGTCGGGGAAGTATTAGGTAAGTATCATCCCCATGGCGATACTGCGGTATACGACTCCCTAGTGCGGATGGCGCAAGATTTTTCCATGAGAGTGCCTTTAATTCAAGGGCACGGTAACTTTGGCTCTGTAGATAACGATCCCCCAGCTGCAATGCGATATACCGAATGTCGTTTGCATGCTTTGACTAGTGATGCTTTGCTTCGGGACATTGAGTCAGAAACAGTAGACTTCGCAGACAACTTTGACGGTTCTCAGCAAGAGCCAACCGTTTTACCAGCAAGGGTTCCCCAATTATTACTCAATGGTTCTTCTGGAATTGCTGTTGGGATGGCGACCAATATTCCCCCCCATAACCTGGGTGAATTAATTGATGGAACGATTGCGCTGATTCATAATCCAGAAATTACAGATACGGAATTGATGAAGTATATTCCCGGACCAGACTTCCCGACAGGGAGTCAGATTCTGGGTACTTCGGCAATTAAAGAAGCTTACACCACCGGTCGTGGTTCGATTACCATGCGTGGGGTGGCAACAATTGAAACAATTGAACAACGGGGACGTCCAGACCGAGAAGCAATAATTGTTACAGAGCTTCCATATCAGACCAATAAAGCAGGATTAATCGAAAAAATTGCTGAATTGGTCAACGATAAAAGGATTGAAGGTATTGCTGATATCCGAGATGAAAGCGATCGTGATGGAATGCGAATAGTCATCGAACTGAAGCGTGATGCCTATCCCCGCGTTATTTTAAATAATCTCTACAAACAAACACCACTGCAAGCTAATTTTGGCGCAAATATGCTGGCTTTGGTGGATGGTGAGCCTCAGTTACTCACGATCAAAAAGTTCTTGCAAGTATTCTTAGATTTCCGCATTGAAGCAATTACTAGAAGGACAAATTATGAATTGCGGAAAGCTCAAGAAAGAGACCATATCTTGCAGGGTTATTTGATTGCTTTATCCCAATTAGATGCAATTATTAACTTAATTCGTCATGCACCTGATGCACCAACAGCAAAAGGCGAACTAATCGGTAACTATGGTTTGTCTACAGTGCAAGCCGATGCAATTTTGCAAATGCAATTACGCCGTTTAACCGCCTTAGAAGCTGATAAAATCCGTCACGAACATGAAGAATTACAAGCTTTAATTACCGACTTGCAAGATATTTTGGCAAGACGGGAAAGAATACTAGAAATTATTGAAACTGAAGTTAAACAGCTTAAAGATACTCATGCTAATCCCCGACGTACGGTAATTACCCATGCAGAAGGAGATTTGGCAGATCATGATTTAATTGCTAATGAAAAAGCTGTGATTTTGCTTACTCAGCAAGGTTACATTAAGAGAATGCCAGTTAACACTTTTGAGGCGCAAAGTCGTGCTACAAGAGGTAAAGCTGCAGCAAAAGTAAAAGAAAACGATAATGTCGAGCATTTCTTAACCTGTTGCGACCACGATAGCGTACTATTCTTCAGCGAACGCGGTGTTGTCTACTGTCTGAGGGCATATCAAATTCCCGTATGTTCTCGTACCAGTCGGGGAACTCCGATCGTGCAAATGTTACCCATACCTAAGGAAGAAAAGATTACTTCAATCGTCCCGGTTAGCGAATTTACTAGTGATGAATATCTTGTGATGCTAACCAAGGGTGGGAATATTAAGAAAACAGAATTGGCTGCATTTAGTAACATTCGCGCCAATGGTTTAATTGCAATTTCCTTAGAAGAAGGCGATCAACTGCGGTGGGTGCGACGAGCAAAAGCTGAAGATAGCGTAATTGTTGGTTCTAGCCAGGGAATGGCTATTCATTTCCGATGCAGCAACGAACAGCTACGTCCTTTAGGTCGAGCGACCCGTGGTGTTAAAGCAATGAAATTGCGTAAAGGGGATGAATTAGTAGGAATGGATATTCTTCCTGCAGCAATTCTTGCCAATATTAATACCGATAATGAAGCTGCAGTAGAAGAAAGTGAAGTAGAAGAGGTCGAAAATGCAGATTCTTTAGAAGAACTAAATGGGAATGGTTCTACTGGTCTTTGGGTAATGGTAATTACTATGGGAGGTTACGGTAAACGGGTACCTGTTTCCCAATTCCGCTTACAAAACCGTGCTGGACAAGGTTTAATGGCAACTAAGTTTAAAAACCGTAAAGTTCAAGATCGGTTAGCAGCTTTACATATTGTTGGTGACGATGATGAAATCATGATGGTTACTAGTCGAGGAATTATTATTCGCCAAGCTGTGAATGCAATTTCCATTCAGTCGCGTTCTGCTACTGGAGTTCGAGTACAACGTTTGGATGTAGAAGATGCAATCATGGGTGTAGCAATAGTTCCTCCGGATACCGGTGATGCTGCCGATAATGATGAAGATACAGAAGAAACAGAAGAATAGTTATAAGCAATGGAGTTGTGAGTAATGAGTTTAAAGATGGGTTTAAATACACACAGCAAACTCAAAACTCATAACTTCAAGTTTCTAACAGCTTTAGTTAGTGGAATTTTAATGGGGTTAACTGTTGCTCCCTTTGGGGCTTGGTTTTTAGCATGGTTAGCCCTATCTCCTTTATGGGTTTTTGTAGTTAGTAACGAAAAGTCAAGAGATAATGAAAAGTCTGGCGAACAATCAAAAGTAAAAAAGGGGATAAAATCTTTATTTTTAACTGCTTTAGGATGGGGAATTGGATATTATGGTATGTCCCTTTCCTGGATTACTGGGATTCATCCCATGACATGGATGGGGGTTCCTTGGTTAGCAAGTTTAGCGATCGCGCTTTTTTGTTGGTCGTTTATTACTTTGTGGGGAACTGCACTTGCAATAACGTGGGTATTAATCTGTAATTGGATTTTTCATTCAAAATTGATTTCAAGCTTCAATTCCAATTTGAATTCAAGTCTAAATTCAAGTCTAAATTCACGTTTTCATTCAAATTTTAAATTTAAGTTTGGGTTTAAAGCTCAGAATTCCCCATGGTTTAGAGTTTTAGTCGGTACATCTGTATGGTGTCTCCTTGAAGCAATTTGGACTTCTGGTCCCCTATGGTGGAGTACTCTTGCTTATACCCAAAGCCCACAAAATTTGGTAATTCTTCATTTGGGACAAATTTCTGGTACTACTACTATCACCGCTACGATAGTTGCAGTTAATTGCTTGTTAGCAGAAGCTTGGATCAAGTATGCACGAAGGGGGAATAAAATAACCAATAAGCCAGCTAATAAAACAGCAAGAAATTCTTCTGTTGTCAGAACTTCTCCAGCATCGATCTATTTAGGGTCTGCTGTATTAATACTGGTAGTTTCCCATCTAATCGGATTTGGTTTATATAATATTCCTCTACAAGAAACAGCAGAAACACAGTTAAAAGTTGGAATTATTCAAGGTAATGTTCCAAATACAATCAAATTAACTGAATATGGCAAACAAAGGGCGTTAAATAATTATACGAATGGCTATCTAAATTTAGTCGAGCAAAATGTTGATGCTGTGCTGACACCCGAAGGAGCCTTACCTTTTTTCAAAAGAAGAATCTTCCAAAGTTCTTTAGTTGCAGCTGTGAGAGAAAAAGGTGTATTAGCTTGGATTGGTGGTTTTGCAGAACAAAAACAGGGAGCTTACACCAATAGTTTATTTACATTTACCGGAGACGGCACAATTTTTAGTCGTCACGACAAAATCAAATTAGTTCCATTGGGGGAATATGTTCCTTTTCGGAATATTATTGGTGGTTTAGTCAGACGCTTATCACCTTTAGACGAACATCAAGTTCCCGGTAAACCAGATCAAATATTTGAGACTCCATTTGGGAGAGCGATCGCAGTTATTTGTTATGGTTCAGCATTCCCTGAACTGTTTCGCTATCAAGCATCCCAAGGGGGAGAATTTATTTTGAGTCCTTCTAACGATGCTCACTTTAGTGAAGCAATGCCAGCTCAACACCACGCTCAAGATATCATGCGAGCGATAGAAACCGACAGATGGGCGGTAAGAGCAACAAATACAGGTTACTCAGCATTTGTTAATCCCCACGGTAAAACAATTTGGATATCTGGACATAATACCTACGAGATCCATGCAGAAAATATTTATCGTCGGCGATCGCAAACTTTATATGTGCGTTGGGGTGATTGGTTGACTCCTGTTTTATTGGGTTTGAGTGTTTTGTTTTTGGTAATTGGGTAATTGGTAATGGGTAATTGGTAATGGGTAATTGGTAATGGGTAACTGTTAACTGGTCACTGTAGCCCGTAAGGGCGTGGCGTTAGCCATAAACTGATAACTGTTAACTGTTAACTGATAAAACACCAAGATTTAAGGCTTGTGGCCTTTCGCTGCCGAACGTTAGCAGACTCAACTCTAGCCTGATAACTGTTAACTGTTAACTGATAAAACACCAAGATTTAAGGCTTGTGGCTCTCCCATCCAATAAGCATAATCGGTATGGTCTTTTAGGTCGTTTCCTGTGAGGGGATGAATTAGAACTATTAAACCTTGGCGATTTAAGGCTAACCAAGATAGTAAGTCTGCGTGTTGTTCGCGATCGAAAGCAAGTTGACAACTCCAGCAGGGATGGGGTCCAACTGGTTTGCGATGCACGCGACCTACTCTTACTGAAAATAGTTTTCCTGCTTCTTCACATAATGCTGTTGCACGATCGCAGGTGGATTCATCAAAGTAAACGTGGGCGTGGTAACCTGTAATTAAACTAATATTTTGAAACTCCATAAAAATTGAAAATTTAATTAATGGTTTATGGTTTCAGTTTAAATCTGAATTAGTTATGCTGTTTGGGTTAAGAGTTTTACTTACAAAAAGTTTTTTGATTGACTTTATTTGGAGCGCTGCTACAATATTTTTGACGGGGGAAAGCGAGGTCGAAAACCGCGATGTCCCGTCAAATCGTCAGAACCTTGACAATTCAATACTTTCAGGGTTTAGTTACTTGATGTTTCATATTTCTGCAGTCGCTGAAATTAGGTTTTTAAATTTCCCCGTCAAAATCGGTCGTGGAAATGCCTTTATTATTGGGTTTCAGATGGCAGCTTTCAAATTACTTAATCCCGCTTGCGGGATTGAAACAATTGTCATACTTTACTAGGATTCGCTAGCGCTACATTTCAAATTACTTAATCCCGCTTGCGGGATTGAAACAGTTCCCCTACTCTGGTTAAATCTGGTTGAATATTCTTTCAAATTACTTAATCCCGCTTGCGGGATTGAAACAACCTACCCCTGTTAACCCAGCGACAACTAAACCTCTTTCAAATTACTTAATCCCGCTTGCGGGATTGAAACGTCCCAGTTGAGGAATGGCTTTAACCAAAGATTGACTTTCAAATTACTTAATCCCGCTTGCGGGATTGAAACTTCAGATGAAAGTCTGGACCCAAGGGCGTACAAAGCTTTCAAATTACTTAATCCCGCTTGCGGGATTGAAACATAGTAGGATTTTATCTGGTTTATTGCTATTTAAAGCTTCCTGCTTTCAAATTACTTAATCCCGCTTGCGGGATTGAAACAGAAGAAGCGGCTATGACTGCGGCTAGTCGCCAAGCTTTCAAATTACTTAATCCCGCTTGCGGGATTGAAACTTTAAAGCAGCGATCGCTACCGAGCACAAAGCTCTTTCAAATTACTTAATCCCGCTTGCGGGATTGAAACAAGAAGGAGTTGATCGCATAGAAAAACAAAGTACAGACTTTCAAATTACTTAATCCCGCTTGCGGGATTGAAACTACAAATTTAGTTGATTTATGCACAGCTGCTGGACACTTTCAAATTACTTAATCCCGCTTGCGGGATTGAAACAATTAACAACTCGATTTGAACTGGTATTCAGAACTTCTTTCAAATTACTTAATCCCGCTTGCGGGATTGAAACAACTAAGCCTTGTCCCAGCCCTCATCAAAGTGGTGGGACTTTCAATTTAAATAATCCCGCTTGCGGGATTGAAACGATTGGTTGAATCAGAATAGAGAAGATGGCTTGATTCTTTCAATTTAAATAATCCCGCTTGCGGGATTGAAACAATCAATAAATCGTTTTCTGTCTATTGAATCCATAATTCTTTCAATTTAAATAATCCCGCTTGCGGGATTGAAACTCATCTTCAATTTCATCTAATAATAAAAAGTCGTCTTCTTTCAATTTAAATAATCCCGCTTGCGGGATTGAAACTCTCTAGTTCGGATTGCTTAAATAAATTTTGCATACCTTTCAATTTAAATAATCCCGCTTGCGGGATTGAAACTTTTATCTGCGATCGCACCAAATTGAACAACAACCTCTTTCAATTTAAATAATCCCGCTTGCGGGATTGAAACCGCTACGTTGTACCCGTTTAACCACTGTAATAGTTTCTTTCAATTTAAATAATCCCGCTTGCGGGATTGAAACTCTTGATTTGATACCCACAACCACTCATTGTCTAATCTTTCAATTTAAATAATCCCGCTTGCGGGATTGAAACCTAGCGAATCCACTTTGACGCGCACTTTTTCTAAGCTTTCAATTTAAATAATCCCGCTTGCGGGATTGATATCATGTCTGGTAAAACACTTGCGATAAGGTTCGTAGTAGCGCTTGAGCGCCAATATCTTTACTATGGCGCTAAAGCGCTACTACAAACATATTTTTTCATAAGTAATTAGGCGGACATGATATGAAACATATATATAAATTACTCAAATACAACAAATCGGCAGACGGTGCGTTAGACCTATTTGAGTTATCTTTAGAAATCAAATATAGTAATGGGTCTAACACACCCTACAGTAATTTTGTTTGTTAAAAGTCTAGAGTTATCAGTTATCAGTTATCAGTTTATGGCTAACACCACGCCCTTACGGGCTACAGTTATCAGTTAGTTCTTACTCTTTACTTATTACTCATTACTTATTACTTATTACTTATTACTTATTACTTATTACTCATTACTTCTTCTCACCCCATACCTGCTTGCTTAAATAAACCCATTAATTTGCGTTTGCGAACATGCTGTTGAATTAAACTTTCTTTGTAGTTAGACCAATCTGCTTTTCTCCGCGATTCTAAATAAGCATTGCGTGCTTGTTCTAACCAATCAACAGCAAACTTATAGTATTCTGATTTACCCGCATTCATAATTTTTTCCGCACGTTTACGGGCATTAGCAATCACCCAATCAGGATTTTCCTTAATTGCTGTACGCATCACTCGATGGATTAACTCTGCATGGTAAGAACTGAGATCGGTGACGGTATTGATTGCATCATCAACTAGTCCTTCATGCAGGAAAATATCTACTTTTGCAGATTCCTTATTCCAACCCAAATAAGTACGGAGAATTTCCAGTAAATCTTGCTTGACAATTTTCCAATTGTCCCCGGCTAAATCTTGGATTGTTTGGTAATCAATAAAAGATGGACTAGCTGCAAAGGCTGTTTTTCTTGATGTTAAAGCTACTTCAAGATTACCTAACTCTTCAGCTAGATCGCTTGTCCAAGTTCCTAACTCATAACGGGAATGACCTGGTAATTTTAAACCCATTTGGGCAATCTCTAAAGCTTCTTGGGATGCTCCCTGCATCTTTAATGTGCGAGCAAGAGCATAAGCTTCCTCCATTAAGGTCATTTGAGCTTGGGCGGCTTTTGTGGCTTCTTCCACCCGACCCAAACGCGCCAACATTGTCAGATATTCCTGGGTTTGTCCTTCTGCTTCTGCCAAATAGAGATATTCTTGATAACATTGCTGTCGTTCGAGAATTTTTAAGCGAACTAAAGCTAAATCATCAGCATAATCTGGAGGTTCTGCTTCCCAAGCACCTAAATTAGTGATATTTCCTTCTAAAACTTCCAATAGTGGGGGATAATCCCAACCCTGTCGCAATGCTTCTAAAGCCAAATTAAAATCAGCATTCCATTCATCCTGCCATCCTTCCAAATTTAACTGTAAATCAGTTTTCTCTTTCGGGGTGAGTTCAACGCTAAGAATTGCTTCACACCAAGCATCATTGAGTTCTTCGACAATTTCTTCATTGTCAGCGCCATATTGCTCTACATCTTCCCAATTATCAACACAAGTAGAAGTAATTGCTCTCAAAAACGCCAAAGCATTATGTGCATCACCGTGATTGCAGAACTCCACAGCTGTTTGTACTAAACTTAATAATTCTTCGCGGATTGGGTCGTCTTCATAACCATCTTCCCAGTAGCGCACTGCATCATGAAGAATGTTACGTACCTGTCGACGCAAAGGTGCAGTATCTAAAGCTTGACGGATGGGTTTAGCTGCAACAGATTTTTGAGGTGTTACCGTTTGGGTTATTAAACTTACATGCTGGTCAATATCTTCGATCAGATGGGGATGTTCCTGAACCAAATCTTGTACTAGCTTTTGGGTTTGCAGATGGTCTAAGGAATCTAGTAATTTCTCTAAAGTTGGACGCTTTTGAATACTTTCAGGGTGACGTACGCACATGAGCATTGTGGCTACAATGTGCTTGCACCATCCATCAAAATTATAAGCGCAATTACAGTCCGCGAAATGAATGCCATTGCGGTCAAATTTTACTCTAACAGCATAGGTTCCAATTTCCCTTGCTTCTACTTCCGACTGCAGAAGGTCACCACGTAGAGTTAAAGAAATAACCGCACCAACTTGATAATAATCTTCACCTCGTTGAAAAGATTTAGCATTAGCGCGATCGCGAATAACTGCTTCGCTGAGTTTGGGAATAGACATTAGAGTTACTTACGCATGATTCTTACAAACCATCGTCCCGAAAAATTTCACCGAAAAATTTCACCGAAAAATTTTAATTTTCAGCAGCATATGGAGCAAAGTTTCACAGGGTATCACAGGATAAATTCTAAACCCAAA
Organism: Mastigocoleus testarum BC008; assembly: GCF_001456025.1. GTDB lineage: Bacteria > Cyanobacteriota > Cyanobacteriia > Cyanobacteriales > Nostocaceae > Mastigocoleus > Mastigocoleus testarum. The sequence goes on from NZ_LMTZ01000084.1 coordinate 74,890, forward strand.
TTAGTAGATAGATTTTCTCTACTTCAAAAAGCTTAAAGTCAGGAATCAGGAGTCAGGAGTCAGAAGTCAGGAGTTAGGAGTCAGAAGTCAGAAGTCAGGAGTTAGGAGTCAGAAGTCAGGAGTTAGGAGTCAGAAGTCAGGAGTTAGGAGTCAGGAGTCAGAAGTCAGGAGTCAGGAGTCAGAAGTCAGGAGTCAGAAGTCAGAAGTCAGGAGTCAGAATAACCTTATCAATTCATTCCTTATTACTCAATTGCTAACGCAATGCTCTGCTAACACTCATTACCAATTACCAATTACCCATTACCCATTACCAATTACCAATTACCTAATCCCCAATCCCCAAAATCATCATTACCATAAAGGCAAAAGCAACTAAAATTGATTAGGTTTGCACTGATTGCTTTCTAAACTGCAAAATAAATAGGCAAAGCGTACTTACGGGGACAATAAAGTGAGCCAGGGATTTGATTACGATTTATTGATTATTGGGGCTGGTGTTGGCGGACATGGCGCTGCACTACACGCAGTTAGTTGTGGTTTGAAAACTGCGATCGTGGAAGCCGGTGACATGGGTGGAACCTGTGTAAATCGAGGTTGTATCCCATCAAAGGCGTTACTCGCTGCTTCCGGACGCGTGCGGGACTTACGTAATGCTCACCATCTTAAAACCCTAGGAATTCAAGTCGGTAATGTTGATTTTGATAGACAAGCCATTGCTGACCATGCGGGAAATTTAGTAGCGAAAATTCAAGGTGATTTAACCAATAGCCTCAAACGTTTGAAGGTAGATATTATTCGTGGCTGGGGAAAGGTGGTTGGGAATCAAAAAGTTAGTGTGGTTACTGATAGTGGTGAGAAAACTTTTACAGCTAAAGATATTATTCTTTCCCCCGGTTCTGTTCCCTTTGTACCCCCAGGGATTGAAGTAGATGGCAAAACTGTATTTACCAGTGACCAAGGGGTTAAACTAGAATCTTTGCCGGATTGGGTGGCAATTATTGGTAGTGGTTACATTGGTTTAGAATTTTCTGATATTTACTCGGCTTTGGGTTGCGAAATCACTATGATAGAAGCTTTACCGCAATTAATGCCGGGATTTGACCGCGATATTGCTAAACTGGCACAAAGGGTTTTAATTACTCCCCGCGATATCGAAACCTACACCGGAATCTACGCGAAAAAAGTTATTCCCGGTTCGCCGGTAATTATTGAATTAGCAAACTTTGAAACTAAAGAAGATGTAGATGTTTTAGAAGTTGATGCTTGTCTCGTCGCAACTGGGCGTATTCCGGCAACTAAGGATCTTGGTTTAGAATCCGTAGGGGTAGAACTTAACAAACGTAACTTTATCCCTGTTAATGACACCATGGCGGTATTGAGTGGGGGTGAAGTTGTACCTCACTTATGGGCAATTGGCGACGCGACCGGCAAAATGATGTTAGCCCATGCTGCTTCAGCACAAGGTATAATTGCTGTAGAAAATATTTGTGGCAGAACCAAGGAAGTAGATTATCAGGCAATTCCAGCTGCGGCATTTACCCATCCTGAAGTTAGTTATGTGGGTATGACCGAAGTTCAGGCTAAGGAAAAAGCTAGCGCTGAAGGCTTTGAAATTGGTGTGAGTAAAAGTTATTTCAAAGGCAATTCTAAAGCTTTAGCTGAAGCTGAAGCTGACGGTATTGCTAAAGTGATTTACCGCAAAGATACAGGCGAAGTTTTAGGAGTTCATATTTTCGGGATCCATGCTTCAGATTTGATTCATGAAGCCTCCAGTGCGATCGCAAACCGTCAACAAGTACAAAACCTAGCTCATTTAGTTCACGCTCATCCGACACTTTCTGAAGTTCTGGATGAAGCATATAAACGGGCTGTTGTGTCTTAGTTGTGGGGATTGGAGACTAGCGACTGGCGACTGGCGACTAGGGATTGGGGACTGGGAAATCAATTATTTTTATTCTGGATCCTAGTTTCTAAATCCTGACTCCTGACTCCTAATTCCTGACTCCTGACTCCTGACTCCTAATTCCTGACTCCTAATTCCTGACTGCTGACTCCTGACTCCTGACTCCTGCTCGCTCGTTAGAGCGCGGTCTGTCCTGACTCCTAATTCCTGACTCCTGACTCCTAACTCCTAACTCCTAACTCCTAACTCCTATTAACTGATAACTGATAATGCAAATTCGTCGCCGTCAACCCAGTCCAGCAGTTTCCGTTTCTATTTTGCGCTATCAGGTTGCTGTACCAGATGCTGAACCCAACAATATTTTGGAGGAAATTGTTTGGCATAAGGAAGTAGAAGTAGAGCAAATGCGTTTAAAAAAACCTTTGCTTGAATTACGCAAACAGGTAATTAATGCACCACCTACCCGCGATTTTGTTCGAGCGCTACGGGAAGGTAAAACACAACCAGCATTAATCGCAGAGGTAAAAAAAGCTTCTCCTTCCAAAGGGGTAATCCAAGAAGATTTTGACCCGGTAGATATTGCTCGTAAATACCAGCAAGGTGGCGCTAGTTGTCTTTCTGTACTGACTGATAGTAAATTCTTTCAGGGCAGTTTTGAAAATTTAGCTGCCGTTCGGGCTGCCGTAGATTTACCGTTACTGTGCAAAGAATTTATCATCTACCCTTACCAAATGCACTTAGCTCGAATCCACGGTGCGGATGCTGTATTATTGATTGCTGCTATACTGAGTGATCGCGATTTACAATACTTCGTTAAAATTGCCAAAAGTTTACAAATGGCAGCCTTAATTGAGGTACACACCCTGGAAGAGCTAGATCGGGTGTTAAGTTTAGATGGCGTTTCCTTGATTGGGATCAATAATCGTAACCTAGAAGACTTCTCTGTGGATTTGCAAACTACCTGTCAGTTGTTAGAGTTAAGAAAGGAGCAACTACAACAACGAGATATTTTAATTGTGAGTGAGTCGGGATTACATACCCCCGAAGACCTCGCAACGGTTGCTTCCTCAGGTGCATCTGCAGTTCTGATTGGTGAATCTTTGGTAAAACAATCAGATCCACAAAAAGCGATTACAGAATTATTTGCCTAAATCCTAATCTTCTACGGATTAACTCCTTAGGAGTAAGAATTATGAAATAAGAATTTTAGTGCAATTACTTTATTGTAATTATTTCTGCTTATGTTAATTACGCGTTTGCCTATGCCAAATTTATTTAATCTTAAGCAAGAATTTTTAACGAATTAACCTGCGACTAATCAGACAAATCGATCAAGCAATTTAAAATTCTTATCTTTAATTGATTTCATGGAGCAAATTCCTCTACCTTCACCCGTTCATTATGAACTAATACTACAACTACTCGAAAGACAAACAATGTCAGCAGTTTATCAAAACCCGAATCTGCGAAATCAGGTAAACCAGCTGATCGTAACTCTGAGAAAAGCTGCAGTTCAGCAAAAGCAACTGGAAGAAGTTTGTCAAGTTTCTTCTTTAGAAGTTGAGCACCGCTGGTCTGTAAATCATTTAACAGACAAACTATAAATAAATTTACTGTGGAATTTTTTATTACAGGAGGTGATTAAGAGCTTTATTCTTGCTTTACAACTCGAGTTGTAAACTTACTGCTTGCAAATAGATTCCTTGAAAAACTTGGATAAATTTAAATAAAGAGTCAGAGACTCTATGTTCTAGTTACCGATTTGTATGGAAACCAGGATGTAGAGACTCCGTCTCCCTGCGCTCGCAACAGGTTAAATTTCCAATACTTTTGATTTACGTATACATCAGAATGAATTATTCAAACTGAGATCAAAAAACTGTTTTCACACAAGACAAACCATATTTGTAGAATGAGGCGTACATTCGAGGTGAATACGCAAAGCCTAGTACCCATGGTACTAAACACGCGAAACAATTTCTTACCTACACTACTAATGGATTTACAGGGTCAAATATTTACGGGAACAACAAAATGGACCCTGCTTTGTACAGCGTCAAAAATTATATTAGTGTCAAAGACAAATTCAAAGTTCAAAAATCAAAAAAAATTATCCGAAATTGCTTAGCATTTCAGCTTAGAATCCTGAATTTGAATCAACACGATTTTTTTGCAGTCATAATATGGAAAAATCCATAACAAGTACTGCAAGAGCTGCTAGTTCGCCTGCACTTAATCAAACAGTAACTCAAGTGAAGTGAGCAAATTCACTCTGCTGTCACTATCTTATAAATAACGTGGCAAACCATATTAAATATTTTTTTGAAATTTGTCAACTTACACCGTCGGAAAGCTTGTGAAACACGGTAAACAGTAGCTTTTAAATGGGAAATTGACTTTTCTCGAATAAAATTCGAGTTAACACAGAAAGTAAAACAATCGAGTGGCTAGTGCTACTAGATTTTTTAACTCTCAATCGGGTGAAATTGCTGTTAATGCTACGTGCAGTATCAACTTTTTCGGCAAAAAGATTTCATCGGCTACTATTGGCTGTCTTGAATAAGGATTTATACTTATGCAGTTTCCAACCAATCAAAAACTAGATCTAATTGCTCGAGAGTAATTAAACCATACTGCCAAAGAATCATTGGTAGAGGACCTGGATCTTGCTCGCTATGGCGTAGAGCGACGCCAATACAAGCAGGAGAAATCGCTAACTCCTCTTGTAAAAAGTTAATTAATCTGGAATAAGTGGACGGTGACATATGTATCTCACCCCTGTGCTTAGTGTGTGTTGTCTTATAAAAATCAACCATGATTAAGTAGTAGGTAATTAGTATTTCATCTGTTTGTCTGCCGCAAAAAGAGAAAAAATACGACAAATTAAACTGATGAACCGGTATGAAAGCGCTCTGTAGAAGGCCTTTAGGGAATTGTTAGTGTTCAGAGCGATTCGCCTACTTAATCTGGAGGAACAAGTGTATTTGGTCAAATAAATTTCATCTTCCTTGGCCTTAAGTTTTATTTTATTACACTTATAGCTAACAAGGTTAATTGAAATTATCTTCCTTCATCAACGTTTAGCTACACTAATGTCGTTAGCCTAGCATGGCCCAACCAAAAGGAAGATTTTTGTAACCAAGTACTAAAACTTTTATCCAACTACAGATGCAGTAGGTTTTCTGCAATGTTGGCACTAAATCACATCTTAGCTCGCTTGCCTAGTATTCTGCCATGATACTAGGTTTTTTTTTACACTTTATTTTTTTGGCTTTATTTTACCAATAACTCAAAATATTGTGCAGTAAGCTGTACAAAAAAATATACTAGTAAAAATACTTACGTAGTGTAAACAAAATAATTACTACATTATTTTTTGTTGAGATGGCGAATGGTGATGCGATCGCCTGGTTTTAAATTTAATTCTGCGGTATGTCCCGCTCTTAATTCAATAACCTGGTCTATTAATTTTCTTGGTCCGTAAGTTGGACAAGGAATACTCTCACAAGGAGGTACATCAGCAGCAATATACTGTACTACTCCGTTAAGCATGAAGACCATATCTAAAGGTACGGGTACATTCTTCATCCAAAATCTTGCTGGTTGGGGAGAAGGAAACACAAAAAGCATACCCCTTTTATCCGGAAGTGCGGGGCGATACATCAAACCCATTGCTTGTTCTTGGGGCGTTCGCGCTACTTCCAGCTGAATTTCTGCACCATCAGGAGTAATAGCAATAGCAGAGATTGGTAATTGCTGACCTAATTTTTTGGCAATCGGAACATTAGATTTCAGTGCTGGTGTTGATAAAGGTTGAGAATTTTCGGCTACCGTTAAGTTCGAACAACCAATTAACAATATATTCAGCACTAATAAAAGTATACTGAGGTAAGGAAACATAACAATTTAAATGGGTAACCAAAAAACGAAATAAACATCTTTGGCTTTTTTAACTAAAACTGTTTAGCCAAAACTGTTTAGCCAGAGATTATACCAAGGTTAACCTATAAAATTACAATCCAACCTCTCTCGGTTCCGAATTTTCTAAGATTCTCTTAAAACATAACCAACACCTCGTACAGTTTGAATTAAACGCTTTTGACCTTCTTCTTCGATTTTTAAGCGTAGGTAGCGAATGTAAACCTCTATTACATTTGATTCACCCATAAAATCGTAACCCCAGACATTTTCTAAAATTTGTTCCCGAGTTAAGACTTCACGGGGATGTTCCATCAAGTATTTGAGTAATTCAAACTCCTTCATTGTTAAATCAATGGTTCTAGAATTTATTAGCACGCGACGAGTGGCGATATCCAGAACTAAATCGCCAAAACGCAGTTGTTCTGTGCTATCAACTTCAGGTTGTAAATAAAGACGAACCAAGCTTAAAAAATCTTCAGAACGGTACGGTTTGAGGAAATAATCATCAGCTCCTGCTTCCAAACAAGCTACCCGATCTTCAACACTGTCCCGAGCCATTAAAATCAAAACCGGAGAACAGACCCCTTCTGTACGAAGATTTTTACATACAGAAAGTCCCGACTCTCCTGAAAGCATGCGATCGACAACTATCAAAGCAGGTTGAAGATTACGACTTATTTGCAAACCATTACTAGCATCGCGAACTATATCAGGTTCATAACCAGCTTCCTTTAAATCGTAAGAAAGTTGATTTGCTAATCCCTCATCGCTTTCTATTACTAATACACAGGGGTTTTGAGCAAGAGTCATATCGATTTGATTATTAGGAGTTTTTAACTCATCTTGTTTGTTTACCTACGGGAAAGTTACACATCAGTACGTTCTTTACATTTGTATATATACCTGTGTAACTTTAGGCATTTAGAAGCTTACATTACCTGCTTGTGTAATTTCAATGAAGTGACGAACTACCCGGAATAAATCGCCCTTGTAATTCTGGTGTTAACTGAATATCGCCATCGTATTTGATTTGTGAAAACATGTAGCGGAGTTAGGAGTCAGGAGTTAGGAGTCAGGAGTCAGGAGTTAGGAGTTAGGAGTCAGGAGTTAGGAGTCAGGAGTTAGGAGTCAGGAGTCAGGAGTCAGGAGTTAGGAGTCAGGAGTTAGGAGTCAGGAGTTAGGAGTCAGGAGTCAGGAGTCAGGAGTTAGGAGTTAGGAGTCAGGAGTTAGGAGTTAGGAGTCAGGAGTTAGGAGTCAGGAGTCAGGAGTAATAAGTAACAAGTAATAAGTAACAAGTAACAAGCAATAAGTAATGAGTAATAAGTAATAAGTTTTTTATCAATATTCAGAATTTACGAAGTTTTTGTTCTCCTTTGTGCTATCTCCAAGAATAATTTTGATAGTCAAGCTAAATTGCTCATGTATAGCGTTCCTATTTGATTTATGAACGGATGAACCCTTCAGAGACGTAACATTGCTACGTCTCCATAATATTGATTTTACAAATTATTTAAAATTGTGATACATCTGAGATTGAATATCTAATATTTAATATTTAATACTTAATAAATATATGTTTTACGAAAATATATTTTGCATACATATGTTTCAACAATTCGACAAGCTCTCAGGGTTAGTAGATTTTCTAGAAAATTATTTCACTAGAAATTACGTGCTGTAAGCTAACCCATTTGATGATACGTGCATCAGGACAGCCAATTAATTTTTTCTATTAATTAACCACCCTCACCAATTACTATATGGCTAACGTCACGCTAGACCGCGCCTAACGGCGTAAGCGGAGCTGGAGGCTTTGCCGTTTAGGCTTTATGCTAACACTGCGTTAGCAGTCCGGACGTATACCAATTACCAAAAAGCAATCCGACAGAACACTTAAGGTAACTCTACCGAATTTGGTTTAGCAATATGTGGTAAACCCCAGCCCAATTTTTCCCGCAGAATACGGAAAAACTCGGGTGATTGTAAACGAATAAATTTTGTGGTGTATTGCGATCGCTCCATATAAACTCTGTCCTCGGGAAACACATAACATCCACCATTACCGTCAACCACCATTACCAGTCTTGATGTATTTACTGGATAAATATTGACTGGTTCAGTATCTGCAAAGATTAATGCTCTCGAAGCCAACGAATGGGGACAAAGAGGTATTAACTGTAATACGGGTACATTTGGCGTCACGACCGGACCACCAGCACTCAAGCAATAACCCGTAGAGCCGGTTGGAGTAGAAATCATTACTCCGTCTGCGGCAATATCCACAGCAGCATGACCGCCGATCGCAATTTCAAAATGACACATCGAGGTTAACGGTTCTCGATGCAATACCATTTCGTTTAAGCAGAGAGCTTCCCAAAGTACCCTATCTTTCCGAAAGACTTGAACCGCGAGCATTGCTCGCTCTTCAATCTCATAGTCACCCGCAATCGCCTTTTCTAAAGCTTGTGGTAACTGGTTGAGGTAACTTTCGGTTAAAAATCCCATATGTCCAGTATTCACAGCCAGTATAGGTATACCGCAGGGAGCCACTTGACGGGATGCAGCTAATACTGTGCCGTCTCCACCCAATACGACAACAAATTTCATTTCCTTGTCAAAACCAGGAGGTGTCAAACCATCAATTGGTGTATGACAAACAGGGCTTTGGGGGGTAGAATAACCCAAGATTCCACCAACTCCGGTGGCGACATAAACATCCCAACCTTTGTTGGTTAAGATTTCTTTGATGTCGATAGCAACTTTCTGAGCTATCGGCTTAACGTCATTGTAAATAACGCCTGCTTTGGGCACGCTCAAATATCCAAATCTATAGTAAGCAATATTTTTTATTATTGTTAATCTTTACACATTTTTGCCATTCAGATCGTTAATTACCTGTCAATAGAAAAAACATCTATTAACTTTCTGTTGTAATATGGCGGTCAACTCTTGACTATTGACTATTCACATTTTTAAACGGGCTTCTTTTATTCTTTTGTTTTTTGCCTTTATTTTTCTCATAATCTAATTCTTTCAGCTTTTTCATAATTCGGCTGAAATATTCTTGTAAATAAGTTTCTACGGTTGTTGTTTGACTTTGCTCGAGACCAAAAACTTTATAAACTTCATCCATAGAAGCATTAAGGGGTTTACCACTTGCAATTACTTCGGTGAATGCGAGTCTATCTGCAACATTCCATCCCCACTGGAAAAATCGCATTATATTACGCACGGTACGTAGTAGATTAATTGGCATCCGGGTAATTTTTGCGTCCTTACCAGATAAGCGTTCGCATAAGCCGATAATTTCCTCAGCACTCCAAGCACGGGTTCCAACCACTGGAAATGCTTGATTTTCCGTTTCTGGTATTTCTAAAGCAAGAATGGCAAACTTAGCTATATCTTGGGTATCCATGTAAGCGATCGGTGAAGAATCCCCTGTTACCCACACTGGCTGACCTTCCAAAATTGGGATACCATATTGACCAATCAATCCTTGCATGAAACCAGCTAAACGCAAGATAGTATAATTTACACCTGATTCAGCTAAAAATAGTTCCGTGCAACGTTTTATTTCCATTAACGGCACTTCTGGATACTTATCAGCATCTAGAATAGAGAAAAAGATAAAACGCTGTACATTTGCAGCTTTTGCAGCCTGAATCAAAGCTACTTTTCCATCCCAGTCTACCTGCTTAATGCTCAAAGAATCCGTAGGACGAGCAGTTGCTGCGTCTATAACTGCATCAACACCTTCGAAAGCGCTCGTAAGGGTTTCGGGGTAACAAAAATCTCCCCGCACTAATTCGGCACCCCATTCCTTCAAGAAACCAGATTTCTTTGAGCTTCGAACAAGACAGCGTACCTCGTGTCCCTGGTCGAGAGCGTGACGAGCAACTTGTCTTCCCAAGGTACCAGTGGCACCAGTTATTAATATTTTCATGAGTATTTTTTAATTAAAGTCGGACACTTTTTTAACCAGGATGTTATTAGATTAACCTAAATCAACAAAAATTTACATTTATTTTAAAAAGTATACGATATTGAGAGACTGAAAAAAAAGTCTCTCATTTTTAGAAGTAGTTCAGTTAATTGTTTTACTCCTCTTCTGCACCTTGAACCTTGAGTAACAAGCGTCCAACGCCCCAGCCTACAAAAATCAAGCTAAAAGGTAAGATAGCAGCAGTAAGAATTTCGCTACTCATAGATTAAGATTCTCCATTACAAATTGTTGAGTCTACTTCAGTCTACCAGAGGGGATTGGTGACTGGGGATTGGGGATTGGGGATTGGGGATTGGGGATTGGGGATTAGGGATTGGGGATTGGGAAGTTAATTCTTAATTCAGGATGCAAGGAAATTTTGTCTTCCTCTCATATTTCTCAAAGGTAGACAATATATTAATGCCTTTTTCGACTGGTGAAAAATAATTAATAACATAAAGACAAATGACAAACTCACGTTTAGCGATAACCTTAGGTGACCCTGCTGGTATTGGTGGGGAAGTTATTTTAAAAGCTTTAGCCGAGCCAAAAGTTTATGAGAATTGCGAGTTAACGGTAGTGGGTAGTAGAAGTTTACTTTTGGAAACCTACACCAAGCTTAATTTAGTTCATAATTGTTCCCCTTTGGCAGATCCAGAAAAACTATCAATTCTCGATGTTGATTTGGGTAATGAATATCTACACAATTTAAATAGTTCTGAATCGAATAATTCAAACAAAATTACCATTGGTGAGGGAAACGCAGCGAGTGGTGCGGCGAGTTTTGCTTATATGGAAACAGCAATTAACCGCGCCCTTCAAGGTGAGTTTGATGGGATTGTTACGGGTCCGATCGCTAAATCGGCTTGGAAAGCAGCAGGTCATCATTATCCCGGTCAAACAGAATTACTTGCGCAAAAATCCGGTGTCGAAAAATTTGGAATGTTATTCGTCGCGCGATCGCCCCATACCAGTTGGACCCTTATAACTTTACTTGCGACCACACATATTCCCTTAGAAAAAGTTCCTCAGGTTTTGACACCAGAATTAATGACCCAAAAGTTAGATCTATTATTAAAGTGTCTTAAACAGGATTTTGGGGTTGAAAAACCAAAAATCGCGATCGCTGGTTTGAATCCCCATAGTGGTGAAGGGGGACAACTAGGAAGTGAAGAACAGGAATGGTTAATTCCCTGGTTGGAACAACAGCGTCAAAAATACCCATCCTTACAAATCGATGGTCCAATTCCCCCCGACACCATGTGGGTAAAGCCAGGTCAAGCTTGGTATGGTCAAGGAAATGTTACACCCGCTGATGGTTATTTGGCACTTTATCACGATCAAGGTTTAATTCCGGTAAAATTAATGGCTTTTGATCGCGCGGTGAATACATCTATTGGTTTACCTTTCGTAAGAACTTCACCGGATCACGGTACGGCTTTTGATATTGCGGGAAAAGGAATTGCTGATGCGAAAAGTATGAAAGCTGCAATACAACTAGCTGCAGAATTAGTTTCTCATAGAAAATTAGGAGTAAGAAGTAAGGAGTAAGGAGTCAGGAGACAGGAGACAGGAGTCACAAGTCAGGAGACAGGAGACAGGAGTCACAAGTCAGGAGACAGAAGTCAGGAGACAGGAGACAGGAGACAGAAGTAAGGAGTAAGGAGTCAGGAGACAGGAGACAGGAGACAGAAGTCAGGAGACAGGAGTCAGGAGTCAGGAGTCAGGAGACACAAGTCAGAAGACAGAAGTCACAAGTCACAAGTCAGAATTCTTATCTCATTACCCATTACCCATTACCCATTACCCATTACCAATCCCCACTCAATTAAAACCCCCTTCCGTTAAACGTCGTAGCATTTCTTGTCTTACTTCGTTTGCGACGCGATCGCTTCTTTCCCAATGTTCTAACTTGATGTGATCTACGTAAAACTTAATCGTAAATTTCATAACTTCAGGGGTGACATCGGAAAGACGAATCGCTGGTTCTTTCCAAAGAGTGGTTGCAGCTTTAAATTCGTTTTGCAGCCATTCAAGTAAACTCAATGCATTGTCGTCCAATCGAGTTTCATAACTTCCTGGCTTAACGATACGCTGCAAAAGTCGATTTATTTTACCTTTGAGGATGCTGATTTTAGTTTCCCATTCTTCCTCTAGGGTCTGTTCGTCTTCAATCCGTAAATCTGGATCTTCGATCCAAGCTTTATACCAACTCCTAATTAAATTAATTAAACTATCTTCTTCTCGGGTATCTTCTGTAAGCGATGAAGCTTTAATCTCACCTTTATCATCAGTTTCCAATCGCAAACCAGTTAATTCAATAATTTCTTGATAATATTCTTGAACTATTTTTAATTGCGCTTGATTTAATCCTCCCTTTTCCAAAATCTTAATCGCACGAATTAAGTATTTAAACTTAGTTTCAATACGCTGTAATTGGAGATTAACTTTTTCTTCAGCCAATAAACGTTTTCTACCTGCATCTTGTTTAGAAATTTGCTCTTCAGTAGCTGACTTCAAACCAGCAAATCGATCTAAATTTTCTAGTTTATCCGTAATTTTACCCAAGGTATCGGGATGACCCAGGACAGTACTACTTAAAATTTGCTTCGCTGCATCTTGATCTGTACCAGCTTTGACGTTAATTTCAATCGTCTTAGCCACATGGGGAGTTGGACGACTTAAATTAACGATATCTTTACTTCCTAAAGCTGCGTTGGGAATGTAAATTTCACAGTCGGTTTCTACTAAATATAGTTTGGTTACGCGCAAACCGATATTCTTAATTACAGCTACAGAATTATCCGGCATTGCAATTACATCTCCAAATTGAAAAGGAGTATCGATTAACAAAACCAAACCACTAAAAAAATTAGCTAATATATCTCGAAGTGCGAATCCTAAAACAAAAGTTAAACCACCAAAAGCAACCCAAATTCCCGTTAAATCAATTCCTAGGGACTCTAAAAATAAAAATACTCCCAATATATAAGTTAAAGCTGGAAGTAATCTTTCCAAAATTGGAACTAAGACGTTATCCCACAAAGCCTCTGTTTGCTTAGCATAGTCTCTCAAGTAATAAGAAATTACCTGAGTAAATAATTGAGCGAGCCAGTAAGTTAAAGTTATGACGATCACTGCTGTTAAAACCCTTTGGGTCCAATAAATCGCTGGAGATAAATTTAATCGGGTAGAAATAAAGTTGAGACTAAATAAAGCTGCAACTATTATCAAAGGCTTTCTCGACACCCCTAAAACTACTAAACCCAAAGAATTATCATACTTACGAAGCAGTGGAGGGAATAAATAAGTTAAAGAAACAAACAATAAAAGATTTAAAAAACAGTAAATTAATACAGTTAATGTAAAAGATTGATGAAGTATTCCCATATCCAGTAAAAATAATAACTATTTGATTGATGTAATGTAAAAAATATCATAGGCTGAGATCTCAAGTATCCCTACTGCTTGTAGCATTTGACGCGGCTCAGTTATCCATCAAGAAAAACATAAGCTAGATTAGCAAAAACGAATCGAAATCAATGGTTACTATGAATACAATGCTTATTTTTATACAAGTAATAAATAAGTGAATCATTGTTTTCAATGTAATTTTTAAAACTTTTGTAGTTTTTAAGTGCTTAACTGTACGAAATTAGACAAATGATGATAAATTCACTTAGATATATCAAATCCTCTATATCTTTTTTATGCATTTTGAAACTGCGATCGAACAAAAATATACTTGCAATTTATGTGAGTAATTTTTGATGTTTTGAATACTATAGGATTAAGTATTTGTTAGGAGTCTATTAAAGAATTTACTGGCGCATAGAGAAAAATAATGTTAGAGTACATCCCGAATATAATCACAGAAAACAGAAATTCTTGCTTTGGGAGCTAACAGATGTTTGTTTGGGAGAGCTACTAAAAATTAATTGTTTTGAACTAGTAGTATTACTATTGACTTCTGAGTCAACAGAGGCAAACTAGTTAAATATGATTCTGTGGAGGATATGACTATAGTAGTTGTTACACGTAAATGAGATAGATATCTTTGTAATATCTTGACTGTAATATATTGGTTCTGCTCGCTTGCACTCATAAATTATTGTGTCCGCAATCGCAAACATTTTTACGTTTGAATTGCAATATTTGAAAAAGATTAACCAGTTCAAGTTGCCCTAAGGAGGGAATAATATGTTTAAACGGTTAACGCAACATGGAAATTACTGATACTTATAATTACTGAAAATAATGGTAAATTTCCCTATGAGTTGGGTTACGACTGACAGAATAGAAAACGGTAACTGCTGACAAGTAAAAATTTACGTAAAAATTAGCGCATTGAAAATGCAAGCAATAATTATTAATGCGTAAAATAGCGGATGCTAAATAGAAGTAAAATCAGCACTTTCGTTAAGGTAATTTCAGTAGCAGCAAGTAGATTGCAAAATATTGAGATTATTTTTATACATATATATCTTCCCTCACGTGACTTGTCTGAGAAATCTACCAAATAATCTACTGTTCAAAATGCACCCAAAATTTGTGGTGAGAGCGAATGAATTTAATCTGGCTATTATTACGCGCTTCTGGAGTACAAGTTGTTATAGCTGTTTTAACAGGCTTAATTAGTGGTGCAACTACTGCCCGCTTAATTGCATTAATTAATACAACTTTGACTCAAGGAGTATCATCAAATCAAGCTACAGCTAACTCAGTTTGGTTCTTTGTTGCATTAGCAAGCATCATTTTAATCAGCAGCATAATTTCTCAGGTTTTACTTATAAAAATATCTCAGAATGCTGTGTACCGCCTGCGATTGCAGTTAAGTAAAGGTATTTTATCGTCAGAACTACGACATTTAGAACAGCTTGGGACTCCACGTTTATTAGCAACTCTTACTGATGATGTAGCAACTTTATCTAATACAGTTTATGCAATTCCCTTTATATGCGTTGATATTGCAGTTATTGGTGGTTGCTTGATTTACTTGGGATTTCTTTCTGGTGCTGTTTTTGCTTGTACCATCGGATTTATGATGGTGGCGATCGGTAGCATTCAATTACTAATTAACAGGGCTGGATATTTTCTAAATTTGGCGCGAGAAGAACAAGATCGTCTATTTAAGCATTTCAATGCAATTACTCACGGAATTAAAGAGTTAAAGTTGCATGCTTCTCGACGTCAAGAGTTTTTCTCTCAGGAATTGCAGAAGAGTGCAGCTTCTTCGCGAGATCAGAACACAGCTGCATTATTTACTTTTTCTATTTCTACAGGATGGGGAAATCTCTTATTCTTTCTTCTCGTTGGATTGCTAATGTTTGGTTTACCGAGAATTTTAGTAATTCCTAGCAACATCATATCTAGCTATATCCTCACCCTGACCTATATGATGCTTCCAATGCAAAGTATTCTAGACAAACTTCAGGCTTTATCTAGAGCTAGTGTTGCTTTACAAAAAATAGAAAGAATGGGTTTAACTTTAGCTGGAAATAAAGAGAGTACAAAACATTTCGCAAACATTACAAGAAATAGATTCTCAACATTACAGCTAGAACAAGTTACCCACGCTTATCCCAGCGAACAAGGCGATACTCGATTTACCCTGGGTCCTGTGGATATAAATCTTCAAGCAGGAGAGATAATATTTATTGTTGGTGGTAATGGTAGTGGTAAATCGACATTAGCCAAACTAATTACTGGTTTATATATTCCCGAATCGGGTTCAGTAAAGATAAATGGAAATTTTGTTAATGATGATAATCGGGAAATTTACCGTCAGTATTTTTCGGTAGTTTTTTCTGACTACTTTTTATTCGATAGTTTCCTGGGTATGGGAAATCCCAATTTGGATGTGCAAGCGCGGGAATATTTACAGCAATTAAATTTGGAACGTAAAGTACGAATTGAAAATGGTAAATTATCGACTACGCAGCTATCCCAAGGACAACGCAAACGCCTAGCTTTATTAACTGCTTATTTAGAAGATCGTCCAATATACTTATTTGATGAGTGGGCTTCCGATCAGGATCCAACATTCAGAGATATTTTTTATAGACAAATCTTACAAAATCTTAAACAAAGAAATAAAACTGTTTTAGTTATTAGTCATGATGATCGTTATTTCAATCTTGCTGACAGAATCATTAAGTTAGATTACGGCAAAATTGAATTTGACAGACGAAATTAACAGTTATCAGGTAACAGTGAACAGTTTATGGCTAACACCAAGTTATTATCAGCTACAGTTATCAGTTGATAGTTAAACTAAGATATGAGGTTTGGTGACTTCCGATAAAAAATATACCAATTATCGGGGCTTACATCAGTGCGCCTCTACTGTCAACAAGTAATGGAATTAATTATCCTCAAGAAGTCCCTCACACATTAATTTTATTTTTTAACTCGTACTGGAACCATCTATGAGCATCTCTGAGAGGGTGTTTATAAATAAATTCTAAAGAACGGTGGGTTAGGGCAAAATAAGGGTTCGATTGTTGGAATAATTGAAAATTTTCTGTAATCGATCAATATCAAATGGGGTGGAACAACCCATTAAATTTAGTTATCATTTTTGGCTTATAAACACCTTCTTTGACTCTCTTTTTTTTGAGTAATAATACTACATCTGAATTGATTATACTTTTTAGAGATGGGAGTAGATCGGATTTGTGATGAGTTCCAAGTCGAGTGAAAAATTAATAAAAGATTAACATTTGACTAACTTATTACTAACGCAGATTTATTCTCAATCTAATTTATGATGATTATGAGTCAAAATTTATTTGACCTTAAAGATAAGGTTGCAATCATTACTGGTAGTGGTAGAGGATTAGGCAAAATCCTTGCGAAGAGATTGGCTGAATTAGGAGCAAAGATAGTTGTATGCGATAGCTTAAGAGAGGAAGCAAATCAAACTGCTCGAGAAATAACCGCTAGAGGTGAAATTGCGATATCAACTTACGTTGACGTTGCTTTACGTTCTAGCTGCGAAGACTTATTTAAATTTGCGATCGCAGAGTTAGGAAGTATTGATGTGTTAGTCAATAATGCTGGGATTGACATTATCAAACCAGCCGAAACTATTGCAGAAGATGAATGGAAGCGAATTATAGATGTTAATCTCCAGGGATGCTTTAATTGTTCTCAACTAGCAGCGATCGAAATGATGAAACAGGGTTCGGGAGGCTCTATAATTAATATTTCTTCAATTGCATCGGTTGTTGGTATTAAGGGACTTGTGGCTTATAGTGCTGCTAAAGGTGGAATCAATCAGCTTACCCGCGTGATGGCGGTTGAATGGGCTTCAAAAAATATTCGAGTTAATGCTATAGCCCCTGGATACCTAGAGAATATCATGGATGGAGCAGATATAGAACATGAACGGTCGGAAAAACAACAGCAAATTATGACCTTTACACCTATGGGTAGACGTGGAAAATTAGAAGAATTAGTTGGACCAGTTGTTTTTTTGGCTTCCGATGCATCCTCTTATGTTACCGGTACCGTGTTATTTGTAGATGGTGGTTATACCGCAACCTAAACAGATACAATTTCTAGTCTTAATTTTCTGGTCTTAATTTTCTGGTCTTAATCTTTTTAGCTTACTTAGTCTGAATTCCAAGATTTATGTGCTTCCTTTAAAAGTGCGATCGCTTCATCGCAACTATCCACGCACTGGAGTATTTTCATATCTTTTGCTGAAGCCATAGGAGACTCAATATCTACCATATTTTTCTCAGCCCAAGTAACTAACTCCGACCACATCTGACCGATCGCAATCAGTGGTTTATCCTGTAATTGGCGGACTTGTAATAATTGCCAAATCATCAGAGTTTCTAAAGTAGTACCAATTCCACCTGGTACTATGACAAAAGCATCGGAAACCAAAACGAAATGATGCAACCGGGAAAAGAAAGTACGATGATGGTAAACTTTTTCCACGAACGGATTAGTTGCTTGTTCGTAATCAAGATGAACTCGAATTCCAACGGATTGGGTTTTATCTTCTGGGTCAGCACTTACACTACCTTCATTAGCAGCTTGCATTAAACCGGGACCTCCACCGGTGATGATGTCGCATCCCATTGTTGTCAGTTCGCTAGACAGATTTTTTATTCCGTTGTAGAGGGGAGTATCTGGTTTGAGTCTTGCAGAACCAAAAATGGTGACTCGGTAACGATCGCTTTTTGGTGGTTGGATGCTGCTTAAGTTATTAACAACATCCCAAAGACCGAGAACTGCTTCTTGAATAGTTTGATGAGTTCTTGCTTGGTCTCCAAGATTGACCTTATCTGGACATGATGATTCTTCGTTCATGGTTGGGGATTGGGGGTTGGGGATTAGGGATTGGGGATTGGGATTGGGAGGGAAAAAACTGTTAACTATAGCCCGTAAGGGCGTGGCGTTAGCCATAAATTGATTCAAGCTTGACAGCGTTTTTTGTCTAAGGTTTGGATGCAAGAATTTTTCTCTTGAGTACTTAGATCCTTCAATTCAATGTCACGACGTAAAACCATACCATTGTGACCTGTAAGAAACCGAGGAAGTTGATCGTTTTCAATGACTTTAAGTGTTTTTATGTCATAGGTTGTATAAGTTGTTAATTCGGGTGAATTGAAATTAACATCTACCACAGAAATAGTTTTAGTCGGTGGAAATTTACCATTAATTAACGGTCGGGGACCAGAACCCAAAATACCCGTGTGGAGTAACTGCAAATTACCTCGATGACCGGGATAATAAGCGTGGTGATGACCGCTAATATATGTATGAACCTTATATTTCTCAAACATAGCCCGGAGTTTTTCCGCATCAGCCATTACCTCTACAGGTTGATCGCGACCCACAGCAACTCCATACAAAGGTAAATGTCCGACCATGATTCGCATTTTGGCTTTTTGCGCTCTGGGACTTGCTAAAGTTTTCTCCACCCAAGCCATTTTTTCAGCTGGAATGCGGTGAGACGAACCATCCCAAACCAAGAAAAATATATCTTTACTTTCAAAGGTATAGTAAAAAGGAAATTCGTAGCGATCAACAAACTTTACTCCCGGATCGTGTTTGGGATCGTTCCAATATTCACTAGCCAAATCTCGCTCTCGCTGAAATAGAAAATTTCCGTTCACGCCTACAGCACCAGAAGCGTCATGGTTACCGATGGTAAAACCGAATGGTATTTTAGCACGACGTAGTGGAGTTCCGACATGTTTTTCAAAAGCCGCCCACATGGCTCGAATTTGAGTGGGAGTTAAAGAAGGTTTTTGACCTGCAACCATATCACCTCCAGAGACTACCACATCTGGTTGCCAGAAAGGTACTAGGTTTACTCCCTTATCGACTTCTGGATCGTAGTCTGTGGAACCATAAGCACTGTTCAAATCACTAATTACTACGAAGCGGACATCACCACGGGGAGGATTATATAAATTTTTAGCTTGAGCAGTTTTAAGGATTGCGGTTGTTTCCGGAGGTAAAGGTTTTACCTGTGGGGATATTTTCGTTTCTGCTGAAACTACAGCTGTTTTAGCTTCAGTTGCTGTAGTAGATTTATCGGCTGAGTGGGTACATGCAACGGAAACACTAAAAACAAACCCCACAACAAAGAAAAAACAAAACCACCGCCAACAACGCATGATTTTCTGAGTAAAGTTGAACGACACAGCTAACTATAGCTCAATCAAGTATAGTTTTCGTCGATCGCAGAATACAAAGTTTAAGAATTAAATATCATAAAACTGGCGAAGAGTGAGGATTTTTTGTTTCATGCGATCGCGTATTGGTTCGGGGGAAACAATTACGCAATCCTCCCAATAACGAGCAACTTCTCGAATTAACCAAAACTCATTGGTAACTCGTCGCAGCACTTGACGCACCTTTCCAATATTCTCCGAATCAATAATTTCATCTTCTAAATCGTCTTCTCTGCGTTGATAAGACTTTATCATCCGACCTTGGAAGTGTAAGTACACTTTTATGGAGTCGAGTCCTTCTCGCCATTCCCCGCTTGCTGGAACAATTGAGCGGATTCTATCGAAGTTTAAACAACGATTATGCCAAAGTTCGGGTAGGTCTGGACTTAAATTTTCTACATCTTCGGTTTCTTCACACCAAATCATCAGATAAAAACGTCTATCAAAAAATTTTGGTTCGGCGTAACGTACGGTGTATTGTAATTGTTCGCGTTGGGAATTTTCGTAAAACAGGTAAAAGGGTTTTTGGTTTTGTCTATGCTCTTCAATTTGACTTCGCCATGCTTGTACGACTCTACTTGCTTCTTGGAGCAAAGATTGGCGCATTGCTGCATCTAAATTTCCCCTTTCCAGTAAAAGTGTAATTATAGTTTGAGCTTCCCCGACATGTCCTGCGTCATTGAGGGCTTTAATAGCTTGTCGTAATGCGTTAATTTGGTTAGATTCAAGTGTGAAGGGCTTTCCAACCTCTAAAGATTTTTCTGCAATCGCTACAATCAACCCGGAAATACTGGGTTCTTTGCCCCACGTAATATTGAACTTACGGGCGATTTCTTCGAGTTTTTCCTTGGTTCCAGGGGGAATTGAAAGTGTAATTGTGTCTTTTTTTCTGGGCATCCGCTAAAATGTACTTGCACTTTTGTTTTATGTGTGCCATTATCTTTAGTGTACATGCAAAAATGAATAGAAGCGCTATTGCAATTACATTTAGCAGCTAGCAATCTATTTCATTAGTTTTGACGAATGTAGAGATGTAGCAATGCTGCGTCTCTACAAGCAATCAAAATTTTAAGAATGACTATTTCAAAAATGTCTGCTGACCATACATCAATCTTGATAAAGAAATAGCTTTAGTTTGAAATCAATAAATATCCGTGTAAATAACAATCTCAAAGCTTATTCATTGTAAATAAAATAAGTCGAGCATCAGAGTTTTTACTTATGCCCAGATATACTACACTTTTAAATCGTCCTCCGAAAACCTTGGAGGAGATTTATTTCACCGAAATTCGTCCCCAGCTTTACGAGCATCACGCACATCACAATCAATATGGTGTGAGGGAAGGAACGACACTTGCGGAGCATTTAGATTCAGCTTGTCAATTTGTGCTTACAGTTAGTCATATTGCTGGAGTAGATGATAATAAAAGAGGTTTGATACTTGCAGCAACTGCAGTTCACGACCTTAATAAGCTAGACTCCGAAGGGAGAACTGTCAAAACTCTGGCGAGAGATAAAGAATTTCTGCAGGAGCAGTTAGAAAAAGCTCGAGTGTCGAGTTTTATTAAGTCTGATGATGATTTGGAATTGGTTAGAAAGTTAATTGAGCGTCATTCCGGTCATAATATTACTGATGGTGCAAGATTTTTACCTGAAGATCCAAATATTGACAAATATGCAGCGATGGTGAGATCTGCAGATTTATTTGATTTGGGTATTCCTGATGTGTTGCGGTTTCGTAAGTTAGAAGCAGAGTTAACGGATGCTTTAGGTGGAGCTTGTAAATTATTTCGAGTTCGTTTATCCGAAGATAGGGGTTATATCACTGCGCTTTTGTTGAATGCTTGTGAAGAGGTTTTGCAAAGGTATGGTTTGAACCCTTTAGCAATTTTTCCTGATGGGGAGTTGTTTCTAGGTGGGAGTTTGGAAAAAGAAAGTTTTCCAATAGAAGATTTAGTACAAGAAATAGCTATTGTTTGGAAAAATAAAATCGATGGAGTTTTTGGAAATAGCGTTGAAAAATTAGTCCGAGCGACTACAGCGGGGATTAAGGTTGCACCACAAGCAATTGAACAAAATATTGATGAGGTACTGATAAATGTACAAGCTTTATTAGAAAAGAAAAAAGCAGGATTTAAAGCAGATAAAGTTTCTGATTCTATCAATAAATATGGTAAATATGCTGGTAATGATGCAATAGCTAAAGCCAGTGATTTAGGCTTATTACCTGTGAGTAATCCTGAAGAATTTGCGATTTGTGAAGGATTAAAAGCTGCGTATATTAGTTACCGTCAAACTAAGTTAAATCCAAAAGATGTTTGGAATAAAATTGCTGAACATACAGGTATTTCCCAACAGCAAAGGGTTGTCTTAGAGGAATTCGAGGTTCAGTATGGGCGAGCTTTATTTGCTGTAAAAGGTGTAATTAAAGGGATTGAGGGAATAAAATCAGCATTACGAGAATCTTTTGAATTAAGAAAAGAAATTACGGAAGAATTGGAGGATTATGAAGTCTCAGAAGAGATCATTGCAGCAGTTAGTAAAATGCTAAATTTACCAATCGCAACTAAATTAAATGGAGATAAATACTTAGAAAGTTACATCGAAGCGAATCCGAAACACAGATGCTCTCTAGGTTCTAGTTCTAGTGACATCAATAATCTTATGAAAAATAATGTACCTCCGGGAACAAAAGTACAATCTTTTTCTAACCGTTTACCTGGTGGTACTACTGATGAGCCGAAAAGACAAGTGGGCTCGATTGCTGCTTTAGCTTATCAATTAATGGCTGTTGGGGCAAATTTCCCTGCTGCGAATAAAACAAATCCACTTTATTTACATTTTTCCTTACCAAAAGGTTCTGCACCTGAGTTATTAAAAATTTGGCGTGATTTCCTCAAAAGAACTGCGGAAACTAATCCTGATGGTGGAACGGTTACAGTTGATGAGTTACAACTTTATCGAAATAATAGTATTAATTTCAAAGCTAATAAAGTCGTAGGTTTTGCATTTCCTAAACGTTCGCAATTCATTCATAAAAGTGTAGTTATTCCACTAGTTTGGGGAGAAACAAATAGTTCGGTCGCATTACTAAAATCTTTGTGGTTAGCTTTAGAGCTTTCTTTATCTTTAGAGTTTGGTTTTCCTTTTATTTTAGGTGGAACTTTAGAAGTTGAACCATCTGATGACATTTACGGAAGGGTTGAAGGAATACCGGGAGTATTACAAACTTTACTGGAAAATGGACAATATAACCGACAGGAAGCAGAAAAAATCCGTGACAGACTGAGATGTATTGGGAAGCTGGCTATATCTGTTGCAAGTATTCAAAAAGCTGATGACTGTTTATACGATCTAGCTCGTGCTTGTAGAAGACCAATAGAACTTTATTATGTCTTGTTACGTTGGATTTTGCGAGAACAGGACGAACCAAATTTAAGTGTTATTTGGAGTCGGATTAAAGAACCATTAAATAATTTATTAAAGAGTTTGGAGGGTCTAATGTCACATGATAATTCACTATTAACACAGTATCTCAAGGAAGCTGCAAAGATAGCAGCAGAAGCAAACTTAAAAGGTAGTTCTTTCAAGAGAACATCGATTACAGAACCATTTACTGCTTTTACATCCGCTGTGCGATCGCACAAATCTTATATGGATTTAGATTTTATGTTTGCTGTGTTAGCGCAGCAATACCATACACGTTTGGATCGGATTCGCGACTATCGTGTGGGTTTAAATAAACGAGAACAAGTTAAGTCTTTTTATAGTGTCTTACGAAAACTTTATGAAGAGATATATCAAGGACGTCCAGAAAAATTACTTTCAGATAAAGAGAAATTAGAAGCAGCATATTTATTTTTTTACGAAGAAGCACATCAGCAGCTTTCTAAAAAAAATAAAGACAATAAAGAAAGTGAAGATTCTGAAATTCATGTATCCATTTAGTTTAGTTAAAAAATAAATATTAATTGAAAAAATAAGGAGTTTACATCATGTCGATTGAAAAGCTATCTTCTATACTTGCTAAAAACTACGAAAATTTTCCTAAAGGAAGATTTATAACTCTAATAGTTTCACGTACAACTAAATCTGAAACTATATTTAGAACTGAAGGTTCTGGAGAAAGAATTTGTAGTGAAGCAGTACAAACTAGTGTGAATGATGAAAGTATTATTCAGCGTTTAGTAATGACAAAACGCAAACAAGTAGCACCAGAAAGACGCTACGGAAGAGAACATTTAAGAGCTCATGAATTATTGTACGTGAGTAAAGGTAAAGATGGTTCTCTATGTTCTTTAAATACTAATTCACCCTGTGAAATGTGTATAGATTGCTTTCTTTACGGTTTTGCTGCTGGTGGAGGTGGAGCCCAAAAAAGTAGAATTTGGACAGAAGACGCTTTTAGTATTTTATCTGCTACTGACCTATTAGGCGATCGCACAATTAACGCAATTTATGAAAATGGAACAATGCGGGATGAAAAAGGTAATGCTTCAACTGCTTTAAATACCAGCGAATATATTAAACCTGGAGTACATTTTCTTGATGTTGTCACTCTCAAAGATGTAACCGCTGATGAATTGCGTTATGTGATTGGAAATATTCTATTTACATCCCGTTATGGTGCTGTTTCTAGTCGCGTTGGGAGAATGGAAAATGAAATATTGGGTGTATTTGGTAGTATTTGCGAGCTTCCTAGTTCTTTGGAATTAGTCCAATCTACCTATGATGTCTTACCGAAACCTGTAGAACATCCTTTAAATATCAAAAGATTAATTGAAGGTACTAAGGAAGTTATTTCAACTTGGAAAAATCGTAGAGGTGTTTCGGTGCAATTATCAGATTCAGAATTAGCAGCATTAATTACTGATGTAGAAAATAGTTGGTCAGAAGAAGAACGCGATAATTTCCTAAAACGTTTAAATCAATCCTACGAATCTTTCCGTCAAGTTTCTACCGATAACAAAAAAACTAAAACAAAAAAAGAAACTAAAACGAAAAAACAAACAGTAGAAGCAGGAAATTAACTTATGTCAGCAATTC
The DNA here is from genome assembly GCF_001456025.1 of Mastigocoleus testarum BC008. GTDB lineage: Bacteria > Cyanobacteriota > Cyanobacteriia > Cyanobacteriales > Nostocaceae > Mastigocoleus > Mastigocoleus testarum. Next base: position 99,440 of record NZ_LMTZ01000084.1, read on the forward strand.
CTTTTCAGACAGCAAAGATTGTAGAATTACATTTTCTCGAACCAGTCTTTTTTGCTTCTAGGGAGTTGTCTGATACTTACTACACTGAAGGAGCAATCGGGAATTATGCTTTAACCTATGCTTTTGGGTTTGCAAATTCCCCTTACAGACTTCAAGGTAAGCAAACTGGACGACCTACCTACAAAGAAGATTTTGCATCAATTAAAAATATCTGTTACATTTTACCTGCTTCACCAAAAAATGGCAGAATCACATACAGATTTGAAAGATTTAATGCACTTTCTGATAGTTATTGGTATTCAATGACTAATAACCGCGTTGCAACTTCAAGAAAAGATTTACCGTTACAACGTCAGGGTAAGAAACCCAATAGTTTTAGACCCAGTAACTTTCCTCAAACTGGAAGACTGCGTATGATTGAACGTGGTAATAAATTTCAAACTTTGGTATTCGGAGATTGTCAATTAGCAGATTATATCCGGGTCGGAAAGTTCATGAGTAAAGTCAGGGTGAATATTATTGATGAGTTACCCGTAACCGCGCTACCAGACGGAGAATATCAGACTCAATATTATCTCAACTCCGCCGATCTACCCTCAAACTTAGAAGCTTTCACATTTGACTTAATTTCCATACCTCCCGCACCAATAGTGAAAAATCTTCGTTTTCGGGGTGCAGCTTGGAAGGTTGGAGAAACAGTTATTCCTGCTGGTTTGTGTTTCTGTGGAGCAAATAATAATTAATGTCCGATCGCAACATATTTATTCAGTTAGAACCTCGAAGCATTGCTGCTTGTGAGTCTTTATCCGATCGATTATCCTTCATGGGTAACGCACTTCAACATCAAGTCGATGTCTTTGAAGAGTCACGGAATGCAGACATTATCCTAGATTTAGCCCCAACGGGTACGGGAAAAACTAAAGCGGGATTAACTGTTTTACTTCATAATCCCAAACAAAATGCAATTTACATAGCTCCCACTAACGCTTTAATCGAACAACAGAGAGAAGCAGCAGAAAAATTCGTTAAAGATGCTGGTTTACCCCACGTTGTCAAATCTGCTTCTGCAAAAGAAATCAAAAACTGGTCTGATGATCAAGTTGGTAAACGTTCCGGGGAAAAACTATATAACGTACTACGCAATCCAGCGATAATTTTCCCAGAAGTAGGAGCAAATAGACCTATTTTATTGGTGACAAATCCTGATATCTTTTATTATGCGACGTTCTTTGCTTACAACAAACTCGATCGCGATAACATTGCTAATGGTTTCTACACCAGGTTCGCTACAGTTATTTTTGATGAATTCCATCTTTACGATGCAAAACAACTAGTAGGATTGTTATTTTATCTTGCCTACTATCATGTTTTTGGTTTTTTTAAAAATCAGAGAAAAGTTGTTTTACTAACCGCTACACCAGAACCTGCTTGTGAAGCTGCATTACAAAGTTTAGCAAAGCAAGGTGTGAAAATTACCAGAATTGACGGTGAGAATAAAAATAGTGAAAATCAAAACTCTCAGCTTTTACCTTCCCAAACAGCAGTCAACTTAGAACTACGACCAAAACCAGATCGACGAGATGATTTACTACAAGCAATAGCAAACGAGATAGTAGAGCGGATCCAAGAAAAACCAGAACAAAATGGCGCGGTAATTCTCGACTCCAAAGATAATATTAATAGATTAGCTAACCTACTCAAGCACAAAGGTTTTGAAGATAAATTTGGACGGATTACAGGTTCAACACCACAACTCGATCGCAAATTAGCCGCTCAAAAACAAATTATCCTTGCTACCAGCACAGTCGATGTCGGATTTAACTTCGAACGAAATATTCAAACAAAGCGCCAAAACTTAGACTGGTTAATATTTTCCGCACGCGATCGCGCCGCATTTTGGCAAAGATTAGGACGCGTTGGACGGGTGCTGGGTAAGACCAAAACCGATATTCCTTCCGATGCGATCGCCTATTTACCCGATACAGCTTGGGAGCAAGGTTTATCTTGTTCAGGTGTATCTTCTTTAAATACTATTGGAGGACGGGAAGCACTCAAAAAGACCTTAGAAAAAATATCCTGTCTCGATAAACCATTTTTACATGCATATTGGCGTTCGGAAGCATTTTTAGAAATCGCACGTCCGTTGCTAGAGTTGGAAAATAAACTCAAAAATTTAGCTGGTAGCGAGTATATCCCTCAATTATTCAACACTTTAAAAGATTGTTTGGGAGGAAATCGCACCTGGGATGATTATCGCTGGAGAATGAAAATTTTATTGGGTGCGGGAAATATTGCTAAAACTCCAGTGAAAGATTTGAAGAAAGGTTGGAAATTTTTACCAGGTGGTCAAGCTTTTGTCAGAACATTTATCAAAGCTAACTTTCCTGATGACTGGGAAGAATTTCAAGCAGGAAATATAACTTTAGCAGATTATGAAGAAATTTTTTCAGAAAGAGATGAAGCAGTAAACGAATTAAAAGAATTCGCTGAAATTTGGAAAGCTAGCTATTCTCCCTTATTTAAATTCCGAGATAGCTTATTTGAAAACCTCCCAATTACTGACCCCCATGGATTTCTACTTGATGAGTCAGAACAAACAATTTTAGACCCAATTCATCTACTGAGGTATTACGAGTTCCAGAAAAAAGATGAATTAATTGAATTAACAGCACGAGCAGAAAACACCTATGACTTGAGCTTTCGTTTGTCTTACCCCGATGATTACCAAGATTTTATCAACCTAGAACTCAATAAACTAACAGCTTTCAAAAACATTCAAATTATCCGCAAACTAGAAGATGCGATTCGTCCCACACCCTTACTCGCAGAACTAGAAAAAGACTTATTTCCAGGAATAATTATTTGTCCTCGAACAAATGCTGCTGCGATTTATCAACTCCGCAAAGAAGGAATCGCATCATATCCAATCACCGTTGAATGTGACGATCTAACTAAAGACTATACAATATTACCTGGATTGTCAGGAATACTAGCGATCGCAATGAAATTTAAACAGTTACGTCTTCCAGATGATGAATGTTTTATTGCTGGTTAGCGCAAAGAGCACAGTAATAAATCTGCCATTATAGCAATCCTAAATCACTTATGAAAATCAATATTGTAGAGACGTTGCATGCAACGTCCCTACAGGATTCATCTGTTTACGAATCAAATATGATTGCTATATCAAATATATCAAAGCGTTAAAATACGGTGAATAGTAATAGGAAATACCCATGCTAGAAACATCACCTGACATTGAAAATATCAAGAAACTAGCTCAAAAACTACCAGAAAAAATTCCCTACTTGAAAATGCTAGTGTTGTTTGGTTCGAGAGCAACAGGTAATGCTGGTAATAATAGCGACTGGGATTTTGCAGTTTTATATGACAATAAACAAGATAACGATGATACAAAGGCTTGGGGTAGATTTGATTTACCAATGTTGATTGGAGAAGTATTAGATATTAATCCCGAGAAAATCGATGTAGTCGAACTAAATCATTGTTCTTGGTTAATTTCTCATTTTGTTGCTCGCGATGGTATTTTAATTTTTGAAAAAGATCCTTATGGTTTTGAATATTTTCGCTTAACATCCTTAAAGCCAGAATCAGAACTGAAAAAATTCCGTGAAGAGCAACATAAATTGATTGCAATAGATCTAAATAATTGGTCAAAATCAACATGAGTAGTATAGATTCTGAAATTATTTTAGCTAGGTTAAGGTTGATTGCGAAATATTATAATACCCTGGAACAGTTTTCTGATGTTAGCCTTGATGATTTTCTTGGTGATTTTAATAAGCAACTCATTGTAGAAAGACTATTGCAATTAATGATTCAATCAGCAATAGATATAAATAACCATATTTTATCTAGACTACAGCCAGATAATGTGGTTAGTAATTTTGAAGTATTTATAGAGCTTGCTAAATGTGATGTAATCACTGAAGATTTAGCTATAAAATTAGCACCGTCAGCAGGTTTAAGAAATCGTTTGGTTCATGAATATGATGATATCGATTCTAGCCAAGTGTTTAAAGCGATTTCTTTTGCGCTACAACAATATCCTCTGTATGTGAAACAAATCAACAATTATTTAATATCTTTAGAACAATAAAATTTTCAATAATGCAATCATAACTTTGTGATTCATGATTCATAATTTCTAAAGAACAAAAAAATGCCCCACAGCTTAATCCTCAACCTCCTACCACAGTCAACGATCTATCCACAATTCCTAACGGGAAGACACTACCATGCATTATTCCTCAACCTTGTGAGTTCAGTAGATCGCACATTGGGTGATATTCTACATGATTCTACCGCAGATAAAGCCTTTACTCTTTCTCCTTTACAAGTAAAATTAGACCCTCCAAGATACACAGACAGGAAATACACAGACAAAAAATATATAGACAAAAGAAAAATTCATGTCTTGCAGTATCAGCAACAAAAACCTATTAACTCCGGTACTCCATGTTGGTGGAGGATATCATTACTTGATGACACCCTATTTGGGAAACTAACGCAACTATGGCTAAATATTAACCCCGAACAACCTTGGCATTTAGGTTCTGCAGATTTATTTATTACTAGCATTCAAGGTACTCCCCAATCTATTCAACCTTGGGCAAATGCTTGCAGTTACTCTCAATTATACGATCGCGCAAGTAACACCGAGAAAACAATTACTTTTGTCTTTGCAACTCCAACAGCTTTCCGTCAAGGAAGTTATGATAGTGGTTTACCTACGAGGGATTTGGTTTTTAGAAGTTTGTTAAAACGCTGGAATAAGTATAGTGGAATAGAGTTTGATTCCGAATTTATCGAGTCGATTTATCCCAGTTTCTTTAACATTAAAACAGAAATTGCTAGTGATTCTCGAAGTAAATTTATTGGTTGTGTCGGTGAGATTAGCTATCGCATCATGGGTAATGTAGATGCAGAAGCAATTAAGAAAATAAATACTCTTGCTGATTTTGCTTTATATGCAGGAGTTGGACGGAAAACCCCCATGGGGATGGGGATGGTCAGAAGAATTTAGGTATTACTTTATTGCTCTTCCATCACTAAGCGGCAGAGGAAAATAATAAATCCTCATCAGACAATGGATTAGGAATGGCTCCTTGTAATCTATTCATAAGGTAAATTGTAGAGATGTTGCATGCAACATCTCTACAGGAATCACCCATTCATAAATCAAATCTGATTGCTATAAATTTTCTCAAAGTCCCCCTTTCCAAGTGGGATTTAGGGGGATCCTAAATTTATCTAATAGGATAATGATTCCGTAAATATTATATAAAAAATAGCGAGTTTTAAATCATGACTGAATATATTCCCATCGCGGCATTAAATCAATATGCCTATTGTTCTCATCGTTGTTGGAGAATGTTTTGTATCGGTGAGTTTATTGATAATAAATACACTATTGAAGGTACTAGTTTACATGAAAGAGTACATACAACCGGTGAAGGTAATCAAGAAGAAACTTGGCAAGTTAGAGCAATTTGGTTGAAATCTGAAAAATATCAATTAATTGGTAAATCCGATCTAATTGAATCAGAAAATGGAGAGTTTTATCCAGTTGAATATAAACGTGGAAAAAAAGGTGAATGGGATAATGATGAATTACAGGTTTGCGCCCAAGCTTTGTGTTTGGAGGAAATGATAGGGAAAGTTGTGCAGACTGGGTATGTTTATTATGCTCAAACCCATCAAAGACAATTAGTAGAAATTTCTGATGATCTGCGACAACAAACTATTAATACTATTGCTGATGTTACCAGGATAATCGAAACAGGAATAATGCCACGGGCTGTTTATAGTAAAAGATGTAGGGGATGCAGTTTATCAGAGCAATGTTTACCAAAATTGGTAGATAAAGTTGGTAAATATATTGAATCTGAAGATTAATCATCAAAATAATAAATAAGGAGAAATAAAAAATGGGTACTGTTTATGTCACTCAGGAAGATACTTTTATTGGAAAAGTTGATGAAAGATTGAATGTAAGGTTTGAAAAGAAAACTATTTTAGATGTACCTTTACTGAAAGTTGATGGTGTGGTTGTTATGGGTCGGGCGAGTATTTCCCCCGCTGCGATCGCAGAATTAGTTCACAACAAAATCCCCCTGACTTTCCTCACTCTGAATGGTAAATATATCGCTCGCTTGGAACCAGAAATGAATAAAAATATTTTCCTGCGTTCCGCTCAGTGGAAAGCTGCTGGTGATTCAACTCAAGCGATTCATGTTACCAAGGCTTTTGTCAGAGGAAAGCTGAAAAATTACCGTAAATCTTTATTAAAAACTCAGCGCAACTATCCAGATATCAATGTCAGTAAGGGAATAAGTCAACTTGAGAATTCTTTAGTTTCTTTGCATAAAGCAACTACAATCGATTCAATTCGTGGTTGTGAAGGTGCTGCAAGCGCCGCATATTTTAGTTGTTTTGATAACTTTATTCGTGTGGATGATTTTAGTTTTAATTCCCGGAATCGTCGTCCACCAACAGATCCAGTTAATTCCCTTTTGAGTTTGGGATACTCATTATTGCGTCACGATATTCAAGGTGCTTTAAATATTGTTGGTTTCGATCCATATTTGGGATATTTACACACTGAACGTTACGGTAGACCATCTTTAGCGTTAGATTTGATGGAAGAATTCCGTCCTTTGATTGTCGATTCGTTGGTTCTTGGTGCAATCAACCGCAAAATTTTCAAACCATCTGATTTTCAGAAAGAACCGATTAGTAATGCGGTTTCTCTAACTAAGGAGAAGTTACACGAGTTTCTGAGGTTATATCAGGAGAAAAAACTGACAAAATTTACCCATCCAGTTTTGAAAATCAAAAAGACCTATCAAGAAGCTTTTGAAATTCAAGCCCGGTTGTTGGGTAAATATCTCATGGGGGAAACCGATAAATATCCACCTTTAATCGTGAAGTAATACGACTTACCAGCTCAATAATCCGCCTGGGAATTTGGTTAATTGAGAATGCTCAAGTTATCGAAATTATCCTTTACCCTCAGTTCCTCGATCCATAATGTTTGTTGTTGTTTCCTACGATATTCCTGAAGATAAACGTCGCACTAAAATTCATAAAATTCTTAAGTCCTATGGGCAGTGGATGCAGTATTCTGTTTTTGAGTGCGATTTAACCGATACCCAATATGCTAGACTGCGATCGCGTCTTTCGAAGGTAATTGAACCTTCTGTTGATAGCATTCGTTTTTATTCGCTGTGTGGTTGTTGTCAACCAAAAATTGAGCGTATTGGTGGTGAAGTCCCACGAGATAATACAGTATTTTTTGCTTGATGTTTGCTAGTCTTTTGCGCCAACCTGTGGGTCTTAGAAATGAGTTGTTAAATTTAGCGGCTGAAATCCTTACTGCACATAGCTTTGAGCGATTTTCACTAGATAAGAGGTTGGCGCAACTCTTGAAATCTTCTCTATGTAAGGGTTTGAGCAATTTTTTCGAGTTGCACTCTTGACACTCCTGCGGCTGAAACAGTATTTTAGATGAGGTTGGCGCAAATGTACCTTGAAAACTAAATATAGCAAGGGTTCCATTACGAGCAGTTGAAACTCACTAAAATCCCTATCAGGGATTGAAACCAAATCATCCCCCAGGAGATAATTACCTCCTATGTTGAAACTCACTAAAATCCCTATCAGGGATTGAAACGCGTTTATTTCAAAGACGGAACGAGTGACACTTGTTGAAACTCACTAAAATCCCTATCAGGGATTGAAACCCGCTAATCTTCTCGAACCTGCGCCTGCTCTTTTAGTTGAAACTCACTAAAATCCCTATCAGGGATTGAAACTTTTGTATTTAAATAACATGGCTGCTAATTCACAAGTTGAAACTCACTAAAATCCCTATCAGGGATTGAAACACCACCAGATGCGCCAACATTAGTAGAGCTATTTGGTTGAAACTCACTAAAATCCCTATCAGGGATTGAAACCCATTGGGGCAGGTTGCCATTTCATTAATTTTTGCGTTGAAACTCACTAAAATCCCTATCAGGGATTGAAACAGGCTAGAATTTGGCTCCCCTGCCCAACCTTCTAAGTTGAAACTCACTAAAATCCCTATCAGGGATTGAAACGTTGGTGGAACTGCTTGCTCACACCAGTTTCGTTGAAACTCACTAAAATCCCTATCAGGGATTGAAACAAGCTTAAAAATTCTTAGTGAGCTTTCAAGCATTGTTGAAACTCACTAAAATCCCTATCAGGGATTGAAACGATTCCTGCTACTTCTTTGGAACCGCCCCGATTGTTGAAACTCACTAAAATCCCTATCAGGGATTGAAACTTCTCAAAAACATGCCTGAGTATCGAACGACACGTTGAAACTCACTAAAATCCCTATCAGGGATTGAAACTTCTAACTTTAAATCCCCTGCTTTTGCGATCGCGTTGAAACTCACTAAAATCCCTATCAGGGATTGAAACTGATAATAGCTAATCTTTCCCGACTTAGCGTATAGTTGAAACTCACTAAAATCCCTATCAGGGATTGAAACTTGATTCCTTAACTCTCTGTCAAAGATTCGTTCGTTGAAACTCACTAAAATCCCTATCAGGGATTGAAACCCAAAAGGTTTGTTTCAAGAACCGCCTAAACGTTGAAACTCACTAAAATCCCTATCAGGGATTGAAACGTACGCTTTTCTTCAACCTGATTTTGTGGAAGAAGTTGAAACTCACTAAAATCCCTATCAGGGATTGAAACTTACTTGCTTTAATCTATGACGGAGCGATCGTTGTTGAAACTCACTAAAATCCCTATCAGGGATTGAAACATAACATTGCAATGTTACTCCAAACGTGTAATCCATGTGTTGAAACTCACTAAAATCCCTATCAGGGATTGAAACGTCTGGATTAAAATTTTTTGGATCAACCACAGTTCCGTTGAAACTCACTAAAATCCCTATCAGGGATTGAAACACTAGATCTAATTCAATACATCCATTGGTATATGTTGAAACTCACTAAAATCCCTATCAGGGATTGAAACTCAGCAAGAACAAAGCGATCGCTCCTTTAGCAAACACTCTCAGTTTTCTCAGATAACTCTTAGCAAAGACTCATTTACCAATCACCAACCCCTCAGACTCATCACCGATATTAGTAATCAAGGAAAAGAAAACGACATAAAACAAAGTTTACAGGAGCAATCACCATGAATTTCAACAGAGTAGCAGGTTTAGGAATCGCATCAATTGTATTATTCGGTAGTGTTGTTTCAGTAGTAGTTAGTCCCGAAGTAGCCGAAGCGCGTCCCGCACACCAAGATACAATAGTTGCGAACAAATCTAAATCGCTGATTGCATCCGGTAACTTTGTTAAATCAGAAAAAGCTACCACCGGTAAAGCCAAAATCGTCAATATGAATGGTAAACGCTATCTCAAATTTGATGAAGCATTTAGTACCGGTAATGGTCCCGACGTGAAAGTTATCTTACATAAAAGCAGCACTGTACCAGGAAATATTCAAGAAGGAAACTACATTACCCTTGCACCAATCCAAAAATTCAAAGGTGCTCAGACCTATGAAATTCCTGAAAACGTAAATCTGGACGAATTCAAATCTGTCGGAATCTGGTGTGAAGAATTCAACGCAACCTTTGGTTACGCTAGCCTGCAAAATACTTAAATTTAAAATTCTCTTTTACATTATATACAGTAATACCAATTTGGAAAAATAATAAGACAGATAGATTTCTGTAGAGACGTTAAATCATTGCAACGTCTCTACCGGAGAATCTGTTGCAATGATTTATCGAATTGGTATAAGTTTTTGACTTTTGACTTGCGCATAGCGCTATAATATGCGGTTCGATTGTCAGTAGCCCCAGATTATTTACTGGTGCTGCTGATTTCTTGTATTTTTGCATGCATGCATTTATTTACTTTATAAAATCGGTAAAGCTGATTTATCGCACCACGTAACTAGGTTAGGGCGTAAGTAAATTATGAAACCAAGTAAGAAACTTTTTACTTCTTACTTTTTACTTGCGCATAGCGCCATATGATGACACCAAAATTATTGGCACATTTCTATAAATATCACATATTTATCTCATATATACTGACATTAAAGGGCTGGGATGACGACCTCCGACAATCATAGTTCCCACTACACAGTTTTCTTCAAACACAGCGCAAGTTTATAATTTACCTTTTCCCAGATTATCTACATTTTTGAGTAGCATTAGGTTTCATATTACTAGGTTTTTGAATTAGGACATTTTTTGCTATCTATTAGCTGTTTTCTATTCCCTGTTTTTTCCCTGAATAAACCTAGAATTTCCTAACATCGACTCTTAATTCAATCGGTAAATTATTCAAAATAGAAAATTTTGGATATCGAAAGATTAAATTTGAGTTTGTAGCACAAATTATCCTTTATTTATCCTCTCAAAATCTGCTATTTACTAAGAAGTAGTTTTAAAGCCCTCCAGTTTGATTACTTCTCTTTCATCAGTTTTCTAGCATTATTATCCACAGTCATTTTAATTAGTAGAGCTTGTATTTCTGAGAAAAAAATATCATTTTCTATTTCAACTATCAGCTAGAGCTAGATATTAATAGTATTTGATATTTTATTGTTCTACTTTTTTAAGATTTCCGAGACCGCAAATAAGCACTTCAATAATCTCATTAATCCTGTTCATAAAACGATGAAATTCACTATTAATCCATTACTTTCCGTTGGTTTAGCTGTTTCTGCATTACTTGCGACTTCCTTATCTGCTTTCGCAGGAGAGCAAAAATTAGCTCAGACTTTTAACGGTAATCAAAAAACTTCCACAAAAGGTGAAAACTATATAGGTTTAGGAACTGTTATTGGTGGAGACAGTGATTTTATAGATGCAGCGATCATTAGTAAAGTCAAACTACTAAATCTAGGTCGCTCCAAAAGCTTATCCATTAGACCTTCAGCCGTTTTCAGCAATGGTGACTTGGATTTGCGTATCCCTGCAACTATAGATATAACAAAAGTCGATCGAGACTTGGGAGAATTAAACGGTAGAATCAAACCTTATGCAGGTGGAGGAATTGCGATAAACTCTGGTGGAGATGCAGACCTAATGCTAACCGGTGGTATGGACCTTAAACTCACACCCAAATTAACCGCTACAACCGCTGCAAATGTGCTATTTTTAGGCGATACAGAATTCGATCTAACTGTTGGTTTAGGATATAACTTCTAACAGTAAAAAATTTACAGCAAAATAATTCCAATTATTCTGTAACTTTTGCAACGTATTTTGTTTATTTTACTCCTATCGTTGGGCGATAAAACATCCCAACGATATAACTTGATTCATACTAAGGATTATGAATAAAATTAAAATAATAGCGGTAAGATAATATTGTTGTGCTAAATAATATATTAATTAATAAAAAATAATGTTTTAAATGACTTGATGATGTTTAGAATAAAGTCTTCATCACAATAAGCCGTTTAAAAATATAAATTGCCGCCGGTCAAACATAATGCATAAATCACTAGTAAAAACAGAAAAATTGCCGGATGTATTAGCGGAAAAAAATCAAGAGAAAGAACGTATGCATGACGTTTTTTTACTCTTACAAAATTTGTCGAATAGAGAAGAAGTAACAATAAAACTTATAATAGATAGTCTTTATGATATAGCTTCAGTTAATTTAATCAATAAAAAATTTAGCTATGGTCCCTTAAGAAAAATCTTAAAACCAATCAGTAGAATGTCCAAGCCTGCATTCCGCTTCTTTGCTTGGCGATGGTTTCTGAAAAATTTTCCTCCTTTAATCACCAAATGGCTTTATAAACAAGTTACTTTTAATACGGCTTCGAAAAAGAAAGTACAGAAACCAGTTACAACCATTCCTCAACAAAATGCACAGTTAGAAGCTGCAACAACGGCAAACTCAACACTAGAATTAGAATTAGCGAACCGAGAAAAAAGTCGGGAAATCAAACATCTTCGTTCTCGAATCAAGTGGTTGACAGGTGTGTTGATTGGGATAATTACAATTTTTAGCAGTGGATTTCTTTGGTTGGGTTATGAATTAGAGAAATCACATTCACGAACAGTAGAAGAGTTGAAAATGCAGGTAAAAACCTTGGAAGCTGTCGTGAATAAATAATTGATACTAAGAACTCTAAAAAATTTGTCCAACGATTCAAAACTAGTACTGTGTCACACCAACTTTGACGGGTTTGTAGTTGGGCTTTAGCCCCGGTAAAGCCTTGATATTAAAGCGCTAAAGCGCTACTACGAACATTAATTTTGAGGGGTTGTAGAGACGTTGTATGCAACGTCTCTGCAAGGTTTTGTGGAACAAGCTAACCCATCATATTCAATGGGACAAACCACTAATTTGCAATAAAGATGATACACTACAGGCAGAATATCAAATCAAGCAAAATATTAAGCCGACAAAACTCTTTGCTTTAACTCAACTTCAAAGCGTTCTCCTGCTGATGGGTCGATTACTTGAGTTGTTAAATTGTTCTTTTCTAATAGCGATCTAAAATCTGTAACGGTACCTTCAGCTTTGAGAAATTTTACTAATAGCCCTTCAAATTCTACATCACCACCAGCTGCTGTCGGTAGCATAACTTGTGGTTGTAGCCACTGTGCAACTTCTAAAGCCTTTTGCTGACCCTTAATAAAAGGTCCGACCAAAGGTAAAGCTAAGTTAATCAGGGGTGTAATAACCACATCTATTGGTGCAGATTCTTTTAAGGAAGGTGAATGATATCCGTGGGGTTCATAGTAAAGAGTAAAACCAGTTTCCAACTCGGTCAGAATATAGCCATTTTCTACTAAAGTTGGACCAATGGGAGAACCGGGAACAGCTTTAATCTCAATACTTCCATCTAAAGTAAAGGTTTCGTTATGGTCCAAAGAATTAATTTGAGTGTAACCTAATTCTTTCACAACCTTAGCTGCATTAGGAGAACCAACAACTTGAATATTGTGGTCAAGCTCCTTGAGAGTTGGTGTATGTGCATGGTCTTCCAAACCTTGGGATAATAAAATTAGATCGATATTTTCTGGTATTGGTCGTTCCTTGAGTTTAGAACCTTTAAAAAACCAATCAGCACCATTAAAAGTCAAGTTACCAACCAACCATGGATCAAGCAGTATTTTTTTGCTACCGATTTCAATTAACCAGCTATTGCTATCTAAATAAGTAAGGTGCATATGTATTTTTGTTAAGATAAACCCTACATTTATTATGTCTCTGATATCGATTTTTTTGTATCGGTTGACTTAAATGCTGCACTAAATCTAATATCTCCTGGTTCTTTGCGTCCTTCCAACTAAACGATTTTGAACTTCCCTTACTGCAGCATCTGCATTAATTAAACCACTTCCAAAAAAATATTTTTCTGCTGAAACCGATCTGGGTACCCTTCCCCGCTTCATCAATAATTGGTGTAATTTTTTTTCTGCATTGGAAAGTTTTAATCCCCTGTAAGATGAAGTTCTTTTGAGAATCTCCAGAATCTCTTTTCGACTTAGGACTCTTTGTGGATCTTCTCCCTTCATTAGCGCAACCACCCCCGCAACCATGGGAGAAGCAAAAGAAGTACCCTCAACCCAAATATATTTACCTCGAGATAGTGGGAGAGTATTCCAAGAATACCTTGGTTTGTCGATTCCTTGCCATAATCCATTGACCCATTGACCACCAGTTGTCAAAATTCCACCGTTAACCCCTACCGAACGAGTTGAAACATCTCCACCGGGAGCAACTACAGTTAATTCATTACCAAAATTACTATAAGAAGCACGATTTCCTTTAAAATTGACACCTCCTACCCCAATTACATCTTCGATCGCTGCGGGAAATCCGATTCTTCCAATACCTTCATTTCCAACAGCAGCTACAAATACCAGATCGGGATTTTCTTTCTGTGCTCGAACTATGGTATCTGTTTCATCAGCAGTTGGTAAATAAGAACCATAACTCATGTTAATAATATCCGCACCTCTAGCGATCGCATAACCAATTCCCTCAATAATTTGGGATACTTGGTACATTGTTTCAAAGCCAGAAGTGGGACTATAAACTGTTTTACTAACTTTTACAGGTAAAAATTTGGCTTTAGGTGCAACTCCAACTACCCCATTTTTACCTTGAGGACGTGCAGCAATAACTCCAGAAACCCAAGTTCCATGGAATAAACTACTTACTTCTTTGCGTATATGATCCCGTAAAGCTTGGGCGATTTGTGCTTTAGTAAGATGTCTAATCAGTTCTTTCCTAACTGAGGATATTTCTGCTAAAAAAGGATCGTCTGCGTATTTTTCCAGTAGTTCATCATCAGATAACAAAAAACTATCTTGGAAGATGGGACGAAACGTAGATAACTCGCGAGGATTAATTCGAGTATCCGGATCGTTACCAACAAAATCCCAACCGTGTTTTTCACCTCTGAGTTTATCCTGAACGTTACCTACTCGGTAAAGACTACCGATTAAATCTGGATGGTTCCATTGAATAAAGTCATCAAGTACTGCAACTACAACACCTTTACCGGCTTTTGATTTAGACCAAGCCGGAATTACACCAATATCAGTACTGGGTTTAAGAGATCTAGAACGATTAAATAAGTTATCGCTCAAACACCTATTAATAAAACTAGGAAACTGATTTAAACAGTAACTGAAAGGAGCACTATTGAGATGCCATTGTAACGGTAGCAAACTTGTTTGGAAAGGATTTTTGATTTTTCTTTGATCTCTAATAGTACCAAGTCTAATTCTTTGTGTGATATTTGATATCCCGCCAAATTTTCTCGTAAATGGGGACAAAAGGGAATTATCAAAGGAAGTTTTACTGAAAAATGGTATTGATAGATCTATTGGTTTTACATTTGTGGATGTTTTTAAATTATGGGATAAGTTAAAGTTAGGCGTTGCAGATTTAATTCCATCAAGGCGATATAAACGATTAGCTACATCTAATACTTGTACCCCTGACGCAGATAGAGATTTAACCAGATACCGATTGGAACTGAAACGTAACGGACGAATAATACTTAAATTATGTCTTCGCAGAATTTTTTGTTTCTGACTGTTAGATGTTTGTTCGTCAAAATGAAGAATAATTTCGTTGGGGAGAATAATTTTTTCCCTATATCCACCACTTATTTGAGGAGAAGATTTCTGTCTGGAAAACACAGGTAAAGTATTCTCAACATAAGCCTGTTTTTTGAGGAGTCTTTGGATGGTGCTACTATCCCTAGGATTTGTGGAGGGGATTCTCATTAAAGCATAACGCTTCCCAAATGGTTTAATTCTCAGGCTTGAGTTTTCCAAGCTTAAATTTGCTTGATTGAAATTTGTTTTTCCAACGGAACGATTTAGATCTAGTTGTAATTTCAAATGTAGAGGTAATGAAGCTCTACTTTGAGCTTTGGGTTTAAAGCTGATAGCAACTATATCCTCTTGCAAAATCAGAGGAATTTTTTTATTGTAATAGGTATAAAATAATTTTTTATTTGTCTGAGAATTTGTCACTACTGACGTTTGTGCTTTTAAAGGCTGAGTCTTAAATATGGGCAAAAAACAAGTCAATAAAAGAATGCCAGACAAAAAACTCTTCATAGTATAGCTGCCTCGCAAATAGATTCTAAAATACAACTAGCAACAGAGATGCATAAAAAAATATACATTAATTACTTAATGTATACTCTATCTTCATAAGTTGTCTGCTTTTAGAAATACAAGCTACACTAATTTAAGTATAATTACGTAATTTATTAAGCTTAATTCGAACGATTTTACAATTTTTCCTAGTAATTACTTGGATTTAATGATGTAACGTGAAATTTGGACTCGCAGATTTTACTCCACGTTCCCGATCTAGTTGATTCGCGATATTAAGAATCCCAGTACCCAATGTAGATCTTGACGTTACTATGTAACGGTTTTTGGTAAAACGTAGTTTACGGACTATCTTCAGTTTATATTTCTGGAGAATAGATTTTTGACTACTTTGGGAAAGTCCCTCATCAAAACTGACAATAATCTCGTTCGATAATGTTACTTTATCTTTATTTCTATAACGGTTTGGCAACGCAGGCAAATTTTCATTGATATAGTTTTTTTGTCCCAAATATTCTTCCTCAGAAGAAGTAGCAAGCCTTCGAGGAGCAAATATATCTCCTTGCAGAGCAAGAGGAATTTTTCGACCGTAATATCTATAAAATAGCTGACTATTGGCCTGATTGTGCAAACTATTAGGTATTTGAGCTTTCAAAGGTTCAATGTCTGCCAACGTTAAACCACTAAATATAATAACACCAGAGAATAAAAGCTTCATATGACAGATGCCTCGCCGATATATTTTAAGGAGAGTTGTTCTGAAATTTCAAAGTTAGATATAAATCATGAATCAAGTATACATAGTATCATGCAAGCCGAAAGTTAATTGACATACAATTACCCCGTAATTACCGCTGCTGAAATATGACAAATGTATCTTACTAATTCAACTGAGTCTAAAGTATTAGGTAATGATTCATAGGCAGGTTTAACAGGCTGTAAAGTATAGGCTGTAAAGTATAGGCAGTAGGCTATAGAGCTTAGAAAATGATTGAGCAGTAACATGTTTTCTGAATTACTTCTCAATAAAATATATATTTGTTATTGAACTCTTTTCCAAAGGTTATCATATAAGTAGCAATAAAAACTAAGTATACACAGAATTACTTAATATTTCTATCTAACTAAACAAGCGACAACAAATCTGAGAGGCGGGTAAAATCATCCTACGATGCTATGCACAGCGCAAGATACGCCTATCGAGTAACGCCGTCTGAGAAGGTTGCGGTGAGTTGTCGCCAGTTAAACTAATTAAGCGGTACCAATTTGTACCATCAACACTTAGACCCACACCACTATTCCCAAGTCGCAGCATCTCGCAATACTTCAGGAATTACTTGTGATGAGGGAAATTCTAATAAAGTTTCTCTGATTCCTAAATAACCAGATTCAGCAAAAGATAGTAACATTCGTCTCAACGCTAACCATACTTCAGGTTCATATTCCCAGTCACCATAACGCCCAGCTTTACCAGCAATAGAACGCAAAGCCCAAAAATAACTATTCCTAACTGTAGAGCCACCTTTCTTATACTCTGGGACATCTTCGCGATCTAACAAAAGAATATCGTTTTCGATTCTTGCTTTCATGGGGAGTTGATAGGAAATTGGAGATTGGACCGTCGATTCCCTGACGGTCAGAACTTCTGCAATATATTAAAAATTTATCGCGGATTGCAAATAAGTGAGATATAGGTCAAAACTTAAAAGTCATTTTTAAAGAATATTTCACTCTTATCTCCTGTCTCCTGACTCCTCACTCCTGTTTTCTGCTGGTAAAATTAAAAGCTCAGTTATTACCTTGTTGCTTTCATAATTTGTCGGACAACAGTTAACGCAGAATAGCTCACCCCTGCTGTACCTTCTCCCGGATGGGTTGAATCACCAACCAACCATAAATTTTTCACTGGGGTACGATTAGCAAAACCAAAGGGACCAAAAGTTGGTATGCGTTGACCAATACCACCCACAATTCCTTGATCGCGTGCGGTGTATTTAGCAAAAGTTGTCGGTGTAGCAGCTTCTACATGAATAATAGTTTCTGGTTTTAAGTAAAAGTATGTGTTGAGACGAGAAATTGCTTCTTGAGTATATTGTTGTTTCAATTTCTGATAATCTTGAGTTTTCCACCACGGCGTTGGGTCGACAAATGAAGAAGCAATAATGGTAGCTTGACCCGCAGGTGCGCGACCATCACCAGAGCGACTAACTGAAACAAATAAAGAATTATTCTCACCAATGGGGCCATTAGCATCATACATAAATTGCAGGTGAGGAGGACATCCAGGAGGAACAGCGCTTTCATCTACACCCAAGTAAATTACAAATGCACCAGAAGCTGGAGGTAACTTCTCAACCCGTTTTTTATAACCTTGGGGTACTTGTTCGCCCAATAACTGGACAAAATTTTGAACTGTAACATTTGCAACTATATGTTCTGCATCTTCAGTCCACACATCTCCTGTTTTTTGGTTGCGAATGACTACAGCGTTAGCCTTACCGTTTTTAAGCTCGACACCTTCCACTGTATGACGCATCAATAATTTGCCACCATATTTTTCTAAGGCTTCTACAAGTCTATCGCTTAGTACCTGCATGCTACCTTCAAGGTGATATAGACCCTGTGGTTCTTGAGAGACACTCAAAGCTGTCGCTGCATAAAGTAATGCTGTTTCTTCTGCATTTACTTGGGAATAAAGCTTTAACTGCAAATCCAGAAACTGTCGGAGGCGATGATTATTTCCCTGTCCGCAAAAACGCAAAGCATCCCCTACAGTAAATAAAGTATAGGGCACAGTAATTAAAGTACTGGGACGTACAGCCTTAGTCAATTGCCATAAATCCCAAAGGTTACGAGGGGGTAAAACCGGATTGCGCCCTTGAAATTTCCAACTAGCATCAAATAAATTTTTGAGCAATCGCCAGAAACCTTCGCTACCAGGAAACTGTTTTTGTCGTTCCTCTCGCCATTTTTCTGGATTGCGCCAAACATTAATAGGGCTTTCCTCACCTGGTAGAAATACAGCACAAGCAGGGTCGCATGGAGTTGCTTGTGGTAACTCAATTCCTAACTCAGAAAAAATTAGGTGATGAATTCCTCCCGATTCTAAACCTGCTACTTGGGTTGCTCCAACATCAAAAGTAAAGCCTTTGCGCTTAAAAGTTGAAGCACAGCCACCAGGTACAATTGCTTGATCTAAAATCAGGACTTCATAACCTCTATGAGCCAGTAAAGCTCCAGCTGTTAATCCGCCAATCCCAGCGCCAATAACTATTACACGTTTTTTCTGCTTGCCAACACTTTGATGCGGCATTGATTTATTTTACTTTTCTTCATATTTCTTATTCTATTGTATATCTTTGTTGCGATTGGTTTACTATTAAGTCGTAATTTTTATTGTTTTTTATTTTTTGAGATAAAAATTATCTTTAGATGTTTCCTGATTTTCCTTCTCCTTGTTTTTACTATAAAATCAGTAATAAAAAGTAAATAAATAGACTATATGCACATTTAAGTCTCAGTTAAATTTTTTAGTTAAATTTGAAAGGCCGATTGGTGATAAGTGAGAAAAATAAGATATTCGTATTCTAAATGTTTCTCTCTTTCTTGCTGATTTATCTATGTTTATCGCTCCACTTTTATATTCAGGAATCCTAATCTTTTTTATTACATAAACTCCGAAACACTCCTTTATTTCGGCTGTGGCAACATATATATTAATTCAGATATCTATTTTACTGTAACGAGAGTCCTGAATCGGAAACAAAGAAATATCCTAAAAATTATGACGGCTGCGATTGGCTCTGCCCTTATGACGGTGAAATATTATGTCTTAATAATAACCCATTTTGTTTTTTAAGGAGGTTTTAGGAGTTTAGTGAGTTATTTACGATCTTAAATAATTTATATTCCACTTAACTCCCTTAAACTCAATTTGTAATGAACTCAGCAGTTATAGACTGATGAGTGCAACTCTTGATGCCAACCTAAATTACTTAGTATAAAATGCTTTACTTATTAATATTGCACAAAAATATTATTGCTTTATCTTCTGCTTGTATACTTTGAGCCTATTTTCTTTCTGTAGTTGTCAGTCATTTTGTAGGTCAAAATTTCTGTTTCGCTTTCACCTGTAGTTATACGAATGGGATATTATTCTCTACATAATATGTATTCTATTTAACATTATAAGGGAATAAAAGCTTGAGCATAAGCAGAAGTAATTTCTTTTAGCGATAGTTTTTCAAAAAACCTAAATTGGCTGAATATTCTCCAATAAGCGCTTATAAGTTGAATTTTTACTGGTGGTACATCTTGCCTCATGGGATGTAGTGGAGATAATCGTTCCGAGAATGCCTTGACATTTCTAAAAATTAGTGTAAAAAACATGGTGTATTCTACCACTTCACTTCAGCTGCGGTTAATGGCAGTAAAGATGGAGCTATTCCTCTTGCAATTAAATGTAGGTCTAATATGTTATTGGCTCAAACTATCAAACCAAATGGCCTCCTAAATATCTCTGATGTTTCAGCTAGATGGGATCTGAGTTCGCTCTCTTTAGCTGACTGGATAGCTATAGCCAGAACTATCGGAAACGAACCTATTTGGGCATATAAAATGTTTTGCTCTGAGTCCGATCCCCAAAAATATAATCTTTCTGCGGTTTCACGTACAACATGGTCAAAGATTGCTCAAGTCTTCCAACAAAGTGAAACCTGGGCTGAAATCCAGTATTTAAAATGGAGTGCTTTGAAAAACTGATTTCTTCGCTCGTATTTGTGTATTTGCAAGTCTTCTTGCTGAAACTCTAATTTACAAGTAGAGCATCAAACTTTTTTCTTGTTATAAACTATGTTCTAGATAAAGCATGTAAGCCTTGATATACAAAGCATTGAGGTTATAAATATCCCTTAAAAATAGATTGTTTGTTATCCAGACAATCCGACATATTTGTTTCTAAAGATTGTTCTTTGTCGTTAGTCATTGGTCGTTTAGATTCAGGAAAGACTAATGACTAATGACTAAAGACTATCTAAAGAAGCATTACTTATTTGCGAATTCAAAATTCAGAAAACAGATATCAGGAGTGCTATACTCTTTGCACTTGGAATTTAGCTTTCTAGTTCCGGCTAACTTCCTTGCAATCAGCGATCAAAATTCAGAAGATAAGAGTCTGAATCAATAAAAATTAAGTGATTCGTTTTTATTGATCGACCTAAGCAAGAATCTTGGGAGTGTTGGAATTTGTCTTTCCGGGTCCGTTTCGACGAGGTTTAGTTTTTAAAAGTAAATAAGCTGATGGTACAAAGTAAAGAGCCAGCAAAGAAGCTCCACTAAGACCCCCTGCGATCGCAATTGCCAAAGGTAACCAAAATGGATCGCCATCAATTAGCAAAGGTGTAAAGCCAATAATTGTCGTAACGGTAGTTGTCATAACATGACGTGTTGCTTCCACAACAACTTTGCTTACTGCTTTACGATCGCCCTGACGAGCATCAGGATTATCATTTAGGGCTGCAAGTACCACAATTGAATCATTGATGGCTATACCCACTAAGCCCATGCTACCAACAATGGCCATAAACCCAAAAACAGAATTAAATGCCCAAAGTGCAAACATTGCTAAACCAATCGAGCAAATAGCAATTATTCCCACAATTGCTGCTAGGCGGAAAGAATGCAAAGATAATACTAAAGCAGCAATCATTGATACTACTAATATGCCCACCGTTGCAAAAAGATTGCCTACCGCTCGGTTACGCTCTTCTGTTTCCCCACCAAATTCATAACGGTAACCGGATGGTAACTTAAAATCACTATCTGTTAGTTTTTGTTGAAATTCATTGAGTACCTTAGCAGGTAGAACTCCAGCAGTAATAAAACCTTGGATTGTATTCACTCGCTGTTCGTTACGACGGGATATGTTTGCCAGTTCTGGAACCAAGTTAAAATTTCCTAAAGCAGATAAGGGGCGAAAAGATTGACTTCCATTTTGGGAAGATTGATTGGCTTGCAGTAAGTTGAGAGAAGCTATATGACTTAAATCTCCTCTTTTGTCTGACGAGATGCGAACGCGCACGGGAATTTCTTCGGTTGCTTCGAGAATTGAACCACCTGTAATCCCTTCAAGTTGAGCATCTAATTGCTGAGCGATCGCAGTATTGTTTAATCCCGCTAAACGTGCTTGTTCTTCATCTACTCGTAACCCTAGTTTGGGTAGGGGTTCTGTCAAATCGTCACGAACTTGAGTTACGTCAGCAACTTGGGTCAAAATAGCTCTTGCTTGCATTCCTAGCTGACGCAAACGTTCAATATCTGGTCCATAAATTCGCATTTCAACTGGTGCTTCAAAGGGTGGTCCCTGCTCCAATTGTTTAACTAAAACTCGGGCTTGGGGAAATTCTTCACTTAATTCGTCCTGTAGCTTCCATATCAACTGACGTGATTTTTCTGGTGATTTCAGTTGTACTAGAGCCTGAGCATAGTAGGGAGCATTTTCTAACCCTCCAAGTAAGTTGTAATAGAATCTGGGTGCATTTTCCCCAATAAACCAATGCACATCAACAACTTCCGGGTGACGGAGAATTTGTTGGCGAGCAGTTAAAACTCGATCACGAGTTTCCTCAATCGCCGTCATCGCTGGCATTTCTAGTTCTATCTGAAATTGATCGCGCAGAACGGAAGGGAAAAATTGTTCTTCTAAAGTTCCTGCTTGGATAAAGCCGATTACAGGAATTGTCAGGCTCAAAACTAAACCAATAATTGGTCGCGCGACTACTTTTTTTACAGTCCAAGCATAGACCCTTTCCACCGGAGGGAAAGAAATACCAGAATCCAAGCAATTTCTCACATAATGAGGAAGAGGAAGTGAAAAGGAGGATTTTTTTGGTTTACGTTTCTCTCTATGGAGCCTGTATTCATGTACTTTACCAACTAGTACGGGAATAATTGTTAGAGAAATCGCTAAAGAAGAAATCAATGCTAAAATCACACTCACCGCAATCGAGCCGACAAATTCCCCTGCTCCTCCAGGTAGCAAAGCAATAGGCATAAAGCTAAATATTGTAGTAGCGGTTGATGCTAAAAGTGGTGCGGCTAGATAACCTACACTTTTAATCACTGCAGCTTCTGGCTTTAGTCCTTTACGCAACTTTATTGCCACTTCATCCACCATGACAATTGCGTTGTCAATCAGTAAACCCAAAGCAAGAATTAAGCCAGTAACAGACATCTGATGTAGAGGTATTCCAACCACACGCATCCAACCGAAAACAGCAAATACGGTTAGTGGTAAAGCAGAACCGACAATCAGAGAGGACCGCCAACCCATACAAATCATTGTGACGCCAACAACCAACGCAGCAGACACAAGTAAGTTAGAAATAAGACCATTTAAACGATTTTCAACATAGCTGCTTTGGTCGAAAATGACTTTTAAATGTAAACCACTAGGAAGACTTTTACCAAACTGTGATAAGTTTTCACGAATCACTTGCGCCCACTGGTCAATTCTGTTGCCAGATTCCATCAGTACACCCACACTAATGGCGGGTTTCCCTTCGATAAGTGCTAGATCGGTTGGTGGCTGAATGATTCCCCGATTAACTTTTGCCAAATCTCCCAAACGGGTAAACTGGGCGCTACCATCACTATTTGATTGAATGGGAATTTGACGTATGCGTTCGGTAGAATCAAGTTCGCTTTCTACCTCTATGGGCAGATTAGTTGTCCGACTACGTAATTGTCCTGCTGTTACTTTGGCATCACTATTACTGATTTGTTGTGATAACTGTTGTACGTTTAATCCTACTGCAGCTAATTCAGACTGGTTAACTTCTACAACAATTTCTTCTTGGGGGTCGCCAAATAGATCTACCTGCTCTGTTCCAGGTATCCCGTTCATTACAACTTTTAGTTCTTCGGCATAACGGCGAATAATTGCATAATTAGGGGGCTCATCCCGTTCCCAAACTAAAGCAGCAATTACCGCATATGCGTTGACTTCTGCTTCATCTAATTCTGGTTCTAAAACACCTTGAGGAAATAATCGCCTTGCGTCATCAAGTTCATCACGAACTTTTGACCAGATAGGGTCGCTGTTGATCACCGTATCTTGTAATTCAATACTGACAGCAGATAAACCAACCCGAGAATCGGATTCGATTGTCTTGATTTCCTCAATTTCCGATAGTTCTGATTCTATAACCTCTGTAATTAATGCTTCTACCCGTTCGGCGCTAGCTCCGGGGAACTGAGTAGTGACTACTGCAGTGCGTTTAACCAATTCTGGATCTTCCTGTCTTGGTAGTACTTGAAAAGAAGAAAGTCCCCAAACAAGAATTAGAAGAATAGTTAAAATGAGTAGTCGCCCATTACGATAAAATATTTTAGTCATTTATTACTTGTCTTTAGTAATTGGTAACTAGTAATTGGTAATTGGTAATTGGTCACTCATTACTTCTTACTCATAACTCCTCAACTCGACGTACCAACTGATTGGGAACGAGACGATGTACCCCATCTGCGACTACCATATCCCCAGGACTTAGGGTTCCTCGTACAAGTACTCGCTCTCCATCTTGATGTAAAATTTCTACGGTTTGTTCTTTAAGGCGAAAGGTTTTCTCTTCACTAACAGAAGCTTCTCGATCTGCTTCAACTAAGGCATAACAAGACCATAAACCACGCAATCCTTTAACCAAAGCTTTTTTTGGTATCCAATACCCTTCTTGAGCAACTTTATCAGTAATTTGCCAACGTGCTGTTTGTCCTGGGGTTACTGTCCCCAAAGAGGACGGCTCTAATCTCAAAACTACTGTTTGCGTGCGAGTTCTAGAATCAATTTCTGGCAAAAATGAACTGATTTTTCCTTGATAAGTTCTTCCTCCTATTTCCACCCGAGAAAACCCATTCTTGTTTTTGAGTTGAGGAACAATACTAACCGGTACACCAATTCTAACTTCTGGTCTAGCATTTTCTACCAAACGTATTACAGATTGACCGGCATTAATTACAACTCCTTCATCAAGTTTACCGGTAGCAATTGTGCCGGAGAATGGTGCTTTGAGGGTACTTTTAGCAATGTTGATTTCTAGGTCAGAAATATTTGCTTCTAACTGTTTTACCACCGCTCTTTGGGCTAATATCTGCTCTCTTCGCGTACCGTTAAGCAACTCTTCTAAGTTACTTCTAGCTTCCAAAAGCCTTGCTGCGATCGCTTCAGCGTTAAAAGCAACTTCATCTAGTTGTTCTCGGGAAATTGCTCCTTCTTTGTATAAAGATTCTCGTCGGGAACGTTTAATTCGCTCTAACTGAGTTTGTTTCTCCAGGTTTAGCACTGCTGCTCGTGCTGCTGCAATGCTTTCTTGTCTTGGACCGGCTTCTAATTCTTCTAATCTGGCTTTAGCTTGAGCTTTTTCTGCGAGGAGTCGAAGACGTTGAGTTTTTAAGTTACTAGTATCAAGTTTTGCTAAAGGGTTTCCTTTAGTAACTCTGTCTCCTTCATCAACAAATAATTCAACCAATTTCCCAGAACGTTCAAATCCAAGTTCGCTAGCCCTGAGTGCTGCAACTTCCCCTGTGTAGGTACGGGAAACTTCATAGGACTGAACTGGTTTGACAATTAAAGTTTTAACACGAAGAGTTTGAGTTCTTGTTACTACTTCGACTTGTTTCTCGGCACTGGAATGAATATTCCTGAAAGTAAATATTAATCCTAACCCCCCTAAAAAGATAAAAGATCCAATTAATCCTCGCAGCATTAATTTTCTTTTGTTCCCAGCAGTAGTATTTTTCTTCTGTAAAGCAGGTGGCTGCTCAAAAACTTCCCTTGTTTGGTCTGTGTCCAAAGCATCCATAGGTCATTCCTTTGCCTTATTTTTTACTACCTTTTTTACGAGCTTATCGTAACATACCGTACAGTACAAAACAATATACTAAAAACAATCTCTTTTTGCATTAAGATATTCGTAAAGTGATGATTTGCTGATAACCCCAGAATTATATATATTCCTAAGGGTTAGTAGATTTTTAGATTTTATTGATAGATATTTGAAATACAGTTAAACTGAAAACATTCAATGCAAAAATAGTACTGCTTGGTACAGTTTTGAGAAAAGCCAAAAGTAAGAAATATCTAGAAATTATTACACAGGAGGTGTTCTATGGCTTCGTCCGTCGCTCGTTCTGCAGCAAAACGCGAAGCTATTATTGCTGCAGCAACAGATTTATTTATTGAAAGAGGTTATGATGGCGTAAGTGTTGATGCTGTTGTGCGACAGGTTGGTGGTTCAAAAGCCAGCATCTATAATTATTTTGGTAATAAGGAAGGATTATTTAAAGCTATTATTGAAAATAACTGTCAGAAGTTATTGGAGTCACTTCAAAGTGCAGAAGTAATGAATTTAACTCCGCGTGCAGCTTTGACAGTTCTCGGTCACCAATTTATTTCCGTTATCTTATCACCAAAAGCGGTCGCGCTACATCAGTTAATTGTTGCCCAATCTCCACAATTTCCGGAAATGGGTAAAATGTTCTTTGAAGCAGGACCAGCCCGGGCTTGTGAGGCTCTAGAAAAATATATCAAAAGACAGCAAGAATTGGGTAAATTGAGAAAATGTAATACTTACCGTGCAGCAGAGCAATTTTACAGTATGCTCTATTGCCTAAATCATCTACGAATAATGTTAGATATAACTCCACCTATTAGTGATGAAGATGCGGTGGATTTAGTTAATGATGCTGTAGATACATTTATGAGAGGTCATGGGGTGAGAAATGAGGATTAATAAGTAAAAAGTAAGGAGTAAGAAGTAAAAGTAAAAAGTAAGTAAGAAGTAGCTCATCTGTAATCGAGTATCGCAAGCACTCTTATCTACTATTACGCTGTGATTGAAGTTGATATTCTTCCAGAATTCGCGAAAAAAAAATCGAACGACTAACTGTAGATATTAATACTGTTAAACTTTCTTAATATAGGTCGTTTTGGATTTTCGCAATGAAAGTATTGGAAACTTACAATCTCAAAAAGACTTACCGTAAAAATAAGCAAGTTGTAGAAGCAGTTAAAGATGTTTCTTTAAGTATTGCTGCTGGAGAGGTATTGGCTTTTCTAGGTCCCAATGGTGCGGGTAAAACCACGAGTATTAAAATGATGGCGGGATTGATTCAACCAGATGTGGGTGGGGTGAGAATTGCTGGGAAAAACCCACATCGTAATTCTGCTGCATTACAAAATTTAGGTGCAGTCCTCGAAGGTAATCGTAATGTCTATTGGCGACTAACTCCCCAAGAGAATTTAGAATATTTTGGCGTGCTGAAAGGACTTTCCCATCAAAAAGCTCGAAAATCGGGAATGGCGCTTTTAGAAAGATTTGGCTTACAGGATAAGCGTAAGACTCGAGTGCAAAACCTCTCACGGGGAATGCAGCAAAAGCTAGCTTTTGCTGTAGCATTAGTCCATCAACCGCAACTATTGTTATTAGACGAACCAACATTAGGATTAGATGTAGAAGCAACTGAAGATGTAAAAGTTTTAGTTAAAGAAGTTGCAGCTTCTGGTTGTGCAATCTTGCTGACAACTCATCAACTTGGTATAGCAGAAGAACTTGCAGATCGAGTTGCAATCATTCAAAAGGGGACAATTATTACAGAACTACCTACCGTCGAACTCGTTCAAAAGTTTTCTGGAACAACATACACAATTGAAATAGAAAGTAAATTGGATGAAGTGCGACTGGAAAAATTAGAACGAATCAACGTCAAGATTGAAAATAATAAAATCATTTATATTGATGAAATAAATTTAGTCTATAAAGTTTTAGAAGTTCTCAAACCATTACCATTACAATTTGTCCAAAAAGAGCAATCTGATTTAACACAAATATTTTTAAAATTAATCAGATAAATTAACTTAACTTGATATGAAAACTTAGATTTTTACCAATTACCATATGACGCTTACGCGTCACACCTTGCTAACACTGCGTTAGCAGTGAGGGCGTATACCAATTACCAATTACCAATTACCCATTACCAATTACCAATTATTTCATTAAAATTTCATTAATCAAAAATGCTCGAATTATTTTTCGCAGAATTTCGCCGTCGGTGGATTATTTTTCGCCGTTATCCAATTGAAGCAATAGCTGGAATTTTTGTCTATGCTTCTGTATTTTATGGTCTATTTTTAAGTGCTAGTTATATTGCTGGTCCAAGCTTTCAATTAGGCGAAAGACTCGATTCAATTATTGTTGGTTACGTACTTTGGACTTTAATGACATCCATTTTTTTTGATATTGGTGGACAGTTACAACAGGAGGCGCTAACCGGAACCTTAGAACAAGTTTTTTTAGCACGCTACGGTGCTATTCAAGTTTTTCTCATGCGAAGCTTGGCTAATTTAAGCTTCCAAATTATTCAAATGTTTGGCATTCTTTTTATCATCATAGTTTTAACTCAAAGCCACCTCAACTTTCCCCCAACATTAGTTTTAGCATTTGTCACAGTACTACTTGGAGCGTACGGTATTGCTTTTATTCTGGGTTCCTTGTCACTATTATTTAAACGCATTCAACAAGTAACACCTCTACTTCAATTCCCGCTGTTGTTTTTACTGACAACTCCCACTGAAACTTGGACGGGAACGGGGAGATTACTTGCACAAATTTTACCAATGGCTCCCGGTGCTGGTTTATTAAGAGATTTAATGGCTCGGGGGGAAAGTTTAAATTTGACGAGTTTAGCGATCGCTTTGCTTAATGGTTCGATATATTTCGCTGTCGGTTTATCACTGTTTCGAGTTGCAGAATATCAAACAAAGCGTCGAGGGATGTTAAGCGGATATTAATTGTAGATTTTAATCAATCTTTAATTAGCTCTGATTCAAAGTCTTGCTTTTACCAGGATTCATTAAGCCATAAGGATCAACCATTTGTTTAAATTTTAAGTGTTCGGGGTCGATCGCTCTTTTCCAACCTTCCTCTATCAAATATGAGTGGGGATTAGCAATAAACACTCCATGATCCTCATGGTAGCGAATGATTTCCTTAAGGCGTTTTTCAGTAGTGTAACGCACCAGTTGCAGACCAGGAGAAGCTAACGCACCATTAGCACGAATAAATTCTAGATGCATCATCACTTCATCTCCGAAATGACGATACATATGTTCGATGGTTTGTAGGTTATCATTAGGAAAGATACTTTGCAAATAGGTAACGGAAGGATCCGCCGTTCGGGCGTGTAGTGTGGTGTGATTCCATGTATATTCGGCTAAGTGTAAACCTTTGGTTGCTTCCTGTGCTGATTTTTTAAAAGTAATATCTCCTTTATATTGCTTCACTAAACCGGATAATAATTCTAAACTCGGTTCGGCAATCATTAGTAAAGCTGCATGCTTACCCTCGGGGATATATTTCCGTAGGGCTGTAAAGTATTGGGGAATTGGAGATGCAAAGATACCCACTTCTTTTTTAATTAAACCATCAGCAGAAGCTAAATCTTTACCAAACCTGACTGCTGACATAAAGTCTGGAAAAGTAACGATTACTTCCGCCCAAGGGTAAGCTGCTCCTAAGGGAAGCTCCACCTCTGTAATAATTCCATTAATTCCCCAAGCATGGGTAACTTTTTGAACTTCATCTCCACGCAGTTCTAAGATCCGGGGTTCTTCTTCCATGGTTATGACCTTCAAAGCTAGGAGATTACCCCTATCTCCCAATAACCCATATCGGATCGAACCAATCCCACCACTACCACCAGCCACAAAACCTGCGATGCTAGCGGTACGATAGGTTGAAGGTGCCATCCGCATCTCCCAACCAAGTTTCTGGGCTTGTTTATCTAAAGCTGCTAATTTCACGCCTGCTTGTACCCTTGCAACACCGGGCTTGACCCAGATAATGTCCTGCATTTTACTAGTATCTAAAACAACTCCACCATGCAAGGGTACGCATTGACCATAGTTGCCCGTACCCGCACCTCTAACGGTTACAGGTATTCTGTATTTACTACAAGCTGCTGCAACTTTGATTACTTCTTGTTCATTTGCCGGGCGGATGACAATATCTGCGACTTTATCAGCTAACTGAGTAACCAGAATCGGGCTAAATGTATGATAATCTTGCGATAATTTCCGTACTAGCTCTAAATCTGTAATAACTTCTATACCTTCAATGCTATTAACTAATGCATTTAAATTAGATGACTTAATAGCTGATTCGTTCATAATATTCAGTCGTAAATATCTTTATTTTAGAGTAACTAAATACTTGGGTGACTAAATACCTGTGTAACTTTATTAGCAACAAAAAACAATTAAATTTCGCACATACTTAATATGTATTATACTCTCTCACACCAAAAATATTACGTAGTTTATAAAGTGAAAGTATATCACTTTTTACTACTCAGTAAATTAGAACGAAGTAGAATGAAATTAAACAAAATTGAGTGGCTAGTAAAGTAAAGAAATCTAATTTTTCTGATTTTAATTACTCAATCGCAAGTTACATTCTAAAATTAATTTTTGATTAGCCAGGGAATATGGCTGAATCTCTAGAGCGCGATGAAAAGCCTTAATAGCCTCAGCATACTGACCCATGGCAGCATAGCATAGACCCATGCCATGAAGTGCGCCAAAATGTACTGGTATCAGACGAAGAACCATTTGACAATCAGCCAAAGAGTTTTGATAATCACCCAGACTATAATAAAGAAAAGCTCGTCGGTTCCAAGCCTCAGCAAAGTCTGGCTGTTGACGGATTAGCTTAGCGAGTAGGGCTTTGGCTTCACCAATTTTGCCTGAGTCAAGTAACTGCTGAGAACGCTCAATCATTTCTAAGCCATAGGTTCCTTTTTGTTGAAACCAAATCCGCCACAGTTTTTTAGTTGCTCGTTCCCTGACTTTTTCGTCAGCATTCTTTAAATCTTTAAGTAAGGAATCAATAATTAAAGAGTCCATAAATTTGAGTTTAACAATTGCTTATTTGAATTAAATTTCGCACAAAACTCATCGTTGGGTAAGATGTTCACTGACTTTTAATTTTTCGCTTTAAATTGCGCTTTATAGACATAATATGCTATTTCTGTAGTCAAGAATGCTATTTTCACTAATGTCATTATTCCTGGACATAAGTTATAGATAATTTCTTCAGCTAAACTTGATGAACAAAAATAAACCGAGGATACTTGACAAAGCTGAAAAGATTAATAGTTCCTAAAAGAATAATAGTAAATTATCATGCCAAAGCAAAGTCCCGTTTCTAGGCATATTGTTTTAACTTCACATCCAAGTCGCTTTGGTCCCAAGCCAATATCTATCAATTGGGGAGTTTCTGAACCAATTAAGAGGGGACCAGTTATTGCCACCTTAACGAAACAAACACATCGTAACGTAATTGGGTCTCATTCGGGTAATTACTCAGTTTACCGAGCCCTAGCTGTAGCAAGTGGCGTGCTTCAATCCGACCATCGTGCCGATCTAACCAATACATTACCAGTAGCAAAAATAGGCCCCCATCCCAGTTGGGCCGACCCTGATAAAATAGTATCCTTAGACCCCTTCGGAGCCGTGGTTGGAGAAGTGTTTAAATCTTACTACGAGCAAGGATACGATATCCGCCCCACCATTGCCATTACTAAAGCACATATCAACATGCCAGAATTGCAAGATGCGATTGCAAAGGATCGCTTGCACATTGATGGCACGATCGTGAAACCCGGTGGAGATTTAGTTGTTACTAAAGCTGCGATTGAGCCAGTGTGGTATTTACCTGGCATCGCCAAAAGATTTAATATTGCTGAAGAAGACTTACGCCGCGCTTTATTCGAGGAAACTGGTGGGATGTTTCCCGAGCTTGTAACTCGACATGACCTCAAAGTCTTTTTGCCCCCAATCGCTGGTGTCACTGTATATATTGTGGGTGATGTTTCAGCAATAACCGATCCCAATAAACCATTAGCAGTAAGAGTTCATGATGAGTGCAATGGCTCCGATGTCTTTGGTTCTGACATTTGTACTTGTCGTCCGTATCTAGTGCATGGGATTGAAGTCTGCGTAAAAACGGCACAGGAAGGGGGTGCAGGAATAATTGTTTATTTCCGTAAAGAAGGACGTGCTTTAGGAGAAGTAACAAAGTTCTTGGTTTACAACGCTCGCAAGCGTCAAGAAGGTGGCGATCGCGCCGATGCTTATTTTACTAGAACTGAGTGTGTTGCAGGGGTACAGGATATGCGGTTTCAAGAATTAATGCCGGATGTCTTACATTGGCTGGGAGTCACCCGAATTGACCGGATGGTATCCATGAGTAATATGAAATATGAAGCCATCACTCAAGCAGGTATTAAAATTGTAGAGCGCGTGCCAATTCCAGATGAGTTGGTTCCCCCGGATGCGAAGGTAGAGATTGAAGCGAAAAAAGCTGCTGGTTACTATGCAACTACAGATGTTCTGGATGAGAATGGTTTGGCTCGGGTAAAGGGACGTTCTTTGAGCGACTGAAAACTTTTTACTGGCTGGCAAATATTCTTTGTAAAGATATATATTAATTCGTAAAAAATTATTTCGAATTATTATACAACAATCAACGACCGATAACTTGGGAAAAATGATAAACAAGTTAATGTTGAATTTGCGATCGATACTGCAAAAATTTTGGGGTCTTCTGCTATACTTGATTGGTGAAAATACAGAACCTTGAAAATTTAATTCCACGTTTCCCAGTGAAAGCAAAAGTATTTGTTTTAACTTTTAACACGTAAATTTTTCGCGGGGGTAGAGCGATCGCTCAAATGCTGATTTTTACGTTACCCCCCGCGAATCGTCTACCATGTGGTCTTTTGAGACTGCTGTGTAGGTTAATTGTTGTCAATAATTTTGATTTATTGGTGGTTAGGTTAGACCCCCCGCGAAAATGGTAGTTTCAAATCCAGTTGTGGTAAGGGTTCTGGAAGGGTAGGGTTTTAAATTCTTCTCCCCTTACGGGGATGGAAACTGTAATCATTCGTCTTTTCGATTGTTGCTTGCTGTTGTTTTAAATTCTTCTCCCCTTACGGGGATGGGTGCGACTGTCAGTCGCACATGAGAGTGAGTAGCTCAGAACTACTCCTGGTTAATGTCTGAACCAGTACCCGCCCGAAGGGGCACCACGGGTAACTATGGTGTCTCAGAGCTAGAGGGAAATGCGTAAAATCTACGAGCCGTAATTGTGGATGTAATGCTAGGGTAAAACCATTTATGGGTTAACGAAAGTGAATCTTTGACGAGGCACCGTGATGAGGAATTACCGAAATCGGCTGAAACGGTAAATGAGGTTAGATATTCCGCCCTATCCTCGGAATATAGGACATCGAACAACCTCCGGTGTATAGAAGGAACTCAGAAAGGTTGTATCTCTTGTGTGTGAAATGAAGTAACCCCAACGGGGTCTTACAACTAGAATCCACGTTGTAAGTAGAGATATGGAATAACCCAGCTTGAATTCCCCGGTGGGTGTAAGACGCTACAAGAAGCGAAAGCTACCACGCCCAACGGTAAACAGGAAATCATAACTGGGTAGATAGGTCAAATGACCAATCCGAAAGGATGCTGACGTGTAGCGAGTGAATCCCTTGGATTCTATGGTAAAGAAACCAAACTTTTTGGGAAAAGTTGGATGCAATCTGGAATTGTGAACGTAACCAAAAGGACTACGGACTGGAACAGCATTGAGTGGAAAAATGCCAACCGCGTAGTCAGGCGACTTAGACAAAGAATTTTCAAGGCGACCAGAAACGGTGACTTGAAGAGGGTTCGCAACCTTCAGAAACTACTAATGCGTAGCTACTCTAATATTGTACTTTCTATTAGACGAGTCACACAAATCAATTCAGGCAAGAAAACTGCTGGTGTGGATAAATTACTAGTTTTAACACCAAAAGCAAGGGGAACATTGGCAGATATTCTAGCAATGGGCCTAGCTTGGAAAGTATTACCAGTAAAACGGGTTTATATCCGTAAATCCAACGGAAAACAACGCCCCCTCGGAATTCCATGCATCATCGATAGGTGTTTACAAGCTATTGTTAAAAATGCTCTGGAACCCTATTGGGAAGCTAGGTTCGAGCGTACATCCTACGGCTTCCGCCCTGGGAGAGGGGTACATGATGCGATAGAAAGAATACATTCAATGTCCAAAGCTAACTCAACAAAAACTTGGGTGGTRGATGCAGATATTGAAGGTTGTTTTGATAATATTGCACACTACCCCTTACTTAAAGCCATTGGTAACTTTCCCGCAAGGAAGTTAATTCAAAAATGGTTAAAGGCGGGATACGTAGATAAGGGCGTTTTTCACGATACAGCGAAAGGAGTACCTCAAGGCGGGATAATTAGCCCGCTTCTTGCAAATATTGCTTTGCATGGTATGGAATCAGCCCTCAATATTAGATACAACAAACACGGTCAAAGTATCAGTAGTCGTGGTATCTGTAGATACGCTGATGATTTGGTAGTTTTCTGCAAGAGTCAGGAAGACGCTTTGAGGGCGGTTGATGATTTGTCCTGCTGGATGAAAACGAAAGGTTTGGCTTTATCTAAGTCTAAAACCAAAATTGTTCATCTAACTCAAGGTTTTAACTTCCTAGGCTTTAACATCAGATGGTACCAAGATAAAAATACCAAATTAGGTCGGAAAGTACTTATTAAGCCTAGTAAAGAATCTTTACAGAATGTACGTAACAATATCAGACAAGTTTGGCTGGAGAATAAAAGCAATAATGTGAATTATTTGATAGGCAAACTCAACCCGATTATCCGCGGAGTCGCTAATTATTACCGTACTGTGGTTTCCTCACATATATTCCGCAAATTAGATCGATGGATGTATGTGAGAGAAAAGAGGTACGCCAAAAGAATGCATCCAAAGAAAAGCTCCGGATGGCGTAAATCTAAATACTGGGGACGACTAAACCTAGACAGAAATGATAACTGGGTGTTCGGGGATAAGCGGACAGGTCAGTTTCTTTTCAAGTTCAGTTGGTTCAATATCAAGAGGCACACCTTAGTCAAAGGTGATGGTTCTTATGATAACCCAGAATTGAGGGAATACTGGGAGTTGAGAAGAAAACGAAAATCTCACAACCTAATTCCTTCTTACCAAAAACTTGCCCAAAAGCAAGGATATAAGTGTCCAGTCTGTGGGGAATCATTATTTAATGATGAACCCATAGAAAAACATCACAAAATACCTCGCTGTGAGGGTGGTAAAGATTCTTACGCTAATTTAGAATTGATGCATTACTTCTGTCATCGACAAGTACACTCAGTAGGGCTTAAGCGTGAAGAGGAGGTGCTTGTGCAGAATAACCATGAATCGAGTACAGTTTTTGGAAGCATTAGGATTGGCTAAAGCCGGATGCAGGGTAACTTGCTTGTCCGGTTTGTCGGGGGGAAAGGGGTAGCGATATCCCCGCCCCACCCATTAAACCCGTCCCAGCAGAGCAAATTAGCTTCAAATTCATGTAGTTTTAAATTCTTTTCCCCTCACGGGGATATTAAGTAGGGTGCGTTAGGCTGCGTTTAGATATTTGAATAAAAACAAGCCGTAACGCACCGTCCAAAATCCCTTCCAAGCAAGCTTCAAATTTCGGGTAAAGAGAAATTCTTACGAGCTTTAATCCGACCTAGAACAAAAAATATTTCGTATCATTTATATCGATTGCGGTGCGTTACAGACTATCGTCCTAACGCACCCTACAAGCTACAAGCTAAAACTCTTCGTAATTCTAGATACCTACCTAAACATTAAAACTCAATAGTCGTACGTATTGTACCGACATATATCGTATCATTATCATCATTATGTTCCGGATTAAGAATTACAAACAAACCAGGAGTAATTGATAGATTATCGTTAACTCTATGAGTATAAAAACCTTCTAAATGTAAGGATGTATCCGGATCCTTAAACTCGTTTCCCCCAATCTGAAAATCATTATTCATCACCTTTGGTGATTGACCAAAAATCAAGCCAGCAACATTACCTTCTCTACCAACATCAGCCCAAGCAAAGGATATAGCGTAGTTAAAAATATCTGCATCGGGATTTCCGGGAAGATCCTTAGCTGTAGCCTGAGTAAAACCAACCCAGCCACCAATAGTAAAATTACGACTGGGACTAAATGTTACCTCTCCCCCATAGGAATTAGCAATTATACTTTCGCTAAAATCATCAAATGGATCGTCAGCTATTCTACTACCAGTATTAGTATCAAGGCTATCAAAGGATCGCACATAAGTGAAACCCATGCCAAATCTTCTACTAGGAACAAAAGCCAAATTGACAATTGCACCATAGGGGGAGCGGGTAATTCCAGAATCGGGATCGTCAGCATCATCAATTGTGAAGCCTAATCCCAAACGAAGAGAATCACTAAATCTGTAGCTTGCACCTATACCTACGTCACCCCCCTGTCGCAAAATCGGATTTTTCCGTCCAAAACGAGAAGTCGCACCAGTACCACTATCTTGTAAATCTCCAATCAAGGGATTAAGTTCCCTAGTAAAGTCATCAATACCCCCACCACGTGCTTGAATTGTGACTCTTGTTTTACGACCTAAACGGAAACGATATTCTAACTCAGTTAAATCCACTTCATTATCGTTATCTCCCTGAAATCCCAGACGAGCCATATTAGTACCAGTAGCCCGTTCCAAACGAGCAGTATCCCTTGCTTGTAAGCGCAAACGTAAGCGATCCCTACCCGTAAAACTGGTCGTAAGCCTTAAACGCGTCCGACTTCCTAAGGTGATATTATCATCTATATCTTCACCACTATCATCAGCTCTTTCTTCACCAAAAGCACCACTTAAGGCAAAAATTACCTCTCCAGAAAGTTTGACAGTGGTACTGAACTGATTAGCTTCTAATTCTGCTGTCTTTGCTTCAAGGTTATCTACTCGTCCTGTTACAGCAATAAGTTCCGGTGCAAAATCTTTCTGTAATCTTTGTAGAGTAGCTAAATCTTCTTTTCTAATAGCTTCAGCAGTATTTACAGCAATAAACTGATTAATCTTGTCCAAACAAGATCTTAAACCAGCAGCAAATTCGTAACGGGTAAGAGATCTATTCCCTCGATATGTACCATCGGGATAACCAACCAAACAATTATAACGGCGATTTAAAGATTCCAGCGCAGAAAACGCCCAATCACCAGGTTGAATATCTGATAATTGAGAAACGGGTATTAGTTTTTGTTTATTATTTCCAGGATTATTTTCACGATTATTTTGATCGCTTTGACTTATTTTTTTGCGATCGTAGTCTACTTGTGAAATTTTCTCAATTTCTAATGCAGCAACATTACTATGACCAGCAGTTGAAATCAAGGAAGTAACAATAAAAACTTGAATTAGTCTGGTAATTTTGTTGGATATGGACTTTTGAGTTAGGAATTTTTTAGATACTAATTTTAAAAATGTAGATTTTTGAGATACGAACTTTGGAGAAATCGCTGACATCCATTCCACTAAATAATATTGGTACATTAAACATCTCCGGGAACACCAAAACCACCTGTTCAAATGACTTTTAGCCTACAATTTTAGAATTAATAACGCAAATCAAATATTATGAAAAATAAGTGTTTGAGATGTGTCTTGTCAAAAATAAATTAAAAATAGTGTAACTACGATACAGAAATTGTACTTGGGAATATCAATTTTTTTTAATATCTCAAAAATTATCTAAAAATCATATAGTACGAAATTTCTATATTTATGAAATAATATTATTTTTCTGTTGACAATAATTTAGTACTAATAATTATTTTAGTTACCGATTTTTCAAGTATGTGACAATAAATAAAATGATTCGATTTATGTTATCAGTTCCAATAAATACTGGAGACAGTATATTCTCCATTTTGTAATTCGCAAATCATTAAAATAAACCATCAAAATAAATTATCAAAAAATAGTGAAGATAAAAAGATTACAAAATCAGAGAAAAAATAAGTTCAAAACTATTGAGATATAATCTCAAAGTCAAATCTTATAAGTGTAAAAAAATATTTAGGGCTTGCTGTTAAAAAAGTCCTGTGCTGGGGTTAGGGAACAGGGAATGGGGAACAGGGAATAGTTTTACCCCTATTTTTTCAAATTTTTTGCAGTCCAAAAAATTGCAAATGCAAGGTTTTTAACCTTTATACGCTTATTCTCTTGCACTTTTTCCCACAAAAATAGCTTGAAAAGCCTACAAGATAAGAGTTTTAAAGTTATTCAGCAGACCCTATTTAGTTATACTCTAAAACCACAAAACAAAAATAGTAATCAATTCGATTGTTGAACCCTCAAATCTTAATCTAAAGTTTTTTTACTACTCGGTTGTTTTTTATGCTTTTTTAGTATTGCTACACTTAGAATGTGGCAAGCCGAACGTTTATAAAAAGGAACAAGAAACAGATTCAAGAAATTGATGTGTAGCGGTGTCTTTTGAAATTGGTATTACTCATTACTCATTACTCATAAAAATGCTTTTGCTTCTCGTAGTATTTTCGGGTCAAAACTCATTCCCAAACCAGGTTCTTGGGGAACCTTAATGACACCATTTTCAGGTTTGAGTACGGGTGCAAACCAGTCCGTCTCTTTAAGGGATTTAGCATTGTATTCATGATATTTGTAGGGATTCGGAATGCATGAAGCACAGTGAAGCGGATAATTTATTCCTGGTCCCCGTTCTGGGTTATGAATCGTAGTGAAGATACCTGCTTTTTCAGCTTGACGTGCCACTCTAATTGTACGTATAAACCCACCATAAAAAATTAAATCCGGTTGAGCGATGTCAATAGTACGTTGTCGAATCATGGATTTGAACCGCGACCAACTCGTTTCCAATTCCCCTGCTGCAACTGACATCGATAAAACATCAGCAACATGTTTGATTTCTTCTAGTTCTTCAAACGGACAAGGTTCCTCAAAAAAAGAAACATTATGAGCTTCTAGCATTCTACCCACCTCGATCGCTGTTTTTGCATCATAAGAGCCATTAGCATCTGCATGAATTGCGATGGAATCACCAAGGGTTTTACGAGCGAGGGAAATTAAATTTTTCGTACGTCCGGGAGCAGCATCCACATTATTACTCATTCGTCCGCCAATTTTGAATTTTATTGCTTTTGCTCCAGTTTTCTCAATACGTTTTTGTGCAAATGCAACCTCTTTTTCTGGGGTGGTATCGCGCCGTAAACTGGAGAGATATATAGGAATTTCTGGTCGAAGTACTCCACCCAAAATTTGTCCTACAGATTTACCTGCAACTTTTCCTAATAGATCTAACAAACTCATCTCAACCCAAGCAACGCAGCACCAAAACGGTAATCCCCCCAACTTATAGTTGCGACGAAATAGATAAACACCATCAATCAATGATTCCAGTTTACGTGCATCTTTACCGATAAAATAAGGAATAACTAAATTTTGCAATATAGGATAGAAATTCTGGACATATTTGTATTTATGAGCGATCGTAATCCCAACTGCACCATCACTTGAAACGCTACGAACAAAGTATATTTCTCGATCGCCGATTCTGTAATCTAGTTTCAGTAATTCGATCTTTGCAATCTTTACAGGTGATGTAAAAATTTTCTCTGTAAGGATTGGAGCTATCTCTAATACCTGGTTCATATGGAAAATAGATTATGGTGATTAATGAATGGCGATATAATCTCTCAGCACAAACACACTTTAATATGCCATTAAGTTTCAATATGTACTCAATTGCTCGACTAGATTTAATTTGGGATATTTTTTCAATTTTTTCAAACTTTAAGCAGCAAAGTGAAGCGATATAAGTTGAGTATAACCCAAATAGAAATTGTATGGGCACACCTATGTGCGCCCTTATGACTATAACCAATGGTGTATATTTTATCTGTAGGAACCCGAGATGACTTTGATAAAGTTACCCTAAAATAGATTTATCCTGCGGCTGCTGTAACTGGCACACTATCAGATGATGCTGAAGTATTTTCCATGCATTTGTGCAGATTTTCTCTTTCTTCTACAGACAAAAGTTTTTCTCCTGCGATCGCATTAATTGCAGCTTGTTCGGGAGACTTTGCTCCAGGAATTGCAACTGGTTGTACGGGGTGAGAAATTACGTAGCGGAGAGCTCCTGTAACCATTTCTTGTTGAGACGGGAAAACAGTTTTTAGGTTCTCTACTTTAGCGATATTTTTTTCTAACTTTTGTTGAGCTTTTTCTTTTTTATGCCATTTAGAACGGATAGTATCGGTAAAAACTGTATCAGTAGAATACTTTCCAGAAAGTAAACCTTTAGCCAGAGGTCCCCGAATCATGACCGCAATTCCATGTTCTTGACAGTATGGTAGTATTTCTGATTCTGGCTTGCGATTCAATAGTGAATAGTCAATTTCCAGTACTTGACAAGTATTATTGACGTTAAATTTCTTCAGTACTTCTAAATCATTGGTTGAAATACCATAAGCTCGGATATGACCTTGCTCTTTGAGCATCTCAAACCCTTCTAGGTAAATGCTAGGATCTTCAATACTGCCTTCATGACAAAGCATTACATCGATCCAATCTGTACGGAGTCGATATAAGCAAGCATGGGCACAAAGACGAATATTCTCTGGCGAATCCTTAGGTATTGGATTACCTTCACGTCTTCCCCAACTACCAATTTTAGAAACTATGTATACTTGTTGACGAATACCAGTTAAAGCTTGTCCTAAGCGGATTTCAGATAATCCCGGTGGGATGCCATATCCTTCCGCTGTATCGAATAGATTAACTCCATTTTCAAATGCACTGCGTATAGTAGCTAAAGCAGTACCGTCATCAATGTTACCCCATTGATTACCGATATTCCAGGTACCCATACCAATAGCAGACACTTTAAACCCAGTTCTACCAAAATTTCTGTAAAGCATATTCAATCGCTCCTAGGGAATAAATACATAAAAATCAAAAGTCACAATACGGGAGTCAGAAGTCAGGAGTCAGAATTCAGGAGACGGAAGTCAGGAGACAGGGGTCACAAATCACTAATACCGATGACCAATTACCCATTACCCATTACCCATCACCCAATCCCCAATCCCCTCTAAACCATAGCTGACTGAAGTACTTCCACAGACTGAAGCATCTCTGCTGCTTGAGCTTGTTTTGCTTGGGGTAGTTTTTGGATATAACGTTTATAGTAATAATGGTTAAATCGTGTTTCTAAAGAACTCAAGATTTTTTCTAACCAAGGACTACCTTTGCCAAAAGTTAGACGACGAACTAATGGTTTGATTAAAATCTCGCGTCTTCGACCTCCAAGTCCCTTATAGCGCTTATGAAAATACTTGTCTTCATAAAGGTTCCACTTACCACGTAAGTGAGTTAAGCTTGCTAAATCCCAAGCATCATTCCACCGTAACATGAAATAGGGAAGATCTGACCATTCAAAATCTGGTATTTGTATGCTTCCTGTCAATGCCATCAAACCTTTTTGATTCTTACTAATTCCCAGGGTATCAGTGGTAATCACGGAATCTCGTTCGCAGTAAATGGTACCGCCAGCTTCTAATACCATCAAACAGAAATCAATGTGTTCGCGGGTCGCCAACATTCCTTCATCAATTTGGACGGTACCATCAAATATTTCTGTACGAACTAACATGCAGTGAAATTCAACGTATTCACATTGCACTCGTTTGAGTTCGTCGGGTACATTAACCACATGTTCCCCTGTGAGATAAGTCTTTTGACGTATACACCTTTGGGGTTTGCCGTCTACTTCTTTAATTTTAATGCGGTTTTCTCCACCGGCGTTATGAATTACTTGGTGTTCCGGTTGTCCCAGACAGGTTAGGGGTCCAACAACTGCTGCGCCAGTCTCTTCAGCGCATTCAACTAACTTTGTCAACCAACCACGTTTAACTACTACATCATTATCTATAAAAACAACATATTGAGTTGTAACGTGACGCAAACCTACATTTCTTGCTTGGTTGGGAGAAACATAGTGTGGCGTTCTCACTAATTTAAAGTTTTTTTCTTGGGATTTTTCTTGGAGGTACTGCTGAATATGCTTGGGAGTGCAGACATCAACATAAACTAACTCAAAGGGATAGTCGGTATTTTCATAAATACTTTCCAGAGACTGCTGAGTATAGCTGAAACGTTCCCGTGGTACAACAACAAGAGTTACTTCTGGTTGAGTCATTTTCGATATCTCCACTGTTTAGTTTTGTTGTTTTAAGTTTTATAGCAGGAGTCAGGAGTGAAACCTGTTTTACATATAACTTCTAGCTTTTTGGCTGTACCTCACTTACTTGCAATCCGCTATAAGTTAAGTTTTGTAGTTTTAAATTGCTCATTGACGAAGATAAAAAATTTCTAACCCGATCAAGCGTAATTCAAAAATTACTAATCCCTAATCCCCAATCAATTGAGCGTGCTAGAAGCCATAAAAGAAGAACTGGAAACTGAAGAATCAGGTATTGAAGTTATTGCTTGCTCTCCAGGGGAAATATTCATTGCTTGGAGCATTGGTGGACGCTGTTGCGAAGAAGGGTAATGAATTACACTAATTGTTTCCCGGTAAACCTGTAAATTACACAGTTCGTCTGAATTCAAGCCAAGTACCTGACCGATGAGAGATTTAATAATGGAAGTGCGAGCAACTACTAACCCAGTTACCAATCTGTCCGAACTTGTGAACTTTGAGCTTGATACCGAATTCTTAGCCTCAATAGTTTTTTGCCAAATCTGGGGAAAATCTTCTCGTAATACTTGCAGTTGGACTGTTGCTCGATGATATTGTAGAATCTGCTCTGCGAGTATTTGGGAATTACCAATATCTCCACTAATGCTAAATTCAATGGAAACTTTCTCTAGGAATTTAGCTAACTTTTGAATTGGTTGTGGATTGATATTTTGTGGATTGATATTTTGTGGATTGACATTTTGTGGGTCGGTATCTCCTGAAGGAACTAGTAACAAGCGGAGACCTTGAGAATTTCCCTTGGGTTTGGGTAGAGTTTCTCCCAGTTGCGTCGTCAGATTTAAAGCTTCTATTTGTACTTGTTGAGGATAAGCCCTTTGGGTATCTGCGAAGCAATCGCCACCGGGAAAATTTAAGATACTGATTCCACAGTTAGACTGTTGCATAGCATGATAGCGATCGGGTGTTAAACCAAGCGCTGTTGCAATCAAAGCCCGGTTAATCCCAGAATGTCCAACCAATAATAAGGTTTGACCCACATGGTGGGGTAGTATCTCTTCCCAAAACTTTTGTGCTCTTTCGTATAGGTCGA
Organism: Mastigocoleus testarum BC008; assembly: GCF_001456025.1. Taxonomy (GTDB): domain Bacteria; phylum Cyanobacteriota; class Cyanobacteriia; order Cyanobacteriales; family Nostocaceae; genus Mastigocoleus; species Mastigocoleus testarum. The sequence continues at coordinate 142,384 of NZ_LMTZ01000084.1, forward strand.
GAACGGGGAAACAATATTGCTTGAGGTTAACTGATGAAGACTGATTGGGGACAACTTCCATACGAAACTCATGGGGTCGCTGTCTCCAGCAACGATAATCATCAGCAAACTGTTCTTGCACATACTGCAACGGTAAACCTTGCCATCCATGCAAGTCAATTTCTCGTAAATCCCAAGGACAAGCATTTACCTTGAGGTCATCAGCACAAAGACCCATGGTAGTTAATATTTCCCTAGCCGTTTCTTGGGCTCGTTTCAGGGGACTTGCGTATAAAGCATCAATTGTCATCCCTCTTAAGGAAACACCTATTTTTTGGGCGCTGTCAATACCTGCTTGTGTTAAAACAGATTCATCACTGCTACCCTGATGACGACCCTGAGCATTATAAGTACTTTGACCGTGACGCACCAGAATGATACGGGTTCCGGGAGTATCTCCGTAAAAGCTCTGTGTTGGTAAATCGCTTCTTAATTTATTTAATTCCCAAAGCATAAGTATGTTCTCCTTAACTAATCAAGGTGGATTTAAATCAGCCACCTATCTGAATTTGAAATATCTCAAAGCCTTGTGTTTACGTAATTACTTACTTTGAAGCGCACACAGAGCACATTTTACGAATCACTAATCACCCATGACCAATTACCAATTACCCATGACCAATTACCCATAAACAATTACAGAAGGTAGATATAGGAGATATTCTCAACCCAATCTAAGAGACTGAAGATGATGTAACCAAAGGTTTGAAATTCTCAGTATCTTTAACCTTTTGCTTCTTCCTTAAACCAATGCTGTGACGAGCGTAGCTGTGCTTAAGGGCATAAATGTCACTCATCCAACCGTTGACCATTCTTTCTGTTGATTTAAGCCAATTTGCAAACCAAGGCTTGTGCTCTTTCCAAGGAAAGCGAGTAATTGCAGCCCGGAGCAAAGACCGATAACGACGACGTCCCAAGCGATAATACCGCTTTTCAAAATACCAATCTTCTTCCAAACCCCATTTTTGACGAAAACGTTCGAAGCTTGCCATATCCCAGGCATCACTCCAACGCAACATAAAATAAGTTACATCTGACCAATCAAAATGGGGTCCTGTAATATAGGTTACTATACTTTGGCGATCGCAGTAAACTTTACCACCAGCTTTATGAGTTGCTGTTAAGCATAAGTCGATATGTTCGCGGGTGCTGAGCAGTTCTTCATCAAAGGGTCCGGTTTTTTCAAACAATTCAGTCCGAACTAAGGCGCAGTGTAATTCAACAAAATCGCATTCAGTGAGAGTGAGTTGTTCAGGTATTTTATTTACCCTTCTTCCTTCGAGATAACTATTTTGTACCCCATGGCGAGTTACCTTACCATTATTTTCTCTTACATCTATATAAGTTTCCCCACCACCATTGTGAATTATTTCGTGCAAGGGTTTATCTAGACAGGTAAGGGTACCAACTACCATCGCATCTGTCTCTTCCGCAGATTTTACCAAGGAAGTTAACCAACCTCGTTTAACAAGGACGTCATTATCAATAAAAACAACATATTTAGTTTTCACTTCACTCAGTCCAATATTTCTGGCGCGATTGGGAGAGATATAGTGATTGGTCCTAATTAATTTAAATTGTTTTTCTTGCGCTTGTGCTTGTAAATAACGTCGAATATATTTTGGAGAACCCCCATCAACATAAACCAACTCAAAGGGACAAGTTGTATCTTGGTAAATACTTTCGAGAGATTCGCGCGTATAGCTAAAACGCTCCCGTGGTACTACAACAATAGTTACATTTGGCTTTGCATTTGTAGATACTTCCATTTCCAATCTCCTTTTGATAACTTTTGCTCTTCTAGGTCTTTTGGTGACCAAAAGCAATCGATTTGACTTAATTTGATGTTCTTAAAGTTGTTACCTGGTAAATTACACAGCAACAACAGCGTTCTCCAAAAACTCTTGCAATAAACTGGATGTTTTCTGTGCTCCCTGAAGTTCGATTGGTTCGCAGGTATTCACAAAACCTCGTTTATTTAGATTGGCGATAATCTTTTGACTCAAAGACTCGGGATTCAAATCTCCAGGATGAATAATTTCAGTAAGTCCGAGTTTTTCTAACTTCTCTGCTCTGATTTTTTGTTCCCAATCTTTATTAGAAGGGAAAATCATGGAATTAACACCTGTTCTGAGAATATTCATTGTGGTGTTATAGCCGCACAAACTGATGGAAAGTTCTGCTTTCTCCATATAAGGAATTAAATTAGCAGTATACTTTCTCAAAGTTAGATTAGTTTGATTTGCTGCGGTTTCTTGTAGTTTCAGAAACTTTTCTGCGGGGAAGAAAGGACCAGCAAAAGCAATTATTTGATGTGGTAAAGATTTACTAATAAATGGACTAGCTTCCAGGATAGATTCTAACAGTTCATGTCCTAATTGTCCCCCACCAATAGTAACTAAAATAGTTGGTTTATTCAAATTAAGAGTTGCTAAATCTTCGTCAGTAAGTAGCGGATTTTCTGAAGGTGACTGAGCAACATAACCAGTATATTTTATTAAACTTTGAATTTCTTTAATTCGAGAAAAGCTTTCTGCTAGGTTATGAAATTTTGGGTCTGAATGAACCAGAAGTAAATCAAAATATTGGTTCATCAAATTACAAATTTTATCGGTGACAGCTTCTCGATTATCGTAGTGTTTCGCCATCACAATATCGCGTAAACTGGAAACTACTTTAGTTTTTCTTCCCGTTGCTTTGATTCTTTCCAAAAGTGGAATAGCCTCAAATTCAAACTGATGTTTGTTGAAGGGATAACCTTCAGTGATTAAGCAATCGGGTTGAAACTCCTCAAAGACCTGCAATAACTTATTTATGCGTATTTGTTTTACTTCTTCAAGGTCTTGAGAGCTATCTGCTACTTTAACCTGGCGATTTTCCGATAATAGTAAGGGAAGGGTAACTACCTGTACCCCTGTTGGGGCTTCAAAACCTTCTACTTCCCACCCAGCTTTTACAAAACAAACTTGGAAATCTTTAGCCAGGGAGCGTAAAATCTCCAAGCTCCGAACCAGGTGTCCCATCCCCAAATGATATTGACAATAAAATAAAATCTTTTTTTTCATGCAATCCAATCCCCACTTCCCTAGCCTTATTTACTTTTTATTCTATGAGCCGATAAAAAATTAATTGAGAAGAAAATAAACCAATAAATGTCAAATATTAAAGTCTTTTGAAGTCATTAATTAATTAAATAGATAGACTGTGCTCTGTTTCCCACTTAAAGCTGCTTTCTTCACTAGGATTAACTGACTCAATTTTTAGTAGTTCTTGAATAAACTTTGTGGTATTTTGAGCACCTTGTAATTCCACATAATTTAAAATTTCTATATTTCTTTTGTTATGAAGAGAAGTAATAATCTTTTGTGCTAGGCGTTCACTTGGTAAATCTTCAGGACGAAGAACATCAAGAATACCCAATTTTTCTAATTTTTCCGATCTAGTTCTTTGTTCGCTACCGTCGTTTGACGGATAAATAATGGCATTAACACCAGTTCTCAGAACATTCATTGTGGTGTTGTAGCCACCTAAACTAATTGACAGCGCTGATTTCCTCATATAAGAAAGTAAATGCGCTGTATATCTTCTGAAGTTAATATTATTCTTATTAGCTGCTAATTGTTGCAGTTCTAAAAACTTGTCCTCCGGCATAAAAGGTCCGGTAAATATTTGAATTTTATGGGGTAAGAATTTCTCTAAAATAGTACTTGCATCTAAGATTTTTTCAATCAGTTCGTGTCCAAATCTACCACCACCAATACTTACTAAAATCATGGGCTCCTTGTTACTAAGACCAGCAATATCTTCAGCAGTAGGAGGTAAATTTATTGGAGGTGATTGGGCAACATAACCCGTGTAGTTAATATTACATTTTATCTCTCCTGTTAAGGAGAAATTTTCTTCTAATTTATGAATTTTTGGATCTGAATGAACCAGTAACAGATCGTAATACCGATTCATTAAGTCACGTTTTTTTATTTCTAATTTGGCTTTATCCTGATAATAATTTTTTGATAGAACAATATCTCTAACACAGCATACAGCTTTAGTACGTCCTTTACTTGATTTGACTTTTTCTAAAAGAGGAATTAGCTCAAAAGCAAGTTTACCCTTACTAAAGGGATAACCTTCTGTAATTAAACAATCAGGTTGAAATTTATCAAGTATTTGCAGAAGTCTATGTTTGCGAATCTCTTTAACTTCTTCCAAGTTTAGGTTATTATCTACCACCTCAAGATTGCGATTTCTAACTCTTAAAGCTGGAATGCGAATAGTTTTCACCGAACTGGGAATTTCAAAATTTTGGACGATGGGTCCCCCATCAATCAGACAAACTTCAAATTGTGTGACTAGACTACGAATAATTTCTGCACTGCGAACCAGATGACCCATACCCATCAGGTTCTGACAGTAAAACATTATTTTTTTCATTGCTATTTCATTGTTAGTTTGGCGGTTTTTAGAATTCAGCCTTCTTTCATCTTTCAGTCCGGTTCTGTGCGATATTAACTTGTAATGCTTTCTAATAATGACTTCCCATAATTTCCCTTTTTTTTCCGGGAAAAACTAAGCTGCGATCGCAACTTTGGACTGAACTAAATCTTTCAATATTTGAGCCGTTTTCTGCGCCCCTTGAAGTTCTAGTCTTCCAAAAGCACTGGTTGTAGGTAATATTTGCAAACGTTCTATTACTTTCTGAGCAAAAATATCAGCTTGTAAGTCTTCTGGACGAACTACACTGAGAATACCTAACTGCTCTAATTTTTCGGCTCTAATTCTCTGTTCGCTATCTTTATTAGAGGGATAAATCATTGAATTTACGCCTGTTTTGAGGACGTTCATTGTAGTGTTATAACCCCCTAAACTGATTGAAAGCCTAGCTTTTTCCATGTAGGAAAGTAAATTAGGAGTATAACGTTGAAGAGTAATATTAGACTTATCAGCGGCTAAATTCTGGAAATGGGTAAACTTTTCTTCAGGCATAAAAGGCCCGGTAAAAATTTGGATATGATGGGGTAAGTGTGAATCAATAATTGCAGCGGAATCAATTACACACTCGAGTAAGTCATGTCCCAACCGACCTCCACCTACACTTACTAATATCGTCGGTTCTTGACGGTTGAGATTGACGATGTCTTCTAGGGTAAATTCTATACTTTCGGGCGATGATTGCGCTACATAACCAGTGTATTTAATTTGACATTCAAGCTCTCCGGTGAGAGAAAAGTTTTCTTCCAAACGATGAAGTTTTGGATCTGAATGAATTAGTAACGTATCGTAATACTGATTCATTAGTTCACATCGTTCCTTCTCAGCTTTTGCCCTGTCTCCATACTGCTTCACCATGATAATATCTCGGAGGCTACAAACAATCTTGGTGCCTCCCCCTGATGCTTTTATTCTTTGAAGCAGTGGAACTAACTCAAATCCTAGGCTCTTTTTCTTACTAAAAGGATATCCTTCGGTGACTAAACAGTCAGGTTGAAAGTCATCAAATACTTTTATCAGCTTACGCTTACGGATTTCTCGTACCTCTTCAAGGGTATGAGAACTATTGACTACCTTTATTTCCTTATCCTCTGCTCTAATCGCCGGAAGGTGCAAAACTTCTACACCCTCCGGCATTTGAAATCCTTCTACAATTTGTCCTCCATCGATTAAACAAACCTTGAAGTCTTTAACCAAATTACGAATAATTTCTGTAGTCCGGACCAGGTGACCCATACCTAAAAGATTTTGGCAGTAGAACATAATCTTTTTCATTCGACTCTGAACTCCCTTCCTAAAGTGTTTATGTTACTCGCCGCTAGACTACACAAGTTCCACTACACAAGTGTCTCTTTTTACAGCTTCTTGTTTATCAATGAACCTTTAATGAAACTTTTATGAGAAATTTTTCATCTAATTTGACACGTACGATTAGCAAGTGAGGGTAGTTCGCAAAAAAGTGTGAGATTCAGTTGATACTTCCTAAGATGAGATGTTGTAAATCTTCTTCTTTGCGCTCCATTGGGCTCGGTTTCCACGCCATGTTGCCAAAATATAGTTGAGAAAGCTCTTGTTCTATTCTAGGTAATGCGTCTAAATCTAAGCAGGATAAAGGAAGAAGATGCTTACTTGTGCGATTAAGTTGTTCTACAACAGTTTCTAGTAAATTCTCTGGAGTTAAACTCTCTGGATGAATAAATCTAAACAAACCAAAACTACTCATTCTTTGAGCGCGAATTAACTGTTCTTGCACTGGTTGAGTGCGAGGAACAACCACGGCTCTCTTGCTTAGAGATAAAATCTCACAAATAGTGTTATAACCAGCCATTGAGACAATGGTATCAGCGGCTTCCATATAACTGATAATGTCATCTGTAAACTCACAAATCCTAAAATTTGGATTGTTTTTAGCTACTCGAGATAATGCTTCTTTTTGAGAAAATGGCATTTCTGGACCCGAGACAATCAGACTCTTGATACGAGTATGAGAAGTCTGAGAACTGAAACCCTGGAGATAAGTATCTATTAAACGATAACCGTCCTCACCTCCACCAGGAGTCACAAGAACCAATTTTTCTGATGGCTCGATTTGTAGTTCTTTACGGATAGTAGAACCAGATTTAAGTCCTAGTTCTCTACGGATATAACCACAAAACTTTACTTTTTTGACAATTGTTTGGGAGAAATTATATTCTTTAACTACATCAAATACCTCAGCCATTCCAACAACTAATATTCGGTCATAAAACCACTCAATAGCTTGGTAGTATTGATTCTTTTCCCACTCGGATATCGTAACTTCTGAGCGGTCCAAGATATCGCGTAAAAGTAATACTAACTTGGTTTCGGGTTTACAAGCATTCAAATAGGTTAGTGTTTCCTTCAATTCATTTTGCAAACCATAGGGTTTTTTATCCACAAGCAATAAATCTGGTTTGAAGTGAACGGCTGTTGTTTTAATTAATTCAGAACGTAGCCTTATGGTTTTTTCCGTACTTGTTCGTAGATATTTTGCTGATAGTTTTCCTTCTTGATCGCGCCCAATGCAAGGAAGTTTGATGTAATCGAGACGTGGATGCAATCGAAAGCTATGGATTACTGGAGAACCGGATACTAAAACAATGGAAATATCTGGAATTGAATCAAGTAAATACTTACAAATAGCTAACATCCGGCGAATATTTCCGAGACCGAATGTATCGTGAGAGTAAACCATCAGTCTCATAGTTTTTCCTCATTTAATTTTATGAACTGATAATCGAGTAATTTTATAGTTTCACATTTATTTTCTTGAAAAAATATATGATTTACATTAGTCATTTTTATGGTAAATCCTAATTTTGATAAGGCTATACATTCCCCATTCATTTTTTCATACTTATCCTTGAGAAAGTCATCTGATTGTTAATAGTTTGAATGAGGTTTTTAAAGTAGTAATCATAAAAAATATTAGAAAATATATGATTATCTATCAACTTTTTTTACCGTCACTCAAACTATATTTGATTCACCGATAAAATCTATGTGCAACATCGTTTAGATTAATTTGAAAATACATACTGACGAGTTGGCAAACAAATAGTTACTATTAGAGTACTTAATATTAAATGCGATATTATTTTTCAACTTAATCAAAATAGTCTTTATGTTGAGAGCTTGATAAATTAACTTCCTTCAAAATAAGCAACGCGAAAAAATTAAATTTGAAAGATAATTAGCAGAACCTGAAATCTTTATAACGGCGTTAGTTTACTTGTATCGCGTTGTTTCTATTTTGCACAGAATAAACTTAATTGCATGCAAAATATAGGTAATTTTAAGAGCTATGAAAATAGCCGATTAACTCTCAAGCCTACCAAAATACTAGTTATTTAAATGTTCGGATATTTGAGGAAGAAAAAAAAGCAACCTCTTGTATCATTAACTCTGTTATACCTGAATCTTTCTGTTTTTTCTTAATGATACAACTAATTTGTTAATCTTGCGTTGTCTGGATCTGCCCTCTCTTTGAAGCCTGGAAATATAACTGATTATAATCCTCCATTACTTATCATCAAGTCGAATTTCTAAAATTTCGCATTCATAAATTATCAATGGTTGAACTGTAAGCGATTGTAGCTATTGAGATGAAATATATTGGTGTGAAATATATTGATAAGAAGTACTTCTATCGCTTACACAAATTTCATAACTAGTCACATAGTTGTGTCACAGCATTGAGCGCAAATTAAACAGATATGAAATGTGCGTATATCCGGGAATAGAAGTAAATCTGCACATGCCTTGACATCGTCAATATATCATATTAATTCATTGAATTATCCTATGCCAATGATTTATTCGCCTTATTTTTTCATTGCCTCTAATTTTTTCTAAGTTCTTTTACCCGATATCTACCATAGGTATGATATGTGCTACTTCTCAAATGCTTGCACTTTTTGCTTGGCTTTTCTGAATACTTACCAAAGCAGTTTAATTTGTCACAACATAACTAATAAAACTTATTTAGATTGATATTTGCTGGTCATTTGATAAAATATTCTGATTTAATTCAAGTTTGTTAAAGGTATTATATATTTCTTTGGGAAATAATCTATCTTCAACAAGAAGTATAAGTATATTCTTATTTGCATAAAATATATTGAAAGTCGAAAATCTATATCTTAAGGTGAAGTTTTTCTTTCTATCTATTAATTCATCCAATATTTTAACTAACCATAGATACTAATCTATAGTATCTGCTATCTTGATGTTTGCCTATATAATAGATATTCTTACCTTCGAGATTAACAAAGTAAGTTTACGTTTAAAAATAAACACTTACTTCTGGAGAAAGCTAAGCAATAATCACCCTTTTGCAATTATCCTTTTGGAGGGGAATTCGAATTTATGTTCGTTGACTTGATAAGCATCAACATAAATTTATACCAAATCCGATTTTTAAAATYGCTTTATATTTTTTGGGATATCCCCCACACTTCCCATACCTCCCACACTTCCCTCTCTCATTCTAAAAATGGTTAATTAACCCGGATTTAGCTTAGTATTACACGAGCGGTCCCTTGTAAGGTCCGAGCATCATACAGGTCTGAAAGTGTCAAAATAAAGGAAATTGTTATTGGCTTTGCGGGCTGTGATATGACCGAAAAAAAACGCGAAACATGGGATTTTGGTAGATTTATAAAAACCCTTGACTATTTTGAGATTATTCCATTCTGGAGTTGCATACAGAATTTTTTTAAAGGTAAATCCCAGGATAATAAGAAAGAAACCAATGGGAGTAAACAAATGGGTGTAATCTTGGTTGCAGGTGCAACAGGAGGTGTAGGGAAACGAGTCGTACAAAAGCTCGTAAATCGAGGTTACCAGGTGCGGTGTCTGGTGCGAAACCTGAATAAAGCCCGCTCAATTCTTGGTGATGATGTCGATCTAGCGATCGCAGATATTACTAAGCCAGAAACCTTGACTTATGGAGTGGCAGGGAATATACAAGCAGTTATCTGCTGTACTGCTGTTAGAGTACAACCGGTAGAGGGAGATACATCCAAACGCGATAAATATTACCAGGGTGTAAAATTCTATCAACCAGAAATAGTAGGTGACACTCCAGAAAATGTGGAATACCGGGGAGTAAAGAATTTAGTAACTGCTGCAGGTCAATATCTATCTCCATCAAACGATAGAATTTTGTTTGACTTTACCAATCCATCGACAGAAATTCAAGTTCAAAATATTTGGGGTGTTTTAGATGATGTGGTGATGGGTGGAGTCAGTGAAAGTAATATTCGCTTGATAGAAAATACTGCGTCATTCACGGGAAACGTCTCGACAGCGAATTCTGGAGGATTTGCTTCTGTTAGAACTAAAAACTTCTCCCCAGCTTTCGATCTATCGGGCTATCAAGGGATAGATTTACGTCTCAAGGGAGATGGTAAACGTTACAAGTTTCTTCTCAGAGCAGATACAAAATGGGATGGAACTGCTTATTCATTCTCTTTTAACACCGTACCAAATATTTGGACTACAATTCGCATTCCATTTTCAGAAATGATTCCAGTATTTCGAGCAAAAACCTTAAATGACTATCCACCAATTGACAAAACTCAGATTTCATCATTTCAATTAATGCTGAGTAAATTTGAATATGATGGTCAATTAAATCCTCAGTTCTCACCTGGCAGTTTCAATTTACAAATTGAATCTATTAAAGCCTATGGTAGTAATTTACCGCAATTTGTGCTTGTTAGTTCCGCTGGTGTAACCCGTCCTGGAAGACCTGGGATTAATTTAGACGAACAACCACCAGCAGTCAAATTAAATGACCAACTCGGGGGAATTCTCACTTGGAAATTAAAAGGGGAAGATAGTTTAAGAGAAAGCGGAATACCTTATACAATAATTAGACCTTGTGCTTTAACAGAGGAAGCAGGAGGACAAGAATTAATTTTTGACCAAGGGGATAACATTACTGGTAAAGTACCCCGGGAGGATATCGCCGAAATCTGCGTTCAAGCTTTAGAACAACCTGAAGCCCGTAATGTTACCTTTGAGGTTAAACAATCAGGAAATACTACCAGTAATGTCGATTGGAAGGATTTATTTTCAGGACTTCAACCCGATTCGCGGGAGTAAGCTCTACTCCAGGTGAATTAACTGTTTTGGGAACAAATGTGGAAGTTATGGGAAGGAAAATCTGTACTACGTTCAATCCATATTTCTGAAAACACTTTTTGTTTTTCATTTCCTGTTCCCTGTCCCCCTGTTTCCTCCAAAATTTTTCGAGCAAAATAAACAAGGGAAAAAGGTAATGATTTCTTCCTCTTTCCCTGTTTTCTAGTATTGAGTTTTTGTTTTGATAAAACTAGGAATTAGCAAGAGTTGGTTTTGCGTTGTCTGATGGAGGAAGAACGGGTTGTAAAGATTGAATTTCTGCTTGTGATTCTTCCAGTTTACTTTCTAATTCTTCAATTTTTTTTTCTAACTCTTTAATACGATTATCTTTTTTGCTAATAGTACTGTTAAAAGCTATAAATCGTTGTAATTGGATCCAGGAACTGAGCATCCAAGCCAAAACAGCACCCAATCCACTAGCAACAATCAATTCAATTGCGATTGGAGCATGCACTTGTAAACCGGGAAAAATTGTAACCTGTGCATATTCTGGATTTTCGATGGAGAAGAAAGATAAGGCTAAACAAATAATAAAAATAATCGCCAAGTTGATGAGTAGCACTGAATACCTCTAAATAGTCGATAGCGGTTGCAAAACTTGAATTGAAAAGAGTCTTTCTTAGTTTTGACCCAAAACTTTTTTCAGACTCGTCTAAGCATAGAAGGATTCTAATTGATTAGAAACCATTCCCCATTTTAGCTTTCATTAAAAGCTGCATAACGCTCATTAAATTTTGGATAAAGGCGCACAGATAATTTAGAAATCGCTAAAACACAAGTAATACCATAACTTGTAATTTCTAGGGGCGCAATTTTTATTTTGAGCATTCATAACCCGAACCTGATTTCCAAATCAAACTTAATTATTGATTATTGTCAAGGGTGAGAGTTTTGGAAATTATTAGATATAATATTACAAGTGAGGTGTGGTTATAACTTTTCGTCATAGTTTTGAGTCGAGTTAGAGACTAGCCAAATATAGGGAATTATGATTTTTTACTTTAATTTTAGTGAATCATGTTGTTGTTAAATATTTAACTAAGATTTAAATAGAAAAATATTCAAAAATTAATACTTGAAAAATTCCCCCTCAGAAATTCACACTTAAGAATTAACACTCAAGAATCAACACTCAAGAATTAACACTCAAGAATTAACACTCAAAAATTAGCCCTGAAAAATTATTGATAACTTTTAAATTTCTGTGGAGCTTAACAGATGAGAAAAGTAGGGTTACTAATATTAGCTGCGATAATAGTATCGCTTGTTTGGGGTGGATGGATTTCTCAAGCAGTCTCATCTCAACAATTTCAATCTCGCATAAATAATTTAAAGTTCGACCTTTCCCGTTTGGAGTCGCGGGTCAACCGAATAGAATCACAACTTGGCTCAAGAGGTATAAAAATACCAAGTAATCCTTCTGACCCAACTGTTCAAAAATCAACATCTTCACAGATACAACGTGGGGATATGTTTGAGAATTTGGCAAACTTGGTAATTGAACTTAAGGAAGATGTGAAACAACTGGAAGAGCGAGTTTCCAAGCTGGAATAATCAAAATAAGATAGCCAAAAATTAATTAACTCAAAAAAATGATAATACACAAAAATATCCCAATAAATATTGGGAATAATAAATTATTGATTAGAATATTTGATTGTTAATTATTTAATTGTTAATTATTTGATTCTTAATTAGTGGTATATCAAATTAACTCTAAGTAGTGTCAGTCTTAATCTAATATCATCTGGAGCATGACTAGAATTTAACTCAAAAATCTTATCTCTGAATTTGATCTCATCATTTAAAATTAGTTCATAAATTGCACTTGGAATTGATTCGCAGTTAGATAAATCAGATTTTAAAATTAGTTCTTCAAGTAAAGCAGGATTTTCAACTAGTGTTAACTGAAATCTAGTGTTATTATATACTTCCATAATATATCCAGTTTTAAACAAGTATTTCAATATGTCTTCATCGCAGTAATGATTACTAGCAATTCCTGCCTTGATTTGATGCAGCTGTTGAAATGTAAAAAAATTACGAATATAGAAGGTAGAAAAATTATATATATCTATTATTTCTTCATCACTATTTGCTTGTTTAATGTACTCGATAATTTCCAGAAATGTTTGTTGTCCAAAATCTGAATCGTTCATATTTTTTATTAGAAACAATATCGATAAATAATATTTGTTAGGACATTATTATTTTATTTGGTATTATATTATTCACCCTAATAATATATGTTCCGGGTTTATGTTCCGGGTTAAATTATTTGAGTATAACCGCTCAACTTACATCAGTGCGATAATTTTATATTTGTCGCCAAGACTATTTCAATCAAAAAAATCTAGAATTATAACCCATATCTTTCTAATCTAATCCAGAAAATCATTATTGACTTATCGAACAGTATTTGGAAAACATAATACTTTTAATTCGAATAAAAATAGATAAAAAGTAGGAAACCAGAAGCAGAAAATTTATCACTCACGCTGGAGCTAATAACCTTCCAACTATATTAAATTTTTCTTACAAATGAAATTGAATATTTTTATTTTAAATTTTATCAGGTATATATTCAGATATAAAATAGCAATTACAACCAAATAAGAAAGATAAAACTATACACACACTTTAAAATTTCTCAAATAGTCAACATAATTACCAGATTAATTACAACTAACCAAAAAAATAGTTGAAAAATTACCTCATAATATTACGAGGTCAACAAATAATAACAAGTAAATGGTCAAGATGAGTGGCGATTGTAAATTATGAAGATTTTACTTGCAGATGCTGCAGCGACAAATAATTTAGGTGTGATTCTTGGTAAAATGCTACCTGCTGGTAGCGTAATTTTATTGCAAGGCGATTTAGGAGCAGGTAAAACTACTTTTGTCCAAGGATTAGGAAAAGGCTTAGGTATTACAGAGTCGATTGTTAGTCCTACATTTACTCTCATTAACGAATATACTCAAGGACGTCTCGAACTCTATCACTTAGATTTATATCGTCTCACTGGGAACGAAATAGAAGCTTTAAATCTGGAAACCTATTGGGAGGGTATGGAATTACCTTTGGGAATTGTAGCAATTGAGTGGGCAGAAAAAATGCCCTATAAACCTGAACGCTACCTTAAAATCCATTTGATTTATGAACCCGAAGGTGGACGTTATGCAGAAATTACACCACATAACTGCGAGCTAAGTGATGCGATCGCGACTATTTCAACTTTGTCAGCAGAAAATGGGACAGAGGTGAGATAAAATCCCAATACTAAAATGTGATGTTATGAACCACTAAATATGTTTTTGTATCAAACCAATTACCACTTCTGGTGTCTCCAGATGGGGAAAAATTCCCGCATCTTCGATGGAGTAAAATTTTTCAATTGCACTTTGATTTAACTTTGCTAAGCGTTCTCCTAATTGAGACTTTGTAAATTGAGCTTTCTCACCCCAGAAAAAAATAGTTGGAATACTGAGTTGAGATATATACAAACTCAAATCAAAATAAAGGTCGCCTCGCAGAAAAGCTAAAGCGGCATATTTTGCATTTGGTTTTTGCGCCGAATTTAAATAAGCCTGTACTATTTCTTGGGAAACTTTTTGCCGGTTAACAAATAAAAAACTTTCTAAAAAATTACGCACTGAAATTTCATTTTCAGCTCCAATAAAATAAATTAAATCCTCTAAAACAGGAGTGTTAATTATCTCTAGGGGAAGTCTACGTCCTGCATTTTCTCCAAAGTCATTAAATCCAGAAGGACATACTAAAAATAATCGCTGAAATAGTTCTGGATGCTGAATTGCAATTCTAATTGCTAAAGCTGCAGTCAGAGAAGAAGCAACTAAAATTACTGGGGATATACAAGTTTTTTGGATAAATTCTCTGATGGTTGTTATGTAGTCATTAATCTGATAACTCTTCATTGGATGAGCCGAATTACCCCAACCAATTAAATCTGGTGCAAGTATATGATAATTCGAGGCAAAAGCAGGATAAACTTTTGACCATTCATAAGCAGATGCTCCACCACCAAAATTATGCAAAAATACAATTTTTGGTAAACTTTCCACTTGAGATATATCCCAAGGAGCAGATGTTTGGCTGTAATAAACCATACTTCCTAGAGATGTCTCAACTAATTTTTTCCCAAAGCCAGAAGGTTGAAACTCAAGCACGATCGATGTAATTTAAAGTTTCGTCTTAATAGCAATCCTATACCAAAGACTTTAAATAATAACTATGAAATCTCCAACAGATTTAATTAATAACTATATTTATATTTTGTACAACTTATTTTGTACCGCTCTTGGATTATAAATAAGCAAAAAATAAACAATGTTAGGAAAGCTATTAGATGGACGCTATAAAGTGACCCAAGTCCTGAGTTCTGGAGGATTTGGTGAAACTTATATTGCTGAAGATATCCGTCGTCCGGGAAATCCAACTTGCGTTCTCAAGTTGCTCAAAACCCCAGTTTCTAAACCTGAAGAATTAAAAATCGCCAGACGTCTATTTCGAACTGAGGCGGAAATCCTAGAAAAACTAGGACACCACGACCAAATTCCCCGTTTGTTAGCCTATTTTGAAGAAAAAGAACAATTTTTCTTAGTACAAGAGTTAATTACTGGACATCCCCTCAGTCAAGATTTCCAAACTGGTCAACCTTGGGTAGAAAATCAAGTTGTTTTCATGCTAGAAGACATTTTGAGGGTTTTGGAATTTGTACATCGCTGCAATGTTATCCATCGAGACATCAAACCAGATAATTTAATTAAAAGAGATATTGATGGGAAACTAGTCTTGATTGACTTTGGTGCAGTCAAAAAAATACGTACTCAAGCAATTGAATCTTCAGCAGAGGTAAGTGCGACAGTTGCAATTGGAACTCCTGGATTTATAGCTGCAGAGCAAGCACAGGGTAAACCCCGTTTTAACAGTGATATTTATGCAGTTGGAATGGTTGCAATTCAAGCATTAACAGGTATTCCACCCCATCAATTATCTGAGGATCCCGATACTGGTGAAGTTGTTTGGGAAAATAAATCGCGAATTTCCCCTGAATTTACCGCAATTTTAAAAAAAATGGTGTCTTACCATTGGCGCGATCGCTACGAGTCCGTATCAGAAATTTTATTCGATCTTCAGGATTTACAAAATTTTATTCCGACTATGGAACCATCTAGTTCGCCAGCTTTTGTTCCTACTGTCCAGCAAAAATTTGCGGTTCATGGAGTTAATGCTCATGCTGACGATACAGGAGCAACCGTGAAAATAATATCACCGGTTTGGTTGAAGAAAGCCTTATATGTAATTAGGTTCATACCTTTTTTTGGCGCAGCAGGGTTATTTTTTTTCAAATCTGCTACTTGGATTATTTTATTAGGAGTTTTTCTCGCGGCTTTTGGTGGAGGTTTATTTTTCTTGCGTTCTTGGTATCCGAGAATTGCACGAGATTATGATTCTGTATTTGCTGTAATATTTGCTCTTAGTGGGGTTTTGCTTATTTTCCAAGAATATCGCCGTTATGGTTCTCAAGAAATTCCCCTTGCTGAATTTATGTTAGCAGGGGCAGGAATTTTTGCTTTTACCGAATCTGTTAGATTGCGAGCAATGAGAATTAGATAGATTTTGTGGGGCTTGGTAATTGGTAATGGGTAATTGGTAATGGGTATAAGCCCGCGCCTAACGGCGTTAGCATTAGCGAAAGCGAAGCGTGACGTTAGTCAGAGGCTTTACCGACGCCGTAGGCTCTAGCGTGGCGTTAGCCATATGGTAATTGGTCATCGATAATTGATGATTGGACATTACATTAATTTGATTAGAAAAAATGTCAAAATTGATTATGCTTTTAATATTTCAGATATAAAGCAATTTGTTTTTAATAATTGATTTAAAAATTCCAACTAAATCAACCTAATAATCAATTAAATCTATTAATTTTGAGGGTTAATATTAATACTCTTCTTGATGAATAAACTTATTTCTCATTCCCTGTTCCCTGTTCCCTGTTCCCTGTTACATATGATAGATAAAATATCATTTCCGAACTTATATGTTCGTAATCATAAAAAATGTCAACTAAAAATATGTTTGAAAACCCGATCAATCTAATTGGAACTATTCTGATAATCGCTGGGATGACCTTATGTGCCTTACCTTTTACCCGTCCAAAACTTTTTCGTCGTCAAGACATTGTACTGATAGTAGCATTTTTTTTCTGTGGTTTGGTTTTATTCTCTCAACACCGCTGGTATCGAAAAGAGTTAACACAATTGAATTTAATTCTTTTATCAATCCCTGGAGTTTTCTATACCATCCAAAATATTAGACTACGAAGCCGAAACAATATCACTCGTTGAAATTAGATAAATTAGAACCGGGAAATTAGAAATTAAAATCTACATATTATCTTAGATTTTCATATTTTATCTCGAGAAAATTTTAATTCTGACTATGGTTTTTGATAAGAAAAAATAAAATAACGCAATATTCCCCAGCGACTCGTCCATTCAGCTAAAGTAAGCTCCTTTTCTCCTTTATTTTGCACTCGCCCGACCACAGGATAAGTTGGTAAAGTATTAGCGGTAATATCTTCTTCTACTAAAGATTTGAAACCTATATACCTTGATAACTTATGATAGTCAGCAAGGCTAAAGTTAAGATCTACGCGTCCGTAATAACTTCCACCAAGTTTTTTGACTAGCTTGGGTGCTGTTTTGGTAATAGGAATAACTATTTTTCGAGGTACAAAATCACTGATCGCAAGGATCCCACCGGGTTTCAATACTCGCCATGCTTCTTGAAAGAAGCGCTGCCGACTGGGAAAATGAAATATGCACTCAACAGCAAGTACTGCATCAAAGGAGTTATCTGCAAAGGGTAGTTCACAAGCATCCCCTTCTGTAAACTCTATATGATTTTGGTCGCGGGGTTGAACTATTTCCCTGGCTCTTGCTAATTGACGAGAGTCTATATTTAACCCGGTTAAACGCATGTCAGTGAAGTGGTTGTTCAAACTAGCAATTGTTCCACCAAAGCCACAACCGCAATCTAAGACACGCATATTTGAAGAGATTTGACCGGCTAAGTATACTTTTTGAGCTAATTTTTCTGCTGCTTGCTCAAAATCTTCTACAGAACCATCTGCTGTTGCTGGGTCTTCCCAATAACCCCAATGAACGTGATTTCCAAAGCATTTAATTACTTCTGTTTTTCCTTCTTGAAAGTTTTTGAATAGTTCATCAAAGTAAGGTAAATTAATTCTTGCCTCTCGAGACATAATTTATATCCCCGTACAATATATTAGTATTAATGTATTAAGAATACATTTATCAAAAATCAATGTATTAAGATAGTACGGGAAATATTTTTTATATTTATTTGCTAAATTCTGTTAAATCCCATCTTCCGCACCCTAACTGTCACACACCAAGGGGATGAGATTTTTTAGTACATATTTATTAAACAAGACTTAGATATTCATGAGACTAATGGGAAGTTATCTCATTAAATTTGGGATCTATCAAAAAGTATTTTGAGTTGAAGTCTTTGATGAGGCTAAAAAGATTCTTAAAAAAGTAAGAAAATATTTTTGCTCGAAATAATAATGTGAGAATTTAAACAGAATTGTGTTGTAAAATTCTGTTTTTATGTTTGATATAAAAGATGTTGAAATACAAAATATAGACCATTTAGGGATAGTAGCAGGAATCGTAGATTCCATTGGATTAGTAGAAATAATTAATGATTTATTAGGGTCAAAACCAGGAGAAAAAGTCAGTGCAGGACATGTTGTCAAAGCAATGATTTTAAACGGATTAGGATTTGTGTCTAAACCGTTATATATGTTCCCGAAGTTTTTTGAGCAAATAGCTTGT
>NZ_LMTZ01000085.1 GCF_001456025.1 Mastigocoleus testarum BC008
GGGACGCCCCATTGTTCGCTTTTGCTTCTTTTATTTCTTCATTCTTTATTCTACAGTTATATGCAACTTCACATAGAGTTGGTATAACTGGTAATTTTTGACTTTTTACTTTTTACTTTTTACTTCCGCGCAGCGGTACTTATCCGATCAATTTTTCCCAAGTTAGGGGTCCAATAATTCCATCAATAACTAAGCCGGTATCTCGTTGAAATGTGTTAATTGCTAATTCTGTTTGTGGACCATAGATTCCGTCCATATCTGCTCCCAAACGGTATTGCAAATATTGAACTAATGTACCAGCAGCGTGATTTTGTCTCACAATTGGTTTGGATAAAATCTCATTAAGAGCATCCCATGTAGTTTTACTTGCAACTCCAGTAATTTGAATTCCCACAGTTGTTTGAAAATTTTCAATTGCAGAGTTAGTTGCTGGACCTAAGTCTCCATCTTCGTCGAGCATCTTATCATCTTTATCGCTTATCTTTAGTCTATTTAATGATTTTTGTAAACGAAGAACAGAGGTATCTGGATTGTTAGTTTCATCAGGTATTGGTTCGACTGGTGGTGGTGGAAGTTCTCCTGTTAAACCTTTGACAATTGCATTTGCCATCGCTTCGCCATTATACAACTTCATATCGTTTTGTGAGTCGATAAAGCAGCATTCAACTAAGATTGCAGGCATACTTGTATTACGGACAACATATAAGTGGAAACCATTTTTGATTCCACGATTAAAAAATCCTAATTTAACAATTTCTGTTAATACTGGTTTGGCAAATTGTCTACCTTTACTACTAGTTGCAAAGATTTCTGTACCGTATGCTCTAGTATTAAAAGCGTTAAAGTGAATTGAAACAAAAACATCCACTCGCGCTGAATTGGCAATATTTACTCTTTGAACGAGGGACTGTTTTACGGAATATACTTTTTGAGGTTTACAATCTACAACTGTATGACCTAAGGCTTTTAGTTTTTCCATCACCATTAAGCCTACTTCTGTAGTTAAATGGTCTTCAAATTTAATGCCTTTAGCTCCTGTATCAGGAGGTGCATTATGTCCAATATCAATACCAATTTTCATTTTTATGTAACCCTGTATATATTTACAAATATATTTCTCTAAATATATTTCTCAAATACTTAGATGAATCAATTTCTTAAGTATCAAATATTTTCTATTTTGACAATGATTTGGGGTGGGGATTGGGAAAGTGTGGGAAGTGTGGGAAGTGTGGGAAGTGGGGGGGGGTGTGGGAAGTGTGGGAGGATGGGGAAGACCAAATTACTTCTTACTGTGCGCTGTCGCGCCCCGCTTACGCTAACATTACTCACCAATTTCTCATGACTACTCAGCTAGAACTATCGGAAATCCAAGATTATCAACAGCTTCTTCCTAATGATACTCAGATACAAAAAGCACTTACAACCATTGAAGATAATGATGGCGATCTGGAAGCGGCTTTTGATAGACTTTGGCAAGAAAAATTTGGTCAGGTTAATTACGGTGCGAAAAAGTCTTTGTTAAAGTTAACCCTAGAGGAAATTCGCACTGAAATCTGTGGTGATGAGGGTTTGCGGGGAAAAATCAAGGAACATACTAAAGACCCAAAGAGTGCTTCTTTACTCAACAGCATTATTGGTTCTTTGGTTACAGTTGCTGCTTTAAATGGAATTCCGATTGATGGGGCGATTGCTACTGTAGTAGCGTTGTATATTCTCAAGATTGGGGTAAATGTTTATTGTAAGTATACTGAGCCTGACAGTGAATCTAATAATTGAGTAAGAAAAATGCCCCTAAATCCCCTTTGGTAAGGACTTTGATTAGTTCTTAAATTTCCAAGGGAAGATCCCCCTAAATCCCCCTTGGAAAGGGGGACTTTGACTTTTTCAAGGCTAGGGGGGATGTAACACAGTCTGAAAATACGCTAGGGGCGAGACGATATATTTGTAATTAAGAACTTAAATTAATAGACAACCAGCAAATTGCATGTTTTTCCCGGAATTAACAACAATAATTTGTATGAGAAACTGTATGCAAATATTAATACTTATATATTAACCCTATGCCAGTCATCATCATTCGAGAGGAGCGCAAAACTGATAACGGATTTGAGGTTTGTTTAAGCTTTGATGGTGCAGAATATTCAGTTAGTGTTATTGAACCGTTTACAGCGAAGGAAGAAAAAGAATTAGAGTGGTATTTCGAAGACTGGGTGAGGTTCCCTTTTACTGATACTACAATCGCTCAGAGAGCAGCAAGTAGCATAAGGTTGTACGGAGAAAGTTTATTTCAGCAAGTTTTCAAAGCAGATTTTGACGCTTACAGCGCATATCGCCAACTGCGGGGTAATTTAAGTCAGTTACAAATTGAAATAGTTAGCAAAACCCCAGATTTTCATAGTTTGCATTGGGAAGCAATAAGAGATCCAGATTTACCACGACCTTTGGCGGTAGATTGTATTATGGTGCGTAAAAGTGTCAAACTGACGAGTACATCGACATACGTCGAACCATCTCCGGTAATTAATTTGTTGGTGGTAACGGCGCGTCCGGATGAGGAAGATGATATTGGATATCGTACTATTTCTCGCCCTTTAATTGAATTAATTGAAAATTGTCAGTTGCGGGTAAATGTGGATTTATTGCGCCCTGCTACTTATAAAGCTTTGTGTGAATACTTGGAAGCTAAAGGTACAGGTTTTTACCATGTAATTCATTTTGATTGTCATGGCGCACTAATGAGGTACAAAGATGTAAAGCAAGAGATACAAAGAAATCGCTATGTTTATAACAACAGATACGGTAGGTACGATCTAGAACCTTATGATGGTGTAAAAGCATTTTTGTTTTTGGAAGGGGAAAGCAAGGGAGAAGCTGACCCGGTAGAAGCGCAGGAGTTAGCAGATTTACTGACAGGTAAGGGTATTTCTGTGTGTATTTTGAATGCTTGTCAGTCAGCGAAGCAAGTTAAGTTAGGGGATGAGGAAGACGAGGAAGAAAAAGACGAGAGAAAAAAAATAGATACCAGGGAAACCAGTTTAGGAAGTCGCTTGATGACTGCGGGAATGCAGATGGTGGTAGCGATGGGGTATTCGGTGACGGTTTCTGCTGCTGCGATCGTGATGGAACAGCTTTATCGCCATTTATTTAATAACAAAAGTATCAATGAAGCGATCCGTTTGGGTAGGGGAGAATTATTCCGGAGAAAAGAACGCAAAGTTTACCCTAATAAAACAATTGATTTAGAAGATTGGCTGTTACCTCTGGTTTACACCAACAAAGCTGTTAATTTCAACTTGCGGGAATTTACACCGGAGGAAGAAGAGGAATATTTTGAGTCTGTTAGTAGTAAGTATTCTTTCTTAGAACCAGAATATGGTTTTGTGGGACGGGATTTAGCAATTCTCAAAGTTGAAAAAGCTTTACTGCGCCACAATATTTTACTTTTGCAGGGAATGGGGGGAACAGGTAAAACTACTCTGCTCAATTATTTGCGCCAATGGTGGCAAATTACAAGTTTTACTCAAGATGTATTTTACTTTGGTTACGATCGCAAAGCTTGGACGCTGACACAAATTCTGTTTGATATTGGGAAGTCAGTTTATAACAAGTTTGAGTTTGCACGATTTCAAGCGATGGGTCAGCAAGCTCAAATTGCAAAGTTAGTCAAAACACTCCGGGCTGATAACTATACGGTTGTTTTAGATAACTTTGAGTCAGTAACGGGAGAAGAATTAGCAATTCAAAATACTCTGACTTCAGAACAACGCCAAGAAATTCAAGGTTTTTTAACTAAGTTAGCGGGTGGAAAGACTTACGTTGTCATCGGTTCCCGCAGTAATGAAGAGTGGTTACAAAAGACGACATTTAAACAAAATATCTATCAGTTGCGCGGGTTAGATCGAGAATCCCGCACGGTGTTAGCTGAGAAGATATTAGAACGTCATGTGTTAGCACGTCGCATTCCTAAAATCCGTGAAGATGATGATTTTCAACAACTAATGAAAGTCTTAGCGGGATATCCTTTAGCAATGCAGGTAGTATTAGCAAACTTGAGAAATCAGTCTCCGGGAGAGGTTTTAGCAGCAGTGCAAGCTGGAGATATGAATTTAGATAGTGCTAGTACAGATAAAACGGAAAGTATTATTAAATGCGTTGAATATTCCTACAATAATTTATCAGATGAAGCACAGCAGTTATTACTGTGTTTAGCTCCTTTTAGTGGATTTATTTATCGTTCAAGGATACCCGAATATATTGAGGAGTTACAAAAATTAGAAGTATTTAAAAGTTATCCCTTTGACGAATTTGATGACGCGATTCAAGCAGCAGTTGACTGGGGTTTACTTTCCCCCATCGATTATGATTTACCGAATTTACTCAATATTCACCCTCTATTTCCTTACTTTTTAGAAGCTAGATTAAAAGAACTCGATGGAGAAATCCGCGAAGCGTTGCGGGAGGGTTTTAAAAATTATTATCGCAGGTTAGCAGTTGACTATGGAAATCTGATGGAATCGAAAGATCCGCAGGAACGACAATTGGGTATTGCTTTCTGTGGGTGGGAATATGAAAATCTTTATCATGCTTTGCAAATTTGCTTGGAAAAGCAGGAAAGTTTTGGTATTTTTTTCTGCTTGTACCAATACTTTGATTTGATTCATGATGTTCAAAGTAAGCTGAAATTATCAGAATCTGTCTGCGAAGTCCATGAATCTTACCCGTCTGACATTAAAACAAGTGAAATTGCTTACGAAATTGCGTCATCGCTCGGTAATTTAGGAAATTCCTATTTAGATACGCAATATTACCAACAGGCTAAAACGTATTATCAAAAAGTTATAGAACTACTCCAATATATTAACGGTGTAGAAACAATATGGATAAAATCAACACTAGTTGCGATGTATCACAGTTTGGGAAGAGTTACTGAAGAATTACGAGAGTTTGAACAGGCAAAAAACTACTACCAAAAAGCTTTAGATGTCAGTATCGAATCTGGGAACTCCTATTCTTGTGCGAGTACTTATCACCAGTTGGGAATAGTTGCTGAGAAATTACGAGAGTTTGAACAAGCAAAAAACTACTACCAAAAAGCTTTAGATATCAGCATCGAGCTTGGAGACTACTATTCTTGTGCGAGCACTTATCACCAGTTGGGAATGTCAGCCCAACATTTACGAGAGTTTGAATCAGCAAGAAACTATTATCAACAAGCTTTGGATATCCACAGAAAATTTGGCGACCGCTATAAATATGCGAGCACTTATGAAGCCTTGGGAATAGTAGCCCAAAAATTACAGGAGTTTGAATCAGCAAGAAACTATTATCAACAAGCTTTAGCTCTCAAGATCGAATTTGGAGATCGCTACTCTTGTGCGAGCACTTATTATCAGTTGGGAATCTTAGCACAACAGTTACGAGAGTTTGCACAAGCAAGAAACTATTATCAACAAGCTTTAAATATCTATACAAAATTTGGCGATCGCTACGAGTGTGCTGGGGTTTATCACAACTTGGGAATAGTAACCCAAGATTTACGAGAGTTAAAATTAGCGRRAAAWWATTACCAACAAGCTTTGGCTCTCAAGATCGAATTTGGAGATCGCTACTCTTGTGCGAGTACTTATCATCAGTTGGGAATTTTAGCACAACAGTTACGAGAGTTTGCACAAGCAAGAAACTATTATCAACAAGCTTTAAATATCTATACAAAATTTGGCGATCGCTATTCTTGTGCTCACACTTATCACCAGCTGGGATGGGTTGCCCAAAATTTACGGGAGTTTGAGGAAGCAAAAAACAATTACCAACAAGCTTTGGATATTTTACTCGAATTTGGCGATCGTTATAATTCTGCTCGAACTTATGGACAATTAGGTTTATTAGCAGAAGAATTAGAAGATTTTGCAGAAGCTCAAGTAAACTTACTGCAAGCTTTGGAAATTTTTGCTGAATTTAATGATGAGCATAGTTTAGGAGTTACTCTAAGTAATCTTGCTCGCATCTATGACGCTACAAAGGATGAGAGTATTTTGCCAGCAGTCGCGCATTTATTTGGGTGGACGGTGGAGAAGGTGAGGGAAGTAATGAGTAATTGGTTATTGGTTATTTAACAATTTGCATTTCGGACTCAATTAACCCAAGGATCCGCCTTGGATTAAAATCCCAGGCTCATAGACATTAGCGTAGCGTGGCGTAAGCCATAGTCTGATAAATCAGACTGGGTAAGCTTTTTAGTGCGTTTTAACGTACTTAGACTGTTAGCCTGGAAATTGATTTCCAGGTGGAAATTTGGTCTAAACGCAGTTACTCCCGGACTCCATTAACCCAAGGTTCCGCCTTGGATTAAAATCCCAGGCTCATAGACATTAGCGTAGCGTGGCGTAAGCCATAGTCTTCTAAAGCAGACTGGGTAAGGTTTATGCCCTGCGGACACGCTACGCTAAGAGTGCGTTTTAACGTACTTAGACTGTTAGCCTGGAAATTGATTTCCAGGTGGGAATTTAGGCTAAACGAGGTTACTACAAGTTATTTTTTGCCAATTTACCCAAGCTGTCTGTACGCTCCATCTACCAACACGGGAACACATTCACTAACATCCAATTCTGCAGCTAAATCAACATCACGCTCAAAACCCCGCTCAATTAACTCTTTCCCCGAACCGCATTGTTTCAGCAAAGTTTTTAGATTAGGTTTAGTACTGTGAAATACACTAGCTGCAGCTTGTGCTTCCAGTGATAAACTACCCGTTAGATGAGAAATAATTGCTCCTGCACCAACCAAATCTTCAAATGCAGGGCGAAGACTACCATCTTCCCATCTTTCTCCCGCAGGTATTACAGCTATTTTGTTTCCATAACCCATCGCTGCTAAAGCAACCGCTCGACAATTTCTCAAACATCCAGCCAAAGTCGGAGTTTTTCTGGTTGCTAAACTGAGGGATGAACCATTGGGTGAAGGTAGTACCAACTGAGTATCCCGAGAAATTTGTGTTAATGAAGCTGGGGAAAGAGAATAACCATTACCACCTCGTTTTTGGGCTAATTCCGCATTCATAGATTTAGCAAACCGTGAAGCAGATTCATCTTTCCATTGATAAGGGAAAACCGTTGCTCCTCGACTAGTAGCAATATCAATACAGGTTGAAAACGACAGAATATCAATGATAATGACAACATCGCTGATGGGAGCTAACTGTTTAACTCCATTTCGACCCCATTCACAGCGAATATCGAATTGGGATTGAGTGAAAGTCATGCAATGTAGAGACGTAATATATTACGTCTTTACAAGATATATTACTTGAGATGTAATATATTATGTCTCTACAAGATGTATTACTTTTTGCTTTTACATATAACGATGAAAGCGATCGCTCATCTATATCTATAACTAAATCTATAACTAATCTGGTTTAACATTTGGGCAAAGATTCCCGCCTTCTACAACTGATGTTACTACACAGCTAGCATACTTTCCTGCTGGTGTTTGAGAAGGTTTAAACACTACCAGTGCTTCTGCTTCAGATACATCACCATGTTTGATTCGTAAATCATTATTGAGGAAACCTATTTGATAGATGCTTCTGAAGGAATAAGTAGAAAACTTATCGGGTAAGGTTTTTGGTCCTGGTAATTGGACGCGGTAGGTCGCATAATTTCGCCAATTAGCTTGTGGTTGTAGCACAAATACAGCACTTTGTTGACTCTCAACGCATTCTTGCAACAATACTCCAACTGCAAGATTTCCAGTTTTTGGATCGAAACTGACTGCTTGGGGTACAAATCTCTTACCGGATACATTTTGAACGGGTAAAGTTTTTAGAGTTTCACAATTCACACCGTCAATAACTTTAACATTCAAGCTGCTAGCTTTTATGGTTCGTGTTGTCTGACCACTTTGAATTTTTAACTCAGTCCCATTATTAACAATATTTGCTGTGGGCAAAGATTGAGGTGATTTTTGAGAGATAATAGTTTGATTATTACGAGCATTTGCTGCAACAGAAAATAAAATTGATGCTGCTGTTAAAAATATTGGTAAAAGTTTTTGATATTTCACTTTTTTACGAACAATAATTCTTTTGGTACAAATTAAAATACATCTGTTTTGAAGTAAATTTCGTACTTTTTTGAAGTAAATTTCGTAATTTAAGTCATTAATCCATTTTTATCCGATCGCAGCAAATGTCGGGAACACGGAATAGGGAACAGGAAGAAAAAAGAATCTATTCTATAACTAATCTGATATGACAATTGGACAAATATTCTGGTTTTCCCCAACAGAAGTTACTACACAGCCATCATACTTTCCCGCTGGCTTCCCTGAATTCCCAAACACTAACAATCCTTGTGAATCAGATGCATCACCATGTTTGACCAGCAAATCATTAGCAAAAAAACCTATTTTGATAATATTTCTAAAAGGATAGCTAGAAAATTCATCAGGTAAAGCTTTTCTTCCCGGTAATTGCACTCGGTAAATAGCATAACTGCGCCAACTACGCTGTGGTTCTAAAATAAATACAGCACTTTGCTGAATATCAAAACATTCCTGTAATACTACTCCAACTGCAAGATTTCCAGTTTTGGGATTGAAACTGAATCCTTGGGGAAGAAATCTTCTTCCAGCTAATCTCTGACTAGGAAAAATTTTTCTTGCTTGACAATTTAAACCATCAATCACTCTTAAATTCAAGCGACTAGCTTTGATAATTTGTGTTCTTTGACCATCTTGGATTTTTAACTCGGTTCCATCACTAATAATGTTTGCTGTTGGTAAAGATTTCCTAGATTTTCGAATATTCCCAACCGTTGCAGAGATGGGAAATAAAATCGATACCGCAGTCAATAATATTAGAAGAATCTTGTTATATTTCATTGCTAAGTCAAAAATTTGAGTCAAACATTATTGTAGTCGCACAAATATGGCGCTATGCGCAAGTCAAAAGTAAAAAGTAAAAAGTAAAAAGTTAAACAGACGTAGTCTGTGCTATAGCGTGATATCATGTCCGTCTAATTAGTTATGAAAAAATATGCTTGCTTGTAGTAGCGCTATGTCCTGACGGACACGCTAACGCTAATAGCGCCATAGTAAAGATATTGGCGCTCAAGCGCTACTACGAGCCTTATCGCAAGTGTTTTATCGGACATGATATGAGGTGACAGCGTCATATGGTAATTACAATTATTAACTGATAACTGTAGCCCGTAAGGGCGTGGCGTTAGTCATAAACTGTTAACTGATAACTGTATATGGCGAACATCAAATAAATTCAATGACATGTTCTGAAGCTAGTTGGGAATTATCACTTTTCCAAGAACATATCAATCCCAATGAACCCGGATCGATTTCTTGGGTTGGTATATCGTCACGCAACCATTCATCACCAAATTTACGCAAACTAAATAACTCTACTCTTCCTAAATAACGCACTCCTGGTATTTTTTGACAGACTGCAACAATGTCAGAAGAATAAACCGGTCGTCCCAAATCCCAACCTTTTTTCTCAAATCCCCCAACTAAAGGATTTAAGAAACGATATATTTGCCAGAGCACACTAGAAAGTATTTTCTCACGGGCGCGGATATTATTGTATTGCACCTCAAGCATTACCTCTGCTTTCACACTCACACCAACATACTCAGGTTCCTCTAACTTTATTTGCACTCCCAAAGGTTTGCGATCGCTCATATAATTTAAAATTTCGGTTTTTAGTTCGCGATCGAGTGCAAGATCGCTTGGTTTTATCCCACCACTAAAGTCAAAATTAGATAGGTTTTGTTTTTGGGGTACTATTAATAAGCGTACGATTCCTGCTGTAGTATGTTCCGGTCTAGTTAGACAATAAGTGTGAGCAACTAACGGTGAAGCTTCCTTTGCAATCCTGGCGAAATCTTCTGGAGTAACCCCACATTCGCGGGTGCGTAATAACTCAGGTACTCTCAAAACTGCTTCATCTAGAGATTCCGAGTCAGTTCCGCCAAAAGCATTATGATAGTTAATTACATGTTTAACGTAAGGGATAGAATTCTTTAAAACAGTAATTTTACCTTTGCTGACGTTGCCAATAGTACCGCCACCAGTACGATAAGCCATCATATAGATCTCAGAACCTGGAGGGGGAACTTTACCATATTGCAGTTCTAAAGCAACACTTCCATCATTTTCTGCTGCAGGAGGCGTGTAAGTTGCTAGGTTATTATCAGTTGTATAGTTTGTTCGCCTGACGATTCTTCCTAGCGGTTGAATTCGTCCTCTTTGATATGTCTGTTGCCTAAGTTGGGAAGGTTCTCTAATCAATGGTCCGAATTGGATTGTACCAGTTTGGGAATCAATAGTATAGTGTGGGTCTTCAGGAGAAGATGCTGCAAAGTCTTGGACTTCTTCCCAACGTTCCCAATCTTCCCAGTTTTCGCTTTTTTCACCTGGAAGTTTAATGCGAATATGTTCGTCAGGAGTTCGTTCCAAGATCGGTTTACTTTGTAATTCAAATACTTGGCTTGCTTTACCATTACTCACCCCCAGTAGTTCATTTTCGATTCTGATGCATTGGGTAGCGTCTATCGCACCACCAATAGAGTTGACAGCTAAACCAACAATACTGGGTGAGTAAGCATAGGGTTGTTGGTCTGCATCAGTCTGAGTATATACGCAACGTATCCAGTTACCACGATAGCTTGTACCGAAGCTAGTAATGGGTAATTGTTGAGGTAAATGTAAAATTACATCGGCTCCTTCTAATGGTTGTGCAATTTCGTTAAAACTAAAACCTTTAGTTCGGTCATCTTCTCTGACCCGGAGAATATTTTGCCATTTTTGACCATTCCATGCTTCCCAACTTAAGGGAGGATTATTAGGATTAATACCTGTAGTTCTAGCAGCTTCTCCTTTAAATTTGAGGGCTATGATGTTACCTTCAATTGAATCTTCTTGGTCTTCTAAAATGACATAGAAACAGTTACCCACCATAGTTTGCTCGAAAAGTTCGGTTTCATCTAAGTCTTGCCACTGAAAATTAGATGGGGTACAGTCATGAAGCAATTCTTGGGTAATATTGTCTTTTGTCTCTGCAGTCAATAAATATTTGAGTTGGGGATTACCGATAACTAATTCCCTATCGGTAGTAAAAATGACAGCCTCTTCTGTTTCCGTTCTTACAGTCGCAACTTCCGTTGCAAAGGGTATTCTTACTTCTTGGGGTTGAGCGGAGGATAGATAAAAAGTAAGTTCGCATGTTGCAGGAGATGGAGGATTAAGTCGGATTCCCAACAGTTCTAGAAAAGATACATAGTTGCGTCGGGGGACTTGATTAAAACGCAGTAACATTTGGTCAGTTAACCACGCAAATAACTCAATCAAAGTAATTCCCGGATCGCTGGGATTATGATTTGTCCATTCGGGACAGTAGCGAGGAATGCGAAGAATACATTCTTCTACCAAGTCTTTAAAGGTGCGATCGTCAAGATCGGATTTAGGTAATTTGGGTAAAAAATCAAAGTCCATGCTTTATCAGTTAACAGTTAACAGTTATCAGTTATCAGTTATCAGTTGTCAGTTATCAGTTATCAGTTACTTATTACTCATTACTTATTACTCATTACTTATTACTCATTACTCATTACTCATTACTCCTTACTTATCACCACTCACCTGTTCCCCGTTTCCTCTAGAAAGGATATTATTCTCGTGGTGTAAGATAAAAGGGATACACTAAGCTACGGATGTCGGGGCTGTTTTTAGGTTTGTAGGTAATGACAATATCTACTTTTCCCCGAATTGGATCTGGATCTGTACGGATTCCTTGAAGAGTAATGCGCGGTTCCCACATTTCCAATGCTTCTTCCACATACAGACGAATTAGTAATAATGTTTGGGTATTGAGAGGTTCAAATACTAACTCAGATAACCGCGAACCAAAATTGGGACGATATACCCGTTCTCCCAAATCTGTCCGGAGGATGATTGCGATCGATTCTTCTATATTTGGTTTGTCAGCGCTGAGTTGGATTCCACCCTGTACGTTCATTCTGATTGGGAAACCTAATCCCGCACCAATATAATCTGGTTCTTCTAGATAATCAATTTCTTCTGGCATTGCAGTTAATTTTCCGCGCTTGCGTATGTTATTTTATCTCACTTTATTCTTCGGCAAGCAGGTTTAGTGGAGTCTTTGACGGATGTTATCGATCGCACCCAAAAGATAAATTAAATCTTGTTGACTGACTTGATGGAATAGGGTGAAGGTCATAGAGAATCGTTAATTTTAAATAAACTAGATTTTACTTATTTTTGTAGAAGAATAAAAATATCTTTCGGTTTATTTTTATTAGGTTATTGACATAGTAAGATACTGCGAGCCTTATGAAACTGAGATTTAATTGTAAAAGTATTTATTTGTAAAGTATTTGGTTTAAAAAATATTTGCCTTCGTAAATAGTAAAAACTTTAAGTTTTATTGATATGTCTAAAGAAGAAGAATTGAAGCAGGTATCCACAGTGGAGATATACCAATCACCAAACTTGGTGCAGTAGTCAATCAAACTTTAGCTAAAATTCCAACCGACGAAGAAAGTCTGAAACTTGAAAAGATATTAATACAGTTGAAAGCTCTCTTATCGACTTTCCAAAAAATAATTTACTGGTATTCTTTCATCCTAAACATCAAGAATGACTAATTTGCTTGAGGTGGTAATTCAATAGGTGGTAACCCATCAGACTCGACCGGTAAGGAATCTGGTGGTGATGAATTTGTGCGATCGCCAGGTATAGAAGTGTCAGACCTCCCAGAATTAGATGCTCCATTAGATACTCCAGAGTTGGATCCCCCAGAATTATTTCCAGGAGTAAAAGGTTGCGATCTGTTCAGCGAATTCGATTCAATAGTTTCGATTACCACTGATTGAATTTTTTCCTCTCCAGCTTTATTGGTTACCCTCAATTTAATTACTTCACTACTTGGTGGTCTACTTAGGGGATACCTGCTGATAGAACCTTGATTACTAACAACTCCTGGTGCAGGAAGTATTTCCACTTTGATATCTTCACCGTCTTTTACTTGCCAAGATACTGCTATATTTGCACTGAGGCGTTGTTTATTGAGAACAAAAGTCTGTTTGGGACGATTTTTTACTTCACGACCATTAATTTTAAAGGAACTTATCTCGATCGGGGTTGCAGGTTTCGGTGGTGGAGGTTGAATTTTGATTTTTGGTGTTTGCTTAGAAATTACAGATTTATCTTTATCATCCTGTGGAATTGCTTCTGCTGTTGGGATCGCCGTCAGGGTGAAAATATATTCCCCTGCTTTATGTGCATCATAGATGGGTATATCGCTACATTTTAATTTTTGTGCTTCATTCAGTATTGTCTGAAATTGACAAAATGTTTGCAATTCTGTCGGAAGATTACCATCGGTAAATTTGTAAATCTTTTCTGCACTATTGACTAAACCATCAGGTGTTTTTCCTACCAATCTCAGCTCTTGAATATTTTCGGGAATACCAATTTCCCAATTTAGCTTAATCGGAGCGATCGCAATATCATCTGATGATTTCTTGACTGATGATTGTTTAGCTGTTGACAAATTAGCATCTATTTCTTCATAAACAGATTGGGAAGAGGATAATTTAAGAATATTTGGTGATGGTAACGGTGGTGGTGGATTAATCGTTATTGTATCGGTAATTTGAGATGAAGATGGTCGTTCTGAATTTTGTTTGGAGAATACTTCTAATTTATAATTATATTTACCTGCTTTTTGAGGCATTTGACCGGAGAAATCACAACTTAATGTATTAATATCATCATCATTATTTGTGTCCATAAAAGGCATGGGAATATTGAGAAAATTATCTAAAGATAGAGGATTATTTTGATTGGAACGATTTTTCTTTGCAGATTGTGCTTGACTAGAATCTCCAATAAAATTACAGTCCCCAAATTCTAATGCGAATCCCTTTTTTTCTTTATCTTGAGAGATTTTATCTGATAAAAAGTAATTTATCCTATTCCGCTCTACATTACTTTCTAAAAGAATAAGAGTTATTTTATCAATTTTTTCCGAATCACTAATTTCCCAGTAAAGAGGAATTTCAGTATATTCACCTTGCTGATATATTTTTTGTTGCTTTTCGTATTTTTTATCTTTAGTCTCAAACTTTTCAACTTTTGGGGGTACTTGTGGAATTTTACTCTGTAAAACATCCCACCAAATAATCACAATTATCCCACCAACACCTAATAGAGCTAATAAGACCAATAACCATAATACCCACCAAGAACGAGATTGCCAGAGAATTTTACCTTGAGGTAAACTCTGAGGTATCGCTAATTCTTCCTTGGTTTCTGGTAATAGAAACTTCTTGGTGTTGTTAACATCAACATCAAAAGTAAATTCTAATCCTTTACCTCGTAAATGACGACGCCATCGCAACCATTTTTTGGGTTCTGTCTTTAAAACAACTGTTTCGGTTACTCCGGGTAATATTTTGACAATTGAAGGTCGCAAAGAATAGTTGAAAATACCCTTTTTATCTTTGATATCTAGTTTAAGTTCTCGTTTGATATTTCCTTGGTTGGTTAACTCAATTTCAAATTCACCTTCTTCTAACGGTACTTTGCGGGAGTTGGGAGACATTTCCACATCCAACCTATCGTCAGATAAAATCCGTAAGTAAAGGATATCTAACAATACTAAATCTTCTCTATTACTTGATATCAAACGAATTGTCGGACAATAATTACCAGCAAATGTATATTTTGGTGGATGCAAAATAAGGGTTATTTCCCCTTCTTTACCTGGGTTTAATTCTAAACCATCAGTTTCTTTAACTAATCCAGGAATATCTAATTCACTTTCAGGATATTTGATGGTGTACCATGCTGCGGAGAATTCAGGTGTTAATTCAGATGAGATATAAAATCTATCTACTCTTCTGGAACGGTTTTCAACTCTTACTTTAACTTCTAATTTTTCTCCAGCTTTAAGTATTTTAGGATTAGTCGAACTAGTTGGTGGATAAATATTAAATTTTGGCTCATTGACCCATTGAGAGTCCCTGTCTGATGGTAAAACTCGAATATGTTGGGGACGACGAAAAATTTTCCCTGGGTATTGAGCTGCAGATTCAATTAAAACTTCATAGTTGTATAAATCTGGCTTTGCGGAGGTGGGAACTTGAAAGTTTAATGTTACCTCTTTAAAATCATTAGCATCTATTACTAAAGGATTTTTCTCACTGAAAGTACACCATCTTAATAATGTTTCTGATTTTGAATCAGTAGCAGATATCCATAGGTCAACTTCTACTTTTTGACCGCTAGTATTTTTAACATAAAAATTATGTTTAACGCTACTTCCCCGTTTAATATCATGGCTAATTCCAGAGCGTTCTTCAATCAAAATGGGGCTACTGGCAATTTGCATTATCTTTCATCCCTTTACGATATAGTTTGACGTTGTTATCATCATCACCACTAGTTAGTAGAAAATAATGTTCTTGTCCTTGCGTTAATTTTTTAATATCAACGCTATTGAATTTTATATCGGGTAAATAAGCAACTTCCTGTTGACAATTAGCTTTTAAACCACCTTCTTTCAACTTCCAAATTATTATCCGTCCATCATCTCCGGTACTAGCCAAATAATCCCCATTTTGAGTTAAAGCGACGGAACGTACTGGTTGTTTATCGTGACCATCATGCCATTGTTCAATAATTGCATTATCACAGCTATAATTTGTATTTTCAGATTGATTATTATTATTTTTAATAATATCTAGTTTACTTTTTATTACTGCTTTTTTTGTACTTATATTAGTAATTTTGAGTATACATTGACGAATTTTATTTAGGTCCCATAGGGTAATATAACCCTGGTTATCTGCACTTGCTAAAACATTATTTTCTATAGATAAACTAGTTATATAATGTTGTTGACCCATTACTGGGATAAAAGAATTTTTCTTTTTAGATGCGCGAATTTGATTTTTCCATTCATAACGAATAGGAATATATTTATTTGTTTTTGGTTGCCAAGCTACCATTTTATTGAAACGTCCCGCACTTATAATTAGGGGATTATTATCTTTACTCTCATCAATAGCTAAAGCAGAAATTGCAAAATCAAAATTTCGACTTTGAATGGGATTTGATCTAGTTTTATTTGTGTTTATATTGGAATTTGTATTGGAATTTGTATTAGAAGTTCTCTTAAGATCCCATTGATTAATCAGACCATTACCATGGGCGCTAAATAAATAGTCATGACTATTTTGGGTAAAAACTAAATCAAAGACGCGGTTAGCTTTGTTCAAACTAAAAGAATTTTTCAGTTTATTTGCAGAAATATCCCATAACTTAACTTCCCCATTTTCTAGTCCAACTGCAATTACATCATTATCTTTTGGACTTTGACGAATGACTCGTACAGCTTTTCCTAAACTTTTGGCATCTGCAATTTCACCTTTAGCCTTAAGATAAGTATGTCCTGGATACAAAAAACCTTCTTCAACTTGCCAACGTCGAATAGTTTGATCGCTAGAACCACTGAATACTAGGCTACCATTACCAAAAAATCTGACAGAATTAACAGGTCCTGTATGATAGGTTGGCTCATGCATTAATATTTTCAACAATATTAATAACGGAATTAACATTAACCCCCCAAGTTGAGCCCAGAAAGGAATTATCGGTAAAATTTTAAGTTCTAAAACTTCAGTACTGGGTTTGGGGTAAACATCTGTAATCAATTCTCCAGAAACAGGGCTACTTAAAATAGGAGAAACTGTAAATTTATGGTTTTTTGTTCTACCGAACCAATGTCTTTTAGCTGCAGCAATGAGAGACATTATTTTTGTCTCTGTCGGAGTAATTTTTATTGGTTCTGGTATTTCTAAATTACATAATTTTTGATATTGTTCGGGAACTGTAATATCTACTTGGGTAACTAAATTACTGTCATTCCAAAATGTGAGTTCGTACTTTGCTATATTCCGAGAGTTTGTCTTCTGAGAGTTTATATTTTGAGAATTTTTGCTTTTTTCCCCAGGGATAAGACTTTTTTTGGTTGGAATTATTTGTTGTTTATCACTGCAACTAAATTCAACTACCCCGTCAGGAATAATTTCTAAAACACCAGATTCACTTGCAGGATATTGAGTAGTATCTGACTTAACTTCTATTTTGAACTTATATTCTTTACTCAGACTAAGCTTAGATGGTTGACACCAAAAAATTGTTTTTTCAAAATCTCCTGGTTCTATATCTAATTTTCTTTTAACTCCCTTAGTCATCCAATCAGGATTTAATCCCGAACAGATTAAAGTGATGTGAGAAAATTTTGAACTGAGATTATATACTAATACCGGAATTTCAAATTTATCATTTGGAGCAACTTTGAATACTTTTACAGGCATTTCTACACGTAAAGGTCTCAAAGGTTTATTAATCTTTAATTTTAGTTTTTGACTCGTATATAAGTTAGCATCTTCAACGGAAAAAACTCTCAAAATTAAATCAATTGTTGTATCGTAAGCTGGAATTGGTGCTTTAGTAATAGCTACTTGAAATTTTGTCTTACTACCAGGTGGTTTTTTTGCACAAACTTCTGGTTCGATGTTGCACCATTTAACCTGAGAGTTTTCATCCATACCGGGTGTGGATAACTCTAATTGAAAACTAGCAAATTTATCACTGTTATTAGTAACTTCAACTTCAAATGTATTTTCACTATTAATACTAGAGTTATAAGCATCAAATGAATTATCTGGGGTAAATTCTAACTGCCTTCTTGAGACTACTGCTGTTACCTTGCTTATCATTAGTAAAATATTTTAATAATTAAATTAGTTGAAAAATAACATTAAAAACAAAAACTATGAATCTGAAAAGAGATAGAGCAGTAAAAAATAGTTTTTTATTGATGTATGTATTACTCTATCGATAAATTAATTTGATAAATTTAATTTTATTATTTTGTTAAAAGATAAACCTAAATTTCAAATTATCTGTATCCTTTTACCTATTTCTTATACCAAATCCGATTTTTAAAACCCCTTTATATTTTTTTGGATTTTCCCCTACACTTCCTACACCTCCCACACTTCACCCTCTCATTCTAAAAAGGGGTAATTAACCCGGACTTAGTATTATCTCCTATTACCTAAAATTCATTAACGAAGATAAGATTTATTAGAATCCATACTTGTCTCTTGTAATAACTGAGTCATATGTCGTCTTTGCAAAGCAAAATTAAGTATGTTAATCCCAAACTCTTGAGCCGAACGAATCTCATGACGTTCTAAATCTAAATTTTCATCCAATCCCCAAGCTGCAGATAAATCGCCCTCTATTAAAATTATTCCACCACCATTCCACAGCTGGACAGACTGTTGATTGATTTGGGGAGGTTTTGCAAATAAAAAAGGTTGCGATCGCAATGGATGATTCGCACTAAGTCTTCGCCAAGATTGCAAAGAAATTTGAAACTGATATGCAACTGCTTTCTTCACTTTCTCTGAGCGATCGCTATTTGGAGAAGGAAGTTCAATAAGAATTACACCACCCGTTTTCAAATATTGGGTGAACCTTTCTAATTCTGTATCGTACAAATTCATAGCTTGTAATCCAGCAACATAAACCAGATCGTAATCGTTGAGGTCAGTATCAAGATTAACCTGTCCAACCTCCGTTGAACCATGGAAGTTCGGATAAAGACTAGATACGGATTGCATTAAATATAGAAGATTTTCACAAGTTGCAGTAAGGGTTGTTGCAACTCTGATAATCGCTTGTGGTCTAGCCTTTGCGAAACGACGATGGTGTAAATTTATCTGGTTGTATCCTGGGAAAAGTATATCTTCTGGGTTTTCTAGTTCTACTATCCCCGAGCGTAACTCAATGCGACATAATTCTACTTCTCGATCTGTGGGTGGAGTGGTTTTTTCATCAAATCGAAACCACTCTCGAAGCAAATGACTCGAGTTTACTTTCTCTCCTGGATTATCCGGTTCGACATAGCTTGCAACTAAATATACTGTTAGGGTTCCTGTTGTGGGAGCACTGGTAGCAATTCTAAACTTGCGGTCTATGGATGGATCGACAATGATTGGGTTTCCATCTAAATCAATCGCTATTCCTGGTTGAATTTCTACCCAACGTTTGTCCCTAAATCTTGCATTTGCTTCCGATGGAGCTTGAATAACTCTTACTCCTAAACCGCAAACAATACCTGGTTCGTTTAGAGACTGATAGTGAACATTTTGTCGATGTCGATGATAACGATGAGCTAATCCCCAACGTTCTGCATTCATCATCAAACCGTCATAGACATGAAGGCGTTGTAAGGGTTGAGGAAATGGTGGGGGAAAAGATTGATTAACCATTTTAGAATTTACAATATTCTTGTACCAAGTAGTTACAGATACTTGGAAAATTTTTATCTACTATCTACAAAAAATAAATTATAGGTTTTATTCCAGAAATAAATTTCCCAATAATAAAAGTTGCCAAAAATTAATTTATTTAAGCAATTAGATTATTACATTAGTTTATTATCAATTTATTATCAAGATTCAAAGCAAATTGAAAGCAGTTAATACAGAAGCTAGAGTTTTTTGAGAAAAAGTACAATCTGGTAAACACATAATATTTAGGATAAAAAAATTACATTAAATACAATAATCGCAATGTTAAATATGACACTTTGCGTTAGTTGCTTTTGACTTAATAAATATATTTTGGCTTGGTAAAACGATTTTAAAAAGTTTTTTCGAGTTTAGATCTAATTTTTATTTTCTTTGGTAATTGGTAATTGGTATACGCCCGCGCCTAACGGCGTTAGCGGTAGCGTGACGTTAGCCATAAGCACTGCGTGCCGCCGCTGAGAAGGTGCTGCGCGTTTGGACGCATCCTATGGATGAACGTGGCGCAATACCTACGGTACACTGGGTTAGCAGCCGCGCGTTCTTAGCGACATATGGTAATTGGTAATTGGTAACTGTTAGCGATCGCTAATTTATAGGGCAAAACCAACTAATACAATGTAATTAATATTGCTGTCAAAGAAAACTAAACTTATAAATTTTTTTTAAAGATGATTTATACTCAACATCTCAAACAGTTAATTTTACATTTGTCACGCCATGACGCATTTGATGTTGTCTTTCGATCCAAGATTCGCGAATTTTCCAATGGAATAACCGAGCCAATTTAAATATCAGCGTTCGCAATAATGGATTTTTTGGAATTGATTTATTTTGTTCTGTTTCCGTTGCTTGGAGTTCTTGAACGCGAATAATTTCTGCCTCTCGTTCTGCTTGAATTTTGGCGAATGCAGCATCAATTAATTCATATTTAGTTTTTTCGGGACTAGTTTTTTCAAATCCAAATTCTTCAGATCCATTTTTTTCAGATTCACATTCTTCAGAATTAGATTTTTCAAACCGAGTATTTTTATTTAGTAACGGTACCAGGTGATTAACAGTAACAATTACATCGCGTAATGCAACATTAATACCTTGAGCGCGTACAGGAGCCATTGGATGAGCAGCATCACCTAAAAGTATCACTCCAGGAGCATACCAGGACGGACAACGACCGATAACAACTGATAATTTAATGGGTCGTTCGATTGTATCAGCATGGGTAACAAAATGTTCTGCAAGCCATGATGGTGAGAGTGATGCAAAAATTTCAGCCCATTCAACTTTTGTTCTGTCGGTATTTGTATCTCCCATTAAAGTCCAAGCGAGATGTAGTTTTCCCGGATCGGCTCCATGAAATACAGCAAAAGCTTCTTCACCGTTACCGATCGCACAAAACAGATTATTTTCTACAAAGCGAGGATGGGCTAAAAGCTTGAACCAAAGAACATCCATATCCTTTGGTTGACGCTCCAACTTTAATCCAGCACGTTGTCGAACAACAGAATTACGTCCATCTGCACCAACCACAACATCAGCAGTAATTTCCCTACCGTCGTTTAGCTTTACTCCAGCAACACGATTATCAACACGCAGTAAATCTTTTATTGCAACGCCTTGAAGAAATTCAAAATTTTCGTATTTTTTAGCTTGATTAACTAAAGCTTCTAATAGGGGTGGTTGAGATACCAGAGTACATGCTTTAGTTCCAGTTTCTATCGGTTCGTCAACCCGAAATAAAGATTTCTTACCTAAAATAAATTCCCATCCATCTAATCTTCGATGCGGAACCCCTTCCAGTAAATGAGATAATCCCATTTGTTCTAACGCATCTAAACCACTTGGCATTAATCCTTCACCACGAAACACTCGGTGAAAATCTGTAGTTGCTTCAATTAATGTGACACTAATACCACGTTCTACGAGCAATAGAGCAAGTGTAGCACCAGTCGGA
Organism: Mastigocoleus testarum BC008; assembly: GCF_001456025.1. Taxonomy (GTDB): domain Bacteria; phylum Cyanobacteriota; class Cyanobacteriia; order Cyanobacteriales; family Nostocaceae; genus Mastigocoleus; species Mastigocoleus testarum. The sequence goes on from NZ_LMTZ01000085.1 coordinate 21,382, forward strand.
CCTGCTCCTGCAATTGCGACTTGTACCATACTTATTCTCCCTTCGTCTCGTTTATACGTGTAATTTTATTGTAGTAATTTCAACAGATGTGAGGAGAAACAGCTTTACTTTAATTCAAATTCGTCAAACTTAATTGCTTCAGATTCAGGTTTACGAGTATCAAATAAATAACTACTTACCCTACCGCTACCGGTATCAAAAATACTAAAAACTGTAATTTCATTACTAGAAATATAAGGTAAAAGTTCGCCATCCTCGCTGACCATTGGTGCAATTGTGGGAACTACGGGTTCTAAACCATAGGGATCGCCAGTTTCAACATAATTTACGTCAGCATTTCCATCACTCTTTTTCGGCACATGTTTTCGCTTTTGCTCTCCATAACTCGCACCATAGGAATTACCAACATTCGAGGTTTCTAAAAAGTGCATTCCTTCGGGACTAACAAACCGATTCCATAGGTGAGAATGTCCGTAAAAAACTAGTTGTACCCCTGCTTCTTCAAGTAAAGGAATTAAGTCTTGGGTAATATAATCTTGCTCTTTGGGATACTCATAACGCACCTCTTTTGTCCGACCATCTTCATCCGATGTAACTACTTGCACAGGATTGGTATATGCTGGGACAATATTACCTCCCAAAGTATGGGGAGGATGATGTAGCATCACAACTTTATATTTGGCTTGTTTAAATTCCAGACTATTAAGCTCTGATTTTAACCAATTATATTGAGCGCTACCTTTATTAATTGGTTCATATATATGTTGTCCGTAACCCCAGTTTTCCGGATTATCTAAATCTGCTTCTGGTTCTGCGTACTTTCCTTTGCTCCCATTATCAGTGGTATGAAAACGCCACATTCTAGTTGCATATAAAACAACTAAACGTACGTCACCAAAAGTAACAGCATAATAAGTTTTACCCCCTTCTTGACTTTGAGGAAGAGTAAAAATTTCCTCGTAAGTATCGCTATTAAAAGAATTATTTTTTAGAGATTGGTCATCTAAAGATTTGTCATCTAAAGATTTTTCACCATAAAACTTGCGGGCAAATTCGCGGGGAATGGTATCGTTAAATTCACCAACTAGACTTTTCTCTCGTTCAAAACGTCCCATAATTTCATGATTCCCAATACAGGTAAACATGGGTGCGCATTGAATAATTTGTCCGCCAGTATAAATGTTTTCTCTACCTTCATGTGCGATCGCATATTTAGCACGACCTTGTAAACAAGGGAAAAAACCATTACCCCGATTATCATCAAACCATTCGCTAGCGCGATCGGGAATATTTACTAAATCTCCAGCAAACCAAACCGCATCAACTCTCCCAATAGTTTCTACTACTTTTTGAAGATTTGCTGCGACCATCGGTTTGATTTGATGGTCGGAAGTCAAAAGTATTTTCAAAGGAACATTGGGTGGTGGTGAAGGAGTAAGTGTGAATATACTACTACTTATTGTTTTTCCATCTTCCATTACGCTGGTGACGCGATAACTAACCCGTTTCCCAGGAGTTAAGTTAGTTAGTTCGGCTTCATGTCGCCAAATATCTCGTTTTACAGGATGTTTGTAAATTTGTCCGTCTTCTGTTTGGTCTCCAACTCTTGATTTTTGGTCTTCTCGCACCCGACTGAGTTGAGTTGTTTTGGCAAACACTGTTTGAGCAAGATTCTCACCGTATGCTACTAGGTGTCCATCACCAGCAAACTCCGAGAACCAAACAACTCTTACGGAAGTTTCTGTCGGTAACTGTAAAAATGGATCTGTAAGCAGTTTGGGGGCTGATAGCATATACATAATCACCTAGGTAAACGCACGTTTACCAGGTTAAGGTATCATTTATTAAATTTATAAAAAGTAAGGTAACAACTAGAAGAAACTAAACACTAATAACCACTTTACTTTATTTCTTTTTCAAATAGAAATCTCCTAGAGGTCAGATATTATTTGCAATAACTGCAGTATCACACATCTACATAACATATCTACATATAGGAATAATTGTGCAAAAATTACTGTGCGACAATAGATTTCTTAAAATTATTTTGCAACCACTAATTATTTAATAACGATCGCAACAATTACCAGAATCAAATATCTACCAAGAAAGTCCTCTAATTTCATACTTCTAGAGAATATACTTAGTAATAAAATTTGTCAGATATATGTATCTGTACGAATTATGTTTCTTAATACATTAATCGGAGCGGCGGGATTTGAACCCACGACCTCCACTACCCCAAAGTGGCGCGCTACCAAGCTGCGCTACGCCCCGGAAAATTCGCCTAAATCTTGAAAAAATATTAGGGAATATCCAAGCTTATCAAGCCAACTAAAATATATTAACACAAACTTCAAAGAAAACAATAGATTTTTTGAAAAAGCGATAGGGAACTGGCGACTGGCGACTAGGGACTGGCGACTGGGTATTAATAATTGGGAATCAAGAACAGAGTTGATTAACTAAATTTAAATCAGAAAGATTCATTTTTCACATCGCTACACCACATAATAGTTTGCGGCATTCTGTTCCCTAAAAAACCTTCAACATTCCAGCAGCTTGCAATAAACCAGGAACTGCAGAAGCTTCCCATTCACCTTCTACACAACGTCCAGTATTAAGAATGAAACGTAAACCATAAGCGTGGGGATAGCCTTCTATTTCCATCCACAACAAATCACTTTCAGCCTCACAAGCAATTTTTTCCTCATCCATTAACTCACAAGCAATTATTTCTACACTTTGGGCTAATTGTTGTAGTAGCCGACAAAAGTCTTCTAACTCTTGATTTGTGAGTTCGATCGCCCAATCATCCGTACCAACTAAACCTTGATATATGGGAGCATTTGGATTCCAGCCTATGCGCCAACCAGATCCACTTTTTACTACACGTTCCATCGGGAGATTGGTAATTGGTAATTGGTAATTGGTAATTGGTAATTGGTAATTGGTAATTGGTAATTGGTAATTGGTATTGAGTAAGAGTATTACTCCTGACTTCTGACTTCTGACTTCTGACTTCTAACTCCTGATTCCTGACTCCTGACTCCTGATTCCTGACTCCTGACTATTGAGATCTAGAAGTAAAAATATCTACGAGAACTTGTACCAAGGCGTTGCGCTCAGAACGACTTAAACTAGCAATAGCAGCGCGATCGCCCTCTAAAGGATTTTTTCTTAAAGTGTCGTGACCCGGGTACTGATTATCGTACATAATCTCATTTGCACCCAAATAATCAGCTAATGTTAACTTCCAATCCAGGCGATAATTTGGAGCGCGTCCTTTTTGGTTGAGATGATATTGAATCATCCGTCGAGCTAAAGTATTGTTTTGTGCTACTTTACGCTTTCCTTTTGCGACATATTTATTTTCTTTGGGGAAGTCAGGCAATTTTTGATAAACTTGTCGCCAAACATTGCCAGAACTAGTAAATTGAGCTAGTGCTGCTTGATGATTTACTAGTTCAGAACTAACTACACAAAAATTAAAAATTGCTGCTGCTGTTAAAACCAGAATGGACCCCCGCTTAAAAGGGGGCTGGGTTTGAGCTTTTTCTGGTTTGAGCAATTTTGCGAGCGATTGCAATTTGTTGCTCATCCTTTGAGATTAAAAAGTTTATTGTTTCGATCTAATCTACATGTCACCAATGATTTCTGGTTGCGTCAGTTCGTCTGACATTTCGATAATTGCCCGCAATACAGGTTTCATCATCGCATCTTCAGCACTTTCAAAATCTTCGTAGCGCCTACGTTTGGCACGATTTGCTACCTGAACTGTAATTCGGTAACGATTTGAGGCAGCACTAATCAAGTCCTCAGCACGGTGCATAATCTGAGACTGAGTTGTCTCGAATTTGGAACGCTTGAGCATAATGACGCTATTGTTTCAGGTCTCTCTAAGTTTAGCAGTATCATTCTGATTTGAACCTGTATCTTATCAGTTTTGGGGCATCATCGAACTCAAACATTTAACTTGACGTTCTGTAAGTTCGCTGGTGAGTTCTATCCAATCAGCTTGAGATAATTTAAATTTTTGACGCAATTTTAAAGGCTTGAAAGAGGTGTAGCTGTAGGTAAGGGATAATCTATCCGATCTGATTGGGGCTTTCAGACGATGAAACATGTTACAGACATCAGTAATTATTACTGTTCCAGCCTTTCCGGTACAAGTTTGCCAATGCTCTGGAGATAAAAGTTTTGCCATTGTTTCGTCTTTAACAAACCCAGACTTATATCTCAGTAGCTTCACTAATAATTTAGATATATGTTTGGGAATATATTCAAACGGTCCGTTATCTTCATCTACATCATTTAAATAGATAATGATTTTTACCATCCGGTAATCTTCTGTATCTTGATGCCACCTTCTCGCACCAACTAGTTTACCGTTAGCAACTTCTCGCTTAAATTCATAACCGTGATAAAGTAATGGTAATTGAATATAATTTTCCATTGTATTTATCAATTTTTCTTGTAGACTCCAAGAAAAAATTTCTCGATATTTTAAACTCTCTGAAATCGGCAATTTAACCAAGTGATTACCGTTACTGGGCATCCTACCTAGCTTAGATGATAATTTTTTTGCAGTATTGAAAAAATATTCTGTTCGCTCGGCTTCTAAAGTTTCTAAAGAACTAACAAATATACCTTCATTCAATAGACCTGTGAGTATATTTTTCCCCATATAAGGGAGAGAAGGTAAAGAATTTGCGTGCTCGAGAAAATGCTTTTTTCGCATATTTCCGGCAATTGTTTTCCAAGGTTCGGAATTAAGTAGGTCTCGCCTGATTTTACCTGGTATGTACTGAAGTTGCTCTAGCCCTGATGTTTTCATATCTTTATATAGCTATTCACTATACTCACACAGGGCAGGATTATATTCTTGAGCAGATATCAAGTCAATTTATTCATATAATTGTTTACTAACATCGATATAATTGCTTATTAAGCTGCTAGGGGGAAGCTTTGTATCTTTTGTATCTATTGATTACCCGAGCATCAGACTGATGGGGGAGTTATACCAATTAAACTTAAATAAAATATAGTAAAAGATATTTTAGTCTAGTCTAAACTTAGAACTATGCAGATATCTTAAGCAGAAATAACTTTTTGGCAACCAACTTTAGATAATTTGATTGTAATTTTTTCTTAGCATCATTTTGGCGACAGGGAAAACCTTATTAAAAGAAAAAAACTATTAATACATAAACTTACTGCTGCAAGTTAAGCTGGATTAAAGTAGCCATTTACGGGATTCACGCTTTCTCTAACCAAGGAATAAAGGTTTTGAGATTTTGACTCTTCCCAAAACCCCCTTTCTTGTCGGAAATAGCATCCTTCCCGGATGTGTTGCGCTATTTACATCAAAAGCTTTATACCCGATCGTTTTTCATTCGCGCTGCTTAAAAATTCGGATGCTAGACCAAATTTTTGAATACCTCCACTTTAATTTCAGTGTAGAAGCTCCTATAGTTCTGCTGTTACTCGTCTTTTTAGAAGCAGTTCTATCTGCTGATAATGCAATTGCATTAGCTGCGATCGCTCAAGGTTTGGAAGATAAAAAACTAGAAGAAAAAGCACTTAATATTGGTTTAATATTTGCTTACATTTTGCGAATTGGTTTACTTTTGACAGCCACCTGGGTAGAAAATTTTTGGCAATTCGAGCTTTTGGGTGCAGCTTACTTACTGTGGCTAGTATTTCAACATTTTTCTTCCGAGGAAGATGACGAACATCACCATCACGGTCCTCGTTTTAGTTCTTTGTCACAGGTTATACCAATAATTGCTTTAACGGACTTGGCGTTTTCCCTAGACAGTGTTACCACTGCAATTGCTGTTTCTGATGAGACTTGGTTAGTAATAGCAGGTACTACAATCGGAGTAATCACTTTGCGGTTTATGGCTGGTTTATTTATCCGTTGGCTGGATGAATTTGTTAATTTAGAAGATGCTGGTTACATAACAGTTGCTTTGGTGGGCTTACGCTTATTAGCAAAGGTATTTAACGAAGCTTTTGTACCCCCACAATGGTTAATGGTCAGTATCATTGCTGTGATTCTTGCTTGGGGATTTTCTAAACGAAATGTTTCCGAATTAACAAAAACAAGCGAACATAGCGAAGCATCCAATCAAGGATAACCAATCAAAGGGTAATAACTTATTCCTGAAGATGAGTGGGTGTTAGCTTAACCCTTCACCTAGAAATGGGAGATGAGGAAGTTTTGAGTGTAATAAGTCTGGAGAAAATACACGCTTGCGATAATCGCAAGCTATAATTTACTCTTGCAAAAATATAATCTAACTTTACTATTCCCCATTTCCCATTTTCTAAGTGTGAATTTAATCGTGAATTATTCTTGTAACCAAGGTTTCATCTGTGATTCCCAAGTAACCAGTTCTTCATCACTAAACCACAGAGAAATCTCTCTTTGGGCTGTTTCAATTGCATCCGAACCATGGATTAAATTGCGACCAATATTCACACCAAAATCACCTCGGATAGTTCCTGGTTCTGCTGTTAATGGATTGGTTGCTCCAATCATCTTTCTAGCTGCAGCAACGACACCTTCTCCTTCCCAAACCATGGCGATGATCGGTCCAGAAGTAATAAAATTTACTAAGCTAGAGAAAAATGGTCTTTCTTTGTGAACATCATAGTGGGATTCAGCTAATTCTTTACTCACCTTCATAAATTTCATTCCGACAAGTGTAAAACCTTTGGTTTCAAAGCGTCGGACAATTTCACCCACCAATCCACGCTGAACCCCATCGGGCTTAATTGCTAAAAAAGTGCGTTCCAAAGCTATCTCCTAATATTTTGATGTACGTAGTCGTCATTTATCATGTGCCATTAGCCCCTTGTCCTTACTCTTAGTCATTGATGAAATTACTATGAGCCTCGACTAATTGCTTGCTACAGATGACAGATGACCGATCAGAGTGTAGTTTATCTCAGAAATTGCAATACGAACACCAACGTAAAGGCTGTAACTGAAGTTTTTATTTTTCAAGCTTGTTATGCAAGAGGACATGAATTTATTGATTTAGTATCAACTGCCTGTATAAAATATTTGAGAGTTTCAATTTGAGAGTTTCAATTTGATAGTTTCAAGATTTTGGAATCTAAAGTCTGGGATTTTGAAATTCAGGGTGCTGAAATTTAAAACCTTGAAGTCCAGGATCCTGAAATTGAGAAACCTAAAATTAAGAAATCTGAAACTGAGGAGCCTAAATTACCAAAACCTAAATTTTTCGAATCTAAATCTTTGGAATCTAAATTTTTGAGTCCTAAATTTTTTTGTTCTTCCTTCTGACTTTTTGTAAATTAATTTTTTATAGATGAGTTTTTATAAATGAATTTTATTACCTATTTATTGAGTATATTTTGTCAAGTATCTACTGATGCTAACGGTCTATGTTACAACGTATAAGAAAGATAGCCAATTTTGATATTCTCCTCAAAAATAAATAGGTTAAATTGCAAGCTCGCCGGTGTTACATAAAGGTCAGGAAGAAATGGGTGTTAAGTCAACTGCTGCTTCCTCTGAGGTGGTAAATTCACATTCAGATAAGACGCCAGTCTCACTCAATGGCGGTAGGAAGAAACAAGATATACAGATGTTACCGCCGTCTACAGTTCAGGAAGTACCACCTAACCAATGGACAATAGAAAAGAGTGAAGCACTTTACCGAATAGAAGGTTGGGGACAACCTTACTTTTCAATTAATGCTGCTGGTCATGTGACTGTTTCTCCCAAAGGAGATCGTGGTGGTTCTCTAGATTTATATGAGTTAGTAAATGCTCTCAAGCTACGAAATTTGGGTTTACCCCTGTTAATTCGCTTTTCTGATATCTTAGAAAATCGGATTGAAATTTTAAATGCTTGCTTTGCTAAAGCGATCGCCCGTTACAATTATCCCGGCGATTATTGTGGAGTTTTCCCCGTAAAGTGTAACCAACAACGTCATTTAATTGAAGATTTAGTTCGCTTTGGTAAACCCCATCAATTTGGTTTAGAAGCTGGTTCTAAGCCGGAATTAATGATTGCTTTAGCGTTACTTGACACTCCGGGTGCACCATTAATTTGTAACGGTTATAAAGACCGCGAATACATAGAAACGGCTATGTTAGCCCAGAAAATTGGGCAAATGCCGATTATAGTTTTAGAACAAATTGAAGAAGTCGATCTGGTAATTGAAGTCAGCGAACAATTAGGAATTAAACCCATCCTTGGTGTTAGAGCTAAACTTAGCACTAGAGGAATGGGACGTTGGGGAACATCTTCTGGAGATCGTGCTAAATTTGGTTTGACAATTCCCGAAATTATTAATGCAGCAGATAAGCTCAGGGATGCCGATCTGTTAGATTCTTTCCAATTGTTACATTTTCATGTCGGCTCACAAATTAGCGCAATTAACGTAATTAAAGACGCCATTCAGGAAGCCAGCCAAATTTATGTGGAACTGGCGTTGCTGGGCGCAAACATGAAGTATCTTGACGTTGGTGGTGGTTTGGGTGTGGATTATGACGGTTCCCAAACTAATTTTTATGCTTCCAAAAATTACAACATGCAAAACTATGCCAACGATATTGTGGCAGAGTTAAAAGATACCTGCGCTGAAAGAAATATACCTGTACCGACACTTATTAGTGAAAGTGGACGAGCAGTTGCATCCCATCAATCAGTTTTAATTTTTGATGTACTCAGCACATCTGAAGTACCTTTTGAAGCTCCAGAAGCACCACGGGAAGGTGAATCTCAAGTTATTAGTTATCTGTGGGAAACTTATCAATTAATTAGTGAAGAAAATTATCAGGAAGCATATCACGATGCAGCTCAATTTAAAGAGGAAGCAATCAGTCGGTTTAATTTAGGAATTTTACCACTCAGAGAACGTGCAAAAGCAGAGCGACTTTACTGGGCTTGTTGTCATAAAATTCTTAGTATTACCAGACAACAGGAATATGTCCCTGATGATTTGGAAGACTTAGAAGAAATAATGGCTTCCATTTATTATGCCAATCTTTCAGTATTTCAATCTGCTCCAGATTGCTGGGCTATTGACCAGTTATTTCCAATAATGCCCATTCACCGTTTGGATGAAGAACCAACCCATAGAGGGATTTTAGCAGATTTGACCTGCGATAGCGATGGAAAGATTGATCGCTTTATCGACCTTCGAGATGTGAAGTCGGTATTAGAACTGCATGCTTTTAAAACTGGAGAACCGTACTACTTGGGTATGTTTTTGAATGGAGCTTACCAAGAAATAATGGGGAACCTACATAATCTGTTTGGGGATACAAATGCAGTTCATATCCAGCTAACACCCAAAGGATATCAAATCGAACATGTTGTTAAGGGTGACACAATGAGTGAAGTGGTAAGTTACGTGCAGTATGACTCAGAAGATTTGGTCGAAAAAATTCGCCAACGCTGCGAACTTGCTTTGGAAGATAAGCAGATTACCTTGTCAGAATCCCAAAAATTATTACAAACTTACGAGCAAAGTTTGAGTCGATATACTTATTTGCTCAAAAGTTAGAATTTAGCCATAACTTAGAAATCAACGAAAGTTCTGAGTTTTGAGTTCTGAGTTTTGAGTTCTGAGTTTTGAGTTTTGAGTTCTGAATTTTGAATTCTGGGTTTTGACTTTTAACTTCACCCTAAGCGACTCCTCCCCGCAAACTTTGTGGGGAGGGAGAGATAATTCACCAGCATGAAATAAAACCAGAAAGGTATATTGCTGATGTTATGGGGATTAAAAAACCCCAATCAAGCCGTATTTATTAATATGGGGACGTTAATTTGCGATCGACTACTTGTGTTAGCTGCCATTAGTTTGCAACAATTCAGCGATCGCTTGTCTTTCCATAGGAGTGGTAGATGGTGGTGTTTGACGAGTATCTGTAATCAACCAATCTAAAGATGCTGCTTGAACGTCAATTGATGCGCCAGTTTTATCCACGCAGTAGCGTCCAAAGACTAATTTATCAACTAATCTAACTCCTGCTCCTAAACGAGAATATTCAAAGATTACGCTATTTTCTACAGTCGTATCACTACACACCCAGCAATTCGGACCAATCATAGTTGGACCAATAATTTTTGCCCCATCTTCAATTTTAGTCATTGCACCGATATAAACAGGACCTTGGATATCTACTTTGTCCCAATTTACATTTACGTTCAAGCCAGTATAAACTCCAGGTGCAACTTCATGACCGGGTATGCTAACGTTCTTAATTTTCCCTGTTAATACTCCTTGAATTGCTTGCCAATAATCGGGAACCTTACCAATATCTACCCACTGAAAGTCCATTGGTATTGCGTAAAAAGGAGCGCCGATTTCTACCAATTTAGGAAATAGCTCCCCACCAATATCGTACTCTACCCCTGAGGGAATGTACTTAAATATTTCTGGTTCAAATATATAAATACCAGTACTAATGTTAGTACTTTTGGCTTCTTCTACTTTAGGTTTTTCTTGAAATTCTTTGACGCGACCTTCTTCATCAGTAACAACGATCCCGTAACTAGAAACCTGATCTTTAGGAACAGATTTCATCACAATAGTTGCAATTGAGCCTTTGGACTTATGCCACTTTAAAGCTTCTGTCAAGTTTAGGTCGATTAAAGCATCCCCACACAAAACCACAAAGGTATCATCAAAGAAGGGAGAAAAATCCTGAATTCGTTTCATCCCTCCTGCAGAACCAATGGCTTCCCCTACTAATTTGCCATTATCATCAATTCTTCCCTCAAAAGAATAGGCGATCTGCACGCCAAAGCGCTGACCATCACGGAAATAACTTTCTATTTCCTCAGCCAAATGGCTAACGTTGACCATAATTTGATCGAATCCATGTTGACGCAGCAACTCCAACAAAAATTCCATCACTGGCTTTTGTAGGATGGGGATCATTGGTTTGGGTGTGACGTAGGTAATAGGACGAACGCGAGTTCCTTTACCCGCTGCTAGAATCATCGCCTTCATAAATATTTATTCCTCAACCAAAAGCCAGTGTACGATCGTCAAGTGATACTTAGTCATCAGTTTATTTATGTTCTTAGTCATCACTGTGCCGGATGGATTAGCATGCAACTCCTCACTTATTCAATTCATAAGTAGTTACAGGAAAATCCATTATCTATCTTTAACCTATTTACTCAGATTTTGGGTTTTACTAAAAAAAACTCCATGAAATAAAACTTGGGTCACAAATTCGCCTACATTACTTCTACCTAAATTACTTCGTCGATATATCTATAGGTTGCTCGGGATTGATAGTTCGAGCAAGCAAGCGAACTTTTACCTCTTGGTAAAAGTCCTCCTGAAATAATTCGACTTTTGATTGTGCTGATAGTAATAACAATGCCCAAAATACGCTCACCGTATGAGAGTTAGGGGAATCATGACCGGGGTTTTTAAGTTGTAACTGTGTTTTCTGAGTCCATAATGTTACTAATTGCTCTAAGTTGACCCAGTTATGTTCTAATTGTAACTCCGCAGCAGAATGGTATAAAACTTGCTCTAATTCCCCTGCTACTTCCGTAAGATTTTCTTGGTGAGCCAGATCGAGTGCCGCCCGCATAGTTCTAACGGTCGGAACTCGGTTGCGACGGGGAGGCTTACTCCCCTTCTGCACTAATTTGAGTTGGCTCGCCATAATCTGTAACTGCTCGATTAATTCTGGCAAAGTTACAGGACGTTTGGCGGGCGGCATTGCGGCAGGGCGACGGCGAAGTTGTCGTTCTAGTGGGAGTCTGGCAGTTTTATAAAGTAATAAATTATCTTCATCCCCTCCTAATTCGTCTTCTGGCAAAACTTCTTCATCAACTTCTGGAGCAAGTTGCATTTGCATTAAGGTGTTTGCCTTGAATAAAACCAGCATTGAAGCCGACAAAAAAGCTTGCCCCGACTGAGATAGATCGGTCTCGTAATTTCTCGATCTTTTTTGGGGTGCCATTAATTCCAAGTATCGATCTATCACCTCTATTACCTGCACGTCCCAAGGATCGATTTTTCCTTGTTCTGCTTGGTAAATTAATTGCTGAATTGTCTCCAAAAGCTCCGAAGCATCCATTTATACACCCAGAGTCAAAAATTCACAACATTCACAATAGAAGAGGTGATAACCTTATTTTTCATATTTCTTACTCAGCGTTGGCTTCTTGCAAATCTTTTGTTTGCATTTCACCGGCTGGAGGAAGTGCAAGTTTTAAGGATTGAACTTCCTCTTGATAATTTTCTATCTTGCTCTTTAATTCTCGAATCTCCATATTTTTTTGCCGAACTTTTTGGCTGGAGATTAAATTTTGTTGTAATTGGGTCCAGACACTAAATAACCATGCCAAAATCGCCCCCAAGCCAACCGCTAGTAGGAACTCCACAACAACTGGTGCTTTCACCTCAAGGTTGGGAAGAATTTGAATTGTTGCTGGCTCGCTGTTCTGGATGGCAAATAAGACCAAACCCAAACCAAGAATAAAAATAATAACAAAGTTTAATTGCCTGACTGGAAACATCGCACTAAATTTAGGAAGTAATTAGTTAGGTTTAAGTTTTTATTTGAAACTGACAATCAGCTTCTTAGCCAATAGAACTTTATGGTCATACAACTTTTGATTTTTCCTGTTTAGATAAACCTTTTAGTTGTAGTTCACGGCAAGATAATATGAGCATAAAATCAACGAATCAAGTATAGCATGATATTTTTATCTAAATTTAATATAAAAATTAATAGAATTTTTACAAGTATAGAGATTTTTTGGAAATTTGAGTAGAGCCCAGATAAATTTAAATAAAGATGGTTTATTGTTTTTTTGATATTAAGCTAAAGAGCCGGAAAATTCCAGGTTTATTTATTTTTGATGCTTAGTTTTTTGGAATTTACGGTTAAAAAACTGTAGATAATATATTTGGTTAAACAAGTAATAGGACTTAACCTCTATTTATTCCCATTTCCCCCTAAGATCTATTGTTATTTAAAGTATCAAATGTATCTTTAATTGTTCCAGCAATAGGAATTGCAATTAGTGTCCCAAACAATCCGGCAATTTCAAATCCAATCAGTATAGACACCAAAATCCAAACAGGATTTAAGCCAATAAAATCACCAAGTAATTTTGGAGTGAGCAAATTATCTTTAAGTTGTTGAATCAAGATTGCTACCACTGCAACTTCAATCGCTAGCCAGAAACTTTGCATCAAAATTAATAAAGTCACTAAGCCAATACCTAAGGTTGCTCCAATAAAAGGGATGAGTTGGGAAATTCCAATAGTTATGGCAAATAATAGGGCAAATGGTACTCCTAGCAAAAAGAAAATAGGTGTGAGAGTTACTACCATGAATAGTGCAAGCAAAATTTGACTCAAAAAGTAATAGTGAAAATTAAGTTGTAATGACTTGGCAAAAGGGACGCGAATTTTTTTTGGTAGTATATTTATTAAACCGTGCCACACTCCTTTACCATAAAGCAGCATATAAAAACTTAAGACAACAATTAATATGAAATTAATTAGCGATGAAAACAAACTTCCTGCAAATCCCACAGCACCCTCAGGAATTTGCTGAACTAAATTTTGAATGTAAGTATTAACTTGCTCGCTAATTTGTTTAAAATCTAAAGGTAATCGTCGCCTTCTGGCTAAGTCTGCCAAATGTTCTATATTAGTTTGGGAAGCTGTTAACCAATCAGGAATTTGGTGTAGTAGCTGAATTGTTTGATCTATAACTATTGGTACAAGGGTAATAACTGAAATTACTAACAATGCTAAGGAGATTCCCAAAACAGTAATTACAGCCTGAGTTCGACTAAAACGAGCGCGCTCTAAAAATTTGACTAAATAGTTAAGTAAAAAAGCAAAAATAGCCGCTGTACCGACAAGAGTAATTGGGTGTTGGAAATACCTAAATAGTAAAGACAGCAGCCAAATGTTGAGAGCAATAATTGGACCACTTAGACCATAGAATAATAAATTTTGCACAGAGGCTGAAAGGCGCATAGGAGCAATCTGTGTGATGTGGGTTAGGCAGGATGTAATCTTTTATAGATTAAACTTTTACAGATTAAACTTTTACAGATTAAATTTTTACAGATTGAACTTTTATAGATTAAATTTCTACGGATTAGACACTTTACAAACTAAACTCTTTACAAGTAGGTTGATTAACTTTAGCTAGTCGCCAAGAATAAAAACACCGATGGATAGAACAGTAGCCGATCTTCGCAAAGATTACACCCTGCAAGAGTTAAATGAAACTGAGGTAGACCCTAACCCTGTTATACAATTTCAGAAATGGTTTGACCAAGTATGTTCGGTCGATATACCGGAACCCAATGCCATGACTGTTGCCACAGTTAGTTCTGAAGGTAAGCCCTCAGCAAGGATGGTGTTGCTTAAAGACTATGATGGCAGGGGTTTTGTTTTCTATACAAATTACAATAGTCGAAAAGGTCAAGAACTAATAGCTAATCCCCATGCTGCGCTAGTTTTTTGGTGGGCACAACTCGAACGTCAAGTTCGCATTACTGGTAGTGTAGAGAAAATTTCGGCTCAAGAATCAGATGAATATTTTCACAGTCGTCCTTTTAACAGTCGTCTAGGAGCATGGACGTCTAATCAAAGCGAAATAGTTTCCAGTCGCCAAACTTTAGAGCAGCGCTTACGAGAACTTCAAGCAAAGTATCAAGATTTAGAAGTTCCACGTCCACCCCATTGGGGAGGTTTTCGAGTCATCCCTGCAGAAATTGAGTTTTGGCAGGGACGCTCCAGTCGTTTACATGACCGCTTACTATACAGCAGACACGATGATGACACTTGGGAAATAGAACGTTTATCACCTTGAATATCAAAGTTTTCAATATTTTTTTAGTTGAGAAAAAGTTTACTCTCATCATCATCCCAAGGCGTAATGTCTTTAGCAATTGATGACTGAGTAGGATTATTTTTTTTCATGTTTTGAATTCGGCGCTGAGCACAAGGGTATTTCATTAAGGTCAAGAATAGCCAGCGCCATTTATTCAAGTTTAAGCTCTTCCCCTTAAATTTTCTTGTTGTAAGTTTTTTTGTATTTAATTTGGAAGTTTTGTTTTCATTCATGGGAACTAATCACCTCACTCTAACCATTTACTTTCATCAAGTATTTTTTCTATAGCTTTAGCAAACTCCTCACCTTTCAGATTAGATAATTGCGAAAATCTATTAAGTTCCTTCAAGAGCACAAACTGTAACTCCGCAAAATTGCCTCGAATTTTTTGCAAATCTGGATCTTGTCCAGCCCACTTCCAAAAATCATTTTCAGTATTTCTTACTAGAGCATAAACAAGATAAGTTTGAGCTATTCTCTTGATGGAATCGCCCCCATAACCTTGAGTGAAAGTAATTGCATACCAAGTTGCCATACTGTAAATAAATCGTCCATTCATTTCTAGAGTCGCATCCCAATTTTTCTCGAGATACTCAATTTCATCTTTAGCTTCTTGAATTTGAACTAGATCCCCTACAAGTAATTGAGATATTGCTTTACCAACTCTTATTCTGCGAATTGACTCTTTATCTGTACATTTTTTTAATGCACTCTCATATTCCAAAATAGCTTTTCTTTGTAAATTTCTTCCATCACTAAGATACCCTTCAATTTTTCTATCTTTAACATTGCTAATTTGGCGTCCTTTAGTACTATAAATATCGGCAAGATTTTCATGGGGTTGATACCAGTTAGGGCATAATGTGATTGCTGCTTGGAAATCTTCGATTGCTAGCTTATAGAAAAAGAAACCATGAGTTGGAGCGCTCGCATAATAAAGAACGCCAAAAAAATTATGAATTTGAGCTTGGTAGCGCATGCGTTTTTTACCAAAGTAAAATTGGGGGACTGCTGCAACCATTTCTCGTCGCGATAGTTCTATTGCTAACCACCGAGTAGCCGGTTTTAATAGTAATCGGTAACGTTCTTTGAGAGATGGGAATGCATTATTAGTTTCCTCTTCTCCTTCTTCCCCTTCTTCCCCTTCTAATTTTTGCTCGTGGTTGTTTTCTAAGTTTAGGGGTGATTCCCATACAGTATAAAGTTTTGAGGCTAGGTGACCTTCAATATCTGTAATTTCAAAAGTAATACCAATTTTTTCGTTATTATTTCCTCGATTTTGCAGGATACTGGTAACTTTTGTTCCATAGGTTGGAAAAATCACATTCAATAGCTGCACGACTGGATCGATTTGATCGGGTGTGAATTCATTGAGGGAGTCAACTAAATTTGCTAATCTTTGGTCTGGGGTAGCTCGTGGTAATGCTAACCTGTCATTGGGGCGGTAGCTTTTAGGCGCTACTTTATCAACATGTTCCCTGAGTCTATTGTGAACCCCTTTCATTTCCCGCAACAATCTTTCTCGAGCTAATTGACTCAATCCTGGTAGTACGCTATCAAGTTCTTCATTTCCAGAAGCGTTTTTAAAGTTATCAATGACTAATTGTGAATAACGGTTCCAAATTAAAAATAAAATGCGTTGAATAATAATAGAAATTAGTAGAATTAGGGCTACTTTGCCTAAAAATAAAAGAATAGTAGTAATACTTTTTTCTAAACTTTCTAAATTTCTTACCCAATCTGTAAATGGAGTATTGATATCTGTTTTAAACGCTCTATAACTAGTTTCTTGGGATGAAACGAATCCAAATACAAATATAAATAAGATAGCAAGTAGTAAAATCCGCTTATTCATTGTTTTACTCTTTATTATTTTGGTACTTATCTAAATTTCCAAATCAATTTGTTATCTCAAATTGTAAGAGCTAATTCATCAAGCAGATATTAAGAACGCTGTATTTAAACCACACATGAAAGAATTTTTCCATTATCATCAATAATAATTTAAGGTTCCTATTTAATTTATGAACAGATAAGTTCTGCAAAGACGCGTTAACGCAAGCCCATAAGCCCACCGTAGGTATTGTGTAATGGTTAGGTTATAACATCCCGTCTCTACAATCTTGATCTTTACCTACGGTATGCTTACGCGTTTGGACGGAACGCGCTTACAGCGTTTGGACGCAGCAAGCTGTTCATCCGTAGTATGCCTACTAACACCTCCGGTGCCCCTCACAGCTCTGCATGCAAACATCTTTGATGCGGCTAACACGAATTGTTTAGTATTGCTACGTAACTAAGTTATGAATGCATACGGCACTAAGTAATAAAGTTAGGATATCCGTAAATTCTGTTTGTCCTAG
Source organism: Mastigocoleus testarum BC008 (assembly GCF_001456025.1). GTDB lineage: Bacteria > Cyanobacteriota > Cyanobacteriia > Cyanobacteriales > Nostocaceae > Mastigocoleus > Mastigocoleus testarum. The sequence goes on from NZ_LMTZ01000085.1 coordinate 38,625, forward strand.
GACAGGCTATGCTAACGTCGTAGACGTGCTAAAAGCTGCAATTTATAAGCTTTTACTTGTTACTTTTCACTTCTTACTTTTTACTTTTTACTTGCGCGTAACGCTATATGATAATTGAAAAAATCAAAAAAAATAGAGCGTTGCACGCTCATTAAAGATAAAAAACCATCGATAATATTTAATTTTATCTTCCCAAAATGCAACGCTATTAATCCTTACTCAGTTGCTGTTTTCTGAGGAATATCCATCGCAGGAAGTGGAATGACAGTATATCTCAGGAAAATTCCACCCCAGACAAATAAAACTATCAACAATGTACCGATCGCAAAAAGATTGGGAAGCCAGAAAACAACCTCAACATGGTTAAGTTTGCCAGATTTTAGTTCCCAAACAAGTTTATCTTCCTGTTTGTCTGCCGGAAGTGCATTTTCAGATTTCTGTATGTTCTTTGCACCCCAGGGTGTATTGAGAACAAATTCCAAATCGAGAATTGAATCAGTATTAACGAGGGCATTACCCTTGTTTGAAATTAAGCCCAAAGAACGCAAATCTAAATTATAAATTAAGCGTTCGCGATTAAAGAAAATAAAGTTATTATCTGATACTACTAAGTTTGATTCAATCTGATTGAATTCTGAATTAGCTCGATTATCTTTTGACTTGACCTTAGATTTAGAATTCTTCTTACGTTCGGGGTGGAAAAATTTATTAAATTTCTCCTGTAACTCATGTCCACTACTAAAAGGTATTGTAACGATGAGTTCTTTTTGTGAAACTCGTTTGGTTTTTCCCCCTACCTGACGAGCACTACTTTGAATATCATCTAACCAATCATAAACTGACTCGCCGCTAAAGCTGGTTAATCTGTCTCCTAATTGGATTTTCTGTACTAACTCACCACTATTAGCGTTATAAAAGGTTGTACCGACATCATATTCTACACAACCCGATAGTAGTAGGGCAATTGCTACAATGCAAATCACACGGCGCATTCGCCACAAGAGCTTTCCTATAACTGACAATGTATTGAATGAATTTTTTTTGCTTAGTCTTGACATAAGCGCAATTGTGAAAAACAGAAAATATTTTTACTTAACTTTTGAAGCTTCAAATACTAAACCATACTAAGCTAAACACAGTTAAAGCAATAGCAACTAATGCAATCGTAATAAAACGATTATCCTTAGTGTTTACTTGAGTTAAGTCAACTAATTCTGGCTCAGGTTTTTTGCGTTGTCCAGAAGATTTTTTGGGAGCAACTGAAAGACGAATTTTTGAGTCATTATCAGGTACATCTGTAAAATCTGGAATTTTCGTCATCCATTCTTCGGGGCGTTTGAGTTTGGGTGCTTGAAGAATATATTGCAAACGCTTGGCTTCCTTACTAGTTTCTGGATAAGGATGACGTTTGAGTCGTTCGCACAAAGCGATCGCATCTTCAGTACGTCCTGCAGCTTCGTAAGCGGTCGCCAACCAAATTTCTACTTCACCTGCAAACCGGCTATTTCGGGCTAATAACGCGGAAGATTTTTCCAGATTTTCTACAGCTTCCCGATATTTACCATTTTCGAATGCTGCTTTTCCAGTTTTATATCTAGCTCTGGCAAGTTCTAAACTTTCTGAAGTCACTTTTATTACATAAACAGCGCACTGCTGTTTTTATTTTCTCACTTCTGATTAAATGGGGAACAGGGAATAGGGAACAGGAAATAACTTATTAAGTTTTAATTATCACTCCCATTCAAGTCCTAATCCCAATCCCCAGAGGCTCCGCCGACGCCGCAGGCTCTATGCCGCAAGGCGGGCACGCAGTGCTTATGGCTCTTAGCGGAAGCGTGACGCCAGTCATACGCCACGCTACCGCTAACGCCGTTAGGCGCGGGCTCACCCCAATGCCCAATTCCCAATGCCCAATTCCCGATCCCCGATCCCTAATCCCAAACCTCTAAAAATCAAGCTGGGAACTAAGAATCATTGTCCCAATACCACCATCGGTAAAGATTTCCAATAACAAAGCGTGGGGTATTCGACCATCAATAATATGGGATGCACGGACACCTTGGGCTAGTGATCGCACGCAACAATTCACTTTAGGAATCATTCCACCGGCAACTACACCCGTTTTAATTAAACTACGAGCTTCTTGAATATCTATTTTAGGAATAAGAGTTGAAGGGTCTTTATAATCTTTTAAGATTCCTGCTGTATCAGTTAGCAAAATTAATTTTTCTGCGTTGAGGGCTGCTGCAATTTCCCCTGCAACGGTATCAGCGTTAATGTTATAAGCCTGACCATTTGCATCTGCTGCTACGCTAGAAACAACGGGAATATAACCATTTCCAACTAATGTGTCAAGAACTTTGATATTTACGCTGCTGACTTCTCCCACAAACCCAATACCTTCTTGACCTTGGGGGCGAGCAGTAATTAAATTACCGTCCTTACCACAGAGTCCAACTGCAGACCCACCAGCTTGATTAATTAATGAAACTATTTCTTTATTAACGCGACCAACTAGGACCATCTCGACCACATCCATTGTGGGAGCATCGGTTACGCGCAAACCATCTTTAAACAAAGGTTCAATTCCGATTTTACCCAACCAATTGTTAATTTCAGGACCGCCCCCATGGACTACAATCGGTCGTAAGCCAACACAGGAAAGAAAGACAATATCGCGGATAACTTTATCTTTAAGATTGCTATCTTTCATCGCTGCACCACCGTATTTGACTACAACCGTACGACCGGCGAATTGTTGAATATAAGGTAATGCTTCGCTCAGAACCCGGACGCGAGTTGCAGCATCTTCTTGAATAAATTCGGAATCGTTAACAATCATGAGGAGAAGGTAGAAAGTTTAAGTGCGATCTATTGATGATTATCTCAACAATGTCTCACAGCTTGGGGTCAATAGTACAAGTCAAAAGTAAAAAGTAAAAAGTTAAAATAGCAATTCGCTCCCAATCCCCAGTCGCCAGTCGCTAGTCACCATATGCCGCAAGGCGACACGCAGTGCTATCCCCAATCCCCACTACCCATCTGCAGAAACAGGATTTTTGAGAACGCTGGGAATTTCCTCCAATATTCTCTGAGTAATTTGTTCAGGTGTTTCCCCTTCATTCAATTTAATTCGTAAATCTGCTTCAGCATAAAGTTTTTGTCGTTGTTCGAGAATGCTCTGCAGTTTACCTTTGGGATCTGGATCTTGTAACAAAGGTCGAGTCTTATCTTCCGCAAGGCGGTTGTAAAGTAATTCAACTGGTGCGTCTAACCATACAATCAAACCGTGGTGCAGATAACTCCAATTTTTCTGATTCAGTACAATACCTCCCCCCGTTGCAATACTTAATCTGGTGTGAGCACAAATTTGAGACAATACTTCAGTTTCCAATCGTCGGAAAGTTGCTTCTCCTGATTCAGCAAATATTTCATTAATGGTACATCCCGCAGCTTGAACTATTACTTCGTCAGTATCTACAAAGCTATACCCCATCTCAAGAGCCAACAAGCGACCTATAGTAGTCTTACCAGCACCCATCATGCCAATCAGGTACAAGTTAATTCCTTGTAATAAATTATTCACAAGCAACTGCGCTCCGCTTTAGAATTAAGATTGCAGGTTAAAAGCTTTACCACCTTAACTTTTAAATTTACCAGAAAGCGGGAAGATAACTAGAATGCAGTATGAAATTTATTTTACAGTTATATCATTTTAGATATCTGCTTTTAAGAGCTTCGTCGCGAATGTAGTTTTTTAATTGAGTTTCAAAAATTGTTTGGTTAATTAAAGATAGACCGCTATTATCCCGCATTAATCTGAAGTTTTCCTCAATTAATCTTTCGCCTATATACTCTATTATTACCGGTGCTATATAAAAATTAGACTCTTGTCTGATAATTAAAGAACGTCTTTGCAATGAATCAATTGCTTCTAAAATTAATCTTTGCGAAACCCTTAGCAAAATTTCTTTTTGTAATTTACGCACGGAAACAAAATCTTGATTCAATGCTAACCAGTACATAATTTGCTTTTCTAAGTTTGATAAACGATTAAATTGTCGATCTAATACTGCGCGAATATCACCAAAAACTATAGTTCCTTGCTCGAGGAATTCATAAATGTTTCCGTTAAATAATTCTTGAATAGCTGTTGCCACCAATTTTAAAAATAAAGGATTACCTGCATAACAATCAATTAACAGCTTAATCTCATCATTTTTTATTTTTTTGAATCCTTTAGATTTGAGTATTTCAGCACTTTCTTTATAATTTAAGCCATCTAATTTTAAGCAACGAACTGGTAATGTTTGTCCGGCTAAAACTACAATTTCTTGTGGTTTCTCACGACTAGTTAACAGCAAGCTACTTTGATGTTGAGAATCTCCCAAACGTCTGATTAATTCTCCATAACCTTCATAACCTGGACGATAACAAATTTGAGCTGTATTATAACCAATACTATTTGTCTCATCCAAAATATCAGTTGTTAAATTCGGATAATCTACTTCTCTCAAACAACCATTACATAAAATAGAGTCTAAACCATCTAAAACAATTAAACAGCGAGACGAACGCAAACAATCAATCAACAACGAAATATTATTATCGATGTTGTCAGAAATCATCCCTTCATAATCTGGAGATATGATTTGTAATATCTGCTTTAAAAGTACATCTAATGACGGCAATAAATGAAGCGAACGCCAAATGACATAATCGAAGTTTTCTTGTGATATTTGCTCTGCAAGCTTGACAGAAACAGCTGTTTTGCCGATTCCTCCAATTCCCAAGAGTAAAACTAAGCGACAATTATCTTGGATAATCCATTGTTTAACTCGGGCTAAATCTTCATCTCGCCCACAAAAACTACTAACATCAATTGCCTCTCCCCAATCTAGTTTTGCAGACGATTCTATACTAAATAAATCACTTTTTACTCGGTCTTGATGTACTGTAATTCCATTAATCCCATTTATACCATTGCTGGGCATCCAATTTTTTTTATAACCAGCTTTTTCTAATAAAGGAGTTACACGACTCCAATTTTTTACTTTTACTGAGTATCCCATTTGGTTGCCCAGCATCTCTTCTATATATTTATATAAACCATTAGATAGATATACTCTTACAGTGCTGCTACTATTACTGTTATAAACAGTTTTGGCAATCTCTGCGGGACTAAAAGCGCAAAGTAAACCTCTCAAAAACTTTTTTTCTACAGGAGTTAGAGCTTTTCCTTTTGCCGATGCTAAATCCACATATAACTTTTCTAACTCCCAATTATTTTTAGCTTCTATAAATTCTTCTTCAAAGTTATTTTTTTCTTGTGCTTTCATGCGGATTCTTTTTTAAATTAACTAAAGAGTACTATCTTAACGACGTTTTCATTAAGTAGCTACAAGTCAATAAATGGAACAATAAATAATGGATAACGTATTTAATAACGTCTGTTATGTAATATGTAAGTCGTTTATTCCAGATGTTAATACTTGACCGTAATTAAAATAAATTATTTGAAACTTTATCAAGCTCCGACAAGTCAATATAAATAAACTAACACTAAACTCTAGTAGGGTAATTTTAACTATAAATAATATAGTTTTCGATCGCTACAGTATTACTAGTTACCAAGTTACTCGATCTAATCTAAAAAAAACAATAATTTGCTTAATAAACAACTGTAAAAATGACTAATTATAAAATATTCAATCAAAAGCGTTGCGAATTTCACGGTTATTACATAACCGAGTATGCATATCGTATTTAAGACAGTCCGAATAAACAAATGTGGTGTTGAGAGGTTTTTACCATGACACGAATTCGTGACGTTGTACAACAAGCCATAGCAAAAGGTTGTTTAACGCTCGAAGCAGAAAATAAATTGCGCGAGTTACTTAGCCAAAAGTACGATCTAGAAGACCTGAATGCCTTTATGTCTCTCCAAGAAGCGGCAATGGCAGGCAGAGTCAAGCAAGAATCACGCGAAAATTGTCGTATCAGCTAATATTTTCCTATTTTTGAGGTCGTTTATCCTTAACCTCAAAATCATCATCTTCTAAAAAATCCCACTCATCGTCGTAGTCATCTTCTTGGTTTTTTGCTTCATCAAATTGCTCTGCGCTGGATGATTTATAAGGAGAAGTAATCACGCGGTAATCAGCATCATAAATTGACTCAACTCTCCCTACACCCGAATTTTTCGCTTCGCGTGAGTTGTATGAATAGCCAGGATCGTAATCGAAATCAGAATCAGAATCAGAATCAGAATCAGAATCAAAGTCATCATTGCTTTGTGTTGTTTGGTTATTCCGAGAAGTATCTGTATCCCTTACTCTTGTGTCTCGAGAATAATCTGATGCTTCTTCTCTTTCATCTTCAAAATCCCAATCATCTACTTCTCCTGCATTTTCCCAACTGTCATAATCGTCATATTGTCGAGTTTGATTTCTAGTTGTACCCCTAGGTGGTGAAGTATTATTATCCTCAGACCTTGATTCCGCTTCCCTAGAGTAACGTTGGGAATAACCGCGAGTTGAAGTTTTTGTTTGGCGATTGCGGCGGTTACTAAAAGATTTAAAGGTGTCTCGGGGTTGGCGAAGATTTGGTAATTTTAGCAAACTAGCAATAAACTCATAGGCGATCGCACCAGCAATAATGCTGATTAATATCCATATCGATAAGGGAAGTGCTTGAGTTTGTACACCCAAAAACACTAGTGGGAGTGGTGGGACGACTGACAAGTTTTGCGCTATAAATAACGTTAGTCCTCCAAGTACCACTACCAAAAAAATCCAGCGATTTACAGACATAGCAATTTAAAGAGGGATTTATAACAGAAGTCAGCATACACGCGATTATATGTCCCGATCGACACATCGTACGCGCTCAAAAATTACATAATTTAAAGCTATAAGTACTTTATTTGACTTTGATGCTAACGCGTCTGCAGGAGATCCGGAATATTAAACTAATTATTCCTATATTTTTATCTTAGATCTTTGATTTCGATATAAGTTAGGGACAGGGAATCGGTAATTGGTAATTGGTAATTGGTAATTGGTAATTGGTAATTGGTAATTGGTAATTGGTAATTGGTATACGTCCGCGCCTAACGGCGTTAGCATTAGCGGCTAGCGTAAGCGTACCGGTTTGGACGCGTCTAAAGACGAATGCACGCGGCTTACGGCATTGCTGCGCTACGTTCCGAACGGATCTGCCGTCGCCATAAAAGCTCTAGGTATTGCGTGACGTTAAGTCAGAGGCTTTGCTATTAGCGATTAGGTTGGGATTTCCCCCCACATTTCCCACACTTCCTACATTTCCCACACTTCCTACATTTCCCACACTCCCCACACTTTTCTTATTACTAAAAGAAGGATAATCAACCCAGATTTAGTATGGAATTTAATAAGTTGTTTCCTGTCTTGCGCTCTTTCCCACTCTACGGGGTGGCTGTACTGGATGGCAAACTAGCGCTTTGCGGGGTATTGGCGCTGTTCCCCGTTCCCTGTTCCCTATTCGCTCACTTTAAATATTACGACCTTGCCATCTTTGAATTGGAATACAATCAATATCAAGTTGATCTAAGCTTCGAGCTACAACAAAATCAACTAAGTCTTCAATGGTCTGCGGTTTATGATACCAAGCAGGAATTGCAGGGACGATTCTTACTCCAGCTTCCGCCAACATGGTCAAATTGCGCAAATGAATTAAGCTAAAAGGAGTTTCTCGCGGAACAACAATTAGTTTACGTCCTTCTTTGATTTGTACATCTGCAGCTCGCTCCAGCAGATCGGAACTAAGACCATTGGCGAGTTTTGCTACGGTACTCATACTACATGGCATAATAACCATTCCTAAAGTCCGGAAAGAACCACTAGCGATATTAGCTCCCACATCACCCCAAGGATGACAGCGTAATTTACCTGAGGTTTCTACTCCTGCTTGCTCTCGCCAAAATTGTTCTTGTGCAACGGCTTCAACCGGCATCCTGGTACTTTGTTCCGATTGCCAAACCATATAACTGGACTTGGATGCAACTAATTCAATCTCGTAATCAGCTTCTAATAAAAATTTGAGGGCGCGTACTGCATAAATCAATCCAGATGCACCAGATACACCAACAATCAGGGGTTTGTTATTTGAGAGTTTATTATTGTTTGACACGTTTTATTGATTCAGATTCAAAATTATCTAAAGTTTTTGGGGGTTAATTAATGGCAATGGGGAAGGAAATTAGAACAAAAAATAAAAGCCCCCATTTTTAGCACAAGCATCTCCCCAAGGAAGAAATGGGAACTATACGTTGAAGTAGTAGTTTTCTTGAATATTGTCCTGAAAGGGTGTTTAACTTGAGGTAATAGGATTTATTGCGCCCAGATAGACCAAAACCCATTGGTTAATAAACACATTCTTGTGAAAGAAGAAAGGGATAGGAATATTTAAACTCCTTTACCTTTCTTCATTGTCTGTTTTTGCCTTACTTCTGTAAAGCGTTAACACTTTTAACTCTTTTTCTAGGTCATGTCCAATTTTCTGGACGCTTATATGAATACAAGATCGTACTTTTGAATTCAATCTTTTATTCAGAAGTTAATCATCATCATATTCGTCCATATCTTCAGGATCTAAGCGATCGCTGTAATACATGTCACCTCGCTCGTCATCATTCACATTGATATCGCGACCAATGGGTAAACCATCACTACCAACGGTTACTAAATCAATTTGCTGACGATAATAATCGACGCTTTTAACTTGTACGGATACTCTATCTCCCAAGCGATAGGAAGCACGGTTCTTACGTCCAAATAATGCTTGCTGTCGAGCACGATACTCATACCAGTCATCTTTGAGAGAACTGACATGTACTAATCCTTCAACTCTTAGCGGTAAATCATTACCTTTCTTGGAACTGGATGGTGGAACTTCAATTTCCACAAAAAATCCGTAGGATTGAACTCCAGTAATTACACCACTAAAAACCTCTCCAATGCGTTGTTTCATCAAAGAAGCACGTTGTAAGCCTTCTAAATCTGCTTCTGCTTCTAAGACTTGTTTTTCCCGATCATTAAGTTGGGTAATAACTCGGGTTAAATCGCTTTGTAGTTCTTGCTGTAATTCCGGTGGTAGAACATTCCAGTTAATATCGCCATGACAGGAAGAAGAACGCAAATTGACTCGTTCTTTAACGCGGGTATTGCGGCGATCGCGTCCATATTCATACAAGGTGTAGTATACCCTTTGCATGAGTAAATCTGGATAACGACGTAATGGAGCAGTACAGTGGGTATAACCTTCTGGTAACGCTAAGCCAAAATGTGCACTTTGGGTAGTAGTGTAAGAAGCTTGCTTTAGGGTATCCTGCAACAAGTAAGTTAAAACTTGCTCAGAAGCAGATTCTGCAAACACCCTAATTAAATGCTGATAATCTAAGGGTTGAATATCTACATCTTCCGGTAATGCTAACTCCACACCCAAATTGATTGCTAACTTGAGCATTTCTTGAACATCTTCAGGATCGGGAGTACCTTGAACTCGCCAAACTGCAGGGATATTTAAAGCATGTAAATGGGATGCCATTAATTGATTTACAAGCACTACCAACTCAGTTAATAGCGACTGTAGGGGAGAATCGGTAGATACCACACAACCCAAAATCCCTTCATCATAATAAGGATTTTGATTGATAGGTAAGTTTAATTGCAAGCTACCCCGACTCAAACGATTTTTTTCCAACACAAATCGCAGAGCATTCAACTCTTGCAACATTTCCACGATTTCATCCGAGCGCTTAGTAGCTTCGCCAGCAATAATTGCTTTAGCTTCTTTTTGACTCAAATTTAAATCTACTTTGACAACACTCGGTTGAATCTCCCATTCCAAAACTTTTCCTGTGTCAGGATCGATGTTAATTGAAAAACATAAGGTTAAACGGTCTTTATCTGACAGTAAAGAACACCGTTGAATCGCAGCATCTGGGAACATTGGTAAAAATAAATCTCCCAAATATACCGCTCTACCCCGCTTCATCGCTTCCCGGTCGAGGGGTTCGTCTGGTTGGATGTAATGGGAAACATCAGAAATATGAAAATTTAATTGCCAGGTGTCATCATCATTTTTCTCTAAGTTAAAAGCATTCTCAATTGTTTTGGGATCGCCCCAAGCATTAGCGATACTCAAGGTCAATTGCTTGCGTAAATCCAGACGATTTTTTAGATCTGCTTTAAGAAGTTTTTTGGGTAACTTAGATGCTAGTGCTTCTATTGTCTCGGAAAAATTACGGGAAAGGTCGTGCTTACAGGTGACCAAATCAATATCGGCTGCTGCTTCAGCATCGCTACCGAGGATTTGCACCACCCGACCGATTGGTGGATACTGCGCTAAAGGATAGCGAACTACCTCGACATGAGCGAGGTGGTCGATTGACTCCTCCAAAGTCATCCCGTTAATAGCTAGTTTGAGTTCGAACAATAAACGGTCATCCAAAGGTACGGCGCGATAGCCACCTTCAACTTGTTTGATCCGCGCCAACAAGGTGTGATTGGAACGTTCTAAAATTAATTTAACTTCGCCTTCTGGAGAGCGACGGCGACTACCTTCTTTAAGAACTTTAACCAAAACGCGATCGCCATTCCAGGCATTAGACAGGTGACTTTCGCGGATATAAATATCTTCAGCACCTTCAATATCCTGAATAGCAAAGCAAAAACCTTTACTGGAACAACGAAGTTTTGCTTCAATTAGTTCTTCTTCCGCAACAAGCCGATACTTACCGCGTTCTTTGAGCAAAAGCCCAATTTTTTCCAGAACGTCCAAAGTGATGTGAAGTTTTTGTAAACCTTCCTCATCTTCACAACCAAGTTTCTTTTCTAATAACTTGCGAGCTACCAATTTATTATCGGTGAAATTGGCAAGCAGTGTGGCGATTGAAAATTCCATGCAGTGAAACGACCTTTGGTCAAAACATCATTTTTTTGTGCAATTGTGGTTCGCAGGCTTGATACCCCTAAAACCGACAGAAACTTGTGGCAAATTGCCCCAATCGAAGGGTACTGTTAGTCTCATCAGAGTTTTTTTGGTTCCAGTTCCTTCATCCAGACAATCCGGTGAAGCACGCAGTCCTGTAAGGTGCGCCTTAGTGGTAGTTATGCAAGGGATTTTCTCTGGTAGTAGAGCTGGGATAAATCATTAAATACGGTATCTTCTGAAAACGGGAAGAGAAACCGTAAGCTATTGATTATCTTAGCTACAAAGGTGCTTTTACACCATCCAACTCTGATTTTCAACTAGGAGATATTGCCGACAAACCGAATTGTTCCATATGTAGAATCGATAACAATCAGGCAAGTAGGTCAAATAACTCAAAAGGCGAACCTTACCTTTACTATTGTAGATTTAGAGCGTACTTCCAGAAAATAGTTCTGGATGTCCAGTTGGGTGATCAGTATAGCATTACTTGCCGGAATACTTAACAATCGTGCTTTGGCAGCCAAACATCTCTTCAAAAACCTAATGCTACAATGGGAACATTGAAAGCCAAGCAATAAAAGGCATGATATTTGACAGTCTGGCACTAAAATAGCAGATTACGGCCAAATACAAAATTATTAACCATAACAATTTTGCAGTTAGTCTCAACTCAATAGAACCAAAAGCCTTGCAAGTAATCGATAGGCAAAGTTATCCTTTCAAACAACCGCAATTTATCTGATTCATTAAGTGTTGTTTAAGAGATTGAGGAGTTAAATTATTGCCTCATTATTCTCTACAAAATTATTTCATACTCTTGCTGTTGACTCGAGCTTGGTAAGCAACATTAATATGAATTTAAAATAATCTATAAAGGAATAATCTCCCAGGCTTAATTGCAAATCATTATGTAGGGAGTAAGCAAAGTTTAGTGAAATTAGTTTATATTTTTTAACCAAATTTTATCTGTAATTCATGCAATTTTAGAACGGTGAAGGTATGATTTTGGCTCAGTTTCAGAGCTTGTATCCTGAAGGTAGTATCATTTCTGAATTAATCCAAATTCACCATGACAAGTATATTGTTCGGGTGAATGTGCAAGTTCAAGGTGTAACTCGCATCACAGGTATGGCGGCTGCGGAAACCATTGAAGTAGCGGAAGATCGGGCAAGAGAGAGGGCTTTGATGGTTTTAAAGCAAACAAACCCACAGAATAATTCTACAAATCCTGCTATTCAGGCTCAAGAAGCTCAAGGACATTCCCCTCATTTTAATACTAAGGAAATTAATACCCAGGAAGTTGCTGTCAAAGCACAATTAGATCTAGATCGGCAGAAAATAAGTCAAGCGACAGAAAGTCAAACAGCAACTGGGGCTATTAAACATAACCAACCCCCAGTTCCAGAAAAACCAATGGTCAAAGAGGTGACCCCTGCAAAACAATTTGAACCTAGCCCAAGGGAACTGACTAAAGCCCAAGCTGATGAAGTATTATCAGCTAGAGATGAAGATAAATTTACTGCTGCAAAGTCAACATATAGTTATCAAGGTTCTAGTTATCAAGGTTCGGGATTAACGGCAAATATTGATGCTCCACCCCAAGAAATAAATCAACCCAGTCTTGATTCTGGGAGTATTAATGTTGATTCTCAGCTTAAATTTGATTCTCCACTTCCAGAAAATGGAGTTAGTACCCCAGACGAAAGTGTGGTTCAAAATCAGCTACCATTAATGTCTTCCACTAATGTGCAGTCATTTATGTCACCCGAATATTCTGTAGAGGAAGAACGAAAAGTGACAGCATCAGTAGAAAAAAAATCTTCATCAACTACTAGGAAAAAGAAAAAAACTGAGCCCAAGGATTCAACACAACCTAAAAGTTTACTAGACCCAATTGCAGAAATTGATGTGGAAATGCGCCGTTTGGGTTGGACAAGGGAACAAGGAAGAGAACATTTAATTCAGACTTATAACAAACGCGCTCGTAGTTTGCTCACTGACGAACAGCTATTAGAATTCCTCGAATATCTGAAATCTCAACCCACACCTGCAGACCCATTGGATCCCGGATTTTGATTGGGTATTGGCGTTACCTGGATGGGGAATGAGAATTAATACTAATATTGGGCTTAATTCTTTTTAAGAATGAAAGGAGAAGTGTGGGAGGTGTGGAAAGTGTGGGAGGTGTGAGAGGTGTGGGGGAAATCCCAGAAAATATAAAGGAAAGGGGTTTTAGAAATCGGATTCGATATAAGATGATGTTTTTCCCTTTTACTTGCCAGATTTTGCGATAAGCGCCCGCTTTGTCCATACAATCAATCGCAAATCTTACGCAAAAATGTTGTTCTGAGTATGTTCTAAATAAAAATTTGGGGGGGAACCTCTACCAGTTCACCCCCAATATACAAGTTAAAATGACAGTAACTTTAACTATTAGCTACTAGCAATCGTTTCCCCAGAGGCTTTATACGACTGCGATGGGACGGCTACCAGCAGAAGTTTTGTCAATTACTTGGTCAATAATGCCATACTCCTTAGATTCTTCTGGGGACATAAAAAAGTCCCTTTCAGTATCTTCGGTAATTTTCTCCAGAGATTTACCTGTATGCTCGGCTAAATATCCATTTAACCGTTGCTTGAGATAAAGAATTTCACGGGCTTGAATTTCAATATCAGTTGCTTGCCCTTGAGCACCACCTAAGGGTTGGTGAATCATAATTCGAGAGTGAGGTAAACTCATACGCTTACCTTTGGTTCCAGCACTGAGGAGGAAAGCTCCCATACTTGCTGCGAGTCCGGTACAAACAGTACAAATGTCGGAACGAATGTACTTCATGGTGTCGAAGATACCCAAACCAGCTGTCACTGAACCACCTGGAGAATTTATATACATATAAATGTCTTTGTCTGGTTCTTCAGCATCTAAAAACAGCAGTTGAGCAACGATCAAATTAGCCACGTTATTATCAATCGGTTGTCCCAAAAAGATAATGCGCTGCTGTAACAAACACGAATAGATATCGAAGGCACGTTCGCCACGACCCGATTGTTCAATAACGATAGGAATCATGCAGCTTTCTTGTAGTTATTTTAAAAACATTCTATCGATTCGCTGGCCGATCGTAGGTAGGGAAAGCCGTTTATTTTGGAATTGACAAATTGGTATACGCCCGCCGCGCGGTCCAGCGTGGCGTATGACTAACGTCACGCTATGCTAAGAGCCATATGGTAATTGGTAACGGACAATTAAGGAAATAGCTATGGAATGTAACTTTTAAGCATTTTCACTGACGAAAATCCGGATATAATCTTCCCACCTCGGAAATTTTTAATAAAAGGAGTAATTGTCATCCATCTTAAGATATATAAAGGTAAAAATATGTTAGAAAAACTTGTACAGGCCATTATCATTACTTTCCTACTTAATTTAACCCTGGGATTGAGTGGCAGAAACTCAACTAATGTCAGGACAAGACAACGTTTACAACCATTTCCCGAATCGATCGCTAGATTTGTGCGTTCTCGTCGCTAATTTCCAGTTATTAAGTTATTTTTGATAATTTTTCTACTAAGTTCTGGTTCCTAGGTTCTTGTAACCGAACTGTTTCTGCTGCAAAGTACTAAGTCTGAGATAAATCTGAAGTGGTTTGATTGTGAAGTGTAGATATCAGGTTAGACTGGGCAAAGTAGGCAATTATTCTTGTCGCAGTCATGACCAATCGCCTTGCTCTTTCTCAAAGTCTTTACCTTCGTAAACATGCTGAAAATCCAATCGATTGGTGGTACTGGTGTGACGAAGCACTCGCTACAGCAAAAGCTGAGGACAAACCAGTTTTTCTTTCCATTGGTTACTCTAGCTGTCACTGGTGTACTGTCATGGAAGGTGAAGCGTTTTCTGACTTGGCAATAGCCCAATATATGAATGCTAATTTTCTTCCCGTTAAAGTAGACCGGGAAGAAAGACCCGATATTGACAGCATTTATATGCAGGTTTTGCAAATGATTAGCGGTCAGGGGGGTTGGCCTTTAAATGTTTTTCTGTCGCCAGAAAATTTAGTCCCCTTTTATGCCGGTACCTATTTTCCTGTAGAACCTCGTTATGGTCGCCCAGGTTTTTTGCAGGTTTTGCAAGCACTTCGCGGTTATTATGATTCTGAAAAGGAAGATTTGAGAGAACGTTCTTCTGCTATTCTAAATTCGCTGCAAACATCTACCGCTTTGCAATTTGAGAATCAAACTGAATCTGAAGATAAAGAATTATTGGAGCGAGGTTGGAAAACCTGTATTGGGATTGTTACTCCCAACGATCGCGGTAACAGTTTTCCCATGATTCCCTACACCCAATTTGCACTGGGAGCAAACAGGTTTAATTTTGAATCTGAATGTGATGGAAAGCAAGTTTGTCGTCGAAGGGGATTAGATTTAGCTAATGGTGGAATTTTTGACCATGTTGGTGGTGGATTTCATCGTTACACAGTTGACCCAACTTGGACTGTACCCCATTTTGAGAAAATGCTCTATGACAACGGTCAAATTGTCGAGTATTTAGCGAATTTATGGAGCGCCGGCATCAAAGAACCTGCTTTTAAAAGATCAATCGATCTAACTGTAAAATGGTTACAGCGAGAAATGACCGCATCAGAAGGATATTTTTATGCGGCGCAAGATGCAGATAGTTTCACCAACTCCAAAGCATTAGAACCGGAAGAAGGAGCTTTTTATGTTTGGAGCTATCAAGAACTTCAAAAACTTTTGACCCCAGAAGAACTAACAGAATTGCAACAGGAGTTTACAGTCACTCAAGAGGGAAATTTTGCTGACTCAGCTTCTACGGAAACAATCGCTCAAAATGTTCTACAAAGGCGAAATCCGGGAAAAATTTCTTCCTTAGCAGAAGCTGCATTGACCAAATTATTTATTGCTCGGTATGGCGAAACACCCCTTGCACTAAATTATTTTCCTCCTGCAAGGGATAATCAAGAAGCAAAATCTTCCAATTGGAAAGGACGTATTCCAGCAGTGACAGATACTAAAATGATTGTTGCCTGGAATAGCTTAATGATTTCTGGTTTGGCTCGGGCATATGCTGTCTTTAAAGTTCCATCTTATTTGCAACTAGCAACAAAGGCTGCAAATTTTATCCTAGAAAATCAATTTGTGGATGGGCGCTTACACAGGATAAATTATGCAGGTAAGCCAGATATTTTTGCCCAGTCAGAAGATTATGCTTTCTTAATTAAAGCTCTCTTAGATTTGCAAAGTTGCTGTTCAGATCGGCAGTATTGGTTGGAAGCTGCTGTTTCTCTTCAAGAAGAATTTGATGAGTTTTTATGGAGTATGGAACTTGGCGGATACTACAACAGTACTAGCAATACTAGGGGAGAATTAATTATTCGAGAGCGGAGTTACGCAGATAATGCGACACCATCGGCAAATGGAATTGCGATCGCGAATTTGGTTCGTCTTGCTTTACTGACTGATAATCTGCAGTATCTTAATTTTGCCGAACAAGGTTTAAAAGCATTTCGAAGCGTTATGAGTCGTGCTCCCCAAGCCTGTCCGAGCTTATTAAATGCCTTGGATTGGTATTATCACTCAACTTTAGTTCGTACCACACAAGGACATATAAATTCTTTATTAGCGAGTTATTTCCCCACCGTTGTTTTTGCTAATCAGCCCGAACTACCAGAAAATAGTATTGGTGTAGTTTGTCAAGGCTTTAAGTGTCTTCCAGCTGCTGATAGTTGGGAAAAGCTATTAAAGCAAGTACAACAAAGTCAGTTGAGAGAACTTAAAAGATAATGATTGACGCCTTAACATAATTTTTTACTGTCAGGTACATATTCTTCTGGTGCTAAAAAATAGCAAGTAGCTAATCAGGTCGGTGACAAATTGTTAATCGAAATGTATATTTATAACTGAGTTACCTCACCTATATGGTGACTGATAAGCCTCTGTTCAGTAGCATTGTGACTATTGCAAATAAGCCTGTACATTCATCCGGGGCAATAAAAGTTACGGATAAAGGTAGAGCAATTT
This sequence comes from Mastigocoleus testarum BC008, assembly GCF_001456025.1. GTDB lineage: Bacteria > Cyanobacteriota > Cyanobacteriia > Cyanobacteriales > Nostocaceae > Mastigocoleus > Mastigocoleus testarum. Next base: position 55,638 of record NZ_LMTZ01000085.1, read on the forward strand.
GCTAGTCCCCGTTGGATAGCAACAGGACTTAAAAATAAAGCTTGGAAAATATCCGATGGGTAACAGAAGTAACTCACCGAGAAGCCTTAACTGTAATGCTTGCGGTCAGTGTAGGTGCGCTACATCGACATAGATTTATTGTTTTAGGGCTCACACTGCAACAGTGTAAATCTATCTGGGTTATTGGCAAGATTTTGCCCTATGAATTGACAAATCATGAAACACACAATTTCAGTACTAGTACAAGATGAAGCGGGTGTTTTATCCCGCATTGCGGGCTTATTTGCTCGCCGAGGTTTTAATATTGAAAGTCTCGCTGTTGGACCTGCCGAACAAATGGGAATTTCCCGAATTACGATGGTGGTACATGGTGATGACAGCATCATTGAACAGCTTACCAAGCAACTGTATAAGCTGATTAATGTCTTGAAAGTACAAGATATTACGGAAACTCCTTGTGTAGAGAGGGAGTTGATGTTACTTAAAGTAAACGCCAATAGCGCCACTCGTTCGGAAATTCTAGAAATTACCCAGATGTTTCGTGCCAGAGTGGTAGATGTTGCAGAGGATTCCTTGACTTTGGAGATTGTTGGCGATCCTGGAAAGAGTGTTGCGATCGTACAGGTGTTACAAAAGTTTGGTTTGAGGGAAATTGCTCGTACTGGCAAAATTGCTCTTACAAGAGAATCGGGAGTTAACACTGAATATCTCAAGTCTGTAGAAGTTAAAGTTTAATCCAGTCTTAAGAACTTTTTACTTGGAAAATCAAAGAATATAGGGTTTTATCAATATGTGATTTAAACCCTAATTTTATTGTTTAATAATATTTTCGCCAATACTATTTTGATATTTAGGAATAATATTATTGGCATGAACTTAAATAATATAAATTTAGAAATTTAGATGCAAGGGAATACTAAAAAAATTAATAGTAATTATTCTAATAAAACATCTAACTGACATCTATTAACATACTATTTATAGCTACGTTTAAATCCTTTACAATAACCTATTGATAAAGAGAATAAAAATAATGCCAATTTGGCATTATTTAGATTGATAATATTGATAAAAGAAAATGTAACAAGTTATATTAAAATCGCTCATTAGTCAAAATAGCTCGCTTCTATACATGTATTGGCACATATGATGATAAAGTAAACTATGGTGAATTAGTTATTAATATAACTTGTGGTTCTTGGTGGAAAGTTAACAATTTCAAGTTAATGATCCTAATATGTACGCTGATAGTTATGTATGTTTCGGAGTGATATATATTTCGGGGGTTCAAAATGGATAATAATTAATGTAATGTTCATAAATAAATAAATTATTGTTTCAGTTAGTTTAAATATGAAACGATTTCCAATTATAACTGAAAGTTAAGTTTAGAAAAATTTGAGAAAAATATAAAAAGTAATCAAACAGAAATTTTTGGTGTGTTTATCTGTTGAAATTACTTTAGCAGTGACTGAATAAAAATACAAAGTTGCAAAATATTGAAAGCATATCAAGTAGGAAAAATTCCGGGTTATTAAATTTATTATTATTGATTCAAGGCTAGGTTTATAAAATGCATTATTTACCCTAAATTCTCTTATTCTAGGGTTAGTGGATTTATCATATTACGATTAATGTGAGAGTCACCGCATAAAAAACAACTATTAGTTTTCGTCAATCTATTACTAATGCTCAGCTTGTTTTGATATTTGATTAGACTTACATTGTAAGTTTATAACTCATGAGATATAAGAACTTTAACATCAAATAATTCTGGCTGCATAAAATTCATGGTTTCATGTTTCGATAAATAAAATCATATTTTATTACCACTAAAAACTAAATAATTGCTCATTTGTATATCAATATTTTATTTTTACAGGTATTATGTAATTGCAATTATGTTGCAATTTAATTAACTCATAAATTAATGTATAAAATCACACTGTACAATAATTGTTTAAATTTTTAGTTGCTAAGTTTATATAGCTCACAATTTTAATAAATTTTAAGAGATAAATCAGTTATTGCTGAGTTAATTAAATACAAAATTTATGAAAAAACACGTTACCTTTTTTATGACTAATTTACATAGTGATGCAGACAAATTAGTCATAAACTTACTAAAAGGAATACTAGAACTAGATAAAGATGTTTATTTAGATTTAGTAGTAGCTAATAAAAAAGGAGGGTATTTAAATCAAATACCAAAACAAGTTCGTATTATTAACTTAGAAAGCCATGGAACTTTCAAAGCAATTGTTTCCTTATCCCAATACTTACGCGAACATCAGCCTAATACTCTAATTTCACATACGACTCATACTAATGCGATCGCTGTTTTAGCTAGGTTTTTAGTTCAAGAAAAAATTCGATTAGTACTAGTAGAAGATAATACTTTATTCGCACGGAAATCTAAGTCGTTCCAAAGGAAATTTTTTCCTATTTTAATGAAGTTACTTTATCGATATGCAGATGCAATCGTGGGAGTTTCCTACGCTACAGCACGCGATCTGGAATCTCGACTTGGTCTGAGAACGGGGAAAGTAAAGATCATATATAACCCAGTTGTAGATTCCCAGTTAACCTTTCAAGCAAATGAATCTTTTAATCATCCTTGGTTTCAAAAAGGAGCTCCACCTGTCTTTTTAGCTATGGGAAGATTAACCCAACAAAAAGATTTTGCAACCTTGATCAAAGCTTTTTCTATTTTGAGAAGTAATAAAGTGGCTCGTTTAATGATCATTGGAGAAGGAGAACTAAGGGGTGAGTTGGAATATCTCACCAAGAAATTGGGTATTGCTCAAGATGTCGCAATCCCTAGTTTTGTGAAAAACCCTTATGTGTATATGAAAAATGCTAGTGCATTCGTCATGTCTTCTCGTTGGGAAAGTCTAGGTAACGTATTAATTGAAGCCATGGCTTGTGGTTGTCCTGTAGTATCAACCGATTGTCCCCATGGTCCGAGAGAAATTTTAGCCGCAGGTAAATATGGAATCTTAGTCCCTGTTGAGGATGTATTTACTTTGTCTTATGCGATGTTAAAGGTTTTAGAAACTCCTATTCGAACCGAACTGCTAGTTCGCAGAGCAAATTATTTTTCTGTTAGACGTTCTGTCTCGAAGTATTTAGCAATTTCAAATATTTAGAATGTAAAAAATTAATGGTTCTGTAAAATTTAAATTTTAGAATTTTAAATGTAAATTAATTAATTTCAATAGATTAATTTAGATTTTGTGGTTATCCACATCAAATACAGCGATTTTTTATACAGGTATGAGTACGGTAAACTAAAAATATAGTCATTATATAATTAAATGAAATACAAAAAATGAAATTAAAAATTGATGCATTCAACAAAATTAATTTAAGACAATTCTTACTAATTTATTTTTATCTATTCTGTGTAATTTAAAACTAATAATTATTTTTAACCCCATAAGCTTAAAAGACTATTATAAGAGATATTAATAAGAATTAGCGAAATTTACATTAAGTTCGCAAAAAAGATAAAAAATGTATTAATATTATTGCTGATATAAAAATATTAAAATTTTTAATCAAAAATGTAAGTAGTTTTATTTTCTAGATTGTGATAGGTCAACCAAAATGCTGTTAGATACAGAAGAAATAAATTCCATTATCAATTTTTTACAGGAGGAAATTTAGGTTCTTATTCTTTAAAGAAGCTATTGATACAAATTGAATGACCTCAATTGTTTATGATGTTAATGTTTTTGAGACAGAAATATGTCAGCTTATAAACCCAGGGTATTCGATCACAGTAAGCCCTGAAACTTCTCCTGCTAATCTATCCTGTAAACTAATTACTATATAAGCTGGAGAAAATGCCACATCTCATTTGGAATTTTATTACTACTGTTAAAACAGTAACTTATCAGCGTGCAAAACTAGTCTATATAGGTTGCGATTATCACACTTATTGAATATAAGTCTTCGCTTCTTACCCACAGATTACTGGAGATTAGACTTGAATATACCACTTAACAGAATAATAATAGCCTGATGTTTGCATTGTTTTAGGCGTATCTAAAAGTCAATTCATTGTAATTGAGAATATTTATGGTGCGTTTACATTTCAATTACATTTCAATACAACATAATTCGATGTGATTTGATAAGTAAAGAATCAGTGTATTGCGATAAATCAAATAAATTACATGAATAACTATAATATCGATTCAATTTTTTAGTAATACTCACTGAAAATTTTAAGTGTTTAGATTGGCTTAATTTTACGAGGCGATATGTTTTCAAACTATTCCTGCTTACTTATTTCCTTAATTAATATATTTACTGATAAGGAAAAATATTTTTAATTAAAAATCAATTTAAACTAAAATTGCAATTTTTAGTTGTATTTTGATTGAGAAAAATCACTCATTTTTTTGGTAAAAGTAACGAGTTCGAACAAAATAACATGGAATATCAAGAGTATTCTTCTAATTTAGAAAAATATATTCATATCTTGAGAAGGAGATGGGTACCTGCATCAATAGTATTTGTAATTATTTTTTCTTCCTCATTTATATTTGTTTCGATGAAAAAACCTATATTTGTTGCAGAAGGTAAATTGCGCCTACGAAAAATAAATGTAGCTTCTAATACAAGTGATGCCGCAACAAATTTAAGTAAGTCAGATTCACGTGTAGAACAAAAAAATATTTCTTTTAAAACTGAAGTAGAAATTATTGGTTCCGTACCTTTAGTCAAACAGACTATTAATAAATTAAAATTAAAAGATAGTAAAGGTAAATATTTACGAGCACAGGATATCATCAATAATAGATTAGATGTCAATAGGATTAAAGGGACTGATTTAATATTGGTTTCATATCAAGATGTTAATCCCAAAATTGCTGCTAATGTTGTTAATACTTTAATGAATCTGTATTTGAATAATACTTCATCACTTCATCGAGAAAAGGTATTAGAAAATCGTCAGTTAATTAAAAAACAACTACCTCAAGCAGAAAATATAGTTAGCAAATCTGAATTAGCTTTACGTAGATTCAAAGAAAAAAATCAAGTTTTATCATCACGGGAAGAAACAGTAAAATTAATAGATTCTCTACGAGACCTACAAACAAAAATAAGCGAACACAAATCTCAACTTGCTGGGATAAAAGCTCAGTCTCAGACTATACAGAATAGTTTAGGGATTAGTGCAAAAGAAGTAATAGTTTTAACATCATTAACTCAATCCAATAGTGTTAACAAAATACTACAAAATATTCAGCAAGTCGAAAGTAAAATTGCAGAAAAGAGTACGATTTTAAAAGTAGATCATCCAGAACTACTTAATTTAGAAAATAAACTGATAAATTTAGAAAAAACTCTAGGGACAAGAATTAAAAAAGTTGCAGGAGAAAGAAAAAAAGCAGTTAGGAGAAGTTTAAACCTTGGAGGTTTAAAACAACAACTAAGTTTGAAATTAATTGATTTAGAAGCACAAAAACAAGGTTTAAAAAGTGAGATTGAAGCCTTATTAACCTTAGAAAATTCTTATCAGCAAAGATTAAATAATTTACCTAAATTAGAACAACAGCAGCGACAATTAGAACGACAACTTCAAAATGCACAGTCTAATTATTCAGTTTTATTAAAAAAACTTCAAGACAATAAAATATCAGAAAATCAAAATCTAGGAAATGCTCAAATTGTTGCAAAAGCAGAATTTCCCGAGCGTCCTATTTCCTCTGGAGTTCTGAGTTATGTTAGTTCTGGACTACTAGGTACCTTATTTTTTGTTACTACCATATGTATTTTAGAAGTCAGAGATAAATCGATCCGTACTGTTGAGCAAGCCAAAAACTTAACAGGATTAACCTTATTGGGAATAATTCCAGAATTTGGGAAGTCTAGCGAACTTTTTCCTGATATTGGAGAAGTAGAACCAGATAACATTCATCTAGTTATGAATAATCATCCAAATTCCCCTGTAAGCGACTATTATCGGATGTTGCGGGCTAACCTGAAATTTATTAGTACTGTTAAAGAATTGAATATTATTGTTGTTACTAGCTCAGTTCCGAACGAAGGTAAATCTACGGTAGCTGCTAATTTGGCAATGGTAATGGCACAAATGGAAAGTAAAGTATTACTAGTAGATGGTGACCTTCATAGTCCAGTTCAAAATCGGGCTTGGAAAATACCGGATAACCAAGGTTTAAGTAATGTAGTTTTAGGACAATTCGATCTAAAGACAGCTGTAAAACAAGTTAAACCAAACTTAGATATTCTGACAGCAGGGAAAGAATATATAGACAACTTACATATTTTTGATAATGATTTTTCACCACCTTCTCCCGGTTTGATTCTTGATTCTAAGCAGATGGGTAATTTAGTCAAAGATTTTACAGCTAGTTATGATTTTGTAATTATAGATGCACCTTCTTTGAGTATTGCTGCGGATGCAGGAATTTTAGGAAATTTAGCTGATGGAATATTATTTGTTGTTCGTCCCGGTGTTGTGGATCTTGCTAATGCATACTTTGCGAAAGAATTCTTAGAACATTCCGGTCAAAATCTGATCGGACAGGTGGTAAATGGAGCAACTCTAAATCCTAAACGTCGTCGTCAACACAATTTTCTCAGAAATTATAAGTTTTCAGCTAGTACTTAATTTCAGGTGTTTAAGCTTAACTAATAATTAACTATCTTTATTAGTTATCTACTTCAAATAAAATAGTAAATTCAGTCCAGGTATTGTACGGGATAGAGTCCACAGAAGTAAGGTAATATATAATATTCCTAAACTCCATTGATACCATGCCATGGTGCTAATAATACCTGGTAAATCTTCATCGCGCAGACGGACATCGTTGAAGCCAATTTTGAGTAAATTATTCAAACTAAAATCGTAGTAATTAAGCCAATTCCAGCGACGCTCCCATAATAATGGCATAAATCTTTCTCGAAATAATTGATACCTTGGTATTACTGGTAACCTACCAATGAGTAAGCGTAGTTGTCGTAAGGTACCATCCTCACTAAAATAAGAAACATCCATCAAGTTGTGAAAACGACCTTTTTTGTAGAGTTGAAATATTAAGAGACTTGGAAATGGAACGATAATTAATGTCAGATATCCGATAGTTAGTCCAAAACTGTAAGTATTATCGAAGATTGCGAAAAAGCCAAACAGTAAAAGGATGTTAAAACTAACCAACATAGAAATGGTTTCATAACTTGTGGGAATAATTGGTTTTGGATGTAAGCGACGGAAACGATCTACAAACCAAAACAGTAAACCAAAGTGTGCGGTAATAATAATTCCAATTCCAACTACCAACCAAAAGTTTGTACCGTAACCACTTAGAAGTAATAGTGATGCTAGGGTCAGATATTTCCAAACTAGTATTAACCATCCAGTAACAGAAAACTCTTCACTAATAACCACACGGGAATTCAACCGTGCGTACATATTTGGGTCAATATCTGCGATCGCAAGTAGCTCGTTCTTATTGCGAAAGGGTTTCGCGAGACGTCGATGGATAATTGATTCAGCTTGAGTTTGAGAAAAACCCAGATTTATGAGACTCTTTGGTGAGGCGCTGTTAATATTTTTCCCGAGTAAACGTCGATGTAATTGTATTAGTTGCAATCTTTGTTTTCTGTATTCTAGTTGGTTAGCATCGGCTATTTGCTGTAACTGACGAAAATTTTGAATTAAGTTACGTAAAACATTAGCATTACCTTGCAGTTCAGATACTACCAACTTTTTACCGATTTCATCAGGATTTCCCAGAAGTTTAGCTCGATTAGAATTAAAAGCTAAACCAGAAATATTTAGATAAGCATTAAGTGCAAATTCTGCATCACTAAAATCTGCTAAATCAATAATATTTGCACTGCGGAGATTTACTGGTTGATTAAATTTTGCTTCGCGAAAGGTTACGGTTTGGTCAAAAGTGACATGATTGAGAAATAGGAAGCTATCAAAGTTATCTTGGCTAAACTGAATTTGATTCCGAAAATGTGAGTTTTCAAAGTTAGCATAACCTTGCCATTGAATATGTTGGAAATTCGCTACATCTGCAAAAACCGCTTGTTTAAAGTTAGTGCTTTTTGTAAAAATTATGTTTTGGAAGTTAGCAATATTTTGAAATATACTTTGCTTGAAATTAGCTGTTTCTAAAAAAATGCTACCTTGAAACTGAGTTTCACCTTGAAAGGTTGAATGAGAAAAAACTGTCCCACGGCTAAATCGGCTTTCAGCCCAATTGGTATTTTTCTGAAAAACTGCACCTTCAGCATCTACTGATTGAAGAAAAAATGTATTTGCGAACTGTACTTTACCTTCAAAATGGGTTTGAGCTAATATCAAATAACCGCGAAAAATATTAATTTCACTCGATACTGCTGGCTGTTTTTTCACAGTTGACTGACTAAAAAGCGAACGACAGTCTTTTGATAGTGGAATATCTATGGCGATTGAATCTAAACAAATGTTGTATAAGCGTCCTAATTGTTCTTGTTCTTGCAGTGTAAGAATTGGTGCGATTGCTTGGGAATATAAAGATGTTCTAAAACCTAAATTACTTCCAAGAAAATCTCCTTTTATTAAGGAATGACTTAGATCTAAGCCTAAAGTTTGTGAGCTAATATTTTGAGACTGTTGTTTTTGAGATTGTTTTTTTTGAAGTTGTTGTTGCAATTTTTGGTAGAATAAATCCCGGAAATTTCCATTTTGCGGTCGCAAATCAATTTCCATATTCCGCAAGTCTACAGTGAGTTTTCCATCTCTAAGTATCGGTGTATTTATTCTCTGTTCTAATATTTCGATGGTTAAAGGTGTAAGTTCAGTTTGTGCATACGCACTAGGTACAGGTAAAGAGAAGAAAAATATTATTATCGTACAGCTAACTGCAATTAAATATTTAAGACTAAATTGTGTTTGCATAGCTCATCTCATCTATTCCCATCACCTATTACCTATTACCTATTACCCATTATCAAAACAACCTTACCCATCATCGAACCATTCTCTAACATTTGATGGGCTCGCGCTGCATCTTTTAAAGGAAATCGATGAGCTACGTGGATTTTAAGTTCCCCAGTATCTATCCATTTCGCACATTGTCTTAAAATTTCTGTTTGGTGCTGCTGTGCTGACACAAGTCCTTGTAACATCGGCGTTAGCATTAATTCTAAACTAATCCGAAGATTACGCGATCTAGCTGCTTTCCAAACTGTATCAGCCCCTGGTTCCAAAATTGTGACCACATCACCATAAACCCGCACCGCAGGAAAAGATTTTTGTAAGGTATCTTTACCAACAGTGTCAAATAACAAATCCACCCCTTCACCATTAGTCCAATTTAATGCAGCTTGGACAAAGTCAGTTTGTTGATAAAAAATTGGGTAATCAGCACCTAGTCTTCGGACAAAATTAGCTTTTTCTTGAGAACTAACTGTAGTGCAGACATCAGCACCTTTTAACTTTGCTAGTTGAATTGCAACATGTCCCACACCGCCAGCACCTGCATGAATTAATACTTTTTCACCCGGTTCCAAACGCCCACGTTCGTACAAAGCTTCCCAAGCTGTAATCAAAACTAGAGGTGCAGCAGCAGCTTCTGCAAAAGATATAGATTTAGGTTTAAGAGTAACAAATTGCTCGTCAATGGTTGTGTATTCCGCATAATTTCCCTGGCGATCGCCTAGACCTCCATGACAAAAATATACTTCATCACCTACACGAAAATTTTTGACATTTATACCTACACCTTCTACAACACCCGCACCATCACAACCCAAAATTGCTGGCATCTTTTCTGGATAAAAAGTACCACGTTTACGAATTTTAGTATCTATTGGATTGATACCTGCAGCATGTAATTTAATTAGAAGTTCAGTATCGCCCGTAAGTTTGGGTTTGGGCAATTCCCTCACCTGTAGGACTTCTGAATTACCTACCCCTGTCATTAATATTGCTTTCATTTGTCATTTATCACTTAATATTTTGTCAATTGTTACTGCTAATTCTTAATTTGTCGCTGATTACTAGTAAATAAAAAAATATTCGACTAAAAGAATTTTAACCGCCTATAGTAAATATACTTGAGAATTATTGTAAATTATTACATGCATATTAGTTTATAAATTAATAGGAATCAATAAGGATTAATGGTCTTTAGTTTAATAAAGTCATTTATTATTGTTAATTGCAGATTGTATCGATTTTATAAAAATTAGATTTTTCTGAAAAAAAATTATATAAAATAGTATTTCCAAAGCCAAATTTAAGCCAAATTTAAGCTAAGATTCAATCTCAACGTTTCAAGGCTGTATGTTTCAAGGCTATATATATTTGTAGATACTTGTGGATATTTGCATTAGTCTCGCATATCGATGAAAAATAGCATGCAATGACCTTCATAATAAGTGAATTAACATGACAGTAACAACAGATTTTCAAGCATATACTTTAGGAGACTACGCGCACCAAGCGATTCAAAAACATTTAAAAAAAATTCTCAAGTGGGAGAAACCTGTAAGGCAAGATAAAGATCCCGAAGCATTACATCAAATGCGAGTAGGAATGCGGCGTTTGCGTTCTAGTGTAAACGGTTTTTCTTTAGGTATAGTTGTACCCAAAGCTATTAGTGATAAGAATATCGGGAGAATAGCACGTAGGCTTGGTCAATTAAGAGATTTAGATGTACTTCAAGAAACTTTAGAAAAAGTTTATAAACCTCATTTACCAGATAAAGAAGAAGTCTTACTGGCAGCAGTTTTTAAAACATTAAATAAGCAAAGAGAGGATGCTGTTTCTGGCGTTAAATTAATATTGAAAGATGATAGTTACAAGTCCTTAAAAGAATCTCTAAAAGTATGGTTGGAAGCACCAACTTATCAAGATTCGGCAGCATTACCAATTCAGCAAGTAGTACCAGATTTACTCTTACCAGAAGTAAGCCATTTTTTATTACATCCTGGTTGGTTAATCGGAACTAAAATTGAAAATACAGATGTTGTGGTTCTCAAGAATTGGGAAACAAAAAAAATAGAGAAATTTCTGACAACGGGGGGAGAAAATCTCCATAATTTACGTAAACAGGCTAAAAGACTGCGCTACCAGATGGAATTGTTTACCGACTTATACGGCGATAGTTATAAAACCCATCTAGCAGAAGTTAAGAATGTACAAGATATATTGGGGCAACTGAATGATGGCGTAGTTTTGGCTGATTGGTTATCCTATGTTTGTAAATCAAAACTGCTTCATAAACTTCCCACTTTAGCGAAGTTAATTGAGGAACGGCGTTATAGTTTGTGGGGAGAATGGCAACGTTTGCAAGAAGTTTATATTAAACCTGAAACTAAGCAGGATTTTCGTTTGGCGATATTAAATCCTTACGAAAAGCAAACTAGCAATGAGAATCACGAACAAGTTGCGGCTTTAGTAACAAATTAATCGGCTTAAAGCTGAAGTATGGAAAGATAATGATATTTAGTGTCGTTCGAAGATATACAAGTAGTCAACATAATTCAAATATATTGATGTATGCTTGTGTTCGCAACAACACTAAATATTTTAATCAATCTTAAATGTCAAAAAAACTTTTGATTACTGGGGCGAGTGGCTTTTTAGGATGGTATCTTTGCCAAATAGCTCGAAAAGAATACTCTATATATGGAACTTACTTATCTCACCAAATAGAAATTCCCGGAACGAAGACTTTAAAGGTCGATTTGACGGATGAGAATCAACTAAAGCAGGTATTCCAAGATATTCAACCAACAGCAGTGATTCATACTGCTGCTCTATCTCAACCTAATTTTTGTCAAACCCATCCCCAAGAATCCTACAAAATTAACGTTATTGCATCTAAAAATATTGCCGAACTTTGTGCAGGTGCTTCCATATCTTGTATTTTCACATCAACAGATTTAGTCTTTGATGGGAAAAATGCTCCCTATAAAGAAACAGATCCTGTAAATCCGGTCAATACTTATGGCGAACAAAAAGTTATGGCAGAGGAGGAAATGCTCAAATGTTATCCCATGACTGCTGTTTGCCGAATGCCGTTGATGTTTGGTGCTGCGACCCCAACTGCAAAAAGTTTTATTCAAGGTTTTATTGAAACTCTGCAACAGAGAAAAGAATTAAATTTATTTACCGATGAATTTCGGACCCCAGTTAGTGCTTTAACTGCAGCACAAGGAATTTTATTGGTATTAGACAAACAAATCAACGGATCTATTCATTTAGGTGGTAGAGAAAGAATTTCCCGCTATGAGTTTGGCAAGTTGATGGTAAAAATATTTCAGTTAGCCAATGGAAAAATTAAACCAGGAAGACAACAAGACGTAAAAATGGCTGCACCCAGACCAAGTGATGTATCTTTGGATAGTTCTGTAGCTTTTGAATTAGGTTATAGTCCTTTCTCTGTAAAGGAAGAGTTGGAAATGTCTGTCAGTCCTTTTCCTAGAGAAATGCAACATTAGTTAAAATAATACATATAAGGATTCACAAACTACTACTTGCATTTCAAATTGGTGAGAAAAACGTTTAACTTGATTCTAACTGTAAAAAAAGGTATAAGTGTTATCTATGTGCGAAGCAACTTCTAAGTAATTTTGCTCTCAGAAAATTTATCTAATACTAGTCATTTTTGTCTCTTATTTGTCACTTTATCTTGATAGTGTCCCTAAAGGAGTTTAGCGTTAGTTGTTATGAATCCTTTAGTTCAAGGTCAAGACTATATTGTTTATCACTTTGACGGTAACAATAACGATAGAGACGATATTTCTGCATTACCAGTAACAGCATCATTGGCAAATGCAGCTGGTTTAGAAAAGAAATCGTTTATGTTTTATAACAACAACTTGAGCGAAAAAAATAATAACGCTCAGGTGCAAGATATGCGTGAAAGTGCTGCTTTTGCCGAAAAACTTGGGATTAAAACTTTCGACTACCAACAGAATACAAATGCAACGACAGACAAATTAGTACAAATATTCAATTCAGGTAAAAAAGTACTCTCAATTGAGGGTGGTCCGATGGAAGCTGTTTACAGAGCGTTAGAACAAACATCTCCCGAAAACCTGAAAAACATTACTTTGTTATCCCATTCTAGCTGGAATGAAAATCGCAACGTCATCAACAGACCAGGAATTAAAGAAACCAGAACTTGGAGTGATTTAAAGAAAGATTTCCCCCAGATTAACTATGTAGATATTGGCGATCAAAATGGACGTGGTGATAGTGGTTTTCAGAGCAAGAAGTGGAATTGGTTGGATAACACCAATAATCCCATTTTCAAAGAGATGCGATCGCGAATGAGAGATTCCGGTTATGCGGTCAATGACCCTTCAGATGCTGGAATGTTATTTTATGCCATAACTGGTAAAGAGTTTGGCGATCCTAACGATGCTAAAGATTACTTTGCTAAGAATCCCCCCTCATTTACCAATAATACCGGTGGTGGTTTACCTCCTACAGATCCTAAACCTCCTACTGGCGAGAATCCTCTGGTAATTGAAGCAGAGGATATGCAACTTTCTGGAGGGTATCGTGTTGAGAAAGTTAATGCTGCTTCTGGAGGAGAAGTAATCAGTTTATTAGGTGGAAATAATAACGATACCGGTACCGCAAAATTTGATTTTACAGGAGATACAGGTACCTATGATCTCAAAATCAGCTACTTTGATGAAAATGATGGTGTGGGTCAGCTGAAAATAAACCAAGATGGTAAACAGCTGAAATCTTTCAAGTTAGACAAAGATCTCGGTAGTCCCTTGGCTAACGAGCAAACCAAAACCTTTATGGAGATTAAAGATGTCTCTGTATCAAAAGGTGATGTTTTCCAAATTCAGGGGATTGAACAAGGTTCTCCTAAAACAGCCGAACATGCAAGGGTTGACAAAATAGAGTTTATTCCCAACAGTGACAATAGTAATAATGGCGGAGGTAACCCCCCTACAAATCCTAAACCTCCAGTTAACAGTAGCTCCATGCTCATTGAAGCTGAAGACATGAAGCTTTCTGGAGAGTATAGAGTTGAGAAAATCAATGCTGCTTCTGGAGGAGAAGTTATAAGTCTACGTGGTGGGAATAATAACGACACTGGCGCAGCAACATTTGATTTTACTGGAGCCACAGGTACCTATGACCTCAAAATTAATTACTTTGATGAAAATGATGGTGTAGGTAGTTTGAAAGTAGAAAAAGGAAATCAGCAATTAATATCTTTTAAACTGGATAAGCAGTTGGGTAGTCCTTTAGCTAACGATCAAACAATGACATCTATGGAAATTTCAGATGTCTTCATATCATCCGGTGACAGTTTCCGAGTAGAAGGAATTGAACAAGGTTCACCTCTCACTGCGGAACATACAAGAATTGATTCAATTGAAATTATTCCGAATCACTCTAGTTCCGCGATGGTCTGAGTATTTGATACTTGGAAGATTTAATACTTGTAGAAGTAGCTATTATTCTCTTTGAGCGAATGGGAAAAAAGAATGGGAATCATGTAAATAAATCTACATGATTCCCATTTTAATTTTGAAAATATACCTAGGACTTGCTGAATAAAATTGGAAATTATGGCAGATAAAGATTTTGGATGTCTCCTCGTGGACGGACAAACTTTTTTTGCCAAACAAGTGCAAGGTAATAGCATTTATATTCTCAAAAACCTTACACTTTACAAAACTTCAATATCTCCGAACTGCACCAATTTAATATTCTGTTGCCAATTTGTTCCAACTGGACGCATACTTGCTTTCACCATATAGCCATTTCCGGGGGTGGGAGCGGAGGGTAAATTAACTGTTACTAATGCTGAACCAGAACCACCCGAGACGGTTGCTTTACCTTCCCCAAGCCATTTTTTAGAATTCCAAATTTCAACCACAATATCTCGTTGTTGTTCAGCCTTGTAATCTACTTCAAATGTATAAGAGTTTTTACTCTGTAATTTCAACTGTCCATTTGAATTCGGTGTCTGTGACCCAGAACCATCGTCAGGTACCAATTCGTAACTTCGGACCCAGTCTACAAGCATGGTGTTCTTAGTATCATCTTTTAACGAAGAAATAGTGGGAAGACCATCGAAAGTAAATACTTCGGTATCAAAAAACATATATTGTGGATCATAAAAAGGTCCTCCTGTCTGCACCTCTGCAACTTTCTTGCCATTATGATAGAACCATAAAGTCCGAGCATCTTTCCACCAAACACCGTAGACATGATAGTCTTCCGCAGCACCGTAGGGCATTCTATATTGTTTGGGAGTATTCAAATTATTATCCCAACTACCTTTCCAAGTATGAGAATTCATACGCATCAAGTTATTAAGCCAATTTGGATGTTTGGTTGATGCACCGATATTCTCCTGTACATCAATTTCACCTGACCTTGGTGCTTGAAACCAGAAAGCAGAGGTCATTGACAACTGTGATGCTTTAATTCGAGCTTCATAATATCCATATGAAGCTGATGGATCTTTAGATGCTACTGCTGCAGAGTCAACCCAGATATCTTTTTCCGGATTTCTCACTTGTGACAAACTATTTATTCGTGAGGTTGATTTTAATCGTAAGTTTCCTCCACCCACTGAGACATTTTCTCGTTTAAATTTACTTGGTGGACGCCCATTCCAATATGGATGATAATTAATCCATTTATTCGGATCGAGAGAGTTTCCATTAAATTCATCAGATAAGCTATCGATTCCTTGCCACATCATCCCAGACGGAGCTGGAGGAAGACCTTTTTTTCCACCACTTGAGCTTGAGGTATTTACCCCGTTGAAAGTTTGCTTGGTCATGTCAATGCTTGCATCTACATAACCATTCGCTTGCGCCAGACCAACATCTGCATTCAAGATACCAGCAATTAATCGTAAGGCAAATATAACAGAAGCAAATATAACAAAAAATTTTTTTGTGCGGCTTTGGAATATTGATTTGTACATTTGGTTACCTTATCTCTATTTTCCGGAGAAGCATCAGTAGATATTCCCTAAATTGCAGCAGCTTCGGTGTCAACTACATCCAAGTATTTGACTTAGAAAAAATCTTTCTTTAAATTTCCTAGATTTTAGATTTATTGTCTTCTTGAAGAGATTATCAAAATAAAGTGACAAACAAGTAACAAGTAGACTAGGGTTACATAAGTAATATTACTTAGTGGGTAATGATGCTGTTAGTCAATAACTTCATTGCCCTCACATTTTTTGATGCACCTTCCAAAAATTGTTCCATCAAATCTTGAACAACAAAATACATCATTAATTATTATTATTAATTAGAGTCAAACTAATTAAACATAAGTACGTTAGTAAGAAAAATCATAACTTGTTTGTAATAGCGCTTTAGCGCTAAAGCGCTACTACTAGCCAAATACAGATATTTTATATTTATTTACATAGTTTACTTTTTTCTTGCCTACTTACTTACTCTCGCTAAAATAATACATACGTTTTGTGGCAAATAGTCGTAGCTGTCTGCTTGCAGATGAAGATACAAAAGAAAAGGTTAATTTGAAATCAGCAGCCAAGTACCTTCAAGAAGATAAATCAACCGGCAAAGCTATTGTAAATTGTTACATTTCCAATTACCCATTACCAGTTACCCATTACCAATCACCCAGCCTTTCTTGGCACAAAAACCACAACAGTTGCAATCAAAGCAGAAAATATTAAATGACTGACAATTAAAGGTAAATAATGATTGCTACCATTGATTTCATAATGAATCCAAAAATGCAGTAAATCAAATGGTTCAACAGTGTCTTTTAAAGCTCTGTAGTGGTGAGATGCTAGTCCTAATGGTAATGATATAAATAACAGAAAAGACCCACCAAATAAATTTGCTAATAACCACCACTTAGCTTTTTTATAACTCTTTCTCAGAATCCACCATTGGGCAACTCCTGCGAATGGAATACTAATGGGTAAAGTTAGTAGTCCATTAACGAAAATTGCTCCTAATATTTTATGGCTGACTGGTACGTTATGGATGTAAAGAACAAATAATAAACCACCAATTGCGCCACTCAAAGTACTGGCGGCTAACCAATTTTTGAAACGAGAATCTTTGAAAGCAAATTTCTGAAAACTAGCCAGTAAAGCACCACCAAATGCGGCTCCTAAGACAATTCCCACAAAAGAAGCAAACCAATGAAACGAAAAAGATTTGAGGGGGATAAAAAAGAAGAGTAATGCAATTAGAGTACTTGCTACCATACTTATTAATAAAACAATAGTATGACCTATAAGCACCGAAAACCAAGACAAAATCAATTTTGTCGATTGTAATAACATATTTTTTTGATTCACAACAACAAAACAACACAAACGAAAAATAACCCCATAAAAATTTCAGTAAATACTGTTGGTTGTTAGTTGAAGAAGCCCATTGGAAGGATTTTAGTTTATTTCAAAATGGGTAATTGGTAATTGGTAATGGGTAATGGGTAATGGGTAATTGGTAATTGGTAATTTCTAATTAGTAATGGGTAATTGCTAATATCGATAATCTAAATATCAAATCAACAATTACCCATTAAAAACTATTCGTCCAAAAAACTATCAGTCCGAAGAAAATATAAATCCATGTGCTGTATGCACAGTTTATACTGTTGACCGATATAATATCACCTATTGTGAATATGCTTCCATTGGCAAACAAGAACAAACAAAGTTGCGATCGCCAAATGCCGCATCAATTCTACTCACACTAGGCCAAAATTTGTTATCTTTTGTCCAAGGTGCAGGATAAGCTGCTTGTTCGCGGGAATATGGATGGTTCCACTCACCAATGATTAAGCTTTCAGCGGTATGGGGTGCGTTTTTCAAGACGTTATTTTCAGTGTCCACCTTACCTGCTTCAATTTCGGCAACTTCTTGGCGAATTGCAATCATGGCGTCGCAGAATCGATCTATTTCTTGTTTAGATTCGCTTTCAGTTGGTTCTACCATAATGGTACCAGCTACCGGCCAAGATACTGTAGGCGCATGGAAACCATAATCCATTAACCGTTTGGCTATATCGTCGATTTCGATTCCAGCTGATTTTTTCAGCGATCGCAAATCTAAAATGCATTCATGGGCGACTAATCCGTTTTTGCCTTTATATAAAACGGGATAATGCTCTTGGAGTTTCTTGGCTATATAATTTGCATTGAGGATTGCGACCTTTGTGGCTTGGGTTAAGCCAGTTCCGCCCATCATCGCAATATACATCCAAGAAATAACTAAAATGCTCGCACTACCCCAAGGTGCAGCAGAAACAGCACCCATTCCTTGCTCTCCACCCATTTCTACAACTGGATGTCCGGGAAGAAATGGAACCAAATGGGAAGCAACACCAATTGGACCCATTCCGGGACCACCACCACCGTGGGGAATACAAAAAGTTTTGTGGAGGTTGAGGTGACAAACATCTGCACCGATATTTCCGGGAGAACACAACCCAACTTGGGCGTTCATGTTCGCTCCATCCATGTATACCTGTCCCCCATGTTCGTGGACAATGGCACAGATTTCTTTGATTTTTTCCTCAAATACGCCGTGGGTAGAAGGATAGGTAATCATTAAAGCCGCTAGTTCTTGGCTATGTTTTTCGGCTTTAGTTTTCAGGTCTGTGACATCAATATTACCTTCAGAATCGCATGCGATCGCAACCACTTTCATCCCACACATAACAGCACTTGCAGGGTTTGTTCCATGTGCGGATGTGGGAATCAAACAAATTTTACGATGGGATTCGCCACGACTTTCATGATATTGGCGAATTGCTAGCAAACCGCTATATTCACCTTGAGCGCCAGAATTAGGTTGTAACGAGATTCCGGCAAAACCTGTGATTTCTGCTAACCATTCCTCTAGCTGTGCAAACAGAACTTGGTAACCCCGAGTTTGAGTTTGTGGTGCAAATGGATGAATGTTACCAAATTCAGCCCAGGTGACAGGTATCATTTCTGCCGTCGCATTTAATTTCATCGTACATGATCCCAAAGGAATCATTGATGTTGTTAGTGACAAGTCTTTAGTTTCAAGCTTGTGCAGGTAACGCAATAATTCTGTTTCTGAATGGTAACTATTGAATACTGGATGGGTAAGAAATGGAGTAGTGCGAGTTAAGTTATGGGGAATAACTGACTTTAACTTTTGAATTGAAGAATGAGTAAGTAATTCTTCAGAAGAGAAGGATTCGCAGTCGCTCACCCGGGAAAATATTTCCCATAAGTCAATTAAATCTCGATTTGTTGTGGTTTCGTCTAAGGAAATACCGACAGTATTATTATTAAATACCCGTAAGTTGACCTCACGAGTTTGGGAAGCTTCCAGAATACTTTCTAAGGAAATTTTTCCTAAATCAACTCTTAAAGTATCGAAGAAATATTCGTTAACGATTTTATAACCGAGTTTTTGCAATCCTGCTGCTAAAATTTTGGTTTTTTGGTGGATATTTTCAGCAATTTGCTTTATACCTTTAGAACCATGATAGACAGCATACATGCTTGCCATTACAGCTAATAATACTTGAGCGGTACAAATATTACTGGTAGCTTTCTCTCGGCGAATGTGTTGCTCGCGGGTTTGCAATGCTAAACGTAATGCAGTTTTGCCATTAACGTCTTTAGAAACACCAACAATTCTTCCCGGAACTTGGCGCTTATACTTCTCTTTAGTTGCAAAATAAGCAGCATGGGGTCCGCCATAACCAAGGGGGATTCCAAATCTTTGGGTACTACCGACAACGATATCAGCCCCAAATTCTCCTGGTGGTTTAAGTAAGGTTAAGCTGAGAAGATCGGCTGCGACCGTCACTAAAGCTTTTTGTTCGTGTGCTTGCTCAATAAATTTAGCGTAATCACAAACAGTACCATCACTGGCAGGATACTGTAGGAGAGCACCAAAAATCGGCTGGGAAAAATCGAATTCTCTGTGGTCGCCAATAATGATTTTAATACCTAAAGGTCTGGCCCGTGTCTGTAACACGGCGACTGTTTGGGGATGACAATCTTGGGAAACAAAGTAGGTTTCTGATTTCTTTTTACATACTCCGTAGCTCATGCTCATGGCTTCGGCTGCTGCTGTAGCTTCATCAAGTAAGGAAGCATTAGCAATTTCTAAACCAGTCAAATCGATCGTCATAGTTTGGAAGTTTAGCAGTGCTTCCAATCTTCCTTGAGCGATTTCAGGTTGATAGGGAGTATATGCAGTATACCAACCGGGATTTTCTAAAATATTACGTTGAATTACTGGTGGGGTAATACAATCGTAGTAACCCATACCAATAAAAGAGCGAAAAACTTGGTTTTTACCTGCAAGTTCTTTTAATTGAGCCAGCGCAGCATATTCACTTTGGGCTGCTGGCAATTTTAAGGAATTATGTTGTCTAATTGAAGGTGGTACTGTTTGCTCGATCAGGTCATTGAGGCTGGAAAGTCCCAGTACATGTAACATTTGTTGGATATCTTCAGGGGAAGGTCCAATATGTCTTGTGACAAAATTATCTGAGTTCTGGCTCCTGTCGTTCGGCATTTCTTGACTACTCGGCTTGGGGCGAGGGGCATTAATGACCACTAATTGCTCTCCAGATACTACTACTTAATATTTTGCAACAAGAAATCAATGGAGACTACCCATCAAAAGTTAAGGGATTGCAATAATGACTTCAAATAGTAGAAGCGAGCATTACTTACTAATTGATTAGTTCATTTGTCATGGGTTAAGTAATTACCCTGATATGCCCTAAAATTATTGTGTTTTTTTGTTGTCAACATTTTCTGAATGATTGTTTTGGTTTATAAAATCTACCCATTGACGATTGTCTAAGGATTTTACTAATACCAATTTGGAAAAATAATGAGACAGATGAATTTCTGTAGAGACGTTGCATGCAACGTCTCTACCGGAGAATCTGTTGCAATGATTTATTGAATTGGTATAACTTGTTTGGGTGCGATAAACCCCTCAGAGGTGTTCCGCGTAAGTCCCAACTGTGCTGAATATGTCAGCGCGTGCTCAGCGATCACAGTATTGATTGATAATTTTTCTCGTAGCTAACAACAATGCTCGTTTTTGCACGGTAAAACATATACTTGCATTTGACTGTATATGTACAATCAATGTCAAAAATTAAAATTAACAAACAACTTAAAATTAACAAATAACTATGAGTAATTATTTAGCGATCGCAGCCGTCACTGCAACTTTACAAAAAATATTACAAGATGCTCTTCAATTAGAAATGCCCGGTGCAAGGGTAACAACAGTAAAACCTGAATCCAACAGCAGCAATATACCAGAATTCGGAGTCAATATTTATTTGTATCAAGTAATTCCTAATCGAGCTTGGCGGAACGCAGATTTACGTACTCGTCGCCCCAAAGGAGACTTAATTAAACACGCTCAAGCAGGATTAGATTTATATTACATTATGACTTTTTACGGTAATGAGGTAGAGTTTGAACCCCAATGTCTGTTAGGTAGTACCGTACGTACGATTATCGATAATCCGATTTTATCGCCCCAGATGATTCAAGAAACCCTAAGTCAATCCTTTAGCAATCGACTTAATTCTCGTCTGGATAAACGGGTGGAACAAGTAACGGTAGTTCCCAGTAATATGAATACAGAAGAATTATCAAAAATTTGGTCAGTATTCTTTCAGTCACCCTATGTACTATCTTTTGCTTGTCAGGCTAGTACTATTTTAATCGCAGGTGACAAACCAAGTGCTAGAGCCTTACCGGTAAAACGTGTTGATTTTTATACTACAGCTAATCAACCAATAATCTCACAGATAATTTCAGACGGAGAAAATAATCAGCCAGTTAGCTTTGCCAGTAAATTAACAATTCAAGGACAGCAATTGGCTCCTGATATTGATGAGGAAGAATTACCAGAGTTAGATCGGAGAACTAATAGACGCAAAAGACCATTAGCGAGAATACAACCGCAAGTAAAAATTGGCAAGGCCAGACTTACCCCACAAAACATCACAGAAAATGAAATCGATTTAGATTTAGCATCCCTAACGGTAGAGGAAAAAAGTTTACTACTTGCTGGGGTACAAAGTTTACAAATAGTTTATTCAATGGCACCTAAACTAACATTAATCGAGCCCGAGCGGGTAATTGTATCCAATGCAATTCCTTTTATCTTGTGTCCGACTATAACAACGGAAGTAACCATCGAAGAGTTAGAAGATGATGGAGATGATTTATACTCGGGTAAGCTCAATGTAGAAGTAGATGTCACAGTTAATTCGCAACAACGGGTGTTCTTATTTTTAAATGAAAAGTCTTTTGCCGATCCCGCATCATATATATTTGTTGCAGTTTTCGAGGATTACAACGTGAATTGTAATTTGCTTAAATTCCCCATTCGTGACGTTAAAGGGGGAGAATATCTGGTGCGGGTACAAATAGATGGTGCTGAAAGTTCTTTGGATACGGATGCGAACGAGCAGTTTATTGGTCCTAGTGTCAATATTGGATCGGTTGTTGGGGCTTCTAGGTAAGAGAAAATAAAATTTTCTAATTTAAAAAGCTGGCGAACAAATTATTAAGGAAACTGCAAACAAGGAGTCTTTAAACAATATTTACACTTACTTGCAAGCAACTTTACGCTTAGTAGCGAAGAAATTACTGTATCTTAGAAAAGATATTTATTCTCTTGGAGTAAAAAAGTGGGTGGAGAATTCGTCAGACGAAAGTCTTCTGGATGGGGAAAACAAGCGTCTGTGAAATCTTCCACTGCTAAACAACAAAATTGGTGGGAACCAGAGCCAAAGAAAAAAGCAACGGATAAAGAGAAATGGTTGGAGAAAAAACGAAATTATAAACCCCAACCAGTAATTCCCTATGCTTATCTCCAAGAACAACAAGTAAGCCAAAACTCAGAAGAAAGTTCGCCGATTCAAGAACAAGAACCAAACATAAGCCTCAAGTCTGATGAATCTGCGATCGCATCTAAGGAAGAGACAGAAGAAAAAGTTAATCTAAAATCTGAGTCGGAAACAGTTTCACAGGATTTAGACTCAGAAGATAGTCAAGAAGAATTAGATAAAAAATCAATTCAAACCAAATTAACAGTAGGGAAACCAGGGGACAAATACGAGGTTCAAGCAGACGCAACAGCAGCTTCTATAATGGCGATGTCTGATGAAACTCTACAACGCCAAATGTCGGATGAGACAGAACAAAGTCAAGGGAAAGACCTCACCCCTAACCCTTCTCCACTTTTGGAAAGGGGAGAAGAACAAGAACTAGGAATACAAAGAAAAGCAAAGGGTGAGAATAGTAAAGTTGCTCCCAGTTTAGAAAGTCGGTTGGAAAGTTCAAAGGGTGGAGGTAGCTCTTTACCTTCAAATGTAAGTGGTTTCATGGAACCAAGATTCGGGGCAGATTTTAGTGATGTGCGAGTGCATACTGACTCCAGGGCGATACAGATGAATAAGGAGTTAGGAGCCCAAGCCTTTACCCATGGTAACGATATTTACTACTCTGGAGGTAAATCTCCAGGAAATGATGAACTAACTGCTCACGAGTTAACCCACACGATTCAGCAAAGGGGTGGAAAGCAGCTTAAACCCAAGTTAATTAATAAAAAACAGAATAAGGAAAATAAAATTCAACCATCTGCTGTTGGGGTAATCCAAAGGAAAGAAGTTTCTCCAAGTCAAGCAGCATCAACAACTTCACCAACACAAGTACAACCCGAATCAAAGGGTAGAGAACACCACAAGACAGCACAAAACAAAAGTGCTCATCAGACAGCACCATCTCAAACTTCCCAAGATCGTCCCCCAGCAGGAAAAACTTCCGTTTCCAAGAATAAACCAGGTAAACCAGCAAAAACACCTAAGGTACAAGGTGGGGAAGGAGTAAATATTCCAGCCAAGAATATAAGCGATCCAACTGGAAAAGTTACTCAAAAACCAAACAAACAGTCTTCCCAAAAAGGAGCGCAAAGTAATGGTGTTGCTTCACCAAATAATGACCCAGATTTTCAAGCAGTTGTTAACAAAGCGTCCCAAGTAGCTTCTGGAGAAAAACAACATCAAAGCGCCGATAAAAAAGCAAAAGATGCTCAAAATGCAGCCCAAAGTCCAGCAAACGAGGTAGAAAGTAGAGCACAAGGGAAGCAAGTGGGTGAGATGGAAAATGCTCCCACTCCTGGTTTTAATCCTGCTGCTTTCAAAGCTCAATTAATGGAGCGGATTCAACAAGAAACTCCCCAAACTCTAGAGCAAGCAGATCAATTCAAACAAAGAAATCATCTCGGTGGTGTTAAAAACGAGATGGAAAGTCAAGTTAAACAAGAACAACAAGCATCTCAAACACCATTAGAACAAAAAGCTAAGGAAGCTCCAGATCCAAGTGGTATCAAACCAAAATCCATAACTCCTTTACCTCCGACTCAGACCGGAGCAGCAACAGATAATATTGGCGCTCAAAAAGCAGTACCCAAACCCAAGACAGCAAGTGAAGTAGAACTACCCCTCAAAGCAACTACCGAAAGCATCGACCGAGAAATGGCTGATGCTCATGTTACCGAACCACAGTTAGCTAATTCTAACGAACCCCAATTCCAAGCTGCTTTGTCAGCCAAGAAACAAGCTAGTGCAAATGCAGATATCGCTCCAACCGAATATCGTCAGTTCGAGCAAAACCAATTAAGCCAAGCCCAAACAGAAGCTGCACTAACTGCTCAACAACAATTGCAAGGGATGCATGGTTCCCGGTCTCAATTGTTATCTCAAGTTGTGGGTCAGCAAGTCCAAACCAAAGGTAAGGATGAGCAACAAAGGGCTAAAGTTGCATCTGAGATTCAGAAGATTTATCACCAAAGTAAAACTAAAGTTGAAACTACACTTAGCAGTTTAGATTCCAGGGTTCAACAAGTCTTCGATGGTGGTGCAGCACAAGCCAAACATAGCTTTGAGAATTATGTTGACCAACGGATGAAGGCTTACAAGCAAGAGCGTTACAGTGGTGTAGTTGGTAAGGGACGTTGGCTTAAAGATAAACTTCTAGGTTTACCACCGGTTGTAAATAGTTTTTATCAACAGGGACGAAGGCTTTATCTCCAACAAATGGACGGGGTTTTAGACCGCATCGTTAATATTATTGCAACTGGTTTAAGTAATGCAAAAGCCCATATTGCCAATGGTCGCAAAACAATTCAACAATATTTAGCAGGATTACCCCAAAATCTCAGAGCTTTGGGTCATCAAGCAGCAACAGATATTCAAACTCAATTTGATGAGTTGGAACAAAGCGTTGATAGCAAAAAAGATTTACTCGTTGATACTCTTGCAAATAAATACAACCAAAATCTTCAAGCAATTGATAGTCGCATTGACCAACTAAAAGCTGCAAACCAAGGTTTAGTTAATAAAGCTTTCAGTGCAATTACCCAAGTCATCAGCACCATTAACAATATCAAACAAATGCTCTTGGGTGTGTTGGGTCGAGCCAATGGTGTAATTGGTAATATCCTCAAAGATCCAGTGAAATTCCTGGGTAATTTAATAACTGGTATCAAACAAGGATTCCAAAACTTTGCAGGTAATATTGTCACTCACCTGGAATCCGGTTTTATTAGTTGGTTGACCGGAACCATGGCTCCAATGGGAATTCAAATACCCGATAATGTTTTCAGTTTACCAGGAGTTTTCAGTTTGGTAGCCCAAGTATTGGGTTTGACATACAGTAATATTCGTCGCAAAGCAGTGAAACGGTTTGGTGAAAGAACTGTTTTAGGAATGGAATCAAGTGTTGAAATCTTCCAGATTTTACGAGAGCAAGGAGTAATGGGACTGTGGGAGCAGCTTCAAGCACAGTTTAGCGACCTCAAAGAAACGGTGATTGAAGAGATCAAAAATATGCTGGTGACCCAGGTGATAACTGCTGGGGTGAAGTGGGTTCTGAGTTTGTTAAATCCTGCATCAGCTTTTGTTAGAGCAGCAATGGCGATTTATGACATTGTGATGTTCTTTGTCAATCGTGGTAGTCAGGTTTTGGAATTAGTTAATGCTGTTGTGGATGCGGTTGGTGCGATTGCAAATGGTGCTGTTGGTGGTGCTGCGAAGTTGGTTGAGAATGCTTTAGCGAGAGCTTTACCGGTTGCGATCGGTTTCTTTGCTTCCTTGCTCGGTGTTGGTGGTTTGGCTAACAGGGTTGAGAGGATTATTGGTCGGGTTCGCTCAAGGATTGATCGGGCGATTGATCGGATTTTGTTGAAGGCTAGTAGGTTGTTTAAGAAAACAGTGAGAGAAGGGAAAAATAAAGTAAATTCTCTATTAGAGTGGTGGAAATTAAAAAAGAAATTTAAAGCTAAAGATAGTGAATCTCATACACTATTCTTCAGAGGTCAAGAAAGTTCTGCTGTATTAATGATAGCCAGTACACCAAAAGTATTAGATAGTTATTTATCTGAACTTAAAGCTAATAATGAAAAACTATCAGATGATAAAGTTAAATTTGATAATAATAAAAATTTAGAATCTATTAAATTAAGTGCAAATAATATTGATAAGCTTAAATCAAATAAATCTATAGGGAAAAGAGTAGGAGGAGAAATATCAAAAGAATTAGACAAAATAGCGACTAATCTTGCTAGTATTCAAATATTAGATGAAAGTATACCACCGTCGAAGGTCAAATGGACGCAGCAAGGTGAAGATGGTAAATCTATGAAAGCTGAACCTTTAAGTTTAGATCCGGGAGGTTTACAAGGTAGTGAGCCTTATGAAGAATCATCTTTATGGAAAAAAGTATCTACAAGAAATAATGCCAAAACTACTACTTACATACGAGGTCATCTACTTAATCATCATGTCCATGGTCCGGGTTCTAAAAATAATTTAACACCCATCACAGGTGCTTTGAATAGTAAAATGGAACGGGAAGTAGAGAGCGTAGTCAAAAATAAAGTTTTGGGAGAAAAAAAAGTAGTTAGTTATGAAGTTGATGTAGATTATGGAGGGCATTCAGGTAGAGTTAATATTCCGGAAGAAGCACATTTAGCAACTTCTTTAAAATTTAAACTTTGGGAGATGAAAGTTGAATCAGGAAAAGATCCTAAGCAAGCATCAAGCTGGAAAAAAACGAATAAAATTGATATTACTCCATCAATGAGTCATAATCTTCCTCCTGATTTAGCTGTGGGTAAATTACCTTCTGTAGACTTTGGAAATGCTTCTGTAAAGGATATCGTAACAAATATAACCAAGGTAGAGGGTGTAGGAGAAAAAACAGCAAGAACAATTGGCGACTTACTTGAAAAAAACCGTAAAAGAAATAGAAATGATATTGATGAGAAAGAACTAATGGATGTTCCCAGTTTAGGAAAGGTAAAACTTGATAAGATAAAAAAACTAAAATTTTAAACTTCTAGTTAAATTAAATGTTATCCTAGGCATTAAATTTTATGAACAATAAGCAAATAACTGACAACACTGACTCTAGTCAAAGTATAAATGAAAATAATGCTCCACAGGCATTAAAGACCTTAGGAGATTTCTTACAAGAAGATGGATGGAATCCTCAATTTATTGAAGAAAAAGAAGCTTATAAAATTAATTTTAAAAGTGAGCATGGTATTGGAATTGCCTACGCCCAAATCCTAACAGATTTAGAGCAATTTTTATTTTATGTCATGATGCCATTTAAAATACCAGAAGAATCACTCAATATAATATCTGAATTCATTACAAGGGCAAATTATGGCTTACGAGTTGGAAATTTTGAAATGGATTATGAAGATGGAGAAGTTCGCTACAAAACATGTATAGATTTTGGTGGAGAAACTTTAACAAAAGGCTACATTAAGAATAATGCTTATCCAGCTTTAAAAACAATGGAAAGATATATACCTGGTTTTTTGAGTGTAGTTTATGGCGGTAAAAATCCGAAAGATGCTTTAGCTGTCTTAGAGGAATAGGTTTTTATTTTTAATAAAAGCTAATTATTTATTGAATCCATTTGAGATATTTCTATTTTATTAAGTTAGTCGATGGTATCACTCTAAATAATTAGTTATCTCTTACTATTTTTTTGTAAAATAATTTAATTTCAAAGTTGTTGAGGTTGTAATTAATGTTTTTTGATAATTAATCTTACATCTGTATAAAATTTTCTGAAAACTTTACCTCAACCTTCTTTAGGTGTTAGTAAATACCTTGACATAAATATAAAAGCAGTAGAAAGATTTAGAGTACATACTTAATTTGACTTTGGAAAACCTTGATATTGATGACTAGATTTTGATGGGAACCTTAAAATGTTAAGGTCGCAAAGTTTATTCAATGTCACTGAAAATTCAATTCCAAATTGTCGAGAGTTCAACTGAAATTTCACAACCTACTACTAAATTTGGCGGACAACCAGTATGGTTTAATCAACCATACTGGCCATTGGATCCCGAAACAAGGGAACAAATGGTGTTTCTTGGGCAAATTTATCTTACTCAAGAATTGTTCCCTAATAGTAATGACACGATGGTTTATATTTTCTTTAGCGGGGAAAGTGAACCACTTTATAATGAAGCCACAGCAATAGTAATTCAAACTTCGGAAAGTGTATATACAAATGATGATTCTGAAATCGAGTTTGTATCTGGATTTACCGGTCCTGCAATATACGAATTAAATGAAGCTCGTCAGCCTGTTTATAAGGAGTACGGGGTTTTATTAGATCCTGTAGAAGACGAAAATTCGATTCCTATTGAAGAAAGATATGCAATGAATGATTTGGATTATGACACGGGATTTAGGTTTTCCAAGCCCGAACTAGCAGGAAATAAAACCGGTGGTCAACCAATATACATAGAAGTACTAACTACTCCACCGGAAGAATTCACCTCAGAAGAATGGTTACTACTATTGCAATTAGCCCCTAAAGAAGGATATTGGAACAATTTACAACCCAATTTCTACCCCTTTCATATGGAATTAGGTGAATTCGGGATTTTAACAGTTTTTATTTCTAAAGACTATACACAAGCAAAATGCTATATTCAGCAACCATAAACAAGTGAAAGTATAATTCAGATATTTATTTTTTTGTTTATCAGCAATATGAGTAACAATGTTGAAAATTTCCCCTTTGAGCAAGAGTTAACTTTAAACAACTCCTCCAATCCCTTAACCATTTACACAACCTCCCTATCCCTCATCAAACAAAACGATAAAATCATCGAATGTCGCCTTACACATAGCATCAGGCTGGAACTTTACCAACGTATAGAACGAGAAAAACTATTCAACCTCAAAACAGAAGTACGCGCACCCATGAATGGTGGTAACTTCCTACCCGAGCGCGACATTCAAATTGAAACTACCCTCCAACCGGATTTAATCCCATCTTTCTTTATTAGAAAAAGCTTCCACCGCACAAGAAATTGCTAATTATCTACTTCAACTTTCTCAAAAAACTCGTCAAGAAACAGAAGCAATTGAAAATCCCTTACTCAATACAGAAAGTTGGTTATGCTTAGGAGTCAAACAGCAACAACCACAAGGTTCAGTTGGTTACAATACCTTCTGGAATTATGTAAATCCTTCCACCATTAACCATCCAGAAGCCACAAGCGAACAAATTTCCAAACAAATTGTTGACTTTTTCCAACAGTGGACTCAAGCCAATTTATCTGAAGTAACCCAAAATGTGACCAAAGAGTTTCTTGAGGAAATTAGCAACGTTTTTGGAGAATTAGTTGATGAAAACTTCTCTAATACAGAAGAACTTATTAGTACAAAGCAATCAATTTTCAATAGGGTAGTTGACTTTTTTGAATTAGACAATTGGCAATTTGTCAAGATACCACAAACATCAACTTTACGTTTATTATGTGGGGGTAGAAACGGACAATGGACTTGCTACGGTAAGGCTCGAGAAGAAGTGTCCCAATTTGTTTTTTATTCAGTTTGTCCTGTTAAAGTACCCTCAGATAAGAGTTTAGCAATCATAGAGTTCATCACCCGCGCCAATAGTGGGATGATTATGGGAAACTTTGAATTTGATTTTACTAATGGAGAAATTCGCTACAAAACCAGCATTGATGTAGAAGGGGATAGACTCAGTTTTGCCTTAATTAAGCAGATGGTTTACGCTAATGTGACCATGATGGATGAATATTTACCAGGGATTATGGCGGTAATTGAATCAAATGTGGAAGTAAGTGAAGCGATTTCACGAATTGAAGGTTAATTAGTGCTTACGTACTATAAGTGGCTGATTTTTTTTCACAATAATCTTTTAGTGGGAGAATTATAAGTGGTTGTCACAACTCAAACAAAAGATTGGCAAAAAACCAATTTAGACTACCTGATGAGAGCTTTAACTCCCATACATCAAGCCCTCACCAATTATATTAACCCTCAAAGCACTGAAGTAGTAAAGGAAAATAATTCATCCCACAATGGTTATATCAATCCAGAATATAGATTGGAACGTTTATGCAATATTTTTGGGTTGTCAGATTTTGAGCGGTCCATGTTGCTGTTATGCGCAGGGATGGAACTGGACCGTAGTTGGTCTGATTTATGTGCTGTGGTAATGGATAAAGAAAGCCGGGATTATCCAACTTTTGGTTTAGCACACAAAGTATTAGATAACTTTGACTGGAATGGAGTAACTGTGGACTCACCTCTGCGCAAGTGGAGTTTGCTTGAAGTTGGTGTCGCTCGTGCTTTGATGGACGCACCATTGCGAATTGACGAACAAATATTCCATTACATCTTAGGAAACCATTGTTTCAACGAGAAGTTGATCGGTATAGTCAAAGAACAACAGACTCATGATATTCCCATACTGGTAGATTCCCATCAAAAAATCGTACTTGAGATAGTCACCAATTGGAAGCAACCATCCAACCGCTCCCAAGGAATTCAGTTATATGGAAGTGAAATTGCAAGTAAAAGAGCGATCGCTCAAGCAGTTGCTACTAATTTACAACTCAAATTGTACGTATTATCTGCCAACAATATACCAAGCGACCCCTTGGAACTCGACCGATTTTTAACCATGTGGGAGCGAGAAACCCTTTTGGGCGAATCAATTCTATTATTAGATTGTGATGACATTAATATAGGGGATCCAAATAGAGAACATATTCTCAAATCCTCTATTGAATCAATAAACAGTCCCTTACTTATTAGTAGCACCGACAGAATATCTACCAAACAACGAAGTATAATTACCTTTGAGGTTTACAAACCCACAAGTCAAGAGCAACACACAATCTGGGAAAATATCTTAAGTGACCAATTAACAGAAGCCACTGCAGCCATAGATGACCTTGTATCACACTTCAATCTAACTGCACCAGAAATTAAGTCTGCATATACTAGAGCATTAAATGCAGATAAAATTGCCCGAGAGCAAAAATTATTAATAAATGAAGAATTAACAGAGAATAACAAACTAACAAAGAATCAAGAGTCAGAAGCACAAGGAGAAAAAGATCCCTTATATCCTTCTTTTTCTTTGTTATGGAATAGTTGTCGTACCCAAGCGCAACCAAAACTAGATGAACTAGGACAACGCATGACTCTCAAAGCGACTTGGAAGGATCTAGTTTTAAACGAATCACAGCTACAGACTTTAGAAAGTATCGCCGCTCATATCGACCAACGGATAAAAGTTTATCAGAAATGGGGATTTGCCGGTAAAGGGGGAAGGGGTTTAGGTATTAGTGCTTTATTTTCTGGAACGAGCGGAACTGGTAAGACCATGTCTGCTGAAGTCTTAGCTAATGCATTAAATTTGGATCTGTATCGCATCGATTTAAGTACTACTGTTAGCAAATATATTGGGGAAACAGAAAAGAACTTACGGCGAATTTTTGATGCAGCAGAAGGTGCAGGAGCAATCTTATTATTTGATGAAGCCGATGCATTATTTGGTAAACGTTCCGACGTCAAAGACGCCCGCGATCGCTATGCCAATATGGAAGTAAGTTATCTCCTGCAGCGTATGGAAGAATACCAAGGATTAGCTATTCTCACGACCAATTTAAGAGGCTCCATTGACAGAGCATTTTTGCGTCGAATCCGTTTTATTATTGAATACCGCTTCCCCGATGCGAGTCAAAGAAGAAAGATTTGGCGACGGGTTTTTCCCAAAAATACACCAACTAAAGATCTGGATTATATAAAATTATCAAGGTTAAATGTGGCGGGGAGTAATATTCGTAATATTGCACTGAATGCAGCCTTCATTGCAGCAGACTTGGGAGAACCAGTAATGATGAAACATATCAAAATTGCAACAAAGAGCGAATATACAAAAATAGATCGAACCCTGACAGATTCAGAAATTGCAGGTTGGGTTTGAGGAGTTAGATGTTACGGACAATGGCTAATCTTTGAATAAAATTCATATTTACTTACCAGCAACTTTACGCTTAACAACAACAGAATTACTGTATCTTAGAAAAAATATTTCTTCTGGCGGGAGTAAAAATGTGGGTGGAGAATTCATCAGACGAAAGTCTTCTGGATGGGGGAAACAAGCGTCTGTGAAATCTTCCACAGCTAAAGAACAAAATTGGTGGGAAGCGCAGCAAAAGAAGAAAGCAACGGATAAAGAGAAATGGTTGGAGAAAAAACGAAATTACAAACCCCAACCAGTGATTCCCTATGCTTATCTCCAAGAACAACAAGCAAGCCAAAACCCAGAAGAAAGTTTGCCGATCCAAGAACGAGAACCAAACATAAACCTCAAGTCTGATGAATCTGCGATCGCATCTAAGGAAGATACAGAAGAAAAAGTTAATTTAAAATCTGAGTCGGAAACAGTTTCACCGGATTTAGACTCAGAAGATAGTCAAGAAGAATTAGAAAAAAAATCAATTCAAACCAAATTAACAGTAGGGAAACCTGGGGACAAATACGAGCTTCAAGCAGACGCAACAGCAGCTTCTATAATGGCGATGTCTGATGAAACTCTACAACGCCAAATGTCGGATGAGACAGAACAAAGTCAAGGGAAAGACCTCACCCCTAACCCTTCTCCACTTTTGGAAAGGGGAGAAAAACAAGAACTAGGAATACAAAGAAAAGGAAAGGGTGAGAATAGTAAAGTTGCTCCCAGTTTAGAAAGTCGGCTGGAAAGTTCAAAGGGTGGAGGTAGCCCTTTACCTTCAAATGTAAGTGGTTTCATGGAACCAAGATTCGGGGCAGATTTTAGTGATGTGCGAGTGCATAATGACTCCAGGGCGATACAGATGAATAAGGAGTTAGGAGCCCAAGCATTTACCCATGGTAATGATATTTACTACTCTGGGGGAAAATCTCCAGGAAATGATGAATTGACCGCTCATGAGTTAACCCATACGATCCAGCAGAAGGGTAAGGTAAGATTACAGCGCTCGCCAACAGCCAAGCAAGTAGAAAAAGACCCTCAGGCAGTTAGTGCAAATAAAGAAATAATTCAACTGTCAGGGGAAAAAGCACCACAAGAATTTATACAAGCAAAGCAAACAGGCGATAATAATTCATCGATCGCAAGCCCTAATATTTCAAGCCCTAATATTGCAGTCTCTAATAAAGATAAGACCCAAACATTTGGGAATGAACCACACACAGAACAATTAAGAGCCAAACAAATCGATCTAGGTTCTGGAGAAGCTAAAGTTCAAAATGATTCACAAGTAGGAAATACTTCCCAAGCAACAAATCAATCCCAAACTCCCACAGAAGCTACAACCTCAAAAGCAACATCTAATGCACAAACTAATACGCAAAATCTAACACAAGCTTCCAATAGCCCAGGTGCTAATACCTCAATGGGAATTGCTAGTGGAGATAAAAGCACTGCTCCAGGAACGCAAAAGGCTGCTGCAATTAGTGCAGATAGTCCCGGTGAGATTCTCGAGGAGTTAAAAAATACACGACCGACTCAGGTGGTTGGAGCCTATGCTCAAGCCCAGAGTGCTTCAACTCAAGCCTTTGAGCATCAAAAACAACAACTTCAAGAAAGCATACCCCAGATTCCAATACCAACAGGTTTACCAGCTTCGGAATCACCACAACCTCAAAAAGCTGCTGAAAAAGTTGCTTCTCAAGCTGCTGCGAGTAAAGAAATACCCGAACCACAACTAAGAGCAACAAAACCAACTCCCAAAGGGTTGAGCAATTCAGGGACAAAACATAACATTCCAGTACCAGAATCACCCCCTGCACCACCGATAACAGCGACCCATTTAGCAAGTCAAAAGGCTGAGGGAGCACAAAAAGGAGAGTCCGACCCTGCTTTGAGTAAAAGCGCCCAAAATGCTTTAGCAGGAATACATTTAAATAGCAGTCGAATCAGTACCCATGCTCCCCAAAGCCCTCATGTTGATATGAGTGGTGAAGCTGATCCATCACAAATGGATTTGACTACCGCACAGTCGACCCAACAGGTACGAGGTGGGAAAAATCAAGCAGCACAAGGTATCGATCGTGATTTTGGTGAGAGTAGGATTTCTCCCCAAGCTAGTAATGGTGTTATCAAAGCAAATAAAGAGTTATCTGCAATTGGGGGTGTTGGTGGTAAAGGTGGTGCAAATCCCCTATTACCAGGTGAAGTGGCTGGTAGTTTAGATCAATCCCTCACTCCATATCTAAGAGAAAAAATTGGACCCGAACAGGAAAAATATCAAGTTGGTAAAAATTAAGTTTGACCTCGATTCGGCTAATGCTCGAGCAGATACAGATAACCAAATTAGTGAGTTAACCGCACAAAGCAAACAAAAACAACTAGAACAACGTCACTCAGCACAATTAGAAGTAGCTCAACACAAACAAGAATGGCAAACTGAGTTAGATAATGCACAAATCGATTATCAACAAAAAGCTCAACAAGCCACTCAGGAACAACTTAATAAAATTGGTGGGGAAAAAACTAAGGGTGAAACCGAAGCAGCAAAACATTTAGAAGACGCATCCCGTAAAGCAGAAGCAGAAAAACACAAAGCCGAACGCCAAACTGCTGAGAAAAAACAACAAGCCCAAAAAGAATCTGGTGGTTTTTTTGGTTGGGTAAAATCAGCAGCTAAAGCTTTAATTGATGGCGTTAAACAAGCTGTCAATTCTATTTATGAAAACCTACGCAAAGTAGTAAAAGCCATCTTTGAAGCAGCGAAGAAGTTAGCTAACGCTGCAATTGACCTCGCACGCAATGCAATTATTGCTTTAATTCAAAGTTATGGCGCGATTCTTAAAGCCCTAGTTAAAGTTGCTTTTCTTGCATTTGGGGCGATCGCACAGAAGATTACAGCCAAGATTGACCAAGTAATTAATAAAGCAGTCCAAGCCGTTAATGCAATAGCAGACTCATTGCAGAAAAGTATTTCTTTGGTTTTGGATTCCTTAGCAAGTTTTCTAGACCAAATCTTCGGACTGCTACAAAGCTTATATAACGGAATCCTCACTGCAATTGGGATGGTAATCAATGGTGAGATTAAGGAATTACTTGCAAAAGTTAAGGATCTAATTTCAGCCGCTCAAGCTGCACCACCTCAGTTTGAAACCGCAGCTTTAGAAGAACTACTGGGAGGAAATCTCGACCAACCCCTTTCCAATGGAGAATTATCCCAAGCTGCAGCAATGGGAATTAAGGTTCCTAATACTGAAGATGGAACCAACCCACAAGCAGGTAAAGCAGATTTACCAAGTCCACCTTGGACAACTGAAAATGTGGGAGTTGATTCTGTGGAGAACAATATGGAACTTTCTCCAGAGTTAGCAGCCCAATTGATGGAGCAAACTAATGGTGATGGCTCTGTGATGCTCGGTCAATCCAACGACCAAAGCCGTTCCATGGAGTCGATTATTTCTGAAGCTTCTCAACAACAGCAAGATAAGGACGATAAGGAACAACAACAAGCCCAAAATCTAGATGATGGTTTGTCTCCGAGACAGCGAGCAGACATCAAATGGCAAATGATGAGACAGGGAATTGCCAAATGGTGGTCGCAAAATTGGCCTTTAGTTATCGGTGGAACTACGGCAGCAATTGGTGGATTTGTTGGTCTCAATATTATTACTGGTGGAGCAATAACGGCAGCATTACCAGCAATTATGAGTGTAGTAGCACCACTGTTTGACGGGATGACGGTTGCTAATATTGCTGCAAACATCCGAGATTATTTAGTCAAAGGTTGGGCTGGAGATATTAGCGGTGGAGGAAAAAGTTTAGCCAAAGGACTTGCTGGGGGAGCGATTGAAATTGTTTCTGCATTAACCTTTAAGGTGGGAGAAACTGCTCTCAAAGGTGTGAGAGCTGCAGCGAAAGGTGCTGCAAGGGTTGCTAAAGGTGGGGTTAAATTGGCTCAAAAGGCGACCCAGGCGGTTATTAAAGGTGCAAAATATATTATTGAGCAAGGTAAGGTTCTGTTTAAAGGGATTTCTGGTTCTGCTGTTGGTAAGCAGTTTAAGCGGCTGCAAGGTTTGGGTCAGGAATTGCTTAACAGGATGCGGTTCAAGGCGTTCCGGATTCGGGTTAAGAATCGCAAGTTTAGGCTTGAGGGGCGGATCAATCCTTGGGTGCTTTTAGCCAGTGGAGAACTTGAATTTATTGAAACCAAAGACCTTATTCGCAATCAAAAAGGAAAACCTAGGTTGGATGAAGAAGTTACCACAGCAGCAGGAATAAAAGGAATTGTTGTAGGTGTGAACAAAGATGGTTCTCAGGTAGTTCGAGATCTTCAGCGCCTGCAAGAAGTAGCCAAAGTCCAAGGGTGGCCAAGTACAGACTATAATAGTCTACTCAAAACTTTCACAGAAAAAGACCTTAACACTCTTGTCAAAAATATAGATAATTTACCTAAAACTACTGATGATTGGGTTAAATGGGCTAGCAATAATCCTATTCAAGCTGAAGGACTAAATGTGGCAGGAGTAGTAGAAGAATACGGCAAACAGTATCCCCAAGAAGTTAACAGATTCCTAAATGAGTGGTTCGCAGGTAAGTATACTCGCTATCTGAGCAATTCTAAACATGTAGAAAATCTCGCTACACACGGTATTCCAGAGGAAGTATTGCAACGCATTGCTCAAGATCCAGAATTAAATCAGTTAGCTGTAATGATGAGACCTAGCAATCCTGCTCACGCTACAAGGACTAGGCAAATTACTTTACCAAAACCAGGTACAGCATCAATCGTAGTTCCAAAGGGAAGCTCTATGAAGCTCAAAGACCTTGCGAAGAATACTGGACCTAGCGTCAATAGACATGGATTTTACGATGTTCAAATAAATCTTAATGGTTCTAAGCAAACATTTGTCTTTGTTGACGATAGAGGTTCAATCAAACTTGAGCTTGCAGAAGCTGCTTACCAAGCTCGGCTTAAAGCAGCAGATAATCTCAATCTATTACAGAATAGCAAAGATATAATTTCTCTACCAGAAGGAGATATTACAACATCAATATCATCGCAGAAAACACCACCTGTCAGTACAAGTCTTGGTAGTAAGGAAAAAGGTTTGGTGGGGACAAGTCTCTATCAAGGGGATCAAAACGTCAAATACTTTGCAGTTAGTGAGGATGGAGGAAAAACTTATCGGTTAGAGAAAGAAAGCAATATACTTGACGAAAAGCATAATATATTACCTGAATGGGAAGGAAAAGTGGTAGGTTCAGACATTGATCTTTTAGCTATGTTGTCACCAGATGGTAGCATTAACCAAATTGGTGATATCAACCACATAGCTAGAAAAAAACCGGAATTATTTAATGCTTTAATAGAGGCATTTGCTGCTGAGCGTAAAAATATTCCTCAGTTGCCTGATCGTCAAAGCTTACCACCTGGTTCTATATATGAATTTCCTACTCCTGCTTCCGATATTCAGCATGGGGCACAAATTCCTTATGCATTTTCTAACTTCTTAAGAGATAGAGATATCAATCCAATTAAATTAACTCCAGATGAACTTCAAGCTCAACTGCGAAGGGTACAGCAAAAAATGGGAGCAGAAAATTTTAGGAAAGAAGTAGAAAAGATTATAAATATAAGTGATGAAAAAACAGTCGTGACTTTCAAAGGTAAAAATTACGAAATTGCTTTAAGAGATGCCCCAATGTTCTATCGACTCTTAGGTCATCCTTTCCCTGTTGAAGCTTACCTGCCTATCTAAATTATTCTTACCTAAGTTATCTATAACTATGACAGATAAAAACTTTACATTTGACGTAGTAAAAGTAAACTCCCAAGGTCAGATAGTTGAGCGATCGCGCGCACAAAATAAATACTTTTTCGAAAATTTAACTCATGAGGTCATTCTAGAAATGGTCTCCATCCCAGGAGGTACTTTTATCATGGGTTCACCTGAAAAAGAAGAAGGCTCAGAGATCCAAGAAACTCCCCAGCATGAAGTAAAGGTAACTCCTTTCTATTTAGGAAAGTATCCAATTACCCAAGCACAATGGCGAGTAGTTACTTCTTTTCCTAAAGTTAAGCATGAACTTAAAGCTGACCCTTCTGAATTCAAAGGAGCAAATCGACCTGTTGACTCTATTGATTTATTGGAAGCAGTAGAATTCTGTAATCGTTTATCAGAGAAAACGGGAAAAATTTATCGTTTACCCACTGAAGCTGAGTGGGAATACGCTTGTCGTGCAGGTACAACAACACCATTTCACTTTGGTGAAACAATTACGACCGATCTGGCAAATTACAACGGTAACGTTAGTTATAAAAATGAATCTCAAGGTATACATCGAAGAGAAACAACTGAAGTTGGATACTTTCAAGTTGCTAATACCTTTGGCTTATTCGATATGCATGGCAATATTAGCGAATGGTGTCAAGATAGTTACGATGTTTATCCAGGTGGACCAGAAACTATTTGTCATCGAGATGATTATTGGTTAAATTTTAGAAACTGTAACATTTTGCGCGGTGGAGATTGGAGAGTTAATCCTATTGGTTGCCGCTCTGCTCAGCGTTCTTGTTGTAGATTTGATTACAGTGATTATTTTTGTGGTTTACGAATAGCTTGCGATTTCCAATAAATAAATGACCTTAGATGATTCAACAACGTGAAGCAATTATCAAGGAGTTCACATTTGACGTAGTAAAAGTAAACTCCCAAGGTCAAATAGTTGAGCAATCGCGCGGACAAAATAAATACTTTGTAGAAGATTTAGGTAATGAAATCACCCTAGAAATGGTCTCTATCACAGAAGGTACTTTTATCATGGGTATTCATTAGCGAATAAAATTTCAAAGTCCGCCAGCATTGGGGGATTTAGGGGGCTGTTAGATGGCTTTCAATAAAAAAATCATCCCTGATTTCTGCTAAGAAAAGAAACGAGACGACCCAATGGATCGCCTCAAACACCAATCAAAATCCTTCAGAATTAACCAAAATCTACAAAAACAAACTGATTGTTGTCATTTAGATCCAAACCTGTGACACCATTTAAGGTTGCTAATGTTTGCTCGCCTAAAAGAACCTCGGTGTTACCATTGATTTCATTAAGTGTTAAAGCTCCTGCATCAATACCTAAAGCACCAATGACATCGGTACCAACTTCAAAATCAAGGATGGTGTTAGGAGATTGGGGGGTTTCTGTATTGAAAATCCAGAATTGATCCGCACCTTTACCACCAGAAATAATATTGTCACCGCCGGATTGGACGTAGAATTGGTCGTTTCCTCGACCACCAAGAGCGCGATCGGATTTACCCAGGAAGAAGATATCGTTACCTTTCCCACCAGACATCCGATTACCACCTATACCATCGGT
The DNA here is from genome assembly GCF_001456025.1 of Mastigocoleus testarum BC008. Classification (GTDB taxonomy): domain Bacteria; phylum Cyanobacteriota; class Cyanobacteriia; order Cyanobacteriales; family Nostocaceae; genus Mastigocoleus; species Mastigocoleus testarum. The sequence continues at coordinate 95,377 of NZ_LMTZ01000085.1, forward strand.
AGCATCGAATTCGTCATTACCAGGACCACCAAATACCCGATCTTTGCGACCAACAAAAATAAAATCGTCACCACGACCAGCATTGACGCGATTTCTGCTTCCACCAGTTAGATCGATTTCATCATCGCCAGCACCAGCAAATAGGATGTTACCACTGCTCTTTAAGTTGTCTCCAACGACAAATAGGTCTGCATCTTTGGTACCACCTGATGGGTTTTGAGGTTCTCCACCGTTTGCATTACCTCCATTCGTTGCTCCGTCTAATACGTTATCTTGACGGAAATCAAGGTTTTGAATCCGGGTATCTTCTGCTAGTGCGACATCTTCTACAGTAAAAGGGTTTTCTTGGGAGAAGTTTGCTTCTAAGAATTCAGCTAAAGCATCTTGTTCGGAACCATCGGGTGCAAAGGTTGCTTCACCGGTACGAGGAGCATCTTCTGCTTGGGTTAACTGCACTACATCGCGGTCAGGGAAGGAATAACCATCACCACCCTCAGCAAGGAAATTTAAGGTCACAACCCGGAAGGTACGATTAGCATCACCTTGTAGTTCTCCATCCCGAGCTATGACATCTGTAACTTCGCCATTTTCATCCACAATTGCGAGGGATTCTACCCTATCACCAACTGGTGAGTCATCGTCAAAGCTGAATTGTAAACCGCTTACTTGGGGAAAACGTCCGGGTGTCGCACCATCTTCACTTGCTGATACTCCATGCTCGATAATATCAAGTAATTCTTGAGCGGTGACGGTTACTAAAGTTAGACCGTTGTTGAATCTCAGAGCATTTTGGATATCAACCTGAGAAATTCCACCTTCTGGTTTACCGGCTAATTCGTTTGCTGCTGGTGGTAAGAATTCAGATTCAGTTGCACCGGGAGGTGTGAATACTCTACCAATGTTGTCACGAATTCCACCGCCATTTTTAATGGAAATTACTACTTCGGGATCGGTTTGTTTAGCGATCGCCAGATTTGCATCAGCAGTTAAGTTACCGAGGTTGGTTTCCTGGGTGCGCACGTCACCTCTGGTACCGTTGAGAAATGTATCGGTGATTCCAAAGAAGTTACTTTCTAAGTCAGTGATGACATCCCGTAAAGCGTTGGTAATTTCGACGATTTCTGGGTCGGGAGTACCATTTACTGCTGTAACACCTGCTTCATCTGTTGCGTAAGCACCGCTAACATTGGGGTCAATACTTTCAGGAATAATATTACCGTCACTGTCGAAGTCCACAACCAAGCGACCAACATACTTATAGTTTCCATCGGTATTGATTAGCGCAACTGGTTTACCATCAGCATCGGTTTTAAGAATGGGATAAACACCTTCACTTTCATCTCCATCCCGCAAGCGATCGGTTTCATCCGCTAAAAGGGTATTAGAACCACCAGCCATAATAATATCGACATTTCTGAGCAAACCAGCCAATTCTTCTTCAATGGAGATTTGCTGCATGTGAGATACCAAGACTACTTTGTTAAGGTCTGGATTATCTGCAAGTAATGCATCAACTGATGTTTGAATTTCAGCTGCTAAAGCTGCAATATCATCGGGGTTTTTCGGGGAAATTACTACGTCACCGGTGGAGGAGATACTAGCTAAATTTGGCGTCGTTGCACCGACAACCCCAATTTTTTCACCATTAACTGTAACGATCGCACTTTTAGCCAGTTTACCGGAAATAGTACTAGCTTCTTGTCCGTCTTCAGTAACTAAATCTTTGAGGTTTTCATCGTTACTAAAGTCTAAGTTGGAACTGAGATAGGGGAAATTTGCACCGGGATAGTCACCATCGGGAGCAACTACGGAAGCTACAAATTCAGTACCTAAATCGAATTCGTGGTTCCCTAAAGCAATTGCTTCAAATCCCAGTTCGTTTTGAATGATGATGTCGGAGCGACCTCTACCTTCTTTACCTAATAAAGGAGCTAATTCAGGGTCAGCACTTGCATCTAGGAAGATACCAGGAATATAAGCATCACCGGAAGATAGAAGCAGGGTATTTTCATAATCTGGATTTCCATCTTGGTTTGCATCTTCATTTTTCAGAGCGTTGAGAACTGCTGAAAAGTTAGGTGCATCTTCAAGTGCGGGAATTCCTGCTTCTTGATCTGCAGCATGGAGAAGTTGCAGGGTGTAGTTAGAAGCTTTAGTATCATTAACTTCAATATCATAAAGGGTAGTGGTTTTGCTTTCTTCATTTGCAACCACCAATACCGGATTACCATTAGGACTTTCGGAAGCAGGAATAAACTTTAACCCTTCAGGAGCAATGTCACCTTCGGTGCGAATATATTGAACGAATTCAGGTGCGGTGGGTTTGCTGAGGTCATAAACTAGTACTCCACCTCCAGCGCGTTCTAAACCAATGAAACCGTAGGGTTTACCATTAATCTTACCAACGGTTACGGATTCGGGTTCAGCACCCTTATCGTCGGAACGTTGGTCGAATTCGGCTGGATCTCCGTCGTTAGCATTGAAGAGTTCTGGGGTTTGTTCTGCGGTAATTTTCGCTATTTGGTCGCCGCTATCAAATACCGAGTTACCAAATTCATCCCAGACAGAGAAGGAACGACCACCATAGCTAAATAATTGATCGAAATCGCCATCGCCATCCAAGTCACCCAAGGTGTTAGTAATTTTTAAGCGACCGAGATTTTCATCTTTTTGTAGCTCTTCAGCATTGGGGAAGACATCAGGATCTAAAGTTGCTTTACCTATCCGTTGTTCTTCATTAAAGATGTCACCTTCTTCGATTAAAACATTACCTTGACTATCTTCAATATCGCCATCGGGACGAATACGAGCATCACCTTCATTTGCAGTGATGTAGTAGGTCTTACCATCAGCAACAAAACTATCGATCGCATCGGGCTGATACAATCCAAAAACTGGGTGATTCTGGAGGTTTATCCCATCATCTTCATTACTCGCATCCAGTTTATTACCTTCTGGGAATTCAATTAACCCCAATATTGTTTTGGTGGGATTGGGATTGAGTACAACTTTTCCCGAACCGTCTTGGGGAATGGTTTCATCTAATAGTCCAAAGTCATTATCGTTAATTACAGCTAAGCGACCATCCGGTAATAATGCTAAACCTTCTGGCTTATCACCGGCATCATAACCAATGGAAGGTAAGTTGGTAATTTTAGTTTTGTGAACGGGGTTAATACCTTGGGTGACTAATTCATCTGCTGTGTGCTGTTCTAGAGTTTTTCCAGGTAAGAGGGAAGTGGTATCGAGAACATTGGTTGCACCTTTAAGGTCAATTTCAAAGATAAACTTCTTCGCATTTGCACCAACTGCTGAATCCCGCTCAATAACTTGGAATTTACCGTCACCAACATAAGTCGCGTCACCAATTTTATCAACCCGTCCTCCAGAACGTACTGCTGGATCTTCCAGTAAATAAACATATTCGGAAACAGGTTCACCAGTTGCAGGATTAATCCCCAAAATCCGAATCACATCGGAATTATCGGAAGCATCCCGGTCTGGATTTGCTAAAGGAGTTTGGATAAATGTATAGAGAATTCCCTCATCAGTATCCAGAGCTACGGCTTCAAAACCACGATTGCGACGACGATTTGCATATTCTTCCGGTAATGTTTCCGTTCCGTATGTACCCTCCGATTCACCTGCTGATGCTGCTGTACCTTCGGGAATAAAACGATTTAAAAGCACCCCATCGCTATCAAACTGGTAAATTGCAGGACGATATTCATCAACCGTCCAATAATTCCCATCTGGATCGATCACAATACCTTCCATATCCCCACCAAAGGGATCTAATTCTATCGGATTACCAGCAGCATCTACGGGGAATTCATCAACTTGGTTTCCCTCAGTATCAAAAACAAAGTTGGGAGCACCTGTGATGGGTTTACTTACACCATTATCATTACGGGTAAGAAAAACCTCATTGGTAACGCTAGCAACCCCTGTTGAAGTATCCAGTTCGATTTCAACAATTCGGGCTTGATAATCGGGTAAAGCTAAGGGACGAACAGTATCAGCCGTACCATCGCCGTTTTTATCCTCTGTAAATGTATCAGGGTTGGGACCGCGATCAGGAACAGTTACAAACTTAATTTTGTCACCATCCTGACCTGCATAATACAAACCAGACAGACCTCCCAAATCAATGGTTTGACCGGAAGGAGTTTTGAGAGGTACACCATCACCATTAGCGATCGCTCCCAAACCTTGAACTTCATAGTTAGTTACCGTTGGTTGACCTTTGCTGTGGTCTTTAACACCCAGAGGTAAAACATCTTGGACAATCGCAGTTTCAATATCTACAACTGCAATAGCATTATTTTCTTGTAGGGTGACAATTGCTGTCGCACCATCGGGGGAAACCGCAATGTATTCTGGTTCTAAATCTTCAGAAACACTTGCATCAGGACCAAATATCCGCACTCCCTTATTAATTAAAGCTTGCTTTTGGTCGTCAAAACCATTGAAAGAGGCTGTTTTTACAGTTGCACTAGCAACACCATGGGAAATATCAACAATACTAATCGAACCTTCCGGATCCACAGTATAGTCATCATTGGGTTCCCCTTCATTGGCTACAATTATTTTGTTTCCATCGGGGGTAAAAGTCAGCATATCGGGAAGCGCACCTACGGTTACAGAACCCTGAAATTCGCCCTCGGTATTGTAGAAAGCAACTTTACCATTATCTTGCTTAGTCTCAGCTTCAACAGCTACAGCAACGATACCATCCTTAACTGCAACACTATTAGCACCACCACCGATCGCACTGATATCAATATCCCTTACCTTAGTTGGATTTTTGGGGTCGCTAATATCAATAACTTCAACGGTGTCACCAGTGGTAATAAATAAGCGCTGAGTTGTTGGATCGTGAGCGACAATTTCTGCACCATCTTCACTGGAAAACGTACTAATTTTACTAAGTTCGATTTGCTGAGAATCCATGTTTGAGTTCTTTTTGGGAATTGATAAACTCGCAACTAATGGATCGTGGTCGCTTGCTCTTTCATCGGTTTCAGCAAACTCAGAGTTGACATGTACCGCATCAAATTTGGCTGTATCCGCTAAGTTATTACTAACTAAAATATGATCCAAAGATTGTGAATTACCTTGGAAAATAAAACTGTAACGTTCATCCTCCGGTAGAGTTTCCGTTAAATTAGTCAAACTCTGCGCTAAAGTTTCTACCGGAGAGACAAACTCAAATTCGTTTAAGTCACCCAATACAACTACTTTAGCCTCAGGATCTGCAGCTAAAACACCATCAACATAACCCTTAACCGCTTGAGCTTGGTCTTGACGCTCATCCAAGCTACCATTAACAGTTATATCTTCTTGACGTGCTTCAAAGGGTTGCTCCACACCTAAAATGGGACTGCTACCACCCTTCGAAGAAAAGTGATTATTAACTACAGTAACTTCCTCACCATTAAAGGTAAATTTAGCAACTAATGGTAAACGGCTATCAAAAAAGGGATTTTCAGGATTAGTTTGTTGGTCGCTACTTTGAATCGATTCGACCGAACCTTCATTTAAACTAGCGCGATCGCTATTATATAGAAACGCCGTACGAATATTACCAACAGGTTGACCTCCACTAGTATCATTACCGATAAAAGTATTATCAATAAAGCTATATTTGGGACCACCATTTGCAGCAATCGCATCAACTAACTTTTGTAAAGTTTCATCAGCAGCTGTTATCCCTCCATCGTCCGAACCATTATTATCCTGGACTTCCTGCAAACCAATAATGTCTGGAGAATTTAAATTATTAATGATTTGCTTAGCGATCGCATCAAACCGACCGTTAGCAACATCCGTATCTCCATCTCCATCGTTAGGATCTAAATTGAGAACATTATAACTAGCTACCGTAAGTTTATCTGCATCACCCTTCAAGCTAGTAGCATCCGGTTGAAGTTCCGAAGGAGTAACAGTAAAAGCTTCAGTAGGATTAATCTCAAAATTTCCAAAACCATAGGAGACAACCCCTGTCACATCCCCTAATTTTGCACCTGTATTTACCTCGGGAAACTCAAAACCGGGAAGGATATCAGAATCAGCATCTATTTGGACTTTTTCAGGGTTAAAGTCATCAGGACTAATATTCAGAGTACCGCGCTCGCTAATTCCTGTTGCATTTTCACCATTATCCACAACAGTAAAAATTTCACCAAAACGATTTGTCGGTGCGATCGCGATCGCATCTTTTGCAGTTACCCGCATTCCCTCCAAGGACTCAAAGAAATCTATCCCATCCGTATCTGGATCAAAACTTGCAAAAGCATCATCATCAATATTTTTAGTAGGAGGTACCCTACCACCATTTCCAATTATGGTTGCTGCGGGAAGATTATTTCCGCTCGATTTTACAGTTACGCTAGGACTTCCACTAATTTGAGTCGTGGAGAGATTACCACTACTAGAACCACCAGGAGTAAATTCGCTAACCGTTCCGCTAACCTCTACATCATCACCAACCGTAACTCCAGGAGCGGAACCAGTGAAAACAAAAACAGCGTCGGAGGTTCCATTGTTATCATCCCCTGTAGGGTCTTGGAGATAAAAACCGTTACTATCTACTGCAGTAACGATACCGATAGTAGTTACAGACTGACTTAAAAATGGCGAGGTATGACCTTCACCTTGAATTTCGTAGATTTTAGTAATCGAAGTTCCGACAGAATCAGAAAAAGTCTGCGATGTGTTGATACTTCCCTTAGTATTGCTACCATCAACCGCAACCCATTTGAAATCCGAATCCTCTGTACCCGTACCTTGTAATTGCAAAGAACTATTTACAGGAGTCGAACCCGACTGAGAAATCCCAATATCAGTACTAGTTATTCCATCTGCGGGACCACCAACAGCAGTAAAACTTCCTTCGTAGCTGAGAAATTGGATTAAATTATTGCCATTATCTACCAAAGCAATACCATCAGGAGAACCATTTTGAATCCCATTGGTAGATAGATCGACAGCAACCGTACCAAAACCATTATCTAGATCGGGAATTATTCTACTTAAACTAATAGTGCGATAGGGTGCTCCATTATTTCCATTGTAGAGAACGATTGACCAACCCCTAAGGTCAATATCAGCAGGACCAGCAATCTCAATAAATTCATTACTATCAGTACCAGAGTTATCGTAGTGAAACTCATTAATAAATACAGTAGCCACTAAAAATGTTCTCCCAGTTAATAGTTATCTCATAAAGATGCAAAAATATCTGAGCTACCTATATTGATGAAATAGAATTTCAATATATATTTTTTAGTAGCTAAAATAGTTTAATATGTAGAATTTTACAGTTTGATTAATTTATTTATATTACTAACATTAAAAAAATTAGAGATTAGAATTTTTAAAAAATTCTTGCCATCATATTTATATTTTGCAGTCAAACAAAAGCTCCAAATCAAATTAACTACTAACTAATAAAACTTTCTATTAGCAAGCTTTTAAATTCACTTATGACAATTATTAACTTACTCTAAATAACGCCTAAAATTACCAAAAAACTACAGTTGATTTCTTGGTAATTTAAATACGTTAATAGGTAATTTAGGTCTTTGTAAGCTTTATAAATTTGATTTTGGACCTTTATATTTTTAGCCTTCCATTAAAATACTAAAAAACCATGGTTAACAAACAAATATTTTTTAGTTAAGTTTAGTTTAATTATTGTTATACATCAGACTTTGTACAAAAATGAATATAAAACTGAAACTATATTTTAAATGACATATATTTGCGATATTGAGACAGTGAAAATAAACTATTTTAGTGAATTTTATGATGTCTTTTCTTTAAACTTTTGAACTTAAATGCTATTAATGTTAAGTCAACTAACGCTATCTTGGCACATCACTCTAGATTAAACAGCAAGTGGCTGTACAATTTTTGTTAATTCCTTCAATGCTTTCAAACATCGAATTATTTCAGTAATATTATCAATATCTTCTTCATCGCAAAAATCTAGGTATATTTATTTTTCTCCTGCTTGTAAAAGCCCGCAATCATACATATTTATTCTGTTTTCTAAAGTTGACCCGGACCCAAACACCATTTTCTTTAACAATAGTTGCAAGCAAATTACCATTACTAATCAATAATATTTACACGATTAATATGTAGTTGCATCCCAGACTCAAGAAGCACGATTTACGCAAATGTCGGATCTATCAATGGCGTATTTTCACTTAATTCCCACCCTTGGTCGATAATTCTGCCAACAGCTTCTTTAAGAGCATTGTAACCAGGTGAGGAAGCATAGTACCATGCTGTCCAATAAAATATTTATTTTAATTGTATGAGCGCCACAATTACTCCATGCTTGTATCGTAAAAGGTGGTCTACCTATAAATACTCTATTTTTGGGTCCGTAGACCCAAAGACCATCTCTTCTTCTTAAGACTGGATATTCAAAATCTCCGATGGAAGTGCGCAACCGAAAAGACTTTCTTTTATCAAAAGGGGTTTCATCAATAATTCTTGCTCTAACCGCCCAGATATGTATTTCTCCCCAGTGAATGTTATATTTCTTTCGATCTGGTGATTCTTGCTCTAAAGCCTTCTCCATCCAATTAAGTAATACTTCTGTAGTAATCGGAACTGTAGTTACATCTTCTATACCGGGGTATAACCCTCCGCAAATATAAATTTTAGGAGGGATTGACGATTCTTTTATCCGTAAAAGACCAATGGGAGATCGTATGACAGGATTGTTAAGTAAACTAATGCGATCTATTGCTGGTGTAACTTATTTTTCATTGGGACTGCCTTCTTCACTACTGTGTTTACCGAATAATGATGACAAACCCCAGTTGATTCGCTTAAAATTTTACCAGTAATTAATTATACCCAGCAATAATACTGAAGATTTAAGTCATGACTACTTATGAATTTTTAGAAATCGCTAATACTGATGATGATGATAATTTTGAAAAAAAGAATTTTATTAGCTATGAAGAATTAAAAAAACATTCTACATATTCGGATGGATGGATTGCAATTGATGGAATTGTATACGATGTTACAAGCTTTATTAATGAACACCCTTTTGGTGACACATTTAGAGGAATTCTAGGGACAGATTGTAGTGGTTTATTCTCATCAGCACACATCCATGTAAATGTGGAAAATCTCCTTAAAAACGAGCGTTATTTGAAAGACAATAATATTAATTTAGTAGGGTATCTTTGCACAAATAAAGACAATTTACATAAAGATGATGATGACAAATATTTAGACAGGATAGTTTATAAAAAACTAAATAATGATAAATTTTGGTTAGAGCTAAAGAGTAGAGTAAAACAATATTTAATAGACAATAATGAATTAACACATTATTCATTGAAAGAAGGAATAATGTACTTATTATATCATTCTATAATCTTTCTATCGTTATCATATATCACTTGGATGAATGGTTCCGTTTTATCATCAATATTATTAGGGTTTCATATGGTTTGTGCGTCAGCAAGTATGTCTCATATGGTTGCTCATTTTGGATTCACAAAAAATCAATTGTTAGGATTTATTGCTTTACATTTTATGGATCTAAGCGGATTTTCTTGGCTGGAATGGCAAATTGTTCATCAAACACATCACAATCAACCTCATTCGTCCATAGATTATCAAACCAACCAATATATCCCTATACGTATTCATAAGTATGTTAAACCTAATGGGCATCATAAATATCAATATCTTTATTTTTGGATAGGGATATTATTTTATCATTTACGTGCTTTCCCAATGAGTACTATTTGGTTAATTAAGAATAGAGAATTTATACGTTATAAATACGAGATAATTGGACATTTTTTCTCAAAATTTGTATTTATTTCACTTATTTTTTACTGCGGATATTTACATGGGATTTGGAAGGCTCTCATGCTATTGATTATATATTCGATATCTTTCTCTTTTTTCGCTTTTATATTACTTTATAATAATCATGAGGAAACTCATAATGTATTATCACTAAATGAAAATATAAATCCTTATCACAATAAATTTTCATGGGCTGAAATTCAAGTAAGAACATCTGGGAATTGGTATCCCACTAATTGGATATTATCTTTTATAGAATTTCATTATGGATATTTCAATTATCATATAGAGCACCATTTATTTCCATCTTTTAAGCCGATTTTATTAAAAAAGATAAGTCCTATAGTTAGGAATGTATGTGATAAGTATGATATTCCATATATTTCAACAACATTCATTGAAGTTCATCAATCATTTCAAAGACATATCAAAAAAATGGGTCTTGAGGTTTAAGTGGCAATTGTGCAGAAAGTGCCATAAGCTGAAAACACTTGTTAAATATGTTATTAATTTCCTTAATTATGGTAAAGAGAGCATCAAAACTCTAATTATACTTCGTCCACCCGTTTTCACCCTCTCTCTACTTTTCGTCCGTATAAATAAAACTACTCCGTAAAGCAATGATACTCACTTGTAGTACAGTGCCCAATGCATCAATCAATTCAGAAAATTGTTGTTGATCGGTAATATCGAAGCCGGTATCGCTCATGAATTTATTGATTGCGTAAACGACCGCAACTACTTCTTTAGTTTCTGGGTCGAAGATTGGCAAGGACATAATATGACGTGCTTGAAAACCAATATCTTGATAGAGTTTTGAGTAAAGGCACTCATTATGGTGAGGATTATTGATGATGATTGGCTCTCCAGTATGGACGACATATCCAAGAATACCTTCATTTATCGGTACTTCAATTGTACAAAGCTTGCCTTCTTGACTTAAGGCACAATCAGTTCTCAACGTTTGCTTTTCTCGGTTTACAATAAAAAATGTAATGAATTCAGCACTAAGTACCTGACTAATTTTATAAGAAATAACTTGAAATAAATCTGTAATCTTATCTCTAACTTCACGAGATTCGAATGTCAAACCGGAACTGATTAATAGTTTAAATTCCTGATTTAAACTATTTAAAAAATCTATGAATCCTTTTAGAGATAGCGTTTTAACTTTTTCTTTTAATTCAGTTATATCCATCCCTAAAGTCTGAGAAATATTTGAGTAAAGGCTTTGGGCATATAGGATACTTGATTGGACAGCAAACTCTAAAGATTGAGTTAGTTCATAAAACCGCTCTTCATCTCGTTTATCAAAAGGGATATTACCTTGTTTGTTCAGTGCTTCAATAACAGCAAAAACCTCGCCTTGGCTATCGATAATTGGTAAACATAAAATGCTGCGGCTTCTAAATCCTGAATCACGATCAATTTTGGGATTAAACCGAGCATCATTGTAAGGATCAGGAATGTTGAGGGTTTCACCAGTTGTCGCAACATACCCTGCAATTCCAGCATCAATGGGAATTTCAATACTAATTAATTCACCATCTTTTCCTCTAGCATTTTTTGACCATAAAATCTGATGTTTTCGATCAACAATGAAGAATGTCACTTGTTCGGCTTGTAGCAATTGAGCTATTTTTAGGGAAATCACTTGGAGTGTAGTCTGCAATTTCAAGTCAAAGGAGCGATTAGTTAATAAATTAATCGTGTTTACCATCTGTTTTAATTCACGGTTTAGTTTACCCAAAAACTCTGAAAATTGTGTGCTAGAAAGTTGGTTGACTAAGTTTTTGATCTGCTCGCTATCTGTATCAGCAATAAACGAGGTGAGATTACTCAAATTTAGGAGCAGTTCGCCTCTCGATGTGGATAAACGTCCATCTTCTAAGCTAATAATCCGATCAGCAATATCTAGAATACGGTTATCATGAGTTACTAAAATAATTGTGCAACTTTGTTGCTTAGCCAGTTTTTGCATTAGTTCTACAATTTCACGTCCTGTCTGTCCATCAAGAGATGCTGTGGGTTCATCAGCCAAAATAACTTGGGGTTGATTAACTAATGCACGGGCAATGGCAACCCGTTGCTTTTGTCCTACAGATAGTTGATATGGGTGTGAGTGTAAATATTTTCCTAAACCTACTGCCTCTAAGGCTGACTTTGATTTTGCTTGTGATTTCTTTGCTGATATTGGATATAGTGCCGCTGCCATTTCAACATTTTTGATGGCATTTAGGGAACTTAATAGATTATGGTCTTGAAAAATAAAACCAATTTGACGACGTACTTTTTTTAAACGACTGCTGCTAACACCAGCCATTTTCTGTCCTAAAACATATAAGTTGCCTTCTTGAACCGTCCGTAATCCACCTATCAGTGTTAACAGTGTCGTTTTGCCGGAACCAGATGGTCCAGTCATAATGACAATTTCTCCAGGCTTAATCTCAAGATTTATATCGAATAATATTTGACGATGGAGATGTCCTGAGCCGTAATAGTGGTTTAGGTGATTGGCGACAATGGTGAATTCTAATGACATTACTTTATTTGTTTTAATGTTTTGTTGACATTTTCCCCATGCTAAAAGACGTGGGGTTTCATAAAAATTACTCAAATCTATCTAGCTTTACTCAAATCTAATCAGTAAAATTACTATTTTTAAATTATGCGCATTACTTTTTATACATAAAACTATTTTCATAATATATCAAACCCCCGCGCCGCATTAACGTCTAGCGGTTCGCGCAGCGCGTCCTCTTGCCTAACGGGTAGTGCTCCGGATCGGCTCTGTTCACGCAGTGCGGGCAAGATAGGCGCAATACCTACGGTACGGTACGCTAGCTGCTGATTTGAGCAGGTTTTTCCAAGGGGATTTAGTTGGGCACTTATCCCACAACTTTATAAAATGGTAAGTCTGCACCGACATTTAGTTAAATCTGACGGAACCGATGTAATAAATAATAATTATGTTGCGAACACTATCTATCGCCTGGGCACAACTTTTACACCAAAAAGTACAGACAATTGTTACTATTCTTGGCATTGCATTTACTGTAGTTTTGCTATTTATGCAGGTTGGATTCCGTATTGGACTCTTAGAGAGCAGTACTCAATTTGCTGCTAGTTTTCAAAGTGATATTGTCTTAATCAGTAATTCTTCTATTTCATTTTCTTTCGCAGTTCCTTTTTCAGAACGCCGTTTAAATCAGGCTTTAGCCTTTAAAGAAGTGGAAGCAGTAACACCAATTTATGCCACAATGACTTCAGTAAAACGGTTAGAAAAGCAACCCAAATTTATGGCATCTATTCAAGTTATTGCTTTTCCTCTAAAGCCTAATGTTATTGATTTGCCAGGGGTGATAGAAAATTTAGATAGTTTAAAAGGAAATAACCTTTTTCTATTGGATAGAAGGTCTCGCTCAGAATTATCTTCATTAATTACGGAAGTCAAAAATAATGGAAAAGTGAGTACCGAAATAACCTCTTTTGGTTTTGAAAGAAAGAGAATTGATATTGTCGGTTTATTTGAGATGGGAGCAAGTACTTATTACAATGGAAATCTAATTACTAGTGAAGCAACTTTCTTGAATACTTTTGGTTTAGGCTCAGGAGAAATTATAGCTGGCTTAGTACATGTAAAGCCTGGAGTCGATGTTCAAAGCTTGATATCTCGTATGGAAGCTTATCTTCCTAACGATGTCAGAGTAATGTCAAAAAAAGAACTTATTAAAGAAGATAAGACATTTATAGAATATAGTTCTCCAATGGGGATCGTATTTCTCTTTGCAATGATTTTTTCAATTATCATTGGTATTGTTATTTTGTATCAGGTGCTGTTTCAGAATATTTCCAGGTTTACTAAAGAATATGCCACCTTAAAAGCACTTGGTTATAGTCATAGGTTTTTAGTAAATATCGTGTTAGAACAAGTCTTGATTTTTGCTATTTCAGGTTATATTCCCGGATTTATCATATCTTGTTTTGTTTATAATGCTCTAGCTGATGTTACTAAAATGAAATTTCTAATGAGTTTTAATATCGCAATATTTATCCTATTTTTAATTCTTCTAATCTGTATAGTTTCTGGAGTTATTGCTACTAATAAATTGAAGGAAGCGAATCCAGTAGATGTTTTTTAATTAAAACTCTGATATTTAACTAGAAATATACCTTTTTTTACGAAAAATACTTGATAAAAATTACTGGTATTTTTACTGGTTGTTTACTAGTCTATAGGTTAAATGTAACTACCTAGTTAATATATTTTAGGAAAGGAAAACAGAGACATTGTATTTTAGCGCGTCAGTAATCATTTCAAGGAGGTTAAGACCATGTTTAAATGTAGCGGAAAGCAAAGAACGTATATTTTAGTGGGATAAGTTCATTGATTTTCATAAGAATCAATAATAGCGTTGACTTGTAAGTTTGTTAAATGGGCAACCCGTTGACTATCTTTGGAATTTAGGCGAATTATCACTTCTACTACTCTAGTATCAACATCAGCTGTGGGATTAGTTCCTAAAACCTTTTGTCGTTCAACCTTTAGGCCAATTTCTTCTACAGTTCCTTGTAATTCTTCGACTACTCCATCAGAAGTAATAGTAACAGATTGTCCCTGACGGACTCTTGTGATATCGCTTTCATAAACTTCTGCAGTGACATACATTTGCGAAGTATTTCCTAATTCAACAATACCCTGATTGTCAATCATTTCCCCGGGCCAAGTATGAACTTTTAAAATTTGACCGTCTTTGGGAGCTCGTACATAAGCTAATGCCAAATTGGTCTCAGCTTGTTTGACGGCAGCTTGAGCTGAGACTAATTCGCTCTGAGCGAGTTGAAGATCAACAGGACGCACTTCACTAATAGCATTGAGCATAGCTTTATTTTCCATAATTTTTGTTTCAAGGGTAGTAATTGTGCGATTAAGATCGGCTTTCGCTGCACTAATTTGGTTGGTTAGGGTATTAATAATACGCTGAAGATTTATTTGAGCTTCTTGAAGTTGTTTTTGGATAATTTCTTGCTGTAAACAGATTCGATCATATTCCTGAGCCGAAATTGCTCCATTTTGGTGTAATTTTTTATAGCGTTGACAGTCAGTGGTATTGTTAAGGAGTTCTGCCTTGAGTCGTTCAATAGTAGCTTGTTGGGTATTTCTTTCTCCGAGTAATTGGGCTTTTAGGCTAGCAATAGAAGCCCTGTGTATGGCAATTTGCCCATCTAACTCGGCTTGAGTACCCGTAAATCGGGCGTTTTGAGCAGTGATATCTCCTTGTTTTGCCCCTGCTTTTACTTTCGCTAAATTAGCTTGGGCAACTGCTACTTTGGTTTTGGCTTGTTGTAAAGATGCTTGTAGGTGATCGCGATTATTCAGAATGGCAATGATGTCACCCTTGGTGACATGATCGCCCCGTTGAACCATTAATTGAGTTACTGTTGCCCCTTCTTGAAAAGTAGGGGCTGATATTTTGGTGATTTCTCCTTTAGGTTCTAAATAACCTAAGGCAGCTACCCTCGAAGGAATTAGTAGTTTTTGAGCAGAAAGGGAAGAAGACTGTATCAGGGGTTGCTTAATAATATTGGATCTATAATAAATTCCATAACTTACCAATAATAATCCCCATCCAGACAAGGCAAACACCATCAAAAATTTTGATAATTTTGATGTTCTATTCTTTTGTAGATTAAAGATTCTCCTAGATTCCCTTATATTAATTAGCTCTCCTAATTTTATAGCCATAAAATAAGTATTTTTATATTTATTTTTATAAGAAATCAAAATTGAATTTTTATATAATCAGGACTTACGCAAAATAAACGTAATTGCGTCATTACGTGTGACTAACTTCACGCTTGCTGTGCTAACAACTTTGCTGCGTGCTAGCGACAGCGACGTATATGTCGGAGAACGCCAAAATCCGTGAGATTGCTATCTCCTAAACGGAGATGCTAGAGCCTGCAGCGTCGGCGTTAAATCTTACGGTATGGTTTCGCTTACGCCCTTGGCGTGGTCGAAGCCTCTAGCTGCGCTACCTACGGATCGATCCGCTAACCCTGCACGTAGTGACCGTCGCAATGACAAATCTATGTCCTTAGGACACGCATTAGTGCAGTGTGATGCGACACGTAACACCTACGGTATACGCTAGCCGCTAGGCGCTATCGTTGCGTAAGTCCTAATAATATTTAAAAATATGGATATACTTGATGTTTGATATATAAACTCAAAAGTAAATCTTTGTATGGTAATGTATTAACTCTTTCTTATTTTTCAAGTTTCAAATATTAATCCTGTATTAAATAAATTACTATTTTTTCTTTTTTAACCTCGTTCATTTTCTATATCGACAGAATAAATACTGATAATCGTACATTTTTGAATACCGTCAAACATTGCCATACAGCAATTAAATTATTAAGTTTTTCACGACCAAGTTCTCCTAACAAATCAGGTAAGAGAAATGGTTTTTGGCTACGTAAAACTTTTAATTCTTCTATTTGTTCGGCTTCTAATTCAATAAAACCTGTTTTACTTTTTGTGGATGTATCTATACCGTTATTTGTTATTCGAACATATCTATTTTGTTTCTTACCCGCACCAATAAGTTCTGCAGCTTCATCAGTTGGAGTTTAGACTAAGCAACAAGAAATGACCCAGAAATGCTGGGTAGAAAAGAAATATACTTGTTTGCATGAAAATTGAGTATTCTAAGCAGATTTTGGTTGCTGTTTGCGAGGCTTAAATGTAGTTTTTTTGACTGTTGCATAGCGAATTCTACGTTTACGTGGTTGTCCAGTCTTCCAACCAGGGGACTTTCAACGAGGTTTGGGTGAACGAGGAGGAGTACCAATAACCGGCCACTTACGTCTAAATACTGGTGATAAGGATAAATCTGCCAAACTGTAGGCATTACGGGTTAATAATATTGCATCCGTTAGTTCAAAAGTTACATCATGTGCTCTACCCAAGTAATTCCTCTTTTATTAACTGATTTAGACCGATTGATTCTACTTTGGCAAAGAGAGGAAATCGGCTTACTCCTTACTCCTTACTTCTTACTTTCTGAGGTATTTTCCCATAAAGTTCTCTTAATCTCTTCACATCTTGCTGAAACCACTCACCAACCCATTTACAATATGCTTCAGCAGCCAAACCTTCCTTATAACCCTGTTTAACTTGAGTAATTAAATGTCCCGTCATGATTCCCGACATCAGCGCTTTAAGAACCCCATGTGAAGAAGCCGGATCGAGAACTGTTGCAGCATCACCGACAATGAAATACCCTTCACCCGCAGGAGTTGCAACACTGCGCCAAGTCACATCTGCTCTACGAATATTACCCTGAGGAACAAGTCCAGCAAACTCTGCAGGAATCCAATCTTTCTCTAATTTCAATTCAGTTTTTAACTCTGTTCCTGATTCTTTTGTTTTTGGTTCTAAATGTGACTTTTGAAAAAATAATCTCGTCCACTGATAAAGTTGGGGACGTACCCTTGCAGTCCAAGTCCAACCCAAATCATCAGCAACGATCGCAGGTATATCATCTCGAACCGGACATTCCCCTTGAGCATAACCATAGTAAGCCGTTAAACGAGGACTGTAAGGAATAATTTCCATCCCCAATTGTCGAGCTAACCAATGTCGGGAGCCAGCAGCATCAACTGTAACGGAAGCATAAATCGAACCATTGGATGTCTCTACACCAACAACTCGATTGTTATCTATAATTGCTTCTTTTGCTTGACAGGGTTGTAATACTCTAACTCCCAACTCCCGAGCGCGATCAAGTAATATAGCATCAAAATCAGCACGCCAAGCCTGAAAACCCTGCCAATTCCCCGATTCATCAGTTCCAAAGGGAACAAATTCACCTTTACCTTCCCACTGTACCCAGTTACCTTCATGACGTAGGAAGCCAGCCATATTAACTTTTTCTGCAACCCCTAACTGTTTGAGTAAAGGTTCCATACCAGGGTGAAAAGTTTCTCCAGGACGCTCGCGGGGAAACTTTAAACTATCTACGATCGCAGTCGATAAACCACGCTGGGCGCAAGAAATTGCAGCAGCAGAACCAGCAGGTCCGCAACCAATTATAAGTACGTCTGGAGACATTTATCAGTTATCAGTTATCAGTTATCAGTTTATGGCTAACGCCACGCCCTTGCGGGCTACAGTTATCAGGTGTCAGGTGTCAGGTGTCAGTTATCAGTTATCAGTTATTAGTTACCGATTACCAATTACCGATTACCAATTACCGATTACCAGTTCACTGTTAACTGTTCACTGATAACTGTTCACTGTTTTAATTCGTTCTCACAGTTTGCCAAGCACCATTATTGACGCGAGCAATAATTCTCGGTGGAGCGCCGACAAAGAGGACTATTCTATCGAGCATTTCATAGTAAACTTTGGTTATGTCGCTATCGTGTTGCAGTTCTCTACCGCGACGGTAGAATTCAAAACGATATAAGTTACCCTGCAAACGAACTCCAGTCTGAGCTTGTGCTTCCTGTAATTCCCCTTCATTAGGATCGACTGCACGGAATGATAGAACAGCTAATGCTTCCCTATTGCTACTAATTCCTATGGCTTGATATGCTCTCGCCATTGCTAATACCCTGGAAGTATACTCGTTTACATCTACTTGTCCAGTTAAAGCTAGAGAAAACTTCTGATTTAAGCTGCTATCCACATAGTCAACATGCTGAAAACGAGTATATTCAACCAGTTCTTGATTGTTACGAACTACAACTTTCGGACCTGCAACTCCATCCCATGGTAAATCAATAATTTCCGCATCTGTCATCGGACTAACTGTAGCAAAAGTTGCAGAGAAACTACGCCCAGTATCGGGAGCTACAGCAGGCCAAAATGCACTTAAAGCCGCACATAGTTTAGCATCTTCTGGGAAAGGACTACCAAGTCCATAGGCAGCTAAATGATTTGTATTGTCCGTGGTATCTACACTCGTATCCCATCCCGGAGCAAACACGCCGGCTGCAGCATCGGGAAGATAAGCATGTCTCGTAGTTTGAGCAACTTCTAAGGGCATTTGTCGCACAAAACCCCTTGAAGGTAAAGAGACAATAGTTGTAACTGTATCATCTTCTGCTCTGAAGTTTGCTCCTTCTAACTGTAAATTGGGAGCTAAACGTTCGTCAGAAAGGGTTAGCGGAGGTACCTGTCCCCAAATACTTGATCGCAAAGCACTAGGAACCCTTTGTAACCACCATTCCAATAATTCTCTTTGATCGCAGTTGGGATAAAAATCAGGAGCAGTTACCATAGAATAGGCTGGAATTTGCCGGGGAAATGCATTAGCTAATTCTGGTACGATCGCATCAATCCAACCATCAGCAGTAAAGTCAAGATAATGTTGGGCTTGGTAACCACCCCGACGTACTTCCTCTGCCACATTCGCCTGGTCGTTTAAGTCTACAATCGTACCATCCGGTCGTACTAAGTGACGGACGTGAACGTATTCGGGAGCGGGACGGGAAGGTCCATTGGACTCAATTAATAAACTGGGAGCAAAACCATTAGCAGGACTTGGTGGTACTGTAAAAGTTAAAGGTCTGTTTTGATATGTAGCTGCTTCAACTAAATTAGCATGTACCACAGGCATCAATAGTCCCGTACCGTAGTCGGGGTCACTTGACCATTCAGCAATTCTCTCGGTAAAAACAAAGGGTGGATTATTGATATCAGGCTCGCTCCAACCGGTATCGTGACCTTTCTTTCTCAGTTCTAAATGTACTCTGCGTAACTTTTCATTCAAATGATTCGCTTCAAGATTCACATGTAAATCTAAACCACGAATGCACTCATCACCTTCAAAAATTTTATGCAAGGGTACCCAAAACTGACGATTCTGGTCAATTTCTTGTCCCCGTCCAAATAGTTCGGGACGTTTGCGCCGGAAATTGAAGTTCATCGGTCCGAAAACATCTTCGTTTCCGTTAAGTTGCACGGCGATGTAGGCTGAATACCGAGCAGGTAAAACGCCAAAAGCATAATCATTTCCCTCAACAAACGGTATAAAACCACGATTTTTCGCATCATATACCGCTTCAGCAGTACCAACGCGAGCTACACCGGTGCGGGAAAAGCACATATCAGCGTGTTTACGGTGAACTGTTTCTGGTGCGGGACGATATTCTGAAGCAAAAACAACTATCGCCATTAAATCTCCCTGAGCGCGATTAATTAAATCTGCTAAGGAAGGAGGTTCCACACCAAAGACATAATTTTCAATTGATTCAATTTCAGCCAAAGTTGGAAAAACTTCCAATTCTTTCCCACCGACCTCGGTTACATTGGGTGAAGCGATCGCATGATAAAGCAAACTTCGAGCCGGATTACCTGCTTCAATACCGCGTATTCCTTCAAAAGCAAAATCTTCAAATCCTTTGAGATTACGATTAATCCCAGGAAGCTCTTTTGTTAATTCAGCCTTTAAATCCGTAGCAGCAATATCCAAACCATGCTGTAAAAATAGATTTCGCCAACCGTGAGGAGCTAGGCGATCGCAAACCTGTTTAACTTGATCGATAAGAGACATAATAGGCAAACTTGTTGTGGTAGAACTTGGCAGATAGAATTTAGGATTAGTAATTAGCTTGAGATTGGTATTACTCAACTACAACAATTTTTCATTGATTTTCTAGAGACATTTCAGCGAATATCTCTATAAATCCTAAATAGAAAAACAAAGTCGATTTACGGCTTTTAATTACTTTGCTATTGTTGCAGCAATACTAACTACCCGATTAAGATTCAAATTCCGCACATGTCAATCTTAAAAAACAATAATGACCCAAAATCAGACAATTAATATAAAAAACTTTTCTAAAACAATGTTTTGGAATATGTGATATCTTTGGAATATGACCATAGTCATGACCAGGGCTATAATGAAAAGTATCTCTAAAAGCAAACTTAAAAGTAAACTGTTAGAATTCTTGCGCCTTGTAGAGTCAGAAGGAGAAGAAATTATAGTAACTGATCGGGGAAAACCAGTGGTGAAAATTTCTAAATACGGAAATTCACCGTCAACAGAGCAGTTATTTGGACAAATGCGCGGAAAAGTAAAGTACTTCGAAGATTTAACAACTCCCACAACAGAAGAATGGGGCGAACTATGACAATAGTCCTTGATACCTGCGCTTTAATTTGGTGGAGTTTGGATCCGGATAAACTTTCTCAAACTGCTGTAAATGTATGTAAGCAGATGGAAAAAGAAGAAAATGGTCTAGTTCCATCCATTAGTATTTGGGAAATCGCCATCAAAATCAAAAACAAAAAACTAGATTTGGGAGTCGATCTTAACGATTACGTCACTTCCTTGAAAAAATCCAGTGTTGTCAGTATTGTTCCCGTTAATGAAGATATGTGGTTAGACAGCGTCAAATTAGAATGGGAACATCGAGACCAAGCTGATCGAGTGGTTGTAGCTTTAGCAAAAAGTAATCAAGCTCCAATTATCACAGCAGATCGAGAAATCAGAAATTTTTACTCAGACGTTATTTGGTAGATTGAAAAAATCAAACTTCGTCTTAAAGTGGAAGCTTAGACACATTTGCAGAAAACATATCTATAAATAGAATAGGAAGAATTTATAAGTTGGAGGGAAATAGTCAAATTTCCCCTTTTTAGGGGGGATTTATGGAGATGTCATGATTCTTACTTGCAACTGAACTTGAGTTATTACCCTATCAGAATGTATTGCTACACTCTGAAGGATTATATATTTCTGGTCGAAAAGCCCTTTACAGGGTCGCGACTAAATCGTCATAGCTCAAACTTAAACTTCCATTATCAAAATTAAATTGCTCAAATTTAGTAGCAGTCATGACAGTGTCATCTAACTCAAAAATGACCTTATTATTATTCGCACCTAAACTGATATCAAAATCATCAATTTTATAGGAACCAAGACTAAGGGTATCAAAACCTCTACCACCATTGATTTTTGCATCACCAAAACCTTCAACAAAGTCTTTACCGTCACCCATTTTAATCTTGACATCACCGCCAAAACTGGAAGCAGTTAACTCATCTCTACCATCTCCCATATTAATGGTTCCGCCAAAAATACCGTAGGAATCGCTTCCAGTTGCATAAGCTTTGACAATATCAGAACCTTGACCTGTTTTTATGCTTCCTCGATGATTATCAATAGCGATCGCTTGTTCTGAAGCATCAGCAGTTGCTTCAATAGTATCCCGTCCTTTACCGAAGCTAATATACCCTCCATCGTTATCAACTGCGATCGCCTCTCTTAAAGCAGTAGCATTCGCTTCAATAGTGTCGCGTCCTTTACCAAAAGCAATATCGCCTCTAGTATTATTGATCGCGATCGCTTTGCTAAGAGCATCAGCAGTTACTTTTATTCCATCGTTCCCCTTACCAAGATTAATATAGCCTTGGGTATTATCGATTGCGATCGCCTTATCTTGAGCAGTAGCAGTAGCTTCAGCAACAGCTTCCGCTAAAGCTTTGGTTTCCGGAGTTGCTGCATTAGTAACACTATAAGTAGGAGTATCTGTAAAAGTCGCAGAATCAGAAGTTGCAATTGCACTTATAACATCTGCACCCTTTGCAGTAATAATTTGACCACCAACATTTTTAATACCTGTTGCAGTGATGGTTGCATTCGCTAAACTTTTGGCTATTGCTCCAGCAAAAGCTGTCAAACTATCAGACATAGGGGCTTGAGCAATAGCTTGGACAATAGCTCTAGCATCTGCGGTCGCTGTTGCAACTGCTGCAACAGAACCTGTAATTCTTCCATCAAGGGTATCACTACCCCTACCAGTCCGGATTTCGCCGGAATTATTAATACCATTAGCAACCACATTTATATCAATAGATGCAAAGGTTTTTGCAATTGCATTAGCATTTAAACGATCCGCGTAAGCAATAGCTTTAGAGACTGTTTGGACAGTAGCTGCTATTTTTGCGGTTGCAGTACCTCTGACAATGTCACGTCCTCTATTTGTATAAATACTCCCTTGATTATCAATCCCATTAGCATAGATACTTGCTTTACGACTAAGATCTGCTGCTGCAATCGCACTAACATTTTTTGTCCCGACCCCTGCAAAAACTCCCAAACCAAAATCACTATCAATATATTTATCACCAATAATTTCATCTGCACCCTTTAATGTATTGACATGAGAATACCAGGGGTTAAAAATTCCTCTATCTGAGTAGACTTTATCAGCCTTGTTAGAAAAATAGACTTTACTTAAGTTTAAGGGTGTCATGAAAATCTCCTCATCTAGAGCTTAGAAAATTAATTAATAATGAATCAAGGAAAAAATGGCTTGAGAAAGCGAAATATGAAAATTGATTTGAGCAAAAATAAATAAAGCTCATTTAGACAGTAAATTAATACTGTAGTGGTAAGCCTTATGAGGAAAGTCCCCTATACTTTCTTTTTTAGTGTGCTTTTTTAGTGTGCAGAGTCTTCCGTAGCTAGAATTATTTCTCACACAGATGTTTCTCAATTATGTGAGTTTCTAGCTTTTTGAGTTTTACGGAACAGAAAGTAGGGAACAAAAATAAGAAATAAATTTTGTAACTAAATGCAACACTTGACTAGAAACTGAATCTCCGCCAGCAATAATTGTCGTCAAGATTACAACTATTCAGATAAGTTACTAGATAGTAAAGTTACCCTTAGGGAAAATACCGTAGATATTTTCTTTATTTAGGCAGTTTCTATAAAAACATAAATAATACTATTAGCTATTTGTAGCAAAAATATAGGGCTTAAAAATAAATATCAAATGAAATTTATGTGAAATTACTGGTAATTATAATATATGGATAAATAAAAATTGTAGCGAATAAATTTTGTGCTGCAAATATATTTATGTTAAATAAATGTACGCCATTGCTGAATTAGGAAATCCTGAATTAGGAGGCGTTGCAGAAATGAGGGATGAATCTTTAAAATTTACAGCACAGCTTAGACCTCTAAATCCCCAATATTGGGGGACTTTGAGAATTCTCTTACCCCCATTATTGGTGGCTAGGGGGCTAAAATCATTTCAAAATTAACGCAACGCCAATTAGGAAACTTTACTCTGCGATCAATTTGGTTTAAATAAAAATTTATTCCTCAGTTTTGCGACATAATATATACTATTTTTTTTATTTTCATATGTATATTTACGCAATTAATGCAAGTGGCAAATCTTCTAACTAAAAGAAAAATTTACAATCTTCACCGGAAATTTAACATGCGCTCTTGATGAATTAAATATCAGGTCAATATTTACCTTTCCATCATTAAGAATGATGACAACCAAACTGGATAGCATACTTGAGTATTATGAAGCAGCTATTGAGGATTTAAATTGCTCAAAGATTGAAATTGAGCATGTTTTGAACATCTTACATGCACGAGATGCAGTACAAGATGCTTTCAAGCAAGCAAAACACAGTTCTAATAGCAGTATCTTGAAGAGGTTAATCCTAGCAGATGCTGAACTTAGGGATAAAGCAGGAGCGATTACCCAAGTTATTAAAGCCGAGGAATGGGAAAATTGGCGCAGTAGCGTTCATCCTCCTGCTGAAGCTTGGTGGTGGAGGTTAGAAAGTATTGCACCCCATCCCTGGGATGATTGGGATTGGTTGTGGAAATTACTCTCCGTTGCTGGTTGGACTATAAATATTAGTTTGCTGGTAAATATTGCTACTCGCTTTCTTGCTGGTGGGGGAGTGGGATTGATTGGTGTTGGGGCTGTGGCTTTACCAAGTATCCTGACTTTATTACAAGCAAGTAGTCAACTCACAAAATTTGGTGAGGAAGGATTTGCAAAATTACTAGATAAGAAGATTCCTATACTTGGTAAGAAGATTTCTAAGGAATATCACCAAGAGATTAAGCTAGGTTCGACGCTTTTAATGTCAGGGTTTCTGATTGGTTTTTGGTCTTGTTTGCCGATATTTTCTGATATATATAACAGTAATGGTTCAGATAATTTCGATCGGGGAAATTTCAGTTCAGCAGAACAGAATTTTCAAAGGGCGATTTCTTTAAATGCTGATAATAAATTTGCACATTATAACCTTGGTAATCTTTATGAGGAGTGGGACCAAATAGAAAAAGCCAAGCTGCAATATCAAATTGCGATTGGTGGGAATTTACCACAAGCTCATAACAATTTAGGGCGTTTATATATCAAAGATAAAAAATATCCACAAGCTGCTACTTTATTAACTAAAGGTTTGCAATTAGCTGCTCAAGAAGGTTTTGATAAGCCGGAACTTAAATATAGCTTATTTAAAAATCTCGGTTGGGTGCGATTTAAGCAAGCAAGATATGAAGAAGCAAGTTTAAATTTAACAGCTGCTATTGGTATTAGTGAAAATCCTGAAGCTAGCCAGTATATAAGGAACCCTAGTGCTGCACATTGTTTGTTTGCACAGGTGTTAGAGAAGCAAAAAGAATCAAGCCAAAAGGCTTTATCTCAGTGGGGAAAATGTGTTCGTTTGGGTTCTAGAACTAATCCAGAAGAGGATGAATGGTTACATCTTGCTCGTCAAAAATTACGTGGGACGAAGAAATAAGATGAAGAAAAATCTTGTCACCATTACTACACTTATTACTTTAGGTTTAATCGCGTTTGCAAAACCAGCTTTGAGTAATCTAAATCCTTTAAATATTATTGTGGCGATCGCTGGGAACGTGCAAATCAAGCGCCCTCAATGGACTGAATATAAACCTGTGTCCATCGGCACTTTAGTTAATCCCTCGGATAAATTACGCTTAACCAAAGGCGCGTCTGTAAAGGTACAGTGCACTAATTTAGATGTTTGGGATCTCGGTTCTCCCGGTGAGTTTCCTATTTCCCAAGCTTGTCCCTCTAGTAGACCTGTTTTAAGAAGACCAAATAGCAAGACCACTTTTACCCGTGGAGGAAATGACTCGACGGTACCTTATCCGATTATTCCGCGCAATACTAAGATTTTGACAGGTCAACCAAAACTGCGTTGGAATCCGGTCGCGGGAGTAACTAAATATCAAGTGCGGCTATTTGGACCTGATGTAGATTGGGAAACTAGTGTAAATCAGCCGTGGGTGGTTTATAACGATAAGGAACAACCCCTCAAACCTGGTTCTCGTTACTGGTTAACTGTAGCTACTAATAATGGTGTAACTACGAAAAATCAAGACAATGGTTTCACTGTCATGAGTGAAGCGGATAGTCAACGGGTAAAAGCCGAAATAGCCAAGTTACAGCAGCAAGGTTTGAAAGGTGAGGGGAATGTTTTAGCCTTAGCCCATTTATACCGCAGTAATGATTTGCACGCAGATGCGATTGATTTATTGTCAGAATTTATTCAAAAAAGTAAATCTATTCAAAAAAGTGCAGTTCATCAGCTTTTAGCTAATACTTATCAGCAGGTAGGGTTAAATTTGCTATCGCGCCAACAGTATTTAACTGCATTGGAATTAGCACGGACTGAGAAGAATTTAGAAGCACAAGCAATAATTCAAGGGAGTTTGGGGGAGATAGATTTTTCTTTCAACAAATTGCAGGATGCTTTGCGGTGGTATCAAGCAGCGCAGGTTGGTTATCAGGAGTTAGGCGATCGCACGAAAGCGGACGAGTTGCAACAAAAAGTTAATCAACTCAAGGGGAGAGTTTAAAAATGAGAAACTTAGAAAAAACTCAAAACTCAACTGTCATTGCGACCGCAACAAAGTGCACAAAGTGCAGGGTTAGCGGCTCGGTACGTAGCGCAGCTATAGCATCTCCCTCACGGGAGATAGCAATCCCAAACTCATCACTCTTTTCTTGTTCCCCATTCCCTGTTCCCCGTTCCCTTTTCAAATATGCACTAAGTTCCATCAGTTTGTTTACACTGCTGGGATTTTCCCTACTTGTTTCAGAAGTCGCAGTTGGAGAGGTAAATTCTCCTCAAATTCAAAAGTTGGATCGGCGTGCAGCGTTACCGCGAGATCTAAAATTAGCAGAAGCAGCAAGACTTAATCAACAAGCTTCACAACTTTTAGAAGCTGGTAAATACCGTGAAGGTATTCCTCTTGCACAAAAAGCTTTAGCTATCCGTCAGAAAATCTTAGGGGAACATCCCGAAGTCGCACAAAGCTTGAACAATTTAGCTGTATTGTATTTATATCAAGGAAATTATCAAGAAGCCGAACCCCTTTTTAAACAAGCCCTTGAGATCGGAAAACGCCTGTTAGGTAATCAACATCCCGATGTAGTACAAAGCTTGAATAACTTAGCTACATTGTATTCATATCAAGGAAATTATCAAGAAGCCGAACCCCTTTTTAAACAAGCTTTCGAAATCAGAAAACGCCTGTTAGGTAATCAACATCCCGAAGTCGCACAAAGCTTGAATGAGTTAGCTACATTATATTTATATCAAGGAAATTATCAAGAAGCCGAACCCCTTTTTAAACAAGCCCTCGAAATCAGAAAACGCTTGTTAGGTAATCAACACCCCGAAGTCGCACAAAGTTTGAATAATCTGGCTGCATCCTATGAAAGTCAAGGACGTTTAAAAGAAGCCGAATCCCTTTTTAAACAAGCCCTACAGATTAGAAAACGTCTGTTAGGTAATCAACATCCCGAAGTCGCACAAAGCTTGAATAGTTTGGCTAACTTGTATCGAAGTCAAGGGCGTTTAAAAGAAGCCGAACCCCTTTATAAACAAGCCTTACAGATCGGAAAACGCCTGTTAGGTAATCAACATCCCAATGTGGCACAAAGCTTGAATAATTTAGCTGGATTGTATTTAGATCAAGGACGTTTAAAAGAAGCCGAACCCCTCTATAAACAAGCCCTCCAGATGTACAAAGACCTGTTAGGTAATCAACATCCCCATGTGGCACATAGCTTGAATAATTTGGCTGTGTTGTATGAAAATCAAGGACGTTTAAAAGAAGCCGAACCTCTTCATAAGCAAGCCCTCCAGATGTACAAACGCCTTTTAGGTAATCAGCATCCTGATGTAGCAACCAGCTTGAATAATTTAGCTGGATTGTATCTAGATCAAGGACGTTTAAAAGAAGCCGAACCCCTTTATAAACAAGCCCTCCAGATGAGAAAACGTCTTTTAGGCAACCAACATCCCCTGGTGGCAATTAGCTTAAATAATTTAGCCGGATTGTATTTAGATCAAGGACGTTTAAAAGAAGCCGAACCCCTTTATAAACAAGCCCTCCAGATGCACAAACGCCTGTTAGGTAATCAACATCCCCTGGTGGCAACTAGCTTGAATAATTTGGCTGGGTTGTATAAAAGTCAAGGACGTTATAAAGAAGCCGAACCCCTTTATAAACAAGCCCTCCAGATGAGAAAACGTCTTTTAGGCAATCAACATCCCCTAGTGGCAATTAGCTTGAATAGTTTAGCAGCATTGAACAACGCTCAAGAAAATATTACCAAGACTCTTGAATTTCTAACACAGGGATTAAAAGTAGAAGAACAAAACCTAAGTATCAACCTATCCGCAGGGTTTGAACGCCAAAAACGCGACTACACTCGCACTATCTCCGGGACTACATATGCGACTATCTCCCTACACCTGAATTCTGCACCCAATAATTCCCAAGCTGCAAATTTAGCCCTAACAACCATCTTCCGACGCAAAGGAAGAATTTTAGATGTCCTGACAAATAACTTACAAATTCTTCGCCAGCGTGTAAATGATAAAAATAGCCTGAAGTTAATAGATGAACTTTCTGATAATTACAGTCAAATTGCAAACCTAATTTATAATCGTCCCGAAAACATCTCCCTAGAGAAATATCGCCAACAAGTTACGGATTTAGAAAAGAAAACAAAAGACCTTGAAGACCAATTAAGTCGTCGCAGTGCTGAATTTGCAAACTTATCCCAAGAAGTTAAATCCCAACTAGTTAAATTAGAAGATATTCAAAAATTAATCCCTGATGATGCGGCTTTAGTGGAAATAGTGCGTTACAGACCATTCAACTCCAAAGCAAAGCAACAAAATCAAAGCTTTGGTAAACCCCACTATGCAGCCTACGTCCTTAACTCCACAGGCGAACCCCAAGCCATTGACTTAGGGGAAACAGAGAAAATAGAAAAATCTTTAGAATTATTCCGTAACTCCTTACAAGATCCCAACATAACCCCCACTGAGCAAGTTAAACAATCGGCGCGTGGTGTTGATAAACTTGTCATGGAACCGATCCGTAAACTCCTAGGGAATAAACGCAAAATCCTGATTGCTCCCGATGGTGCACTAAACTTGATTCCCTTTGAAGCTTTAGTAGACGAAAACAACCGCTACCTCATAGAAAATTATTCCTTCACTTATCTCACCTCTGGACGGGACTTGCTACGACTGCAAAATGAATCTCCCAGCAAACAATCTCCCAGCAAACAACAGCCAGTAATTATGGGTGACCCGTTATTTCATAAACAAGGGGAAACCGTAGCAGTTAAATCCAATCAACCCAACAATACCCGCTTTATCGATCTATCAAAAATAAATTTTCCTCCTTTGATTGGTACACGAGAAGAAGCAAAATCAATCGCGACCATGTTAGAAGTTAAACCTTTCCTTGGAAGTCAAGCTAGTGAAAATGTAATTAAAGAACTGCAAAACCCGAAAATTTTGCATATAGCTACACATGGTTTCTTTGAAAGTTCGCCCAAAAAACCAGAACATCAAGATACTTATCGAGATAATCCTCTGCTACTTTCTGGCTTAGTGCTTTCTGGTTACAAAAATCGCCAAGGTGGAGGAAATGAAGATGGTATTCTCACAGCTTTGGAAACAACTGCACTCAACCTCACTGGGACAAAACTTGTTGTCCTTTCCGCCTGCGATACTAGTTTAGGTCAAGATCAAACAGGTGAAGGTCTCTATAGTTTTCGTCGCGCTTTAGTAATCGCAGGTTCCGAAAGTCAGGTCATGAGCTTATGGAAAGTAGATGATACTGCAAGCAAAGACTTGACGATCGCTTATTATGAGAAAGTTTTAGGTAAACAAAATTATTTTACTATCTTAAAGTAAATACAAATTTGTCAATGAGGACATTAATTTGTTAACAGTGACAAATAATTAGTTAATGTATAGAAACAAAAATTAATATAAAAAACAAAAAAGCCGATGACGAGATTTGAACTCGTGACCTCACCCTTACCAAGGGTGTGCTCTACCACTGAGCTACATCGGCACAAATAAACTTAAAGTTTATCAAGTATCAAGATGATATATAGTCAAATCTAAAAACAAGATTTAAAATCACATATTCATCTATAGAGTAGTGAGAAGTGATTTGAGTATAAGTTTGAGTTTTGAAGTTAATTATAACTAATTTATTCAAAACCCATCACTCTTAACTCTTGAAGAGAAATCCTGAAAGGTGGGCCGAGCTGGATTCGAACCAGCGTAGGCGTAGCCAGCGGATTTACAGTCCGCCTCCATTAACCACTCGGACATCGACCCTTGCGTCTCACGATTATGAATCGTAGCATAACATTTCAAAAAAGCCAACAATTATTCAAAAAAAATTTTTTGGAAGGAATCAAAGGTAGAAATCAGGAGACAGAAGACAGGAGCCAGGAGGCTCCAAGCCTTGATTACCAGGCTGAGCCCGGTAACCAGAAGACTGACAACTGTTAACTGATAACTGATAACTGATACCTGACTATCTCAACAATTCTCCAGTTTCCTGCAAGGAATGTAACCTTTGATAAATACCTTCATGACGTAACAGTTCTTGGTGATTACCAATTTCTGCAATTCTTCCTTGCTCCAGAACTACGATTTTATCTGCCTCGCGTACTGTAGAAAGGCGGTGAGCAATCACAATGGTGGTACAAGTTCCTTGAAGGTCGCGCATTGCTAGCTGAATCGAACGCTCCGACTCATAATCCAAGCTTGATGTTGCTTCGTCAAAAATCAACACATCTGGTTTGACAAGTAAAGCTCTCGCAATCCCCAAACGTTGTCTTTGTCCTCCCGAAAGTCTCACACCCCGTTCGCCGACAACAGTGTAGTAACCATCGGAAAGTTGATCGATTACTTCATCAAGTCTCGAAATTCGACAAGCCTCATCGACTTGTTCTAAGGTCGCTTCAGTTTTACCGTAGGTAAGGTTATCTAAAACAGTACCGTTAAAAACATCTACTTCTTGGTGAACGATCGCTAGTCTCCGACGATAAGCTCCAATATCCAAAATCCGAATATCTTCCCCATCAATCAGAATTTGACCTGTTTGTGGTTCAAAATAACGAAATAGCAGTTTAACTAGAGTGGATTTTCCCGAACCACTGCGCCCTACCAACGCTACAGTTTGATATGGTTCAATCAAGAAATTAATGTCATGCAGTACCTTACGATCCGGTTCATAACCAAAATCAACATGGGAAAATTCTAATTTCCCAGTAAATTGATATTCACCTTCCCCAGACTTCGGTTTACCTAAAATACCAACGGAATCAATTCCTGATGGTTCTTGGAGAAACTCATGAAAGCGCAACATCGAACTATAACGACGAGCAAAGATTTCTGCGAGGATACTAATTGGTTCTAACTCCGCATAAGCCATACTCGACAACGTCAAGGTCATAACAAAGTGACCTAAAGTAATTCTTCCGTTAATAGTGGCTGCTAGGGTCAATCCCAGTACCACAAAAACGCAAAACTGAATTAAACTTCTTTGCCAAGTTGCAAGTTGGACGTAGCCTTTATGAATGCGATATTCAACTACAGTTAGTTCCCTCTGTAAACGACTATTCTGACGTTTGAGTTCTTTGCTTTCTGTTGCAAAAGCTTTTACTGTCTTAATGTTGGTAATAAGCTCAGAAGTACGACTTTCCGTATCTTCAGCATATTTATCCAAACGACTTTCATGCCATATCAGCTTGCGTAACTTTTTTAAAGTAAAGCTGAGAATAACCACAAAAGAAATTAAGAATAGAACAGCAATTCGCCACTCTACTAAGCAAATAAAGACAAAAATCCCTAAAACCCGAAATAGTTTGGGAATAAGTTGTCCAGTAATTTCCGGATAGGTCCATGTATGGTTGGTGATTCCTTTCGCGACCCTAGCTGAAATTCTTCCAGGGTTATTTTCGTCATAAAACTCTAAAGGTAGAGTCAGAATTTTTTCAATTGCTTTTTTGTTTTGATCGCGACGCGCTTTTAAAGCGATATCCCAGTGGAACCAGTTTGATAACCAAGGTTGAGTCGGCGCTCGAACTACCGTCACTAAAAAGATTAAACCTAGCAAAACCCCAAATGACAACGTTTTATTTACTGGGTAATTGATGGTACTTCCAACCCCAGCAATAAGATTTGTCAGTGGTCTATCTATAGGTTGATTGGAAAGGATATTTAAAATTTGTCCAATGGCATATGGTACAACTAAATCAAAAATTTCGTAGATACTGCTTGCTGCAATACTAAAAACACTCAGCTTCCAGTAGGGACGAAAATAATTAACAACATCTCGAAAATTTGCCATGATGCACCGTTGGGCGTTCGTTTTGTACGACCCTAAATGGGTTATTGAAATTCTCTTAACGCAATTTGCTAGTGACAAAAATCAGATTTTTACGTACCGGTATTTTATGTGCGCAACTCGTACAGCCCTCAAAAAACCATACAAATTACTCAAAATCCCCTTATTTCTTCAGGGGATAGATCTAGAGAAGTCTCATCGTATTTCACTAAACAACTAGCAACTTGAGTTATTACTTTAAGAATTTAATACTACAACCGTATTACATTAATGTCAATCACTTGACTAATAAATCATCCTTATGAAGTAGCTTTGCAGAAAAATAGTTCTCCGTGAAAAATTTTGGCGCAGTTGTTTTTTGTTTTCAGAATTTATAGCAATACATAATAATGACTTGCGCGTAGCGCCATATACCCTGTAAAGAAATTTAACAGAAATCTACAACCATTTCTAACGTTGGTGAAGGGAGAAATTACAAGTTAATCCCAGCTTTTCGATAAATAATGGCGAATACATGTTTGTTTTCCCTAATACCAAGAGAAACTTAAATACTAAGTTAAGTTGCTAGTTACAAGCGCAAATTTTTAGATTCTATTAGATTCTCTAAAATACCCCTTGAAAAGATAAACTTCGATCTAATTTTCCACTTTATTAAGGGACAAGACCTTCTCAAAGTACCCCTTTCCAAGGGGGATTTAGGGGGATCGATCTTAGAATCACAAATAGCTTAAATAAGTATTTTGAAAACACGCCTTAGGGGAGCAAAATCCAGTAGACTTGAATTTTGCTAAAAAATTATATTTCAACGATAAAAGTCCAAATGGTATTTATACAGCGCTACAGGACGCGAACCTGCTTTGAAATAATTTGGGTCTTGGGGAGATAAATAAACTGCTGTGACTTGCTCCGCTGATATTACTGGCTGATTTGTTTTCAGTTGCTGGGTTTTTGATGGTTGAATTTTTGATGGTTGAATTTTCGGTAACTGACGATAAGCAGTTGTTGATTCTACCGTGTTGAAATAAGGACGATCTGTACCTTTAAAAAACTGTTGAAAAACCTCGCAAGTAATAAACTGACCATCTCCTGTATATTCTGTAGCCCTGGACTTAACGACAGAAACTAACTGGCGATCGCACCTCCTTTGTCCGTAGTTATTATTCGGACATTTACCTCGCAAAAAGGTAACCTGACGCAGCGAAGAATCTGGATCTACTTTGACTGATAATACTGTGCGCTCGCCTAGATAAGCTCGAGCTAAACTTAAAGAATTGAAAGCCCTATCTGCGACTATTTCCGAAACCTTACTTTCCTTCCCAGCGGTAGTCTGTAAACTCAGGTTGAGTAATTGTTGAGGTACAAACTTTACAGGAAAACTGATGGGTTCTTGAAGATATCGACGATTTCCTTCAAATCCTGGTGTAATAATATCGGGTGCTAAAGGTGCAGCTAAATCTACTAAGGTACTCTTTAATTGCCAATTACCTTCCATCCAATCCGGATAGACTAACTCACCTTCTGCTGACTTCACAGCCTTGATTTTTTCCCATTGAGGAAAATTAGCTATTCTTAGCTCCAACTCTCCAGCGTTTGCTTCTTGACTTCCAATTAAACAACTTCCAATCAAACAGCATAATATTAACAGTACAACCCCAATAAGCCTCATTATATTTATTTGAGTGATTATTACAATACTTCAAATTTATTTGAGTGAATACTAAGATTATATTTCTATTTGCATGCATTGCTTAACAAAATTTTATATACTCAGTAATTAAAATAAATCTGAACTCATAACTTGTTTATTTAAAACCTTGAATCATTTCAAGAAAGTCTTTCTTTGCAACTATAAATACTGTCATTTTAAAGATTGGAACAAAAAGTAAGATTTTTTTTGTTTTTATCTTAAAGTTGATGTTATTAAAAATACTATAGATGAAGTATTATTCTTATTGCCCGTCGACATTTATAACTTTAAAAAACTATCTATCTAAGTATTAAGAACGAGATTATTATTGTTATTTTTATTGCCAGTTTAATAATTGTTTACCAAGGCAGATAAAGCATATATTATGCTTCTAGTTGAGTCAGTGAAAAAATCCTAATTGCGTGATTTATCGTTAATTTTAAGTTGCAGCTTGCTCGTTTGAAATTATCAGAAAATTTGAGTCGCTTGACATTAGCAGCTCATTTTTTAAATGTCATTGTTTTTTAACGGAGTTAGTTTTGATGGAAATCTTGCGCCTTATGGTTACAGGAAGTGTAGGTGCTGGAAAAACTAGTTTTATTCGCACCATTAGCGAGATTGACGTTGTTAATACTGACAAAATTAGTACAGATGAAATCGCAACCTGGAAAGAAACAACTACTGTCGCACTTGACTTTGGGCGTTTAAGTATAAATCCAGAGCGAGCCATTCATTTATATGGTACTCCCGGACAATTGAGATTTGATTTTATTTGGGATATGTTGATCCAGAAAGCCCAAGCTTATATCTTTCTTGTAGATGCTCACCGTCCTCAAGATTTTCCCTACAGTCGCCGAATTCTTAATTTTATGAATCAAAAAGTGGAAGTTCCTTACTTAATTGGGGTTACCCATAGTGATTGTTCTGATGCTTGTAAGCTTGAAGATATAGCTCTAGCCTTAGGCTTTAATTCAAAAAATACACAACCACCAATGATGTTTGTCAATGCGACAGACAAGGCTTCTATCTTTCCCGTTCTCACTACTTTGCTCGGTCAATTATCCAAATCCTACAGTGAATACTCATTAATCTGATTTATTGGATCTATATAAATCTGAATTCAAACAGGATTTTAGACAAAATAATACGTATAAATTATGTCGTAAACAAAGTACTGTGTGTTACGACATATTTTATATAAAAATATAATTTTATTCACCTCTGGATATTAAATAGAATGCACGCTTGAAATCAAGTTTTTTAGAGGCTGATTTAAGCTTTAAACTTCAAACAATTAAAAATCTTAAAATACTATAAAAATAAAATAATTAAAACACTAAAAAATTAAAAATTTAACTTGGAAAGCTTGAAGTTTAAAAGGTTGAAATTAAAAAATAAGTTTTCAAAAATTTAAATCTAGAAAATTTAAATAGGTTCCTAAATCTGGTACATTAGATTACTAACATAAAGCACTAAAATAATACACATCAAATAATCCCAAAAAAATAATTGATTCAAGTGATTTAAAGTAACCTGGGTTTTGAGTGACAAATTTGACTAAATGCCTCGTATCTATGAATAATAATGCTTGCCTAATTCCAAGAATAAACGGATACTCCTGTGATAAAGCTAATAGTTATAGTGTTAAATATTTAAGCACTTTATGCTTTTATCTAAAATTGTCTCCTTATTAAAAAGAATATGTAGCAAAATTTTCACATGGTGGGGAAAATTACTCAACTTATTTAATTCTAATTCCAAACAAATCAATTCTGAAGCAATCAATCATCAAACAGTTAATTATGAAGACTCAGAATCGGAACAAATAAATTCAGAACAAATAAATTCAGAACAAACGAATTCAGGACAAACGAATCAAGAGCAAGAGCAAACAAATAAAGAGCAAATAAATCCAGACCGAGCAGATTCTGAAGCAGTAAATTTAGAAAAAATAAATCATTCTCTTACTGAGTCTTTAAAAACTGAAAATCAGCAGGATGAACAAACAATAATTTTACGGGAGAAAAACATGATTAATATTTCGATGTTGCAAGATACTTTGCAGAATTTTGTTAGCTCTACCCCCGATGTCCAGGGAGTAGCTTTGGTTAGCCCTGATGGTTTATCATTATCTTCTGTTTTACCATCACGAATGGATGAGGAAAGAACTGCAGCAATGTCTGCATCAATTCTTTCATTGGGAGAACGTATTGGTGGTGAATTAGCCCGTGGAAATGTGGAGCGAATTGTTGTGGAAGGTGAAAAAGGCTACAGCATGTTAGTTGGGTGTGGTTCGGAAGCAGTTTTATTAGTTTTAGCTAATTCGAGTGCAAAAAAAGGTCTACTATTCTTAGAGACCAAAAGAGTTGTGACCCAAATTGTTCAATTAATAAGTTAACGGGAAGAGAGTTAATTGGGGAATTTTGTTAGTTAACCCAAAAGTAAAATTTTAATTTTCAATTTTGTTAACGCCTAGTGGATCTGTCTGTTGTAAAGATAGCGTTCGTCTATCAGTGGGACATATTGTGAATTCTGCTGTGCTTATACCCCGCAATGCTAACGTCATGTTGTAGACATAGGCGCGAACTCTTTTGACTTTTGACTTTTGACTTTTAACTTTTGAATTTAAATGTGGTGCGTTATTGATAAAACCAATAACACACCCAATATTATTGAAAAATTAAATCATATCATGTCCGGTAAAACACTTACGATAAGGTTCGTAGTGGCGCTTGAGCGCCAATATCTTTACTATGGCGCTAAAGCGCTACTACAAACAAACATATTTTTTCATAAGTAATTAAGCGGACATGATATCATTGGAAATTACTTGGAAAATTACTTGGAAAATTTGTTGAGAAATTACTAAATCGCAACCAAAGGTATTGGTTCCCAAACTTCACCATACTTCTTGCGTAAACTTTCCCAAGCTTCAACTTGACCCGGTTCATATTCACCTGGTTTACCCCATTGCAAAAATGCACTCAAAGCAGGTTCTTCTTTATCATTCAGAAAACGGATTGCATAAGTGGTAAAGTTACCCCGTTTTGCTTCACCCGTTTCAAACTTCACTTTAACAATTTTGTCCATATTCAAGTGAAATTCGAAACCTTCCGTATGCATATTCGCATATTTACCCTTGGGTAGTTCGGCATAAAAGATTTTTTCTAATTTACCCCGTGCTTCTAAAACAGCAGCACTACTAGTAACAATCAGACGCAGAGTACCCAGCTTATCACAAGCTTCAAGAAAATCTTTGAGTGTAGTCATTACGATCGCAATTATTGAGTAATAATTATTTTTCGTGTCTTTCGTATGCTGCCACAATACGCTGAACAAGGGGATGGCGTACAACATCTTTTTGAGAAAATTCGCAAAAGCTAATTCCTTCTACATTTTTTAAGATTCTTACTGCGGTCATCAACCCCGATTCCTGATGCATGGGTAGATCGGTTTGTGTCATGTCACCTGTAACTACCATCCGGGAACGGAAACCCAAACGGGTCAAAACCATTTTCATTTGGGACGGAGTTGTATTCTGAGCTTCGTCAACAATAACAAAAGCATTACTTAGGGTACGTCCGCGCATGTAAGCTAAGGGAGCAACCTCAATTACACCTCTCTCCATCAAAGAAGGTAATTTATCTGCTCCAATGAATTCGTTGATTGCATCGTACAACGGACGAAGATAGGGGTTGATTTTCTCTTGTAAGTCCCCTGGTAAAAATCCTAGTTTTTCCCCTGCTTCTACTGCAGGACGAGTTAAAATAATTTTCTCGTATTCATTTTTGAGTAATGCTTGAACAGCAACAACTACCGCTAAAAAGGTTTTCCCGGTTCCAGCAGGACCAACACAAAATGTTAGATCTTGCTTTCGCATAGCTTCGATGTATTTTCGCTGACGAAAAGTTTTTGCTCGAACCTGTTCGCCCCTACGGGTCTTCGCTAATATATCCTTCTGGAGCTGTTGTAAATCATCTTCCCGATTGGTATCCAGAGCTTGACGAGCCGTTAAAATATCGGAACTGGAAATGTTATCCCCCTTGCTCCAAAGTTCTTCAAGCGATCGCACTAATCGATAAGCCAGATCTGTTTGCTTTTCAGTACCGCTAATATGCAAATCTTTACCACGTAATACCAAGCTAGCCCCTGTTTGTTGGGATAAAAGCTTGAGATTTGCGTCCTGACTTCCCGATAAAGCTATGGCGCTGGAAATATCTGGTAGTTCAATTTGTTTTATGGCATTTGCCATCGTATACTTACTTGATTAGTAAAATTTTAACTTAACTGTAAAAAATAGTAATAGATAGAGAGATTGCCAGTGTTTAAACTTTTTTCGCTCTAAATATAGCTGTTTTCAGTATATTAAACCAGCTACCAACACAGTCAACCAAATGTTTTTTGAGTAGTGACTATCGCATTTTACTCGCTGCAGTGCCAAGACGACCCATATGTTTTACTTTGTTTAAATCATAAGCATTTGTTTAAATCATAAGCAAACAACACATAAGCAAAAGACAAAAAACATCTTCTAGTACTAATGTAATATATTGTAATGTGTGTGTAGTATAGATGTAAAGGACTTTTAAGTTTCTCCCAGGAAAAGTGGTAAAAGAAATAAGAACAAACAACCCATTCTTTTAATTAACTGCTGCTAACCCCTGTTCCTTTCTTACAAAAAAATATCTTATCAGGAGTAATAAACCAAAGTGGGCAGTTCCGTACCATTAGGAACTGCCCTTATAAGTTAACAGTAGTTATCCATTCAATTTGGAAAGCTAGCGGAAGCGTGTTCTAGAAACCGGTCGCGAGACATTTCCACGTCTTTCCCTTGACTTTGGCGGAGGTAATCTCATCCGCCCATTTCCTTCTTCATTTCCGGATAAACTATCTCGATCCCCAATTGTACTACCGTAGATGTCGAAATATACAGAATGTCCAGCGGCTTCTGCTGCAGCTGCGACTACAGTGCGAATTGCCTGAATATTCCGTCCCCCACGACCGAAAATTTTACCTTTATCTGTATTATCAAAGGCGATACGAATCCATGCCCGCTTTCTGCGGCTGCCAGAAAGTTCACAATCTACACTCAAAGATTCTGCTGAGTCTAAAAATGGCTGCATCAAATAACGTACCAATCCTACGTAGTCAGGATTTTTTCTGGGGTATTTAATTTCATTCTTAGGATACGGATGTTGCACTGACCTGTTCGAAAACATTCTGTTTTTCCAAGATGCGACGCACGGTATCAGTTGGTTGAGCCCCTTGCTGCAATCGCTTGACTATATTGGGTACATCTAATTTAACTTCGTCGGTTCTGGGGTTATAAAATCCCAATTCCTCTAGCGGGCGACCATCACGACGAGCAAGACTGTTAATCGCGATAATGCGGTAACTTACTTCTCGTTTTTTACCATATCGCTTCAAACGCAATTTAATCATGGTTGAGAAAACATTACTCCTGTTCTTAAAGTATCAACTCTTTAGAAATACATATCCAGAAATATGATACTAGAATGCTAATTCTAGCACCTGCCAGCATGAACTGCTATTCGTCTTTACCTTGTGAGCTTACTTATGGGCTGTATTAAGCCTAAACGATATAATGCACCAACAGCAAAGCCAATTATGGGGCGATCTGCCATTTCTGATTGAGCAAATCATCAATCATTTATTAATAACCATTCGTTAATAACCATTTGTTAATAACTGATAGCGATCGCCGATCCGTAAGCGATACCTACAGGGTACCGAAACCTTTTTTCTTTTTGACTTTCTTGGACTTCTTCTTGGTTCCACCTCCCCCGGGATGACCTCGCCATCCAGGGGCTGAAGGACGACCTTGTGCAGCTAATGGATTTCCTCCACCACCGCCAAACATTCCGTCCATTCCAGGAAAGCGACCTTGTCCCATTTGCTGCATCATACTACGCATTCTTTGAAAGTCGCTTACCAATTTGCCAACGTCAGATTCTTTATAACCACTTCCTCTGGCAATTCTGCGCCTACGACTAGGAGAACTGGAAAGTAAATCTGGATTTTTTCTTTCCTGTACGGTCATGGACCGAATCATAGATTCACAACGTTTTAGTTGGGTTTCTCCTTTTTCGAGTTGATCGTTGGTAAGTTTGTTCATCCCGGGAATCATTTTCATGATACCGCCCAGAGAACCCATATTCTTTAATAGTTTTAGCTGCTTGAGAAAATCAGTGAAGTCAAACTTCGCTTCCAGGATTTTCTCCTGCATTTTTTCCGCATCGGCGAGATCCATTTCTTCCTGGGCTTTTTCCACCAGGGTTAAAACATCCCCCATGCCCAAAATTCGCGATGCAATCCGCTCGGGATAAAATGGTTGGAGCGCTTCGACTTTTTCTCCAACACCAACAAACTTAATTGGTTGTCCAGAAATTTTTCGGACAGATAAAGCAGCACCACCCCTACTATCACCATCCATTTTGGTGAGTATTGCCCCGGTAATCCCAATTTGCTCGTGGAAAGTATGGGTCAGAGTTGCAGCTTCTTGACCAGTCATGGAATCTACAACCAGTAAAACCTCATTGGGTTGAACGGTTTCCTTAATGGTGGCTAACTCCGCCATCATATCCGTATCAATTTGTAGTCGCCCAGCAGTATCAATAATTACTGTATCAATTCCATCTGCTTTGGCACGTTCTACACCCTGTCGGGCAATTTCTACGGGATTTGCGTCACTTCCTAATTCGAACACAGGTACTTCTATTTGCTTACCCAGAGTTATTAACTGGTCAATAGCCGCTGGACGATAAACGTCTGTCGCGACCATTAAGCAACTGCGCTCTAGTTTTCGTAAGTGTAAAGCTAGCTTTGCTGTGGCAGTAGTTTTACCCGTACCCTGCAACCCAGCCATCAACACAACCGTTGGTGATGTTTCAGCTTCCGCTAAGGGGACATTAACATCTCCCATCACCTCTATTAATTGTTCGTGAACAATTTTCACAAACTGCTGGTCTGGTCGAACCCCAGAAATTACCTCAGCACCTAGGGCTTTAGTTTCAACTTCAGAAACAAAATCTTTAACTACCTGGAGATTAACATCAGCTTCCAACAAAGCGCGGCGAACTTCGCGCAAAGCATCTTGAATATTGGATTGGCTAATTTTGTCTTGTCCCCGTAGTTTCTTCCAGGCACCTTCTAAGCGGTCAGCAAGTGCATCAAACATAATTTCTCTACAAGTACTTAGGCAGCATTAAGGAGTGTTTATAGGATTCGTTTGCTTTTTGAACTTTATATATCAATATAATTGGGAAATGCAATTATCTTTTCCAATTACAGATTTAAAAGTACCCTTGGCGCTCGCGCTCCTATTTAGCAGTTGTTTTTTTCGCATCTTTAGTACGCTATTTACCAGCTTAATCCTTTTCATCACGACTTTAGATGATGCTTGAAAACAGCCGTATTTTCATTGAAGATTACTTATTCTAATCTGTAGTTTTTCTTTGCTCGTCGAAAATAGTATATGATTTGTAACTGGACATGATATTTAAATAATTAATATTTTTTATATGATTTCACTTGGTGAAGTAAATAATATCTGTTATTTGTATACGTTGATAAATAATTTGCTGTAGATACCAGGGCTGTTTGATGGTATTATACTATCTGCGGTGCATGAGTTAAGTTACGTACTACAAAGCTTAAATACTAAACTTTCGAGTAAGTTTTTGATTAGCATAAACCCTGAGCAGTGAAAATTAATATAGTACGGGAAACTTTTTGCAATAGTAAATGTGGGTAATCGTTTATTTTGAATAAGAATTTTGAGTTTGAATAAGAAAGTTCTAATTCAGAGCTGAATTTCCCTGTCTAATTGTACTGACCTACTTTTCTGACTCAAATAAAATGTATAGTTCCATATCCCAAGTACGAGTATTTTTGCAGACAAAAGTTTAGTTGGATTTTAGTATAGCAGTCGCTATAATTTTTAGGACATTTTTCTGTTCCCTGTTCCTTGTTCCCTGTTTTGGTTAGCATTCCCACCCTGCGGGGTGGCTGCGCCGAGTCTGACCGCTGTTCCCTTTAGACAAATTAAACCAAAGCTATGATGTCCTAAACCAGGTGTCTGTTGCTGTAAGTACATATTTATGTGTGATTTGCACATTTATCTGTGATTTACTTAGCTACAAGTTATTGAAGTATTTTTTTATATACCCAGATGTTTTGCCCGAATCTGCGGTATCTAGAATAAATTAGACTAACTTGTCTATATCCCAGAACATTATATGTAGATGAATTGTGTAGATGAATTTATCTTGATTAATTCATAAATAATAAGTTCATATTGATGAATCGATCTTGACAATTTTTCCAACTATAAACAGCTTCATTTAATGAAGGTGAGCATCACACAATTGTTATTTATGCACTTTTGTTTTACGCTCATAATTTTTTATTTTTCAGGAATTAGATAATTCAATCTTGGATTTAAAAGTATATTGAGTAGCAAATGTAAAAACGAGTGAATTTTTACACTCAGAATCGGAACTATCTGTTAGATTTTAACTGCTAATCAACTAAGTAGTGTATTTTGTCAACCGCAGTATTTTATTGCTTTGAGTGGCGACTGAAGAGAACCTGAGTAGTGTAAAGGAGTTATAGTGGCATGACTATAGTAAACCGTAAAAACAATAATTTTGGCTTTATTACCGCAGAAATATTTTTTTTAATTAAGCCACTAATCTTGATGAGTGTGGGTTTGATAGTCATGCTGTTTGCGGGAACTCATCTACTCGGATTTATCTCAGGTTTTACTTTTTGTTTATTGAGTTTATTTTTACTTCGAGCCCAACAAAAGCAATTTTATACTTTGAAAGTAAAAAATAATAGCGATCAGGTAAACTTTCCAGAAAATAGTTTCCCAGAAAATAGCTTTCAAGAAAATCAAGTTTCTGAAGAAAGTAAAAGTGCAGAGCGCGAGCGAAATTGGATAGAGAAAATGGCTCCACAGGAAAAGAAAAACTTAGACTTGAGCGACTCTAGTCTAGTTCTTGTGGATCTAAGTAATCTTGAATTAACAAGTGTCAATTTTAGTCGCGCCTATTTGAGTGGTAGCAATCTTGATGGAGCAAACCTAAAATATACCCGGTTAGAATCTGCTAACCTTAGCGATGCTCAATTAGTTAATGCAAATCTGAGTGATGCAAAATTAACTGGGGCTAACTTGAGTAGTGTGAATTGCACCAGAGCGAATCTCCGTCACGCAAATTTAAAAAACAGTAACATCAGTAGCGCTACACTTAATCACGCTCAGTTAATAGGTGCAAACCTAAGCGAAGCAAATCTTACTGGAATAAATTTAGTCGGTGCTAAACTTAACTATGCAAATCTTAGTGGTGTTTATTTGTGGAATGGTGATCTCAGAGATGCTCAATTAGTCGGTGCTGATTTAAGTAATGCGTATATTAGTAGTGGTCAATTTAGAAATGCGAACTTGAGCGATGCAAATTTGAAAAATTCCCAACTCAGTTGCGCTAAATTCAAGGATAGCGAACTTAAAAATGCTAACTTTAGCGGTTCAGAATTGATTGGTGCAAACTTCAAGAATGCTGACTTAGAAAACGCTAATTTTGAGAATGCAAATCTGAGAAATGCTAATTTTGAGGGTGCGAATTTAACTGGAGTTAATTTTAAAGGCGCTGACCTAAGATTTGTCAAGATTGATGGTGTAAAAGAAATCGATCCTAAATGGTTATCAGTTTGGGAAAAAGCTAATAATTTAGAAGTTCAAGAAACAAATAGATAATTTACAGAAC
Source organism: Mastigocoleus testarum BC008 (assembly GCF_001456025.1). Lineage (GTDB taxonomy): Bacteria > Cyanobacteriota > Cyanobacteriia > Cyanobacteriales > Nostocaceae > Mastigocoleus > Mastigocoleus testarum. Next base: position 139,203 of record NZ_LMTZ01000085.1, read on the forward strand.
AACTTAAAATTTATTATTTGCCTGAAATCAATGCAAATAAATGATTTCAGGCTTTTTACTATGTCTGCACTCGTCTGATTTTAGACTCCTAAACATAGCACTAAGTAATACTAAGTCCGGGTTAATTACCCCTTTTAGAATGAGAGAGGGAAGTGTGGGAGGTGTGGGAAGTATGGGGGGAAATCCCAAAGAATATAAAGGGGTTTTAAAAATCGGATTTGGTATGACAATGCAGTATGAAAAAATATTTCATAGTATAAAAAAAATTTTGTTTTTACTTTGAGTTGAATATTAAGTATTTATAATAAATATGGAAATTACCAGCTAAGCAACCATAGTTTTATACTTTGGTAAATCTAATTGCAACTTAACTGAAAACTTGAGATTAATTTTATTTAGAACACAAGCTAAAAAGCATAAATAGATTTTTACTTTTACTTTTACAAGTAAATAAAATAGAGACGACCCATCGGGTCGTCTTCACTATAAAGGTAATTTAGATAGATACTAAAACTCAGGATTACACTATCAATTACCAATTACCCATTACCAATCCCTCAACAGAATCAGCAGTATTTGGTAATGCAGCAGTTAAAACTTCATGTCCCTGTGTTGTCACTAAAACATCATCTTCAATCCGAATACCTCGGACATCAGCAAATTGTGATAAACGTTCCCAATTCACTACATCCTGATATTCTGAGCGTACTTGTTCGTTATTTAAAATGAATGGAACTTGATAAAAACCAGGTTCAATTGTGACCAACATCCCGGGACGTAAAGGACGATTTAAGCGCAAATAACCCAAACCGAAACGAGAACTTCTTTGCTTACCTTCTTCATATCCTGCTAAGTCACCTAAGTCTTCCATATCGTGGACGTCTAAACCAAGTAGATGACCGACACCATGGGGGAAAAATAAAGCGTGAACATCTCTTGCTACCAGTTCCTCTGCTTTACCCTGCAAAATTCCCAAATCGATTAAACCTTCAGCAATAGTTGTGCAAGCTAGTAAGTGTATATCCTCATACTCTACACCGGGGACTATCTTGTCGATACAAGCATCATGAGCTGCAAGCACAACGTCATAAATATCACACTGAGTAGATGAGAACTTACCAGAAACCGGATAGGTGCGGGTAACATCTGCAGCCCAACCCGTTTGAGTTTCTGCACCGACATCAGCAAGCAGTAAGTCACCTGATCGCAGGGGATGATGATAATGTTCGTTGTGGAGAACTTCCCCGCGAATGGTAACAATACTGTTATAGGAACAAGTCATATTATGGGCAATAATTACTTGCTCCATTGCTCCCCGAACTTCAGCTTCTGTTTTAGCCTTTAAAACTGCTGACATTCCAGCTTTATGGGCTGCTACAGTAACAGCAGCAGCTTTACGTAATTCACTCAAAGCAGCTTCATCATGAACCAATCGTAACTGAATAATTGCTTCAGCCAATTGTAAATCAATACCTTGGGGTGGTTGTTGGGGTAAAATCCACCGGTCTAATAACTGTGACTGTTGGGTCCAAGTAGCAGCATCTTGGACGGGAATGGTAGCTGCACCCTCAAGATATAACTCTAACTCTGACATTGGATACGCGCGATCGGCTCCAATAGTAACCGCAATTTGTTCGCGACCGGGTGTTTCTCCGTACCACAAAGCACTACCTGACTTTGGATCGTCCATAAATAACTCCAGTTCTCCTGCAGCAAGACGAATTGCAGCATTAGGTAAAGATAACCCGGCAAAATAAATAAAGTGACTGCTAGCACGGAAAGGAAAGGTATTTGCTGCAAAATTACGCGGACTAGGACTTCCCGACCACAGGATTGCAGGAAAATCAATTAATTTTGCCAGACTTTGTCGTCGGAGATGTAAAGTATGGGCTAAAGAGTTAGAGGTATCTTGTATCAGCATAGATTGGGTACTAAAAGACTAGTAGAAGAAAATATTTACAAGCGACAGGGGTGGGATCTACGATTTCTCCGATCCCTGTTTTGTTGTGTATTATTGTTACCCCTATTGTCCTGTCTATTATTATCCCGTCTACTATTATTATTTTGTCTGCGTTCCCTTTCAAATCGATCCTCACCCCTACTATTGTTATTGGGGAAGGTTGTTTGAGTTCTACTGCTGCGGGGGGAAATCGTAGATCTATTTGTGGGGCTAGTAGTTTGAGAATCTCGGGTTGGGGTGGGTTGAGATAAGCTGTTTTGTCTCAGTCTGCAACTAGCCAATAAAGAGGATATTACGATTAAGCTAACAACAGCAAAGATGTTCTTGATGCGGATTTTGCCTGTGTTCTGGCTTTCGTATGACATTTTCTTCACCTGTTGGAGGCGACAGTTCTTATCTCTACGGTACTGCTAGCAGAAGTTATGGGAAAAATTATTTTGGTAATTGGAATGAGTAATTAATAATTGATGATGAATTATTGACTTTTCAGTATTTTCTTTCAGTAAAGGTTTTCGCAGAGTTTTTGTTAATTCGAAGTTCATTCAAAATCAAAGTTCATTCAAAATTAAAGTTCATTCAAAAAATGTCTTCCCCACACAAATCGAGAACCAGCAATATGAAATTTTGTAACTGGTCAATTGAAAAATTACCAGGATTGAGCGAGCAGGAGCGATCGCAATTACAAAGCTGTGGTATTGCGAATACATTAACCCTAGTTCAACAAGGAAAAACGCCACAAGATAGATTGATGCTGGCTCATAAGTTACACATTCACCTCCAGCACGTGAATAAATGGGTAGCTCTAGCCGATTTAGCTCGTATTCCTAGCGTTGGTCTGCAATATTGTGGATTACTACTCCATGCTGGTGTTGTTTCTGCTGCTCATTTAGCAACAATTCCCCCATATCGCTTGCACAAACAAATTTTGCGCTTGCAAGTAGCCACAATGCAGCGACGAGATTTATGTCCTGCGGTGGAGGAAGTTCAACAATGGATACAGCAAGCGAAAACTTTTATGGGTCAAGTGAGATAAAGCAGCAGTGAGTTCTAATTACTACACTTAAGCGCAGTAATAAACGAAATGTATAACTTGTAAAAACCACAGTTATAAGTTATTAGTAGTATTTTTTAATTTACGGTTAACTGTGGATGTATTTAGCGATGATTATTCTTTGTTCAGAACTCCATTAAGAAATATATCAGCAAGACCTTCTGCCATGTCTTGCATTTGTTGGGGGGAAGCCTCTGGCTCAATTAGGGTATTGTAAGAAAAACCAGCAACTGCGAACATTCCCAGAAAAACTCTGGCGACTAACTTGGGATCCATCTGCCGATATATACCTTTTTCCATCGCTGTTTGGAAGAATGCTTCGGCTACATCGGTCATTTTATCAATGACTTCTGACTGGACGCGATCGCGTAGATCCGGGTGAAATTGCGCTTCCATGAAACATACTCGCATCAAATCAGAATTTTTCTGCAAGTTCCACATCCGGTTACGCATGACCTGAGCAACAGCCTTATAGCTGCCCATTTCGCTCAATTCTGTCAGTAAGTCGGTGAGAATTTCTACCCACCCTTGAGTCGCAACTTCGACTAAAATAGCTTTTTTGTTGACAAAGTGACGAAATAAGGTTCCTTCGGCTACACCTGCGGCTTGGGCTAAATCGCGCGTTGTAGTACCATCAAACCCTTGTTTGGCAAATAATCGCCTCGCTGCTTCCAAAATCCGGTTGCGTGTCTGTGCCTCTGAAGGCGGGGAGGTATTGAAAACTCGCATAATAGTTATGATGAAATTTCCGGAACAGGATATGTAGCGTTATTGTCTAATGTCAAAGACAAAAAACACAGAAAGCTTAAGCTTAATACAAGATTAATACTTTGTGTGTAAATTTATTCGTATTTTACAGACCATTAGCTTTACCTTAATGGTTTTTAATGGTTGTTAATGAATCAACCTAGTACATTCCAACTGTATAAAGAGTTTGAAGGTGGATTGAGTGTGAGAATGAATACTTTGGGTTTAAGAAAGGTTTCTTGTGCCTTCCACAAAATATTGGTTGGCTTTTTGGTAGTGAATATTCTTTGCTGGGGGTTGTTCCCCGGGTCTGCTTTTGCCAGAACCGCAACTTCTTCCAACAATAACAGCTCAATTCAACCTTATTTACAAAAGGTGATTGAGAACCTCACAGAATTTCGCCTAGAAAATGGTATGAAGTTCATTGTTTTAGAACGCCATCAAGCTCCCGTGGTGTCTTTTTTAACTTATGCTGATGTTGGTGGTGTAGATGAGCCTGATGGAAAAACGGGTGTTGCCCACTTTCTAGAACATTTGGCATTTAAGGGGACAAGCAAGATTGGGACCAAAAACTTTGAACAAGAAAAGAAAATTCTTGACAAATTGGATGAAATTGCAACTAAAAAGCAAGCAGCAAAGAAGGCTGGAAATAAAGAACTAGTTGCAAAACTAGAAGCAGAATTTAAAAAACAGGAAAAAAATGCTTCTGAGTTTGTAATCCAAAATGAGTTGGGAAGAATTGTTGAGCAAGCTGGTGGTGTCGGTTTAAACGCTACCACATCTACTGAAGCCACTCGATATTTCTACAGCTTTCCTAGCAACAAACTAGAACTTTGGATGTCATTGGAGTCGGAAAGATTTCTCGACCCGGTAATTCGTCGTGAATTTTACAAAGAAAAAGATGTAATCTTGGAAGAAAGACGGCTAAGGGTGGAAAACTCTCCCATCGGAATGATGATTGAAAAGTTTATTGATACAGCTTTCACCACTCATCCCTATAGACGTCCGGTAATTGGTTATGACGAAGATATTCGCAATCTGACACCAGATGATGTCCAGAAATTCTTTGAGTCTTACTATGTGCCCAGTAATATCACGATCGCAGTCGTTGGTGATGTCAATCCTGCTGAAGTGAAAAAACTCGCACAGACTTATTTTGGCAGGTATGAGTCGCGACCAAAAGGCAAAGCGAATATTCCTGTTGAACCAGATCAAAATAAAACTCGAGAAGTTACTGTTGAGTTTCCTTCTCAACCTTGGTATTTGGAAGGTTATCACCGTCCAGACATTAAACACCCAGATCATGCTGTTTACGAGATTATCTCTAGAGTACTGAGCGACGGACGTACGTCTCGGTTGTATAAATCTTTAGTGGAAACACAACGTTTGGCACTTACAGCCCAGGGTTTTAGCGGATTTCCGGGGGAAAAGTATCCCAACATGATGTTGTTTTATGCTTTGACTGCTCCCGGTCATACAGTAGATGAAGTCGCCCAAGGTTTGCGAACAGAAATTGAAAAATTACAAACTCAGCCAGTACTTGCAAAAGAACTCGAGCGAGTAAAAACCCAAGCAAGAGCGGGATTAATTCGTTCGCTTGATTCAAATATGGGAATGGCACAACAATTATTGGAATATGAGGTCAAAACTGGCTCCTGGCGCAATTTGTTTAAGCAGTTGGATGAGATTGAAGCTGTAAGTGCTGCTGATATCCAACGTGTTGCAAAACAAACGTTTACCCCAGAAAATCGCACCGTCGGCAAACTATTACCTAAACAAACAACTAAATAAAACGGTGGATACCCTCACAATTGGGAATAAGGAGTAAAAAACATGTACGGATATCAAAGAAAAAGGCGGATGGGAAACCACATTTGGAAATTTAAAATTAGTCGCGGTTTAAAATTTTGTTCCGTGCTGGCTGCAACCTTTGCCTTTTTACTGTTTGCATTTAACTTGTCAGCATTAGCAACCGAAGCAAAACATTATACGAATTTAGAGTTTGCGCCCTTAGGTGAAATCCAATTGCCAAAATATGAGCGCTACGAACTCAAAAATGGTATGGTTGTATACTTAATGCCAGATAGTGAGTTGCCTTTGGTCAGTGGTACGGCACTCGTTCGTACTGGCGATCGCTTTGAACCAGGTGATGAAGTTGGCTTAGCCCGGTTAGTAGGAACTGTAATGCGGAGTGGCGGGACTAAAAAACATACCCCCGATCGACTCAATGAAATTCTAGAACAACGGGCAGCATCAGTAGAGACCGGTATTGGTGGGACATCAGGAAGTGCATCTTTTAACTCCCTAACAGAAGACACGGAAACTGTATTTGAGTTATTTGCGGAAGTACTACAACAACCTGCATTTCTCCAGGAAAAACTCGATCTGGCAAAAACCCAATTGCGTGGTAGTATCGCCCGACGCAATGACGATCCCGGTAGCATCGCCAGTCGAGAATTCAGAAAGTTAATTTATGGAAATAGCAGTCCCTACGGTCGCACGGTGGAGTATGCAACTCTTGATAATATTTCTCGTTCCGACTTGGTTAATTTTTACCAACAGTACTACTATCCCAACAACATAATTTTAGGTATCGAAGGGGATTTCGACCCTCAGAAAATGAAATCCCTGATCGAAAAGAATTTTGGTAATTGGGAGGCTAACCCCAAATTAACTAAACCTGCACTACCCCAAGTTGAGCAAGCAAGAGAAAGTGGAATCTTTTTTGTAGATCAACCACAGCTAACACAAAGTAACGTTCTCATCGGACATTTGGGGGGTGAATTTAATAGCCCTGACTATCCAGCTCTTGATGTGATGAATGGGGTATTAAATGGCTTTGGTGGTAGATTGTTTAATGAGGTGCGATCGCGTCAAGGCTTAGCATATTCAGTATACGGTTACTGGAGTCCTCGTTACGATTATCCGGGAATGTTTATTGCTGGAGGACAAACTCGTTCTGATGCGACTGTACAATTCATTAAGTCAGTTAGTGCAGAAATCAAACGCATTAAAGCTAAACCAATAACCCCTGAAGAGCTAGCGTTTGCGAAAGAGTCCACTCTCAACTCTTTTGTATTTAACTTTCAAGATCCCGCTCAAACTTTATCGCGCTTGATGCGTTATGAGTACTACGGTTATCCTCAAGATTTCTTATCTCGCTATCAAAAAGCTGTAGAAGCAACCACAGCAGCTGACGTACAAAGAGTTGCACAGAAATATCTTCAACCAGAAAATATGGTGACATTGGTAGTTGGAAGTCAAAACAATATCCAACCACCACTCAAGCAACTTTCAACACAAGTCACACCAATAGATATCACTATTCCTGGTGCACCATCACAAGCTAAAAGTTAGTTGCTTGACAATTTTCATTAAAGCATTGTGAATAATTAGATTTTTGCAGTTAAAGATACGACTACCCGGCTTCTCAGAAAAGCCGGGTTTTTCATGGTTTTATATTTTATTTATTGTTTGTAGTTTTTTTATTATTTGGTATGGCAAATGTAGCGATTATAATTCAATATTAGTCCTGAATACGTTTGCTGCGAAATATACCAGTCATTACGATCCCACTTATTAGCATCGCAATAACTCCTAATCCATTCAATAGAACATAAAACACCCTTAGGTCTTGACCTAAAAATGTTCCTTGGTGAATATATAGTAAAAATTTTCCTACCTCTGGTGGTGCATTAAACCAAGTTCTACCCACTCTATAAGCTACACCAGTAAAAGCAGTTGCAAATAGTGGTAAAAAAATAATTGGTGCTAGCAAACGATGCCATTTACGTAATTTCCGTTTATTCATACAGAATCAACTCTGTTTTAAACACTTAAATTATCGTTCGAGAATTTATATGAGTAAAAATAAAGTAAAGGTAAATGGTACGTTTCACACACTATATTGTAAATAGTGACTGGAGAGTGACAGTAACACTCAGGCTTGCTACTAAGCATTTACCTTTACCTTATTTATGCAAGGTTTTAAGTACTAAGCAAAATGATAATTATAAAAAGTAAAGAAGTAGGAAAGATTCAAAATAAAGTTGTATGACTTGAAAATACAAATAAATTTATTTATAGGTAGAGATAATAAAATTCATCACTCTAATAAGCTTTTGAATTTAATTTTGAATTTAATCTTGAATATGTCATTTTGACTATATTCATCCATATGTAATAGTTCGGTAAGAATTACTGTTCCTACAGAAGCATTTAGCGAGGGAAATCGCCACGATTAATTGTTTGTTGATAAGTCTTACTTGATTAAACCTGAAATGAAGGGATAAGCAAAGAAAAACAAAGACGATTGACGTAAAGAACGTCTTAGGTGGACAAGAGAAGAGAGGGTCATAAATCAAACAACATAAAAATGTGCCAACTTAATCAAGTCCTCTGAATATTTTCCAACCATTAATCATCTTTGTTTGCTTTTTAAGCCTTAAATGTTCTTAAGCTCCAAATTATAGCGATGAAAAGTCAAGAACTAGAAAAGATTAAATTGCACATTGCGTTTTACAATCCTTAACAAAATCCTCAGTGAAAACCACGTACTTATTTTTATACTCACTGTTCCAAGATTTATCTTAGATAAAATAAGAGGTGAATAAAGGCTTATTTATATTGTCACTCTAAAACTACACCTTCACAAAAAGGCTGCAAGTATAAACACTTAAACACAGAATGCTCAATGTTATTTAGTAATTTCCCCAAAATAGAACTAATATTTATTTTTCTCTTGTTATTATTTTCCATTGAACGATAGATATAGGAGTGAATTATAGATTTTAATAAGTGATTATAAATTTCATAATTAATATCAGATATAAACCAAAATATATCTCTATTGTCAATATAAATAATTAATGAAAACAACGTATGATAAACATCTATTCATTTTTTATTTTTATTTTAAAAATACAAACAAAATTGATGGATAAAATATCTACTGAAAATAGTATTACTAATTAATCTTATTTATTTACCTCGCAAAGTATTAATTAGAATTAATTACAATATTTTTTATTAAATTAAACCTTAGATAAAAATCAGTAATATCTACTACTAAATAACTTTTAAAACATTGCGTCATTATTATTATTCTGATAAAATTTTATCAGAATAACCTGTAGTTTAATTTTATAAAATGATTATTTCTGATTTAGAAATTTCCGAATTAATGGAAGTAAATCATATTGTAATTGGAGGTAGTTATGCCATTACAAATGCTCAAACTTTTGCATCTTCAGAGTTTGGTTATGGCTCAGCTTTAGGAGTAGCTTTTGGAGATCAAGTTTTTGCAAATACTAGAACAAGTACTAGTATAGATAAGAGTAAATTTTCTTCAAACACTTTTGCTTTCGCAGATGCAGAAGCAGGAGGAAAGAGTGATAGTAGCTCTTCTTTCTCTTCAAGTACTAGTATCTCTTCTAACTTTACTTCAAAATGGTAAAAGCTTACTGGTAATAATAAAGATAGGTTTTCTTGTATATGTACAAGAAAAATTGCATTAATTATGCAGATTATAATAGTAATTTGCCAAGTAATAATTTTGTTAATTTTATCTATTTAAAATCCCTTACTTTGTAAAGTGAGGGATTTGCACTATCATATGATAATTAAAATAGTTTTTCATTCTTTCACATTATTAATTGATTAGTAGATAGGTTTACTAAAATAGTATTTTAATACTAAAAAACAAAAATACTTTTTATTATAATTAGTCAATACAAAAAATAACTAATACTTCCTTAAAAAACTCATTTATAAATAATATATTTAATCAAAAATCAAAGGATTTACTGATAATATTTTCAGTATCTAACCCTTTGACTCTTATGAAGCTTGATATGTAATTTTAAATAGAAAATTTAGAATAGAAAGTGTGTAAATCTTTATTTACAACAATATCCAGGTCAACTTAATCTAGATTTACTTAAAATTTGAAGAGAATCTTTCAAAATCAACTTTGGATATATAAATAAAACTAAGATACACTACTCATACTTACAGACGCAATGTAATGACTATCTCCAGTTTTACTTACGGCTAAGCTAGCCAAACTATTACCTTCCGGACTTGAAATTGCAACTTGATATTCATTAGGTATTGATTCCGAGTAATTAATTTCCTCTAAGTAGTAAACCCCTTCCAATCCGAAAGTTGGAGGAACAGGATAAGCAGTGGTAAAAGCGAAATAACTATAATCAAAAACATATGTAAATCCACCTTGAACTTTTTCACTACCAATATCTTCTATTTGATATTGTTCAAGATCGTTAATCTTTAACTTACCCATACATCCTGACCTCTATTTACTAAAGAGAAATCGCCATATATTTGCTGTATTTTAGCGATTAATTATATAACTGCGTTTAACGCGATCTATAATCCATGAATTAATAATCCAAGGATATTAAGAGACTGATTAGCTTTAATGTCAAGAATATAAATATAAGATTCATATTCAATAGAGATGTAGTATTACCACATCTCTACAATCTATCAATCTAAACTTGAAATTAAATTGATAGATAAATCATTATGAAATAGAAGAATTTACTAGAGGCAATTATTATAAAATTGCCATCTAGTTTATTCATCAGATGTAGCTTAAAGAATTAAAGCTTAGTGTTTTCCTTAGTGGAAGCTGGATGCAGAACCGGAAATACCAACAGATGAAGAACCATAACCAGCTACTGTCTTAGTTTGGTTATAGGTATCGGTCTTAGTGTAAGGACCAAATGCATCAGCAACTGATTTAGAGGAAGCAGTGTTACCATCTAGATCGACTAAGCTTTTGAATTTGTTAAAAAAGTCAAAATTAACATCAACGTTGATATATTCATTGTCATAAGTAGTATAGCCATAGCTAGTACCACCAACAACATTAGCATCTTCAACTACTTCTAAATGATTTAAATCAGAAATATTCATTAGGTTTCTCCTGGGAATTAAACTGTTTCTCTGGGAATATATAAAGTAAGAAGAATTCGTTTCTCTTACTCTTTAAATATAGAACAACAACCAAAAAAATACAATAGTAAATCTAGTTTTTTTTGTATTAAAAATACTTTTAATCAATTATTATCTAATTCATTTTATATGTTTTGAAAAACAGTTATCTTTACTCTTAAATAAGCAGCAAAAGAATGAACATACTATATTTTAAAGCATGCTCTATATAGGAAAATATTATTTCCAATTATCCGTAAATATATATTCTTAGTAATGTTTTAATTATTTTTGTCTTTAAAAAATAAAGAATGCTATCTTATGTCACAAGAATATAATGATTTTAACTACGTCAAATCACTGATTTTGTGTTTTCAATATATTCAAGTAAAACAATATCATTCTTTAAATATTAAGCCTGCATCAATAAATCAGGTGAATTCTGAATATTTGTTGTTGAATCAAACCGATCTGATATTTGCATCTCAGATAATTCTTGCTTTAACCAACTATTAAATAGTTCGGAAATTATTTGTGAACGTAGCTTTTCATCTAATTCTGGTTGGATAATTTCTTCTACCCAAATTAGATAAACTCCTTTATTAGTACTTATTGGCTTAAGTGGTTGTGGAGGTTTAGCAGCAAATACAGCAGATGCAACTTCTGGTCGGAAATCTGCACGGCGTCTAATTCCTCGGTATCCTCCATTGCGACGCGTATCTGGATCGGAAATATGCTCTCGGGCTATATCCGCGAAGGTAGTTTCGCCTTCTTGTAGCGCGTAAAAAAATTCCAAGGCTAAATCTTTATCATCGAGAATAATCTCATAAGTCACTGCTGCAAGATAATTAAGCCGATGCTGAAAAAAGAAGCTTTCAACTTTTTTCCCGAATAAATGATTTGCCAGCTTTTTGGATAATATTTTTTTATAAATTAATTCCTCAAAGTCATCTACAGATAAATGGTGCTGTTGTAACCAAGCTAATGTATCCTTAGCTCTGACAAGTTTTTTATTTGCCCTAAATAGGTCACCCTCTTGTTGGATCTGTGACTCTTCAACTGTGATACCTAATTTTTCGGCAGTATCAGTTATTATTCTGTCAGAAGCGATCGCTTCAACAACAACTGGAATTTGACACGAAATTTTTATGTAATGGATAATATCACGACTAGAAATTGATAAAGAGTTGTTCATATCTCACAGCATTGCTTGTAACTAGTGTTTGGATTTCTAAACCGTTTGACAGTTAAAGCTCTAAAGAACCTTTTTGTAGCTTCTTGAAAGGATCAAGAATAAAGTCAATTACCCGACGCTGGCGAACCACAATTTCAGCTGTTCCTGTTTGACCGGGAGTTAAATTGATTTTTTTATTTCCATTTTTAATAAACTGTTTGTTCAAACCTATTTCTAATTCGTAGCTTTCCATACTACCTTTTGGAGTTTGTTTAGCTTTTGAGTCTGGTGAAATCCATTTCACACGACCTTCCATTACTCCATATTCTTGGTAGGGATAAGCATCGAACTTGATTTTGACCGGCATTCCTACCTTCGTAAAACCACTTTCGTGACTTGCGATATGAGCTTTAAGGACAAAATCGGCATTTTTTGGGGCAATTTGGGCAATTCGTTGACCTGCTTGTAATACTTCTCCCGGTTTAGATACAGGTAATTCAAAAACTACTCCATCAATTGGAGAGCGAACTACATGTTGCTGCAATCTAATTTTTAAAGAAGTACTTTGACTTTGAACTTGCGCAATTTGCGATCGTACGTGAATGATTTGGCGTTCTATTTCTTTAAGTTGTTCTTGAGTACGCAGTAATGATAATTTTCCGCTATCTCTCAAACTTTTGTGACTATTTTGTTGTTCGACCAAACGAAGTTGAGCTTGTTTAATTTCAGAAGCTGCTTGCTCAATGACTACTTGGTAACGATTTTCTTCTTCTTTTAGACGCAGTTTGGTTTGTTTAACTTCAGACAAAGATTTGTGATGCAATTGTTGACTTTCTTCAGCTTTATCTTCAAGTTCAACAATTTTAATTGGTGCAACAGCTCCTGCTTTCAAAAGTTTTTGATAGCGTTGGACTTCTGCTTGATTTCGCCGTAAACGGTTTTTAACTATGTGATGTGTTGTATGGCTAGATTGAGCATTATGTTTTGCTTGTTCAAGTAAAGCTTGTCTTTCTAATTTTTTTATGTTGTACAGACTTTGCTTTGAGTCTAAATTTTGCTGTGCTTGATGAATCTGGGCTATTTTTTCCGATTGTTGTGATTGGTTCTGTTGTTCTTGAGTGCTGATTATCAATTGAAGTTGATTCTTTAATAATTTCAATTGTGCCAGTTGGTTTCTATATCCAGATAGTCTTGCTTGTATCTCTTCGAGATTGTTTTTCAGGACATCCGAATCCAATTCCAATAATACTTGACCAGTTCTAACAACATCTCCTTCCTTGACTTTCACCGCACTAACACTACCACCTGTTGGAGTATCTAGCTTTTGTGTTGCACCTTGAGGTTCAATACGTCCTCTAGCACTACCTGTCTCATCAACTTTTGAAAACATTGTCCAAGGTAAAATAACTGCGGTAAAACCTACTAACAAATAGAGTAAAGAACGACTCCAGACTCGCGGTAAAGCATCTAATAGTTCTTCTGTTCCATAATGTAAATCATTACTTTCTAAAGGCTCTTGGCTAGTTAAGTTAGTTTTTGTGTCTGTATTTTTTTTAACTGTACTTTCTGCAATCCCTTCAAATTTATTAGAGTGAGCAGAAGAGGGATTTTCTTCTTCTGACTTTACAACAGCATTATTATATTGATGGTGTGATGATTGTGGCATAAGATATTTTGTTTCATCAAATAAGCAAATGATACTAAAAGATAAATATTGTCATTGGTCATTAGATTTATATTTTTAAGCCTATATTTTTAAGCCTATATTTTTAAGACCATATTTTTAGGACTATATTTTTAGAACTATATTTTCAAGTTCGTACTTTTAAACTTAAATATTCAGCATCAAATATAAATATTTTTAACCAGCCTGTGCTAATTGTTGTTGGTTGAGATAGTAGTAATGACCTTTTCGATTAATTAGCTCTTCATGAGTACCACTTTCAACTAGTACGCCACGATCTAAAACTAGGATTTTATCGGCGTTACGGACAGTTGATAGACGATGGGCAATTATCAGGCTAGTACGACCTTTTAATATTGTCTTGAGGTTATTCTGAATGATGCGTTCTGACTCTGCATCCAGACTGCTAGTTGCTTCATCAAAAATTAATAGTTGAGGGTTACCGAGTAACGCACGAGCAATAGTTAAACGTTGACGTTGTCCTCCAGATAACATTCCCCCACCTTCACCAATTTCGGTTTCATATCCCATTGGTAATTGTTGAATAAACTCGTGTGCTCCAGCTAGAGAAGCCGCTTCGACAATGTCTTCTAAAGGTGCATCTCGATGAGCAATACTGATATTTTCCCGAATTGTACCGCCAAACAAAAAGCTTTCCTGATCGACAACACCAATTTGCGATCGCAAAGATTTGAGAGAAATATCAGTAATGTCATTACCGTCAATTAAAACTTTACCGTCACTGGGAGGATATAAACCCAAAATTAGTTTCGATAAAGTAGTTTTACCCGAACCACTACGCCCAACAACTGCAACCATTTGTTCGGGCTGAATTTCAAAACTAATATTTTCTAGGATATTAATTTCACTTTCGCTATGATAGCGAAAAGTAATATTATCGAAGCGAATATGACCTTGAAGAGCGGGTAAATTTTTTCGCGGTGAGGACATTAAATCCTCTTCAGGTTGCGCCTCCAAAACATCATTAATCCGCTCTACAGAAATAAATATTTCCTGTAATTGATTCCAGACTACCGAAAGTCGTTTAAAAGGACTGATAACATTGCCCATTAACATATTGAAGGCAATCAATTGCCCAATAGTTAGTTGATTATTAATAACTAAAGATGCACCATACCATAACAAACCAGTAGTCATTAAAGTATCAATGCTACCACTAATTATTTGTATGCGGTTGCTAACAACTTCAGCCCGAAAGCTTTTTTTAACAGAGTCATTAAGCAGTTCTTCCCAATGCCATCTTACAGTTTGCTCGATAGCCATTGACCGAATGGATCGAATTCCTGTCAGAGATTGGATCAAATAACTGCTTTGTGCGGCTCCAGCACTAAAAATTTCCCTTGACATCCGGCGTAAAATACTAGTGCTTGCAAAAGCCAAAATGAAAAATGGGGGTACAATCAGCAAAACCAGGAGCGTCATAGACCAGTTGTACCAGAACATGACTGCAAGATAAATACATACTGTCAGTAGATCCAGTAAAATTGATAGGGTCTCACCAGTGAGAAAACGCTGGATTTTTTTATTTTCCTGGATGCGCGAGACTATATCTCCAACATAACGAGACTCAAAATAGCCCAACGGTAATCGGAAAGTATGTTTAATAAAACCCACCAGTAAAGCCACACTCACACGGTTAGCGGTGTGAGCTAACAGATACTGTCGTAAACCATTAATTACGATTTGGAATAAACCAAAAATAATTAACCCCAAACTGATGGCTGTTAAGGTGACGTTACTACCCTGTAAAATGACCCTATCTAGTAATAATTGGGTAAATATTGGTGTAATTAGTCCAAAAACCTGAAGTAATAAAGAAGCAACGAAAATTTCGAATATTACTTTAGTGTGAGGCTTGAGCAATTCGAAGAATTGCCATATAGAGCTAGTTTCTTCTTGAGTTTCTTTAAATTGGACTGTTGGTTGGAGCAATAAAGCATAACCAGTCCATCCAGCCTGAAACTGCTTATGAGTCAGAACACGTTGACCGATCGCCGGGTCGCAAACTATTACCTGTTTGGGATTAATTTCAAATACGACAATATAATGTTTTCCCTCCCAGTGAGCAATTAAAGGTAAAGTTTGTTGCACCAATCGGTCGAAGCTAGCCCGAACAGGTCTGGTCACAAAACCAATATTTTCTGCAGCAGCAGCTAAACTCTGTAACGATGCTCCATTCCTATTGATATTTGCTAAATCTCGTAGGCGACTGACACTCAAACGCTTACCCCAATGGCGACTAATCATTACTAGACAAGCAGCACCACAGTCAGATGCACTTTGCTGAGCATAAAATGGATATTGCTGAGTGAAGCGTTCCCACCAATGCTTCACTTTTACCTTTGGAGTAGGAAATAAAAGTTGTTTTTCCGGCTTTTTATTTCGCTTAGCAGTTGGTGAACGAAAAGGAATTACATTATTGCTTCTATGAAATCTTTCCGACAAAGGTTTCAGTTGAATATTTCCTTGCTCTGCTATGGATTCATTTGGCGTTTCAGATTCGATAAAGTTTTTTAACGCCGGACAATATTTCAAGGCTTCATTCCAATCGGAATTACTTAGACTATAAGCCACTGTAGTTCCTGTTGCTTTCCAGAGACTATCTTCAATAAGAGAAGATTTCCAAATAATTCCAGGATTTAATTTCTTCCCCTCAGGATTAATTAGCTCTCCTTGTCGAACAACCGATAATTTAGCATTTTTGGGAAAAGATATTTCATCTGAAGTCTTCAAAGAATGGGACTTGAATAACGATAAAGCTTGAATAGTTGCTTCTGTTGATTTACTCCCTAAAAGTTGAGAATTTTGGCGACATAACATCAGTAAATCCCAACTTTCAGCCCTTTTCCTCAAGCGATCACATATTTCGGGATACTTACTTATTAGACTTTTAATTTCTCCTTGCTTCAAATAACAAAGTTTCAAATTTGTTGATGACCTTGCAGCATAAGGTTGAAACTCATTTTCGCCAAATAAAGTTGCTTCTCCAAATGATGAACCACTTTTGAGAGTTGCAACTAAATTATCTGCCCCATCAAGCAGCCGAACTTTTCCTCCAATAACTATATATATCCCCGGTTCTGCAAGTGTTGATTGCCAGATCTGCATTGCTGCGACTGGTTCAATAATTTCTACTGTTTGCAGGCATTTTTGTATCTCTTCTTTTGAAAGTACTTTACCCAGTACCTTTGTTATATATTCGCCCAGTTCTACTTGTGAAAATACTGACGGCATCTTTAATAAAAGTATTCTATTTAATTGAGCAATATTTTAGCTATACAAATCCTGAATCATTCACGTTAGCCGCATCAAAGATGTTTGCACGCAGCAAGCTGTGAGGGGCACCGGAGATGTTCACGGAGTGCGTCAACAAACGCTGTAAGCGCGTTCTAACACGTAGTGCGTCCAAACGCGTAAGCGTACCGTAGGTAAGAAACAATATTGTAGATACGCGGTATTCTTAGCATGACCTTAAGGTGACCATGTCGCATCTTTACAGGATTTATTTGTTCGCAAATCAACCAATATTCCTATACCAGTTGGAATTCTCAGACCCCAAGTTTAATGTCAATATCAAAGAATCTGTCGGAATAGACATCAATTAAAACAGTTCTTGAAAAGAAATAAGTATTGAGATGATACTTATGTTGGAAATTATAAGTTTTTTTCAAGCCAAAAAACTCACGCTTTACAAATTTGTAAAGATAAAGAAAATTTTTCAACGAAAATGCTTGACCGGCTACAAACACTTGTAGCTGACTGAAGTGATGTGTCATAATTCTTCTCAGTTGTAATAGAACGTCAAAACAGACAAATGAATCCATCACAGCTGTTAAATAAACCTCTGACCCAGGCTTGACAGCTGTACTTTGTCTTGACTGTCACCAAATGTGCAGTCAATCTGACATTATGCAACCAACCGTTGGATACACCCCTAGGATTTTGGTAGTCTGGGGGTCATGTCCTCGGTTATTCGCTATTTTAAATTTTGTTTTATTCGTCTGATGGCAAGATTCTCTTAGTATTTTAGAGATCTAAGGATTCTAGAAGCCTTAGTATCTTAGCTAAGTATTTTAGAAGTCTAAAAAGAATTGTCCTGGAGCTTAATAATTCTTTGGCATAATCTTCATCTTTATTGTTACGGACTTTTAAAACTCAAAATAAGATCCTAATGATGCACCTCACCTGAATAAATCTACTCCATTGCTATAGACTTTATTTTGACCAACTGCACTCAAACGAGACATATCTTCCTCAGTACTCTTACTCAAGTAGGCTTTGCATCTTCCTTTATAAAGCAGTACCTTAGAGGAGATAGTAGGAATTGCTACAAGCATAGTATACATCATACTTAAACATCGTACCAGCCAATAGCGTCCTATTAGCTTGATTGACATGCAATAAGTAATCCTACTTACGACCATTTAATTTTCCACCTTCAAAATTAAATGATCTCAGAGTTGATACTAGATATATGTTTTGGAACACCTATAGTCTAATCCCAATTAGGGCAGATCTACTTAACTAAGATAAAAATTTTCAACAGTTCTTATCTTTAGCTTCAACAGAGTGACTGAACTTTGTCATTAGGGGTAAGTCTCTAACTTCTAAGTATCCTAGAAGATTGACTTTTTTGATAAAATTTTTGATTTTTTTCCGCTTTAGGAAAGCGGACTAGCACACAGCACAGGACAGTTAATAAATTATGAAGTTATTGTCACACAAAAGTGGCTATTTTTACAAAACCACTACATTATATAGCTTGTGGTAAATAAAAATTACCTTTAATCATCTTTTTAGTAAAAATATCTACACTTAGTCAAGTTTTTTTTAAATTTAAATCAAGTTTTCACCTAAATTTTACTATTAATTGTCAGAAACTTTAAAAACTTAACTTAGTGTAATAAAATATCTTAATATTTAAGAGCGTTAAGTAATTATCACTAAGGCTCTAAAGATTTAGTTTTTAGGCAATCACAAAAACAAAATAAATATTTTTTTTCAAAGTATAAATCTAAAATATAAACACATACAATAATACGTAATAAGTTTAATTCTTAGATAAAAATGTAATCAAAAATACTACAAAGATAGACTTATCTGCTCAGACTTATTCTAATTTACATCGTTCTCTATTTATCTGGGTCGCATACATTAACTGAAATCTCATTATATATGGATCTAATATCTGCTTTATGATTGTCTGGAAGGAGTATATCGTAAAGTATTTATTGTGACGAATTAAATTTCTTCTACAGAATCCACCTCTGCGTTCTAAAATTTAGATTTATTTGAACGGAACTGAAATTGAGAAAAACCAGCTATGTAGTGTTCGAGGCTTTAATGTATAGGATTCAACTTATGCTTTCAGGCATAATTTTGTTGGAAAAGAGCAATATACTTCATTACAACTCAATGCAATCTTAAGGTGAAGTTTCATTTTATCTATATAGATTTTTGTCATTTAAGTAATATATTTATTTATCTATACACTCATCAAGTATTAAACAAGTTTATTTGTATTATTTTCTAGTTCACATAGTTGCAGTATAGTAAGTAACTCAAAAAATAAGACAGTAGTGATGTTGGAATTCATTAAACATGTAAATCCAACAATATTTTTTTGGAATGTGCAGTACTTTTGCAAGCAGGATAAACCTTTATAATATTTGTCGTAAGGATGTTCGCAATCCCTACTTTGTCTTAGTAAAAAATCTGGAAACTATATACAATAGCTTCCAGAGAAAATATAATCACTTCTTACACATATAAGTAGCGATTTGTTTTATTAGGAGGATAGAGGTTGTAAACATAAGAATTTAAGAAACAAAGATAGAAGGTTTATATTAAATCACTAGGATTAATCACCACTTTTCAACTTCTGCAGCAATAATTGAAAAGATAAGACGTATAATCTTTCCTACCAATATATTGATATTCAGAAAATGAACCACCATAAATAGTGAAGATAGCTTAGTGAATCATGAGAAACTTCTATTATCTTTAACTTCTATATTTACTTATCTTCATTGCGCATCTCCAGATACGAAATTTACCTCTCAAAATTGATCGTTTTGCAAATATCAAGCTTGACAATACTATGCCTAATTTAGAATAAGACGATGAAAATTAATTGCCAAAATGGCAAATTATTTTTGATAGACTATAAATTATTAATTATTCAGTATTTAAGAATAAAATTATATACTCCATTACATGCACAAGTCATGCTGCTATTTTGTTGTCAGCATGACATGTTTCAAAAAATGATACACAACTATTGTATCTATGCAATTAGTTGAGACTTCAATTCAAATTACACAACTTCAAGGAAGGGTTAGTACTACTACCTGTAGCTGACTTAACTTCTGATTTTTTTGATTGGTACTCATTGATTTTCTTTCCTAACCAGTGCTCGAGTTTTGCACCATTAATTTGAGTTTTTTGCTTCCCCACGACTTCAAGATAAGGTAAGTCCTTTATTTGATTTAAGCAACTGGGTGTGACATTTCTTTGGTTATTCTTTGTAGAATTTTCTCGAGCAACCTTAACGTTATTATTTTGCTGCTGATTCTTACTCTTTTTCCCAGGAGTGTTTTCTTTGAGTAACCGATTGTAAGTTCGGTAAGGAATGTAATGTAGTGGGTTATAACCTGTAAAACGTAGCATCAAGACACAAGCCCAAGAATACTTTCCAGCCAGAATTGCTTCTATGACTCGATCAAATTGTTCAGAATTAAGTGTTTTTCCTAAATTATTACTACTACTGCCAGCAATATCTTGATTCATAGTTTTGTAGTCTTCAGTTATGGGGTTAAAAAATGTATGAGTTTATTTGCGACTAATATCTGACCGGAATTGTGAATTGTACTACATTTTTTGCTTTTTCTCTTGTGATTTACACCCAAGTTAAAACAATTACAAAAAATCTATGATAGCAAAAAAATACTCTGTGAATGGTTATGTGAGTTATTTAGAAATATTTGCAAGACACTCGATATTTCAGTAGTATTACCACTTATAAACTTGCTCCTATAAGTCATGCTATTTCCTGTTTTCAGCACTTTTGGCAGAGCAATATCTCCGTTAAATATTAATCCTACAGTCAAGTAAAATTATTTGAACTTCAAGGATAGCTATTTCTCTGTTACGTCATCTTAACTTCCTCCGAGCAACTTGATATTTACAACATGCTTGGGTCTATCTTTCTTACTATTGGGAATTGTGCATTTATAAATAGTATATTCTTGCTATTTTGAGGGCAGTACTTCTCTTTTATCTAATTTCAAAAGCTTCACCTCTTGAGTAGAAAAATAATTGAAGTATAGCTAAATTTATTAACATACCTATATAAAACATTTGATGAACAGTTCATTAACTTACTAATTAATCCTATTTTACGTTCAAGATGTTGAGTAATTTATAATCGTTCGAGTTTATCCTAATTGTGTAGTGACATAATCCATAGCTTCATAATACTGTTATTTGTTTTAGCTCTTGAATCTCAAATAAATCATAAATACAATTGTATATTTTCCTCATTTTTTGTCATTTAGTCCTTCTAGTGGTGTCATTTATATACCTTATTTATACTCCTAATTAAATGTACTAACTGTGCTTATATACCTACTAGTTCGTTGTGCAACTTTAATTTTTGTCCCTTCCTTAGTTAACTTTTATCTAACATTCATTTTTTCATTATGAAGACTCTAAAATGAGGAATTTTACTCTATTTATGCGTCGTAAAAAATAATCATTTACTTCACATATCAGGTTCATACTTGATGAATCAGCATTAATTAAATTAGTAGATAACTTTTTTCATTTGCTGCACAATTTCATTAGAACATCATAATTTTTCTATATAAAATTGGCGCAAACTTGATTTATTCATCATACCATCACAATGGTGTCATAAATATTGGATATTTTTTATATTTCAGTGATTTTTCTCCATAATTACTTCATCTAAACTTATTCAAATGATTCTTTCTGCATATAAATACAATAAATGTCAACATAAGTGTTTTTAACTTAGTCAAAAATAGTAAAAATCATCTTCATTAAGTTCTATTGTTAATTAGTTAATAAACACTAGAGCTAATTTCTGTAACCAATGTATCGTTAGGAAAATCTATTTCATTTGATACTCAAATACCTATGATAGTCAAAGCCATATAGTCATTGATTGATACTAATTAGACTTGAAGAAAAAGTCACTAGTTGTCATCAATCTTTTGTCAGTTATTTGTTTCTGAAGCAGAGCAATAATTGCAATTATGTCGAAAAGACGAAAATAGTTTTGCACAGAGCAGGTAAACTTTAGCTCACAATGAACTTGCTAAAGGTATTATCTACGCCAACTAAGGTGAGTAAAAAACGAAATATATTCTGTTGCGGTAGGTGGAGATAATTAGTATCTAAACAACTAGTAACCTCATCTAAAATCAGAATCATAAGATTTGTCATTAAGGCTCTAGGAATTACTATTTTTTCCTGTTTTTCCCGCATACAAGACGATTTCGATTCTCTTGAGAGTGTGCAATAACCCCAAAATGTATGTCAGCATGAAACATATATCATCCGACGAGCTTAAAGACTATAAATTTTGGCTCGAGGTTAAGATTATAATTGTATAAACTTATGCGGTTGAAAATAGTACTAGAGAGGAGAAAAATTCTTGCAGTATCACCCTTAACTGCTTTTGCAAGAACTTTAAAAAAAATAGGTAAATGTCATATCCGTCAATAATGATTCTGCCACTTTTAAGACGGTACAATCCGATTGGGAGATTAATACTAGTCTTTTGCTCAGAGCCGCTTGCACCAACAGTTCTAATAGTTTGCCTAGCTCTGATATTGAATAAAACATTTTTCAATGTGTTGGCTACTAAATCAGGATAAAAGACAAAGGAAATATTCCCTAATACTTTTCTAGTACTAATCCTTGTTAAGACATTCCAAGACTTTCTTATATATTCCTTACTAAATGGTGTTGAAATACGATGGGAATAATTGTATGTATTCACTATTTTTCCCAACTCATCACTCAGTCTTCTCTGTTGCAAATTAGGGTAACAAGACAGTAATGCAGTAAATCCCGAGTAAATTATTCTATTTTTCTTTTCCAATTCACCAGAATCTATCTGAAGACATATTTGAAGCCGAGATACTTGATTTAAAACAGCAAGATTGCTATATTTATAGTCCCCTGGTCGATAGTCTTGGCATGCCTTAATCCGACTTATTTCGTCATACGAATTTGTTGACACTAATCTCAACATTCGCAAGTTATTATTTATGTATTTGTGGATGGATATATCTACTTCGCTAGCTATTTTTCCTAGGTAAAGACTAAGGGATGTATACCCCCCAAGAATAGGCTGAATCCTATATTTGCATTCTGACGTGTAATTATTTCTTATTATTAAGGGAGGAAATCCTAATTTTATCCAGTTTTGGGTCAAATTTGATAATATTCCATCTAATTTACCTGTAGTGAGAAACTCCAGTTTGTTGTACCTGATTCTGTAGATTTTGGTTTTTAACGAAATCAATATCCGTTTTGTCTGGGCTAATTGAGAAATACAATCTTTAAGTTTTGGTAATCGCTGCAACCATTTTTCTTGATCATTGATTATCATTAGCATTTTTAATCCCGTAACACCTAGAGTTAAGTAGATAAAAGATAAAAAAGCACAAAGATAATCGTTAATAATCATCCCTCCAGGATTTATTTTCTTAGTTGGAATTTTTTGTTGCCATAATTTTTTTTTCCTCTGATATTTATCTCTCAGTTCCTGACATCTAAGCTTCTGGGAAATTGAACCAAGACAACTTCTAAAATTTGTATCTTTTGAGAGATGCATATATCTAGTTTTATAATTTTCTAGGTGATGCTTCCCGGAAGATAATATTTTTGAGCTTGGCTTACTTTCCTCAGTAGTTATAGTTTTTATGATTCTCCTTAATGATTTGATAATAGGTTTCAATGTCATTGAAGACAGACAGCTATTTGTATAACCAAAAATTGTCTGAACTCCTGAAAACAAGCATGAGTCCATTGCTTTATATTATCTACATTTCAATTAATAAAACCTAAAATTGGCACTTTTAGGGAAAGTACCAATAGCACCAAAGCTATACAAGCCTATAACTATAGGTTTTATTTCACTCCAATAGCCTCTGGAAAATGCAATTCTTTGTATTTTGATGTACTGATTGCTCTTCTATCATTTCTCAGGGGCTTTCCTTGCAGTGAAGTTTTAATTAACAAAATTAGACACTGGCTTCATACCGTTTTTCTGACCGGATTAACAACAGTTTTCCGATCTGTTGATATAAAACTTTAACCAGTATCCCAATTGGATAATCATTACTTTAGCAAAGTTTGATGCATCTATTAATGAGTACCTATTGATTAAATTATCAAAAAACTGTATCTCTGAATACATTAAACTAAATGAAATTATTTTATTTTAATGAGTCTTTTCTCTTGAAAGGTTTGTAAAACAATAAACATACGTGAGTATTTTCACTATTTATTAAGCGATAAAAACATTTTTTAATACAATAAATTTGTTAAAGAAGAACATTTTTCTTGTAATATAATTTTTAGTTATATTTTCACGGGAAAACATTTGAATTTTTATTTTTAGATTTTTTTTTTCCGCAGGTACTAGTTTTTGCCAAAAAAACTCTTGATGAAACCTCCACCAGTTGGTGCAGAAGAGTTATTTGAAAGCAAATTGATAGAGTATTAACTTAACGAGAAAAATCAAGGTTACTTAATATTTCTTTGCTTGAATTGCCAACACTAGTTTAAAAAAAATTTTTTTTAGAGAATTAATATTTTGTTTGTTTAACTAGTGTTTAACTTATTTAATGCTTACAGACAGATTAATTTATATTCCAAGATTTTCTAAGTAAAGGATGTGTTTTATGTACCCTGACAGGAAAATTATAACTAAAGAATTATGAGAGCAACTTTTTTAAACTAAAATGTTCTTGAGACCCTACTCGGAGTAAAAAGATCTAATTTGTTAATTAAGAATAGCTGTGATCCCGTTATCTCTTAAGAACAGAGCAAAATGCTGCATTTCTTTCACACCAGCCAGATATGTGAAACTCGAGATAGCGATCCCCGCTTACCTACAAAATTTAAATCCACGGGCATGAAAAAATGTAGGATAAGATTTAGATACTCTGCTGGCAATCCCCAAAACCAGTACTCAGGATTTTTGTTCAAGTTAATCTTTATTGCTTGGGTATTGAGTATGACAACCATCGCCACCGGTTGTGATTTTCAAAAAAATCAATCTGAGCGGTTGCAGAGAAAAGGGGTGCGAGGAAAAGTTGAAAAACGCGCAGGCGGTAGAAATATAAGTACTGCTGTTGATGTTGTAATCGCTAGGGTGCAACCTTTACGAGAACCTCGAGAATATGTAGGTACAACCAAGCCATTTCGAATTATTACGATGCGTTCTCAAGTCGAAGGTAAGTTGTTGGCAATGAATATAGAGGTGGGAGATACCGTCAGACAACAGCAAGTAATTGGACAAGTAGATGATGCGATCCTCAAAACTAATTTAAATCAAGCCGAAGCAGAACTTGCTGCGCGTCAATCTGAAGTTGGTAGAGCGGTAAATCAAGTCAGAAATGCTCGAGTTCAATTAGAGCAAAGACGATTAGAACTATTACAAGCTCGGATAGAAGCTCAGAGACAACAGAAACTTTTAGAATCTGGAGCGATCGCCAAACAAGCAGCAGAACAAGCTGACACCAGAGCCAAAACAACAGCAAAAGCTGTGCGCGCTGCAGAAGAAGAAATAGCAACTGAAAAACAAGCAGTTGCAGCAGCCAAAGGCAGAGTTATCGCTCAACAAGCAGTAGTAGCTCAAGCTCGAGAACGACGCACCCAAGCAAGGATTATTTCTCCCATCGCCGGGATCGTGATTGAAAAATTGGCAGAGCCGGGAAATTTTTTGCAGTCAGGTAATGAAATCTTAAAAATAGCCGATTTAAGTCGAGTCAAAGTTGAGGTACCAATTTCAGGGCTCGATCTGAGAAAAGTTAAGGTTGGGCAGTTAGTCCAATTAAGATTAGATGCTTTTCCCAATAAAGTATATCCAGGACAAGTGAAGCGGATTTTTCCGGCGACGAATAATCGCCTAATACCTGTAGAAGTCGTTATTGCCAACAGTTATCAAAGAATTGGTAGTGGTTTAATCGCACGAGTTAATTTTGCTCCTGCAACAAAACCTCGAGTAGTAATACCCCAAAAAGCGATTCAAACCAAAAATATTCAGGATAGTTCTCAAGATAAATCTCAAGGTAAGAGTAAGGAAAATATTACTTCTTCATTCAAGGAAACTACTTTTACGTCTCCAGGTAATAGGAGTACTGTGTATGTAGTAATACAAAACGATGGTAAAACAAAAGTTACAGCCAGAACTGTTACACTAGGGGAAAAAGCAGATGGCAAAGTTGAAGTTTTATCGGGTTTAAAAGCCGGAGAAAGATTTGTGGTGAATAGTGGTGGCAAACCTTTACAGGATGGAGATATCGTGCGAATGTCGATTATTTCCGAAACCGAACGGGCAGAAGAAAGGCGATGAAACATGACTCAAATAGTCGGTTTAGTATCAGTAAAATTTCTATTAGTCGCCACATTGCCACATTTATCCTTACCCTAGCTGCAATTGTACTTGGCGTTTTCTCAATTACTCAAATTCCAGTTGATTTGCTGCCATCAATTACCTATCCTCGCATTGGAATTCGTGTGGAAGCACCAGGAGTATCTCCAGAAGTCGCGATCGATGAAATTACTAAACCTTTAGAGGAAGCTTTTGCAGCCACAGAAGGTGTAGAACAAGTATATTCTCGCACCCGTGAAGGACGCATCAGTCTAGATTTATTTTTTCAAGCAGGAAGTGATATTGACCAAGCTCTTAATGATGCGACTGCTGCATTTAACAGAGCTAGAGGTAGGCTTCCAGAAACTATTGAAGCACCCCGGATTTTTAAATTCGATCCTTCTCAGTCACCAGTTTATGAGTTTGCCTTAACTTCTCCCACATTACAAGGAGTTGACTTACGGATTTTTGCCGAAGAAGAAATTGCTCGGGAACTGGGTGTGGTAAATGGTGTAGCGGGAGCGGATGTATCGGGAGGAGTTGAAGAAGAAATTAGAGTTAATATCGATTTACAACGCCTGCAAGCTTTTGGTGTTGGTTTAAATGATGTACTAGATAAATTAGAAAACCGCAATCAAGATATTTCTGGGGGAAGAATTTTAGGAGAAAATTCCGAGCCATTGAGTCGTACGGTTGGACGTTTTCGTAGTGCGGATGAAATCAGAAATCTTTCTTTTAATCTTGCTTCAGCTTCCAGCAGCACAGCTTCTGCTTTGAATAATCGGGTTTATTTGCGCGATTTTGCCGAAATTATTGACGGAACGGAAAATCAACGAGTTTTTGTTCTTCTCAATGGCAAATCCGCAGTCAAAATAAGTATTCAAAAGCAGCCTGAAGCCAATACTATTACTGTTGTTGATGGAGTCAAAGCCCGCCTCAAACAACTCCAAGCATCAGGTATTATTCCTCCGGAAGCTTTAATTACAACAACTTTAGATGAGTCGCAGTTTATCCGTAATTCTATTGCGAACTTAACAACATCGGGATTAATTGGTACCACACTTGCAGCGATCGCGGTTTTACTTTTTCTTGGTTCTTGGCGACAAACCTTCATCATTGTTTTAGCAATTCCCCTTGCGACTTTAGCAGCAATGATTTTAATGGGGTTGTTTCACCTATCCCTAAATATTTTTAGCTTGGGTGGTTTAGCTTTGGGTGTGGGAATTGTGGTGGATAACTCCATCGTCATGCTAGAAAATATTACCCAAGGGTTTAAAGCCAGGTTAGAAGGTCATTTCCCAAATTACTCGCGGATTGACTCGCAAACAATTATTCAACAAGCTCAGGCTAGCAGTCAGGAAGTTGAATCGGCTTTAGTTGCTTCCACTAGCACAAACCTAGTGACAGTATTACCTTTTTTACTTATTGGTGGATTTATATCACTGATATTTAATGAATTAATTCTGACTATTAGTTTTGCTGTCGGCGCTTCAATTGTAGTAGCTATAACTGTTGTACCAATGTTGGCATCGAGGATGTTAGCATGGCAATTTTCCAGTAATTTGAGTAGTTTTTGGTTGCTGAAAAAATTTAATAATCGCTTTGACACTGCCACGAAAACATACACTAAAGTTCTAGCGAAAATACTCCGACAAAGATTATTAACCCTACTGCTAATATTAATTTTCCTGGGTAGTGGTAGTTTTTGGATGGCGAAACAAATTCCCCAGGAAATTTTGCCACGAATTAATACTGGACAAGCAGCTTTATTTGCCCGATTTCCTTCCGGGACATCTTTGGAAATCAATCAAAAAGTTATGACTGCAGTAGATGAAATTTTACTGAGTCAACCAGAAACAGAATATGTTTTTTCTACCGTCGGTGGTTTTTTATTTGGTACAACAACCATTGCTAACCCCCAACGGGGTTTTGTTAACATTACCCTTAAACCCGGTACGGATATTGAAACTTATAGCGACAGAGTATCGAAAGAATTTGACAAACTTAATTTAGCTGGAATTCGCCTACGTTTATTTCCCAGACGCGTACGCGGTTTAATTCTTAGTAATACACCAGTACGGGGAGCAGATATTGATATTATCCTTCAGGGTAACGATACCAAAAGTTTAGCTCAAGCCGGACGAAAAGCCCTGAGCGCCTTAGACGAACAGGTCACCCTAGCAAAATTTCGTCCCGATGCTGATGTCCCCGAACCAGAAGTTCAAATTCGCCCCGACTGGGAAAGGGTTGCAGCATATGGTTTAACAGCCCGAAATATTGGCGAAACAATTCAAACCGCAATTACCGGTAGCGTCCCCACCCGCTTGCAACGTGCAAATCGCCTAGTGGATATAAGGGTTCAACTCAATGAAATCTCAATTCAAGCAGCATCTGAACTAGAAAGTTTACCCTTATTTACTCCAGATAAACATTTAATTCGCCTCAGCGACGTAGCAAAAATTATTAAAGCCCAAGCGCCGACAGAAATTAAACGCATTAATCAGCGTCAAGTTTTTCTCATCGCCGGAACCTTAAGTGAAGGTGCTAGTCTCAGCGAAGCTGCTAGTCAGGTAGATCGGGTTTTAGATAATCTTGATTTACCTCCAGGAGTTGCAGTTATACCCAGTTCTACGGTTACATCTAATCAGGAACTGCAAAATTCTTTTATTTTCTTAGGTGGACTAGCAGCATTCTTGGTTTTTGTTGTTATGGCAGTGCAATACAATTCCCTTATTGACCCGCTAGTTATTATGTTTACCATGCCCTTAGCACTAGCTGGAGGGATTTTTGGCTTGTATATTACCCAAACAGCAATTGGAGCTACGGTTATCGTCGGCGCTGTATTGCTAGTAGGGATTGTGGTAAATAACGCCATTATTATGGTGGAACTAGCAAACCAAATCCGAGAACGCGATGGTGTAGATCGTCAGACAGCTATTTTACAAGCAGCACCCCAACGCCTGCGCCCGATTCTTATGACTACGATCACCACAGTGTTGGGAATGTTTCCCTTAGCTTTGGGAATTGGTGAAGGTTCAGAATTTTTACAACCTTTGGGGATAGTAGTTTTTTCCGGTTTATCTCTAGCAACTTTATTAACTCTGTTTATTATTCCTTGTTTTTATACCTTACTCCACGAGATTTTTAGCTGGGATGACAAGAAAATAAAGCGAATACAGTTAATGATGAAGCGGTATTTGAGGTAAGAATTAGAACTCGAATAACTACTCCTCAAGTTTAAGTCGTGTAGCAAAATTGTCCCTTCGTGAAGGAGATAAAGCCCGCGCCTTCAAAATTGCGGCTGCTAAAAAAGCATAGGATGTTATCCCAATTAGTACCAACAGCAAAATTCCCAAACTGCCAAAATAAGTCATTGAATTCCACAAAGCATGGATAGTTGATGCTGTAAAATAACCGATGGCTAAAGTTCTCTTTGCATTACCTGGTTTTAAAACACTTAAGCCAATAAAGTAACCAAAGTAGCCACTATAAGCCATATGTCCTGCAACTTCTCCCAAAATTCGCGGGATGAGTAGTTGCAGACCCGCCAAAGCACCGCGAGAAGCTAAAGTACGCGGTACATAATCAAGTAGAGTTTCAAATAAAGTAAAACCAACTGCTGAAGCACTTCCAATTAAGATACCGTCTAGGGGTTCCCAAACACCAACACGTTTGTTTTGTGGCGATGTTAATATTTTTCCAAGAAAATAAAAAGCAAATATAGGTATAGACTTGAGAAACTCCTCTAGTAAACCTGCCCCAAAAAACATTCGAATAAAAAATTCGAGAAAGCCTATATTACTCTCCCCGGTTCTAAGAAAGGATATATCACCAGGTAGAATCGCACGAAATATATAGAAAAACGGGATAGAAAGTGGTGTAACTAAAATGACGATACAACAAAGAGTTGAAGCAAGGAGAACCCACCAAGGCTTTTTCTTGCCACATAAGCGATAAATAAAGTAAAAGCCCGCTCCGGCTAAGTAAGTTGCTAAGATAACAAAAAATGAAGTAGAACCTTGAGCCGCAAACATTAATACAACAACGATTACTGTGATAATCCCCGGTATTAAATAAGCTTTGTGACGCAAATCTTTTCCAGTAGAAAGTATTGGAATTAACTGCGATAAACTTGCTGCATCTACTTCTTTTTCTATGTGGTCTGAATTTTTTTCAAAATAAACAAATGACCCTGGTTTTGCGAAATTTATTACAGATTTAGGATATGCTGATGCTTCCGTATTTGGTAAATCATGTTCATACTCAAAGACAAATTCCGGTCCATTGTTACCAAAAATAATGTGATCGCCTACTTGTAACTCCTGACAACCACTCAAACGTCTACCATTCAAATAGGTACCATTAGAGCTATTTAGGTCGCAGATTGTAAAACAAATTTTTCCTTCAGGCGAAAAAGATGGAGCAATTGCTGCATGACGACGCGATACCATTGCATACTCCTCTGATTTGAAGACTATTTGGCAAGTCGGTTCGCGCCCTACTAGTGTCTCACTGTTATCAGATAGCAAGTAAGAGCATGTTTGTTTGAGGGTGTCACTTTCACCGGAAATCAGCCGCAGCAAGCCGTTACTCATTTTGCTAACTTATTAGATATTTTCTTTGTAATTTTTTTTGGAAGAATTTATGTCTAATATGATCCGTAACTTGTCTGACATTTAACTTTAATTTTTTAGAGGTTTAATTTTTTAGGGGTTTAATTTTTTAGGGGTTTAATTTTTTAGGGGTTTAATTTTTTAGGGGTTTAATTTCTTAGGGGTTTAATTTTTTAGAAAGCGTAAAAAGTCTTTACTACAAACTAAATAATTTCATAAAAACAACATAAACAAAAATCAATAATGTGCATACAAGCATAAAAAAGTAAATATAATCTTGATTATTGCAGACGATGATTTATGTTTAAGTTGTGATAGTCCAGTTTGGCAGCTGTTCTAGATTTAATATATGAAATATAAGCATATTAATAGAGACAAAGACATCAATATCTTAGTATCCATGTTTTAATGCTTAAAACTTAATGTTTAAAACTTAATATTTATAATTTAATTTTTATATATAAGCTCTTGTAACGAGATTTAATCTGTTATCTAATCCCGCATAATTCTTTATTCATAAACCATATGATTTCAATAACCCCAGACTTAAAAGGCGATCGTTTGTATATATTTAATTCTTGAATGGGCGTATCTAAATCTAGAAATTTCCAGATATAGGATTTCCCATCAATAATTTTTTAATAATAACTTGATGAAATCGTAAGCTTAAATTTATTGACGAAATCAATTTTCAGGTTTTTCAATTAATACTAATTTACGAATTATTCCCCGATCTATTTTGATTTTGCGCGAACATATAACCTTTAAAAAAAGCTGCCATGTTGCAGGGAAAAGGATAGATGCTTCAAGCATGTCGAGCGAACCTTTAATATTTTTTTGTTTGAGCGCAACCAAAATCCAGTGAAGCTTCAAATAATTTTTCACATCATCAAGCTTAGGAACATGTTGATGGTGCTTTCGATCTACTAAAGCATAAATCTTTTCCTTCATTAATATATTCGTAGCCAATCTTTGAGAGAAGGAAAACTTTTGATTGTACGCACCCGGCCAAATTGTACGATAGGCAAGGCACTGATTGAGAAAAATTGCATCACCAAACCGAGCGACTTGAATCCAAGAATCAATATCATCACAGTTAGTATCTAAACCGGGATCCCAACCTCCAGTTTTTAAGAATGCATCTCGCTTACAAGCGACTTGTACGGGCGTCCCAAAAGGGATTAACTCCAAAAGCATTCCGTAATGAACATCAACTTGGGGAACATAAAAAGCTAAACCTGGACCTAGCTGTGGCGTACGACTAATTTCAACCCCTTCACTGTCCACCTGAGTTGCAATACAAGAACAGATTACTGCCTCCTCGGCACGTAGTGATATGGCTTTTAACATCTGTGCTAAACAATTAGCTGCAAGATAATCATCATCATCCAAAAACTTTACCCAGTCTCCTTTAGCTTTTTGCACTCCCACATTTACCGAAACTGCATGACCCATATTTTTCTGGTTGCGGAGATAAACTAGGCGAGAACCATGACTTTCTTCGAGTTCTGCGATCAGATTCTCCACATATTCTTTGGTCCCATCAGACGAGCAATCATCCACAACAACCACTTCACATTCAAGTGTTTGATTGAGAGCAGAATTGATTGCCCTTTGCAGCAAATTTAACCGATTGTGGGTGGTAATCACCACGCTAAATTCCATAATTGCAAAACTCGCTACACAATCCTTATTCTTGAAATTTCTAGCTTAATCTGCCCTTACCCAAAAAATCATTAAAATCGTCATAAAACTATCGTTATAATTCATCAGTTTCATCTAGACTAAAGACATTTATGGATTTATGATTGTTGATCGTGAGTTTTTTCAGAAATTATGAATGTTCAAGAAGTTATCCGTTCCATTGAAGCGGAACAATTAAAAACTAATCTTCCCGTCATCTATGTTGGCGACACCGTCAAAGTAGGAGTAAAGATTAAAGAAGGTGAAAAATACCGCGTTCAGCCCTACGAAGGAGTTGTAATTGCTAAGCGTAATGGCGGAATTAATGAAACCATTACAGTACGCAAAATATTTCAGGGTATTGGAGTAGAACGAGTATTTCTGCTGCATTCTCCCCGAATTGATAGTATTAAAGTGATACGTCGAGGTAAAGTTCGCCGAGCAAAACTTTATTATTTACGCAATCGAGTTGGTAAGGCGACCCGGATCAAACAACGTTTTGACCGTCCCTTGTAAACTTCAAGTATCCATATGGGAGAAAGCTCTACTGTAAAGCGGCTCTCGCCGCTATCTTGTTTTTTTCCTAACAGCTTGCCTTTTCCAATAAAAATAAGTTATAGTGTTACCCAACATTGTGCTAAGCTATTTCTGCTAGGTGATAAGGTTATTCATGACGATTTAGCTTAGGTTTTTGTGCGCTCTTAGTTCAGTTGGTAGAACGCAGGTCTCCAAAACCTGATGTCGGGGGTTCGAGTCCTCCAGGGCGCGCTCTCTTATTTTAAGAAAACTTAGTCCGAAACAAGTAGAATAACTGTTAATATAGCAGTAACAAATACTCGTATCGGGCTATATTATGATGTTTACAGCTATTTGCTTCAAGGCTTGTTACTTGAAGCCTTGGTTGAAGCATCTATTGCTTTATAAAATAATGAGATAGCTGTACAAGAATGGGGGAGACTAAAAACCGTGGCCAAAAAAAGCGAGGCGGAAATGCGCAACACCACTAGCGAATTCAGCATTGCCAACTTTTTTAAAGGGACTAAAGAAGAACTGGATAAAGTAGTTTGGCCAACACGCAAGCAACTAGTAAGTGAGTCAGCTGCTGTGTTGTTAATGGTTACACTCTCCGCTTCTTTAATTTACGTAGTTGATTGGTTGTTCAGTAAATTAAGTACAGTGGTATTTGAATCAACCAATCAGGCAGTTTCGATTAATCTCATTGACGGATTGTTTGCTTGGGCAGTGGGTAAGGTGTTCTGATGACTTCTTCAACAGATGAAAGTCGCAATTCAAGATTACAGCCAGAAGAAATTACGGAAACGGCAATCAATGCTTTAAAAGAAGCACGCTGGTATGCAGTACAGGTTGCCTCCGGATGTGAGAAACGTGTAAAGACTAATTTGGAACAGCGCATCCAAACATTTGATGTTGCTGAAAAAATTTTTCAGGTAGAAATTCCTCACACCCCAGCTGTAAAAATTCGTAAGGATGGCAGTCGCCAACAAACGGAAGAAAAAGTCTTTCCTGGCTATGTTCTGGTCAAGATGACGATGGATGATGAAAGCTGGCAGGTGGTTCGTAATACTTCCCACGTAATTAACTTTGTGGGAGCCGAACAAAGAAGAGGAACCGGAAGAGGTAGAGGTCACGTCAAACCGGTACCACTTTCTCACGCAGAAGTAGAAAGAATCTTTAAGCAGACTACAGAACAAGAACCAGTAGTCAAAATTGATATGGCTACAGGTGATAAGATAGTCGTGCTTTCTGGTCCATTTAAAGACTTTGAAGGTGAGGTGATTGAAGTCAGTCCCGAGCGGAGTAAGCTAAAGGCCTTGCTCTCAATCTTTGGACGTGATACACCAGTGGAATTGGAATTTAATCAGGTAGAGAAACAGTAGTCAAAATGGCGAAGAAAGTAACAGCGCTCATTAAATTGGCTCTTCAAGCTGGGAAAGCCAACCCAGCACCGCCAGTTGGTCCAGCTTTGGGTCAACATGGTGTCAACATTATGATGTTCTGCAAGGAGTACAACGCCAAAACAGCTGATAAAGCTGGAATGGTGATACCTGTAGAAATTTCGGTTTATGAAGATCGGAGTTTTACATTTGTCCTCAAGACTCCGCCAGCATCAGTACTCATCACTAAGGCTGCAAAAATCAGTAAAGGTTCTAGCGAGCCAAATAAAACTAAAGTTGGTTCCATTACTACAGAGCAGTTGCGGGAAATCGCCCAAACAAAAATGCCCGATCTTAATGCCAATGACATTGAGGCAGCAATGAAAATTATTGCGGGTACTGCCAAAAATATGGGTGTGACTGTTAAGGACTAGTTCTTAATTTTTAATTATTAGTCTCTAGTTAGTAAGGACTTCAATTCTTTATTTAGTTGCTGCTAAGTTTTTGTGAAAGTAAGGACGAACTGCGAACTAAGTAAAATATCAAAAAGTAAAAAATATCGGGGGAGAGAAATGTACTCGTTATTTACCCCAGGAGAGCAAAATGGGAAAGAAATTCTCACGCCGAATGCAGGCGTTATTAGAAAAAGTAGAAGATAAAGACTATGAGCCTATAGAGGCTTTAAATCTTTTAAAGGAAACAGCAACAGCTAAGTTCCCTGAAGCCGCAGAAGCACATATTCGCTTGGGGATCGATCCAAAATATACCGACCAACAATTACGGACTACGGTTGTATTGCCAAAAGGTACTGGGCAAACAATTAGAGTTGCGGTAATTGCTAGAGGTGAAAAAGTAACCGAAGCTAGTAATTCTGGTGCTGATATTGCTGGTTCGGAAGAATTGATCAACGAAATCCAACAGGGAAGAATGGATTTCGATAAATTGATTGCGACTCCAGATGTCATGCCGCAGGTAGCGAAGCTGGGTAAATTGCTTGGTCCTCGCGGTTTAATGCCTTCTCCAAAAGGTGGTACGGTTACAACTGATGTTGCTAGTGCGATCGCAGAATTTAAAGCTGGTAAATTGGAATTTCGTGCTGACCGGACTGGTATTGTCCATGTTATGTTTGGTAAGGTATCATTCCCCTCAGAAGATTTATTAATCAATTTGAAGGCATTACAAGAAACTATTGATCGCAATCGTCCTTCTGGTGCTAAGGGTCGGTACTGGCGTACGATTTATGTTTCCTCAACAATGGGACCCTCCATTCGGGTCAATATCAGTAGCCTTCGAGATTTAGCATTAGCCGAGGTTGCTTAATAATAAGTTCTGTAGTAATTTATAAGCCTTAGGTTGTAAATTTCTTAATCTTGACTTTTAATTTTGAGTGTTAAGTCTTATTGGTTGAACAAAGATTTTGAACTTCCAAATTCCTAATCTTAAACCTAAAACTGTGACTGCTTGAATGCAATTCATAGCCTATGGCTCAAAATTCAAGACAAATATTAAGACAAGTAATTTAAGGCTGGTAATTACTTAGTGTGATCGTATATAGACTTTATATTAAGTAAGCCGGTCAAATAAAACTCATAATTGAATAGGTAAAAGCCAGAGACAGTAGGTTCCCTTCGGGGGTAATTTCCTACCGAGGTTCACACCTTTGAAAAACTTTGTAGAGACTTCTGTTTCTTAATGTCTCTGAAAGACTCTGGCTCGTGGCAGTCAGAGTCTATTGTTTTGGCAGAATCTATTTTTTTGCAGGCACGTACCACAAGGCAATTGCTGAAAAATTATGAGAAGAAAAGCCACTTTTTAAGGAGGTGAGATTAGATGGGTAAAACGCTAGAGGAAAAAAAAGCCATAGTTGCTGACCTCAAAGAGGTTTTGGATGAGTCTTCCTTGGCGTTGATTGTTGATTACCAGGGGTTATCGGTTGCACAAATCAGCGATCTGCGTAATCGAATGCGATCCAGTGGGACAATTTGCAAAAAAGCCAAGAATACTCTGATGCGCCTTGCTGTCAAGGATGACGAACGTTGGCAACCAATGACGGATTTCCTTCAAGACTCCTCTGTTTTTCTTCTTGTCAAAGAAGAAATGAAGGAAGCCATTAAGGCTTATGAGGATTTCCAGAAAGCCACTAAGAAAACAGAACTTCGTGGTGGCGTGCTCGATGGTCAAGCTTTAAACCAAGATGACATCAAAGCACTGAAGGAACTACCTTCCAAACAAGAACTTATGGCTCGTTTGGCAGGAGGAATCAAAGCAGTTTCAACCAAGTTGGCTGTGGGAATCAACGCTGTACCAACCAAGTTGGCTGTGGGAATCAACGAAGTACCTTCTTCCTTGGTACGTGCGGTCAAAGCTGTATCGGAGAAGGAAGGGTCTCAAGAATCCGAATCTTAGATTCGTGGTTTGACTCGTTACATTCAATCAAAGTTAATTATTCACCGAAATAAGGAGTACATCAATGTCTGCTAAAACTGACGAAATCTTAGATCAGTTAAAATCTCTAACACTATTGGAAGCTTCTGAATTAGTTAAGCAAATAGAAGAAGCTTTTGGTGTAGATGCTTCTGCTTCTGCTGGTGGCGGAATGATGATGATGCCCGGTATGATGCCTGGAGTTGGTGGTGGCGGTGCTGCTGCTGAGCCTGAAGAGGAGAAGACTGAATTTGACCTTGTTCTTGAAGAAGTACCTGCTGATAAGAAAATTGCGATCCTTAAAGTGGTACGCAGCATCACTGGTTTAGGTCTAAAAGAAGCAAAAGAATTAGTTGAATCTGCTCCTAAGGCTGTTAAAGAAGCGATTGCGAAAGAAGCTGCTGAAGATGCTAAGAAACAGCTTGAAGAAGCTGGAGCTAAAGTTAGCGTCAAGTAATAGTTTTCAATTAATATTTTTTAATTAAATGGTTAACGGTTAAACTTAATGCTTAACCGTTAACAATTAACATCCACTGTGTAGTTTGGAATCCCAGACTGCTATGTAAATTCTACCTTTTTGATTGCGTTCAATAACTCCTTTTAATCCATTTCCTCTAAAGCAGTGTTTTCTCTTTTGACGCTGATAAACTCTTTCTAATTCTTTTTTAATATCATTCGATATATTACCGCCTAACATTCCTTGTAGCGTTACTTGCATCGCATCTTTGCCTGCAGATTGAGGAAAGGAAACTTCTGTTTGTCTTAAGGCTCCAGATGTTTTATCGACTATGTAGCCAAGATCTACCTCATTTGGCTGATTATAAAGATAAGCTCGGGTGTTTCTGTATACTCCTCGAGAATTTTTATTTGGTCTTCCTAGGGTTCCTTGAATAGCATCCTTCGTTGTTCCAACAGGAAAAGCAGGAACTCTAATATTGTTATTTCTA
Source organism: Mastigocoleus testarum BC008 (assembly GCF_001456025.1). GTDB lineage: Bacteria > Cyanobacteriota > Cyanobacteriia > Cyanobacteriales > Nostocaceae > Mastigocoleus > Mastigocoleus testarum. The sequence goes on from NZ_LMTZ01000085.1 coordinate 176,993, forward strand.
TTTGCTGCTATTTGTTGCTCTTCAATTTTTGCTTTCTGTTCCTGTGGAGAATTTGTTTCCTCGGAAGAAACTTCAGGGGATTTTTCTTGGGGAGAAGCAGAATTTTCTGGTGACGACTGAGTTTTTTCTCCATCTTGTCCTATGGGAGTATTATCTGGAGTAGAAGATGTGGGTACAGTCGAACGATTATTTTCTGAATTCTGGACAGTATTTGTTGATTCTGAGTTTACTTGCTGATTTGTTTCATTCTCTTGAGTAGCTTTTTCTGACTCGCTTTCTTCAGTATTTTCTGGCTCTTGTTGTGTCTTTGCAGCAGATTCTACATTTGTATCAACTGGTGCTGTATTCGTATCAACAGGTGGGGAAGGTGAGGTTACCGGATTAAGCTTATTTTCAGGTTCAGTGTTAGGCGATGGAGATGTTAAAGAATTTTCCGTAGGATTTTTGTCTCCAGGGTTAATTGAAGATGGTGTTTCCCTGGCTGATTCAACATTTGATTTAGCAAAACTCTCTTCACTTTTTTCCTGACGCTCAAAGCTGGAAATTGCAAAACTGGAAATGGCTATTGCACCAAGTAAGCTACCAAGTATTAAACTCCCAATAATTACAGGGGGTTTTTGCCAAACTTGCGAGGTCAAAATCGAAGAAGTTGGAGCGACTGAATTATTTTTGGAATTGGATAAAGATTTAGATTTCTGTACGGGTTGATTGGACTTACCAGCATTGGGAGCAAGAGCAATAGTTTTTTGAGTTACTGGCTGTTTGGGTTTGACTTTGATGGTGCTGGGAATGCCCGTATTTTCAGTCTTCAAAGCATCGAGCATTTTACTCGCAGTGGTGAAGCGATCGCCTGCTTGAAGTTGAATAGCTTGATTCAAGATTTGAGCTAGTTGGGGAGAAACTCCCGGTGCATATTCTTGCCAACGTATTTCCCCTGTTTGGCGATCTGTTTGTAACTCTTGAGGACATTTACCAGTCAACAGAAAAATTGCTGTTAAACCCAAACTATAAATATCTGTCGCATAAATTGGACGTCCAATCGCCTGCTCGCTGGGCATGTAACCTGGCGTACCAATAATTAATGATTCTGTAAAGCGTCCTGGAGAATTTGCAATTGTGCGTATAGTTTCTTTGACCGCACCAAAATCAATCAAAACTGGTTTGCCAGTATTAGCAGATAAAATAACATTATCCGGTTTAATATCCCGATGAATAATATGTTTACTGTGCACGTAATCAAGGACAGAAAGCAAATTTAATAAAATGCTTTTCACTTCCGTTTCTGAAAGAGCACCTTTGGCTTCAATTATTTCAGTTAAAGTTTGACCTTGGATCCATTCCTGAACCAGATAAAAGAGTCCCTGTTCGGAAAAATAAGCATAGAGCTTAGGAACTTGGTCGCTACCTTCACCCAAAAACTCTAATGTCGCAGCTTCTCTTTCGAAGCGTTGTTTGATTTTTTCATAAGTTCGTGGGTCACCTGTTATGGTCTTAAGTTTTTTAATGACACAACGACGACGAGAAGGCATATAGGTATCTTCAGCCAAAAAGGTTTCACCAAATCCACCTGCACCTAATACTTCGATCACCTGATAACGATTGTTCAGCAGCTTTGTGTTCATGCTCCGTGAAAAGCTGTAATATTATTATTTTTACTTATAGTAAGCACACCTTTAAAAGAGTACATCACAACTAAAAGAGTACATTACAACATGTGCAGACGCGATTAGATAGAAGAAATATCCCAAATATAAGAATTTAAAAATAAATTACAAGTATGCTTGAAAGACCGATTATTATCTAAATATTGTTCGATACAATTCTCAAAACAGTGAACAGTAGTGATGAAGTAGTTCGCTACTGGAAATATATAGGAACAAAATATCTTATAAATCCTTAAAACATATAACCAATTAACAATTATCATTTAATAAATTTATTTCGGAAAATATCTTTTATTATTACTGTCCTGATATTTAGCAATAAATTCTACGTTTTGTATTTCTATATCCGAGAGCAAATTGTCTGGGAAGTCCTGTGGTAGATACTTGGGCTTGTACCAAGGCTGTTTATCAAAATATTCTTGTAATTTGATAGTCCTAAAACGATAGCCGTGACGAGCAAAAACCGAATTTCGCATGATATCTAGGTCTAAGGCACTTTTATCATCCAAATCTACATTTTTTGCTAATCTTTGAGAAAGCCAAGAGTAATCATCACTAGGAGGTTCAGCCGTCTCGGAAATTTGAGATTCTGTATTGGGTTTTTGAATTGTATTGGGTTGTTGAATTGTATTAGGTTTTTGAATTGTATTGGGTTGTTGAATTGTATTAGGTTTTTGAATTGTATTAGGTTTTTGAATTGTATTTGGTTGTTGAATAGATGTTTGGGTATTTGGTTCCACAACTTGTGGCGATCTATTTAACATAAAACCAATAATTACCGAAGCACCAATCAAACTCCCTAGGATTGAACTCCCTATGGCTAAACCGAGAATAAGATTTTTTTTACTTTCTCCAGCGTCCGATTTATTCGTACTAGAAATGTTTGTAGTTGAAAATAAATCTTGTCTTATAATATCAGGCGATGCTGATGAAGACGAAACAGCAAAACTAGGTGGTTGAGTATCTACTGGCTCTCGGACATAATGCACCGTCGGATCTAAAGGTACAAAATCACTTTCTAGAGCTTCTAACATTTCTCCCGCAGTAGAAAAACGATCTCTTGGATGATATTGGGTTACTTTATCAATTACCCCTATCATTCCTGGACTTATACCTGCTGCATATTCATGCCAGATAAGTTCTCCAGTAATTGGGTTTACTTGTAACTCTTGGGGTTTTTTACCTGTCAATAGATATATTGCTGTCATTCCCAAACTGTAGAGGTCACTTGAGTAGACCGGCCTACCTGCTGCTTGTTCGCTGGACATATATCCTGGGGTACCAATAATAATCGAACGTGCAGCATTCCCCTGGGAATTAATTACAGTTCCCATTATTTCTCTTACTGCACCAAAATCTATCAATATAGGTTTTTTATCTCGGTGCCGCAAAATGATATTTTCTGGTTTAATATCCCGATGAATAATCTTTTGGTTGTGTACGTATTCTAAAATTGGTAGCAAGCTGGTTAAGATATCTTGTACTTCATTTTCAGATAAAGACTCTTGCTTCTGAATTTTTGCAGTTAACGTCTCACCTTCCACATATTCTTGTACTAAATAAAATCGCTCTTTAAACTGAAAGTAAGCATATAGGCTAGGAATTTGATCGTTATTTTCTCCCAATTTTTCTAACACTGCAGCTTCTCGCCCAAATCGCTCTTGTACCAATTCGTAAACCTGGGGGTTACTAGCTATTGGTTTTAATTGTTTAATCACGCAACGACGCAAGGAAGGCATTTGGGTATCTTCTGCTAAAAAAGTTTCCCCAAATCCACCGCTTCCTAAGGTTTGCAAAACTTGATAGCGGTTATTAAGCAGCATCGGTGTTAGTTTACAAGAATATAACAGTATCGTATTTAAAGTTGGATGCTAGTAAGATACTAGCACTTCGAATAATTATATATCAGTAAAAATTGACAACATGTATAAAATAGTGTACGCAAGATGTTATGGTACTATTTTATTTAAGTCCATTTGAATGAGCTTCATTGCGATATTGGAAAAGTATATAACTATTGTATGCAACTTAGCATTTCATTTAGCTGCAGCTAACGAACACTCAATACTTACGTATGCTAATGCTGAATTTTAACAAAAGTTACAAACTTATATTCACAGGTTTCAGCGCGGTCTGTTATGTTTTACGGTACGTGTTTAGCCTGCAGCACCGACGTTTGAACGCATTAAGCGCGGCGCGGATGTGAGGGGCACTTACGGTGAACGGCTACGCCGCTTATAAACACCGCAGGTGCGGCTCAGCCTGTAATCAATACCTATCAAGAAGCTACAGAGATATTTAGAATAAACTTTATATGAAATAAAGGAAAATAAAATTTAAGGCTAGTTGCTACCAATTATGACTATTAGATGAATGAAAATATCATTCATGATGCAATTAAATCTTGATTTCTTAACTTAATTACTTCATTAAAATACTTTTAAAATCCAGACAAAAGAGTAATGTTTATTCTTTTACCGATAAAATACATAACTTTAATCTAAATTTCAGATCGGCCAAATTTATAGTCAAACTTATATTAACCAAATACGAAGTAGTTAATTATTAGTAAACAGTCAGCTACCTGTATAATTTTGGTTTAACAACTAAAACCGAACATTGAGCATCCTCAAGTACTTGGGAACTGACAGAACCTTCAATAATTCGTTTCATACCAGTTAAACCACGAGTACCAATCACAATCAAATCTGCTTTATAGATGTTGGCAAGACGAATAATTTCTTCAGCTGTATCTCCACTGACTAATTCCAATTCACTATCTACTTTTAATTGGGCTTGGTAAGACTGTAATTGTTTTTCCACTTGTACGTAAGGAAGAGTTGCTGACTCTGAATGGGGACGGTCTGCGACTAGCTGCATTTCTGATTCTGGAGGTGGAAAGACGTGACAAAAAACAACTTTGCTATTTGAAGGGAGTAGTAATTCTTGCAAAGTCTGAATAACCTGTCCTGATATTTCTGAACCATCCAGAGCAACTAAAACTGTCTTTAGCACCACTATTTTCTCCTCAAGAGTAAGAGCCAACATCTAACATCAAATTGGTAATCTTAAAACAAGCTATGGCACCCAAGCATAGCCAAAGTAGAAAGATGCTGCGGTTTGTATATTCCTTAAACTTTAGTTTGAGGCCATTAACTAGTTTTTGTCAAAGGTCTCCAAAAAAATTAAGAATTAAGCATCGCTCGAAATAGACAATAAATTTCCAAATGTAAAATTATTCATGATTAAAAATAAATAGAGCAATTAAACTGACATTAGCTATAAGGTCTTTGGATAATAATATTTATTTCAATCTTTATATCACTATATTTTTGCGTTAGGACATTTTTTATTTCTTGTCTTACTCAGCATTAGCACCCTGCGAGGTAGCTACGCCGGATGGCGCGTTGAAAGAGCACAGAGTCTGTTCAGCTTGCTGCGTCCAAGCCTGTTCCCAGTTTCCTGTTCTCTTTATAGCAAAATATGCAAAATATAATCTCCCAGCTTATAGCCTCGGAGCACAAAACCCACTCCTTTTAGACGTGGGAGTGTCAACTCAGAAATATTAAGCAAATTAAAAATATTAAGCAAATTAAAGAGACGCAGAAATTCCACGTCTCCAACTTAAAAAAATAATTATTTATTCTGTTTCTCGATTTCGAAATTCCGACTGAGTATTATTTTCTGGAGAAGGTGTTTCTTGTCGCTCTTCTTTTCGAATCCGACGTTTGACTGAATCAGCATGGGAAGGTAAACCTTCTGTTGTTGCTAATAAGTCAATTGCACCTGCGACTTTTTCTAAAGCTGTATGAGAATACTGGATAATACTGGAGTGTTTAAGAAAAGTTTCCACACTCAATGCTGAGGAATAACGGGCTGCTCCGGAAGTTGGTAATGTATGATTTGGTCCAGCCAAATAATCTCCTACAGCTTCTGGTGTTGAATGACCTAAAAATATTGCCCCAGCATGGCGGATTTGAGGTAACAAAGCCCAAGGGTCTTCGATTTCTAATTCCAAATGTTCCGGTGCAAATTCATTTGAAAATTCTGCTGCTGCTTGCAAAGATTCCACAACTACTATCAGACCATAGTGAGCGATCGCTTTTTCTGTAAGGGTACGCCTTGGATGATCGACTAGTTGTCTTTCTACTGCTACTTGTACATTTTTTGCCAACACCGTATCATTCGTGAGCAATATTGCCGCAGCCATCGGGTCATGTTCGGCTTGGGCAAGCAAATCAGTTGCTACGTCGACCGGGTTGGCTGTTTTATCTGCAATAATTAGTACTTCACTTGGTCCTGCTAAAGAATCAATGCCTACGGTCCCGTAGACCTGTTTCTTCGCTAAGGTAACGTAAATATTACCTGGTCCAGTTATTAGATCGACCTTGGGGATTGTCTCTGTACCATAGGCAAGAGCCGCTACAGCCTGTGCTCCACCAATACGATAAATTTCCTTAACACCAGCTTCTTGTGCTGCAACTAGCACTGCTGGATTAATCCCATTGTCCCCTCCTGGTGGAGTTACCATTACTATGCGCTCGACACCAGCAACTCTTGCTGGAATCGCATTCATTAGCACCGTACTTGGATAAGCGGCTCGACCACCAGGAACGTACAGACCTGCACTATCTACTGGTGTATAACGCTTGCCTAGCACAATTTCATCCGAACCAAAGTGCACCCAATCTTTCGGGACTCGCTGGCGGTGAAAAGCCTCTATTCTCCGACACGCTAGTTTAATTGCTTCGAGCAAGTCTGAGTTAACTTTCTGATAAGCAATGTCTAGTTCTGAGCCACTAACGCGCAGTTCCTCAGGAGTGAATTTTTGTTTGTCAAATTCTGCAGTGTAATGTAGCAGAGCTTTGTCACCTTGAGATTTCACAGATTGCAACACTTCTTTTACTGTTGCTTCCTTGTGAAATACTTGTTCGTCATTTGTGCGATTGCAGATCCGCTGTAGTTCAGCTATTACATCTGCTTGCTGAGTGATGATTCGCAGCATGGAGTAAGGACAATGCCAACTTTAATATATACCCACCTGAATTCAAAATATTGCTTACCTTCCTCAAAAGAGGTTTTAGTAGCTTTTTTGAACTCTGTTATCTAGCTTAACTTGTATTTTTTTAAAACTTCCATGGCTTGAGGGCACATGGTGTTAGTTAATCTAGGTTAAAAATTTACTTACTATACATTTAGTTTTTGAGTGCAAACTAAATGTAGGTTGTATTAGATATGCTCTATTCTGACTATTTTCCCAATTTCAAAAAAGTATTTGTAAATGGGTGTACTTGTTACTAGTGCCACACACTATATTCATTCATCAAAAGGGATAACAGTATAAATTTTACCTATCCTTGTAATTCATGAGCTATTAGTTGTACAAACGCTATATATCAAAATCTTAGTTTCTGGTACCCATATTTGGGAAATTAACAATTTATTTGACTTAGTTGATATGTCCTAATTGGGGACATACTATATTTAAATTATTTACCTCTGTTTATAACTTTACATTGATAAACTTGGGTAAGTTAGAGTGCGCCGTACTTTAGTATCTTAATTTTAACGCATTTTTTGCTTGAAAAACATACTGATTTGTTTAGTTTGTAAACTTCGAAATCATTGGAACAATAATTTAGGTGGCACTATCTCAGATACAGCATTCAATTATCTTAGGTTACTTTGCATTCTTTACGAAATTTTTACAATTGGCTTACTATAGTTTTGAATGAATCACTACTTATTATTTTCAAGATTATTGAAAGATATTATTGATATTACTTTGAAAGTATAACAATATAAGTGTATTAATATTTACTTAACTATGTATATTACCTTGCAAGCTAATATTTCAAGATAAAAATTCAACTATGAAAAATAATATTACTCAGACTATTTTGATGGCAGGTTTAAATTATTTGTTTGTGGTTTAAAATTAATCATATTCTTGTATTTCACATCATTAGTATTTTTATTCTAAAAAAAGCTACTTATAGAGATTTATCTGATTATTTTAAGTAAGCTGTTACCTATTTATAATTATTATATTTGAAGTTAAAAAAAAGCATTAATTTTGAAAATACAGTCATATAAAAATCTTATTTCGTGATTCAATGCCAAACTACTAGCGACAAACAAGTGTTTCATAATCAAACCTACTAATACTGTAAAGTAACTAGGGCTTGCTGAATAATACTAGAAAGTAATACAGGTTAGGTTTTAAAGTTTTTTCGTGTCAAACAAGTGCAAGGAAATAACATTTACAGTCTCAAAAACCTTGCACTTTAGTTTGCAATATAGCTAGGTAGATTAGAAACTAAGGTATGAAATAACTGTTTTGCAAGCTTTGTGGCTTCTAGATTTACGTAACTCTACTTTTTTAGCTAACGCTACGCTACGCAAACAGCAAGCCATTAATTACCTTTGATTTTGAAAAAATATATATAGCAGTTCCTACTCGATAAAAATAAATCTTGTACATCTTATGTTTGCAAACATAGAAACTAATTCATCGTGACAAAACGTTTATAAAGGACATAGATGTATCTCAAGTTTGCCGTACTGTACTCAACTAACATACTCTATGTTGATGATTAGGATTAAAAATAACAGGATAAAAATTTGTATAGTTAATTAGTTTTTTGTCTTGATATGTAGAGCATATAACTTAGGCAATAGTTATGAATTTAATAATTTATTGACTCAAAAAAAATCTACCTAATGTGAAAAATTATATGTTTTTTACTCCGAATAATGTCAAATGTAAGTCTTTATAAAACCATGGCTCAAGCGTTGGTTAAGTATTTCCATAAGACTAAATAATCTTATGTGAGACAAAATTATAGTGCGATATATCAATTTTTTAATTACACAGAACATAAGTAAGAAAAAAGCATTCTCTTATTATGAGAATGCTTTTTCAAATTACAAAAATATTTACCTAGCTGGAAAAGTCACCAAAGTTAAAACTGCTTCCACCAGGGAAATCATTATTGTTTTGCCGCTCTTCTCCTAAATCCTGAATTTCTGGGGGAATCAATTCATCTTCACCACCTAATATTGAATTATCCATTGTCGGAGACATAAATCCAGATTCAGTAAGGGTCGGCGAGTCTAAATTATAAGCACGAGCAGTACGATCGTCTAACACCATATCCATTGGGTCATCAACCTCATCCAAGACACTACTGGTGAGATCTGTGGGGTAATCATCGATTGGACTGGGTTCTTCATAAGTGTTAAAACCAGTACCTGCAGGAATCAGTCTTCCGATAATTACGTTTTCCTTCAGACCGCGCAACCAGTCGGACTTACCTTCGATTGCGGCTTCAGTAAGTACACGAGTTGTTTCTTGGAATGATGCAGCAGAAATAAAGCTGTCTGTATTCAAAGATGCTTTAGTGATACCTAGCAACACGGGGGTATATTCTGCACGAGCACCACCAGTAATTGCCATTGCTTCATTTACCTGTTCGACTTGGCGTAGTTCTATCAATTCTCCAGGTAACATTGTGGTGTCACCACCATCATCTATACGTACTTTTGAGGTCATTTGACGAACAATTACCTCAATATGTTTGTCGGCAATATCAATACCCTGGGATTGATAAACTGACTGTACTTGATTTACTAAGAATGTTTGGACTTTTTCCAGAGCATAGCTAGCACAAGCGTAGGTACCGTCTTCTGAGCCAAGACTGAAGAATACGTCCAAAATTTCGTGGGGATTTGCAGGTCCATCAGTTAATGTCTGTCCGGCTGTTACAATTTCACCATCGCCGACCATTAAGTTTTGACCGGGACCTAATGTGTAATCCGTAACTACACCATTACTTTCAACGACTTTAACTGCAATTACTTCATCCCCATCACCATAAACAAATTTAACTTCTCCTCCTCTGCGTACCAGCAAACAAGCTTCTTTTGGTTTGCGCGCTTCTAGAAGTTCTTCAATTCTGGGCAAACCTTGGATGATATCCCCAGTTTTAGCTCGTTCATAAACCAGCATCACTAAGTTATCACCACGTTGTACCAGACCACCATCTTCTATTTGCAAGACAGCACCGGGACTGACTCGATATGGACGACCAACACGAATTGTTATGGTGCTTTGTTGGGTTGCTAGTGCCGAGCTATCACCATTTGCAGCGGCTTTGCTGACATGAACAACTTGTCCAGACTCTTCGGTAAATATACCTTCTGCAATAGGAGCCCCTTCAACAAGTAAGTCGCCAACTTTTATCGTCGGTTCCGCATTAATATGCTTGGTGATGGTGTCATTTTCACGCAAGAGTAAACAACGTCGAACTGCTTCTACTCCCTTTTGGACTCCACGAATAATACCTCCCCCTTTGGAAAGAATTTGAGTTCGTGCGACCACTGCTCCAGGTGTAATTGTATCTCCGTCTTTTACTTCTAGTTTGGTTTGAGTACTACCTTGGGTTGCATCAGCAGCTATATCGCGTCGAATCACCAATGATTCGAGGATTACCATCTGTAAACGCTGGATTTCTGAGTTGTCTAAATCTTCAATCAATTCAATGTCCGCAGCTAGGGGAGTAGTATTGATTTCTTGCTCGTTATCTTGCTCTATTTCCAGCACTAACTGAGTTCGCATTAAATCGACACCTTCAACAGATTTAACGCGTTCGGCATCTTTATAGGGCAGTCTTTGCACTGCTCGCAATTGAATTGAACGTCCTGTTTGCTGACTGACTGAAGTTGTAGAAGGAACGTTTGGGTTTTCAGAAACGGGGAACTCTACCACTGGGCGAGTTAGAATTGCCGGACCTTCGGGAGAATCTATATATTCAACGTAACGTAATTGGGAAACGACTTGTCCTAAGATTTCCTCACCTGGTTGGACAAATGAGCCATCCTTACCCATGATTTTCTCAGGGTCGTCGACCATTAAGAGTTCTCCAGGTTTAATAACCACTTCTCGGAGAATATCATTTTTCTGGGTAACTTCGACTACACCACTATTTTGGCAGAAGATATCTTTAACTACTTCTGTTCCGGCTTCTACATACTTACCATCTTCTACGAGTAAGAGGGAAATATCTTTATTTACCTCATGGGTTTCTTCAGGAATCCACAGTAAGGTTCCACCTTTGGTTACTTCATAACCTTGTTTTGCCTTACCTTTTTTCTGGATTTCAACATCGGCATATTTGAGTAAACCTCCTGTTGTGGTGCGGTAGCGATCGTCAATCAACTCCGCAACTACTTGACCGTTTTGAACTTTGGTTCCAGGAGTTGCCCGCAAATTGAAGGATTGATTATTTCCAGTGGTAATTAAGTAATTATTACGACCTTGCTGACTTTGTACGGTAACTTTTGCTTGGTCTAGGACTACCGAAGCAGTGATAATTTCAATTTCTCTGGTTGACTTACCAGGAATTGGTTCCGGTAAGCGAACTACACCTCCATGGGTTGTTGTTAATTTTGTTTCTGCCAACACGCCATTGGTGTCAATTCTGTCACCATTTTTCACTACCAGCTCGGCTCCTGGTGGAAGATTATATACTTCCCCAGATAAAATCCAGATTAGTCCTCCTCGTGCAGCAGTAGTGGTAGTATTACCTTGACGGTCAGTTTTTTGTTCTGAAGTTACTCCGGCAAACTTAACTTCTCCAGCCAAGTCAGAAGCCACGTCTTTCACAGCTTTCTCTGTATTGGCACGAGTACCGCGCGCACCCAAGGCAACTTCTGCCAATAGTTCACCTTGTTTTACCTGCTGACCTTCAACAATATATAAAGTTGAACCTTGGGTCATCGAAATCTCTTTCGATGTTTGACCGCTTGCTGATTCGATAACTAAACTACCATTAGTTTCTACGTACAACGCATCTTCCCCATGGCGGGTACGGTAGGGTCTGGTACGGAATTTTTTCTTAAAGACGACTTTCCCGTCAGTTTTTGAACGTACTTGTTGAGCAACTTCACCAGTAAATACACCACCAGTGTGGAAAGTACGCATGGTCAACTGGGTTCCAGGCTCACCAATACTTTGAGCAGCAATAATACCTACAGCTTCACCCAAATCTACCATCTTGGCATGTGCCAAACTCCAGCCATAGCAGGACTGACATACCGAACGAGCAGCTTCACAGGTAAGAGGAGAACGAACTTGCACTTCCTGCACGCCAGATTTTTCAATTTCACTCGCCAGTTCTTCAGAAATCGGGGTATTACGTGCGGCAATTAATTCTTTGGTTTTGGGATGTATGACATCAACGCCGATTACGCGTCCCAGCAAACGTGTAGCCAGAGGGATTAATATTTTCTCGCCTTCTCTCATCGGACGTATGGGAATAACCCGACTAGTACCACAGTCGATTTCCCGAATAATTACGTCTTGAGATACGTCTACTAGGCGACGGGTAAGATAACCAGAGTCAGCAGTTCTCAATGCTGTATCTACTAGTCCTTTGCGCGCACCATAAGACGAAATAATATATTCGGTAACAGTAAGTCCTTCCCGGAAGTTTGTTTTAATTGGTAAGGCAATAATTTGTCCTTGGGGATCTGCCATTAGTCCCCGCATACCTACCAATTGTCGAACCTGGGAAATATTACCCCTTGCCCCAGAGTTCTGCATCATGTATACCGAATTCAAGGGATTACTTTTCTCAAAGTTATAAACTACTTCATCTTTGAGAGTTTCGTTGGTATTATTCCAAGTGTCAATAACTTTTTGGAATCGTTCAACTTCAGTAATTTCTCCCCTTTGATAACGTTCCTCGGTAGCTCGAATTTCAGCTTCTGCAGCATCCAGTAAAGTTCGTTTGGATGGAGGCACCATCAAATCATCGATACTGATGGAAACTCCGGCTTTAGTAGCGTAACGAAATCCTAAAGCTTTTAATTTATCTGCCATCACGGCCGTGCGTGCCGTACCATAGGTCGTAAAAGACCAAGAAATTAACTTTTTAAGTTGCTTTTTACCAACTACACGATTGCGAAAAATCATTTTTTGCTCGTTACTCATAAGTCCGAGTTCCCTTAGTCAGTTATTAGTAAATAGTGAACTGTCCATCAACTAAAATTACCCAAGCAAAAACTTGGAAAAGCTATTACTTGTTACTTTTTGCTGAGTGATAGATATAAAGATAAGTTTGTTTGTGTTTGTACTTTTCTGTTTTTCCTCGAACGGGTAAAATAGAGAATTTCGCCGGGTATTAACTAACTGCCACATTTGATAATTTGCTCGACAGAGCTAAGGAACTATAAGAAAACAGCGAAGAAATTATTCGTAATTTGCACGCACTACACAGAAGTAGTTTGTAGTAAGCAGATCCCCAAGATAATTTAGTGCAGCTAAGACTCTAACTGCATAATCTCAATAAATTTAGGATGGAAGCTCGTACATTTGTAAGTGGTTTGATTACGAGTTAATAACTGAGTATTACCTTAAAGGTCACTTCTGTGATATTTGCCACATTCTGTTGGTTTGAATGCCCCTTGAAAAACTTGAATACGTACGACAAAAAACTCTAACTTCAAAAACTGTAAGTAACAATTTTGGCTAAGGTCATTGGTGTATGACTTTAGCCTTTATGTTCGTAACCTTTAACTGGCGATCGCTTCTTCAATAGCTTTATTGAAAATTACCCGTCCAGGTGTTGTCTTTATATACTGAGAGATAAAATTACCATTGCCATCTTGTCTGACTCTGCGGAACTTGTACTCTAAAGTTCTACTACCATCACTGTTTTCGTGAACTTTAACTGGTTCTGTATCTGGCTTGTCTGTTTCAACTTCTCCGTCATAGCGTACGTATACGTAAGCATGTAAGTCGATTTGATGTTGTTCGAAAGCTAGAATCACATCATCAAGGGAAGTAAAGTATTTTCCTTCACCTCTCTTTGCTTTAGGATTGTCCGCTGTTAAATAATAAGCACCCAAAACCATATCTTGGCTAGGTGTTACAATTGGTGTCCCGGTTGCTGGCGATAAAATATTATTGGAAGCAAGCATTAATAATCTCGCTTCTGATTGTGCTTCCAAAGACAAGGGTACATGTACCGCCATTTGGTCGCCATCAAAGTCAGCATTAAATGCTGGACAAACCAACGGATGCAACTGAATTGCTCTTCCTTCTACTAAGATTGGCTCAAAAGCTTGGATTCCTAAACGGTGCAGTGTTGGCGCTCGGTTCAACATGACCGGATGTCCTTCAATCACTTCTTCAAGAACATCCCAAACGCTGGGGTCAGCCCTTGATATCAGTTTTTTAGCAGCTTTGATATTGTTGACCATACCGCTACGAATGAGGCGGTTAATCACAAATGGTTGAAACAGTTCGATTGCCATTTCCCTTGGCAAACCACACTGGTGAATTTTTAATTTGGGTCCAACGACAATTACTGAACGTCCGGAGTAATCTACCCGTTTACCTAGTAAGTTTTGTCGGAAACGTCCCTGTTTCCCTTCAATAATATCTGACAAAGATTTTAACGGACGGTTATTCGCTCCAACCACGGTTCGTCCGCGCCGACCGTTATCAATCAAAGCATCTACAGCTTCTTGCAACATCCGTTTTTCATTACGGACAATAATTTCTGGTGCTAAGATTTCTTGCAAACGCGCCAATCGATTATTACGATTAATTACCCGGCGGTATAAATCGTTTAAATCGCTAGTAGCAAATCTACCACCATCTAGCTGTACCATCGGACGTAAATCCGGTGGAATAACGGGAATTACAGTCATTACCATCCACTCTGGCTTGGAACCGGTGGCAATAAAGTTATCGATTACCCGCAAACGTTTAATTAATTTAGCCCGCTTCTGACCCTTGGCTGTGGTAATTTCTTCTCGCAAACCTTCTGCTTCTTGATCCAGAGTTAGATCGGACAGTAAGCGCAGCAGTGCTTCGGCTCCAATACCTACTTCTACTCCTTCAAGTTGAGAATCTTCGCTATAAATTTGATCTTCTATTTCTAGCCATTGATCCTCAGTTAAAAGCTGTTTATAGGTCAAAGTTTCAGCATTTCCAGGACTGAGTACCACGTAGGAATTAAAGTAGACAATTTGCTCCACATCCCGGAGGGGCATATCTAGCAAAATAGAAATATAGCTAGGAATACCTTTGAGATACCAGACGTGAGCTACAGGTGCAGCCAGCTTGATGTAGCCCATACGATGGCGGCGTACTCGCGATTCGGTAACTTCTACACCGCAACGTTCGCAAACTATTCCCCGGTGACGTACCCGTTTATATTTACCGCAGTGACATTCCCAATCTTTTGCCGGACCAAAAATCCGCTCGCAGAACAAGCCATCCATCTCTGGCTTTAAGGTCCGGTAATTAATTGTTTCTGGCTTAGTGACTTCACCTACAACCTGACCGTTAGGTAATGTTCTTTCACCCCATTGGCGAATGCGTTCTGGTGATGCTAAACCGATTTTTACATAGTCAAACTGATTATTCTGGGTATGTCTCATGTGTCTAGTATTCTCCAACTTGAGTTGTGACTTCATGAAGGAACACGGGATGATAAATTCGCCGTGCTAGGAGGATTATTCAATTGTGAGGAGGGCAAAATTTTAAAACTGAGCAGAACTCAAACTCAAACTCAAACTCAAACTCAAAATCAAAATCAGAATCAAAATTAATATTCAAAATTAATACTCAAAATCAAAACTTAAAAGTAAAACCTAATCTTCTTGCAGTTAATTTCTGGAAATAAACTTTGAATCGAAAAGCTCACAGCACAGGGATTTTTCAGCGAAGAATTAAGCATTTATCTACAAGGTGGAAGATTTTAATTTACTCCACCTTGTAGGATTTTATACTTCTATGATTCTTCTTCGATAGATTCGCGAGTGAGGGATTCATAAGTTGGACGGGGTGGAGTCCGGCGAGAACTATTATCTGCCATTAAGTCCACTTCTACATCCAAAGAACTACCATCGTTTTGTGTTTCGACTTTATGCACTGCGATATCAAGTCCAAGGGATTGCAGTTCGCGCATCAAAACTTTGAAGGATTCTGGCGTACCGGGACGAGGAATTGCTTTACCTTTTACGATCGCATTCAAAGCTTCATTACGTCCCTGCATATCATCAGATTTAACTGTGAGTAATTCCTGCAGGGTGTAGGCTGCACCGAATGCTTCCAGCGCCCATACTTCCATTTCTCCAAATCTTTGACCGCCTTGCTGTGCTTTACCACCCAAGGGTTGTTGAGTAACCAAGGAGTAAGGACCTGTGGAGCGAGCGTGAATTTTATCGTCCACCAAATGTACCAGTTTCAGCATGTAAGCCACACCAACGGTAATAGGGCGATCAAATGGTTCTCCCGTACGCCCATCGTATACTACGATTTTGCCCGGATCTTTGGGGTTATATATCCAGTTTTTGTTAGTTTCATCCCTGGCTTCTTGTAATTTGCCATGGACAATTTGGCGAGATGATTCTTCCCCATACATTTCGTCGAAGGGAGTAATCTTGAAACGTACGCCCAAATTTTGACCAGCCCAACCCAGTAAACATTCAAAGACCTGCCCAACATTCATCCGGCTGGGTACGCCCAAGGGATTGAGGACAATATCTACAGGAGAGCCATCTGCCAAGTAAGGCATATCTTCAATTGGTAATATCCGGGAAATAATTCCTTTATTTCCATGGCGTCCTGCCATTTTGTCGCCAACTTGAATTTTCCGTTTCTGGGCTACATATACCCGGACTACCATGTTAGCCCCAGGGGGTAATTCATCACCCTGTTCGCGGGTAAACAAACGTACATCAACTACGCGACCTTTTTCGCCGTTGGGAACTCGCAGAGAATTATCTCGAACGTCTCTTGCTTTTTCACCAAAAATGGCTCGCAAAAGTTTTTCTTCTGGGGGCTGATCTGACTCACCTTTGGGGGTGACTTTACCAACCAAAATATCTCCAGCTTCTACCCACGCACCAATACGAATAATTCCCTGTTCGTCCAATTGACGCAGAGCATCTTCACCAACATTAGGAATTTCCCGAGTAATTTCTTCTGGTCCAAGTTTGGTTTGTCTTGCTTCAATTTCATATTTCTCAATGTGAATCGAAGTATAAACATCATCTTGTACTAGGCGTTCGCTAATCAAAATTGCGTCTTCGTAGTTGTAGCCTTCCCAAGGCATATAAGCAACGACGATATTTTGTCCTAGTGCCAGTTCTCCACCTTCTGTGGAGGAACCATCAGCTAACACTTGTCCGGCAACTACTCTTTCACCGGCACGTACCAGAGGCTTTTGATTCAAACAAGTGTCTTGGTTGGAACGTTGATATTTAGAAAGTTTGTAGACAATTTCGTTTGGACTGGGTTTAGGAGTACCGGTCAATGTTGCGGGAGGATTACTGAACAAGGAAGCTGCAGTTAAAGCTTCTTTAGGTTGTCCCCTGTCGTCACTACCATCTGGAGAAGGCGGACGTACTCGAATTTCAGTTGCATCTACATAGGTTACAATCCCATCAGTACGGGATACCTTCACCATCCCGGAGTCTCTCGCTGCTTGAGCTTCCAAACCAGTACCAACCAATGGGCGTTCTGGTTTAAGTAGAGGTACAGCTTGCCGTTGCATGTTTGAACCCATCAAGGCACGGTTTGCATCGTCGTGCTCCAAGAAGGGAATCATGCTTGTAGCAACAGATACAATTTGTACTGGAGATACCGCTACATAGTCTACTTGGTCTGGTGTAGTTGTTGCCCAATCCTGGCGATAGCGTACGGGGATGATATCGCCAAGAATATTACCGTTCTCATCTACAGGAGTATCACCTGGAGCAACTTGCAAATCATCTTCTTCATCTGCAGTCATGTACGCCACAGGCAAATCAAATTTTACCCGCCCATTTTCTACAGGTCTAAAAGGAGTTTCTAAGAAACCATACAAGTTAACTTTGGCGTGGGTTGCTAAAGAACCAATTAGCCCAGCGTTGGGACCTTCAGGTGTTTCAATCGGACAAATCCGTCCGTAGTGGGAGGGATGAATATCTCGTACGGCGAAGCCAGCCCGTTCCCTGGTTAAACCACCTGGTCCTAGAGCCGAAAGACGACGTTTGTGGGTTAATTCCGCCAATGGATTGGTTTGATCCATGAATTGTGACAGTTGGCTGGAACCAAAAAATTCCTTAATTGCAGCAACCAAAGGTTTAGGATTCACCAATGAAGCAGGGGTGAGAACTTCGGCGTCTGATACGGTCATCCGTTCCCGGATAATCCGCTCTAGACGATTTAAACCTACTCTGACCTGGTTCTGTAATAATTCGCCAACACTTCTAACCCGACGGTTACCCAAGTGGTCGATATCATCGGTGGAACCGATGTCATACTCAAGGTTAATCAAGTAATCGACTGCTGCCAAAATATCTTGGGAAGTCAGAACTCTTACTGTCTCTGGGACTTGTAGGCGTAATTTCTTGTTGAGTTTATAACGTCCTACACGTCCTAAATCGTAACGTTTGGGGTCGAAAAAGCGGGATTCTAGCAGTTGTTGTCCCCCTAAAACCGTTGGGGGTTCGCCGGGACGTAACTTACGATATAACTCCATTAGGGCTTCTTCTTCAGAAAACTGCCCTTCTTTTTCAATTGTTTTTTCGAAGTAATCTGGATGGCGCAAGGCATCCATAATTTCGTTATCTGATAAGCTTAGGGCTTTAAGTAAGACCTGTGCCGATAGTTTGCGGGTTTTATCTATACGTACCCACACCAGATCGTTACGGTCTGTTTCGAACTTGAGCCATGCACCCCGATTAGGAATTAAGCTAGCAGAATAAGTTCGTCGACCGTTTTTGTCAATTTCCGATTTGTAGTAAACCCCAGGCGATCGGACAATTTGGTTAACAATTACCCTTTCAGCACCGTTAATGATGAACGTTCCACGTTCGGTCATTAGGGGTAAATCGCCAATAAATACTTCTTGGTCTTTTACGTGCCCTGTTTCTTTATTAATTAAACGAGTCGGCACGTACATCTGTACAGCATAAGTGCTGTCGCGTCGTTTGGCTTCTTCGACACTGTACTTCGGTTCTTTGAGCTTATAGTTTTGACCTAAAAAGTGCAGTTCTAGTTTGCCAGTATAATCTGTAATGGGACTAAAAGAATTCAGCTCCTCAATTAACCCTTCTTCTAGAAACCAACGAAAACTAGATCGCTGGATTTCAATTAAGTCGGGCAACAGGAAGGCGGGTTCCATTATTGTTTCGTTCGTCATGCCTCTACCTTTGTCAACCTGGTTAAACAAGAACGCAATTACTTGATTTTTTTTCGGGCACCAAATTATCTGAACGCCCGGAACAGACAAAATGGAGCGATTAAGCGATTAAATTATGTCGTTCGCGATTGTAGCAAGGGTATGCTTTCCCCAAACGCTAACAAATTGAGCCAAGGCGGATTTTTTCGGCGCTACACCCAAAATCCACTCCTCAACCGATTTGAGAATATGTTTGGTTTTCCTCACTTCCCCATTCTGACCCCTTGATGTTAATAGTATGTATTTATACTCATCCTCATTGTTTAACGGAAAAGAATATTCACCTCTTTATTCGCATCCCGCGCTCAGTCTTCGCATACGGGTAGTTTCTACTCACAAGGCAATTATGTTTAATAATTTGCTAAAGATTTGTATAATTGGATTGTGGCCTAGAGCAATAGTTTAACTCAAGCTTGTACAAAAACATCATTATCATTCAATTGCGTTCACTTGTAGAGAATACATGGACTTACAAGGAAATAGCAATCTGAATGAGGGAATATCTGTTATATTTTGCTTCCCTTAATTATTATGGCGCAAGCTTTATCATTTGGAATAAATAATAATATCATAATTTCTCTAAGCCGAAGGGTTGAATTTTGAACGTTTGATTTAACTGGGTTTCAAGAGTTTTCAGATTTCAAATTCAAGTTTCAAAGTTTTTAAGGCTTCAAATTCTTAGGATTTCAAAGTTTATGATTCACTAATCCAAACAGTTCGCAAGCATTTCTAGTTGTTTGATTTGCTATTGCTTCTACTGTTTGTCCTCTGATGTCTGCTACTCGCTCTGCAACAAAACGTACGTAAGCAGGTTCATTACGCTTTTGACCGCGTTTGGGGACCGGAGCTAAAAATGGACAGTCAGTTTCAATTAACAGCCTTTCATCCCAAACCATTGCTGCACTAGCTTGAATTTGTTTGGCACTTTTGAAAGTGACCGTACCGCTAAAGCTGATGTGGAAGCCCAAATCCAAAAACCATTGAGTTTCCTCCGGATTACCTCCCCAGCAGTGCATTACGCCACGCAGACGTTCTCCTTTTAAATTTCGCCACTTTGCTAAAACTTTTCTTAAAGGTTCTGCTGCGTTGCGACAGTGGATAATCACAGGCAAATTTAATTCCGTCGCGATCGCCAACTGTTCCTCTAATACAAAATATTGTTGTTCGTAGTTATCGGCTTTGTAAAAGTCCAGCCCAGTTTCACCAATCGCAACAATTTTGGGATCGCTCGTTGCTAAGGACAATATCTGATTTGCCATCCCATCATGCCATTTATCAACATCCAATGGGTGTAGTCCAACTGCAAAACTAACTTCGTCAAAGCGATTAGCTATTTCCTGAATACTAGAAAATTCCGATGGCTCTACACAGGAGTGCACCAAACGTACAACACCCGCCTCTTGCCACCGGGAACGTATTTCTTCTAAATCGACTTTGAACAAGTCAAAGTTAATATGAACGTGAGTGTCAATTAGCTGCATCTTAGTCATGAGCTTAGCTGTCACTTAATATAGACCATTGTTTTCTAGCTGTGGGGTATGAGCTAGAAAAAATTGAATAGCAACTAAATGAATATCGATTATTCGTCAATGACTTTAAGATGCTGTGGCTGTCTCGGGTACTGAAGACTTAAATCTTTTCGCCAATCGGGATTTTTTCCTGGCACCTTTGTTGGGATGGAAAACTCCACGCTTTACTGCGCGATCGATTTTGCTGTAAGCCTCAGACATTCTCTGGTTGACTTCTTGTTTTGATTCTGGGCTGGGATTTGCTGCATAATTATCTACAGCAACTAAGAACTTTTTCGTTAAAGTTCTAACTGCGGATTTATATGCTTTATTCCGCAGTCTATTGCGTTCTGCAATTTGAGCGCGCTTGAGAGCAGACTTTGAATTCGCCACAATTACTTCCTACAAAGGATATTAATACTTACACACACTACTAGAGATACTAATATAGCATTGATATTGCCAATGGTACGATTGAAGCAAAAAATATTTTTGCCGTGGCATGGAGATACATCGCCAGACTTGATTTATTAAGGTACTTTTAAGCAGTTATAAATATTTTATTAAGCCTTTATTCCGTGAACGTTGATATGGATTTTTGAAAAAATTTGTTTTGGTATTAAAGGATTAGTGTTTGTAAAGGGATCGACTTGGATAATTGCTGCTAGAGAAAACCATTTGATTCAAATATAGCAAAAATTTTCAATCTAAGCTTTACCAGCTAAATCTATATCTATTTAGATGGTCTATCACGTGTGTTATCTCATTATAAGATACTATTTGAGGATATGATTTTAAATTTATATTTTCAATCAACTTATATTCAATCACATAAGCATATAAATATTATCCGGTTAGTTAAATTAAAAATGAGACAATAATGTAACCCAAAATAATTATTTAATAGTTGAATAAATAGTCAATTTTATAAATATTGGTAGTTGCTAAATGGCGATTATTGTCTACTTTGTAAAAATTTAAGCCTTTGTGATTTTAGTAAAATATATTATTTTTCATAAATCTTAACTTCGCGTAGATTTTAATAGCTGATTCTTGAGTGCCTTATTACTTAATCATATAAGACTAAAATCTTCATATACTTCGCAAAAATTAAACTATGCAAATTGTGTCACTAAATAATTATCATTTCAGTTATAATTCCTAAATTGATTTTCACCATAATTACAATGGCTTTAAAAATTATTCAAAGTTTTGATGGAAGCTTTGTACTGGATGCAAAAGCAAAAGAAATCCTTTTTAATCTATTAAATAGTGAAAACTTTATTGGACAAATTTGCCAAACACTCAAGTGCAAGGATATAAAATTTACGGAATTACTATTTCAACCCGTACCATATAGTATAAATACACCTAAAGGTATGCCTAAAGAATTTGAAAAGTATCACAAATCTGATGATTATCTAATCGTCAATGTGCCACCAAACTTCATGTTTAATGCCAAGATTTTTAAACCCAGTCGTCTATGTGCGATTTATCAAAAAGTAATTAGCGAGTAAATTCAATTTTGAAATAAGTTGAAGTTGTTTAAAGTTATTTAAAGTAAATTAAAATAATCTCACATTAAGTCTATGCAAGCTCAAACCAACGTACCTGCTTTAAGGGATTTAACAGATATTTCTTTTATTGATGAAAATGGTCAATTACCAGAGCAATACCAGGGCAAAATAGGAGTATATGCCATTTTTGATGCTGAAAAAGTATTGCAATTTGTTGGTTATTCTCGGAATATTTTTATCAGTTTAAAGCAGTGCTTAGTTCGACAACCACAAAAGTGTTACTGGTTAAAAGCTGAAACTATCGAACGTCCTAGTCGTTCTATTTTAGAAAATATTGAGAAAGCTTGGATTGAAGAAAATGGTAGTATCCCTCTAGGGAATGGAGATGAGAAACCAAAATGGACCCAACCGATAGATGCAAAATTACAAATTACCCCAGAAGAGCAGGCGAATTATGAAAATCCTGCTAATGATGAAATCGCCAAAGTGAAAATTCTCAAAAGTGTAGCGCGAAGAGTAGAAGCAGAAATTCTCCAAGTTTTAGAAGCACGAGGTCTAAAAATGCAGGTTCGATTTAATCCAAAGTTGAAGGAAGAAGGTTTGTTGGATTTGAAATAAATCTATCAATGTTAATGTTGTTGATAATACTCGAACTGCTGGGATACTTAAATTGACAATCCCATGCTAGTGGTTTTGAACCAATGAATAAAAGATTGTAAGTACAATAATTTATCTTGTAAGCGCTCTCTTGTTTGTACGTGATAAAGAGTTTTCCCCAAAAATTTCTCTGAAGTTCTTACCTTGTCAAATAATTGAGCGTAAACAAGAGGGATAATTTTTTCTATGATTTTGTCACTTTTGATTTGTTGGTAAATTTCTGGTGGTAAATTCACTTCAAACAGATTTATTGTAAGTAAAAGGCCGACAAAAAGTATTCTTTTACACTGCCATTTCTCGGAATTGTGAATAACTCTTTCCCAATTTAAATTTGGATTGGTATAAATGAGTGTTGCGATGTCGCATAACCAAGCTAATTTTGTCCAGATATGTCTCGAGCCATGGACGCATAAAATGGGCAGATAATACTCAGGGGGTAAGGTTAAAGTAGTAATATTACTGATGTTAATTGGTGTTAGATTATTCCAAAAATCATCTGGCTTGATATCAGTAAAAACTTTTGGTCCTAAACGCCAGTGAACTTCTATGAGAATTTTTTTGGGTTCGTCAATAAAATCATAGGTATGTTGATTTCTCGATCGCAGGTAGGCTAATTCTTGAGCCCGATTCATTTTTCGTTTGGGTTGATATCCCAGAGAAATTAGTAACTCTTTAACTGCAAAAATATCTTTGGGTTGTACCATGATATCTAAATCGCAGAATCGGCGCATACCGACATTACCGTAGATTGAATTTGCTAAAACTGGTCCTTTATAAGGAAATACAGTTATATTTTGTTTTTGTAATAGGGATAAAATTTTTATTAGTTCCCCAGTTATAAACAAGTTATTCTGGGCATTAGCATGAAAAATACTCCGAAGTTCCCTGAGAACGGGTTCGGGAATATATTCTGGGCAGTTATTATTGATACGGCTATATAAAAGAGGTGCGACTCCGTGTCGATAAGCAGTTTTCAGAAAAAACTTCCAATCAATTGGTTTTTGAGCTAAGACTTTAATTTCCTCTAGGGTGCGATCTTCAACTTCGGGATATAGAGCATATAACAGTAACTCTATTTCGGGGCTAATATCGCGACTAAGATTTATTTTCTGTTTTTCGAGGTCTGAATCAGCTAATAGTTGCATATAAAAATATTTTTATAGAATTCTGCACACGGGTATGATGATGCTTTCATCTCATCACCATTCTGAACTCTCGAAGCTAAGTTTCGAAGTAATACCTTGAATTTGAAGCTAAATTACAACTTAAATTTCAATTTATTTTTTGGGAACATCAATATATTGAAAAATTTTTTACTTTTTATCTCCTATCATCAGGTAACTACCATAAACATGTAGATAGGGAAAATAATAACCAAGATATCTTGTTACTTTACCGCTGCCATATACTTTAATACGTGAATAACCCGTGCTTCTCAGTTTTAATTTCAAAGTATCGTGAAAATGTTGAGAAATATGAGCTCCACCTAAAACACTTTCATTACGAATTCTCTTTTTTAAATCTGAAGGATTGGGAGTAGTTAGTAAAAATCTCCCACCTATTTTCAAAACTCGAAATATTTCTATTAAAGTTCGATCTACGTCTGACGGGGATATGTGTTCAATAAATTCTCCAGCAACAACAACATCAAACTTATAGTCGTCACAAGGTATATTTGTTGACAATCCATAAATACCTTGCTCATAAATTGTATTGGGAAGTTTATTTAATCGGTCTCGAACACAATCTAAACCAAAAATCTTCAGTTCTTGATTTAGTTTTTTAAGTACTTGACCTCCTCTCCCAGTATTACATCCAATATCCAATACAGTTTCTACATTCGCAGGGAAAAAGCCATAGAACTGCTGATAGCGCTCTGAAGTAAAAGGATCTTTTTCACTCACTTCCTGCTGTGCATTTAATTCTTCATAAGAAATCATTTTCAAAATCCCTGGAGATACTCATATATGGTTTCAATATGATTTTTTAGTAATTAGGGAAAATTTATAAGTATTGTTTATAAAACTTCTTTATCTGTTGTCCTGAGTTTTCAATTAAATAGAAGCTGTATTTGTTGTGACTAGCGAAACTTGTATGCTCTATCAAGGTTAATGTCACAGACTACTAGTCTGCATTTGCGATCGCCAGGAGGTAGCATAAAATCCATCTTGTTTGAGTAATTCGTTATGACTACCTGATTCCATAATTTGACCCGATTGCATAACATGAATTATGTCTGCTTGCATTGCAAGGGTAAAGCGATGGGTAATTACAACCGCTGTACGACCGCGAGCTAAGCTACGAAAACGTTCTAGCCAATCCTGTTCGCTCCAAGGATCCATTGCACTGGTGGGTTCATCCAAAATCATAATTCTGGAACGTCTAAAAAATGCCCTTGCGAGTGCTAAACGTTGCCATTCTCCCCCACTCAAATCCGTACCTTCTGGAAATAATTTACCCATCATTGTGTTATATCCCGCAGGTAAACTCGTGATTTTATTGTGAATACCCGATGCAATTGCTGCTGCTTTGATATCTGCTTGGCTTGAGGTGTTGGATATATCACCCAAAGCTATGTTTTCACTTGCAGTTGTATGGTAGGGAATTGGTGATTGAAATAAAACTGTAATTAATCGACGCCAGTCTTTAACCCGAAAATCGCGCAAGTCGATACCATCTAGGTCAATGCTTCCCGTATCGGGGTCGTAAAATCTGCATAAAAGCTTGATTAAAGTACTTTTCCCCGCACCATTATCGCCAACGATGGCTACAACTTTTCCTGCGGGTAAGGTTAAGTCAAAGTTTTTCAATACAGGTTTTTGGGTTCCGGGGTAGGAGAAAGTAACCTGTCGAAACCGAATTCCCCGCTCGAGTACTGATGGAATGGGAACTGGATGGGGTGGATCGATAATTTTTGGTTGTATCTGTAAGAATTCAAATAAGTTACTTACAAATAAACTGTGACGATAAATTTTTCCTAAATTACTAAGAATAGCTTTAACAATATTTTGAGCGCGATTGAATGCTTGGAAAAATAAGGCTAAGTCTCCAAGAGTAAAAATTCCCAGCAAAACTTGTCTTCCCATCCAAAGCAGTGCACCACCGGTAAGCAGCAATATTAGAATTACTGCACCAAAACGACCTATGGTTTGCTGTTTTAATAACTGAAGTTGTTCAGTCCGCAATCGCTGACGCAATTTTTGGTAGGAAGATTGAAAATAATTGGCAAAATCAAATAACCTGATTTCTGCTGCAGTAGTATTACTTGTGAGCAGCATATCGTAATAGGATAGGCGTCGTCGGGTGGTGGTAGTACGTCGCGACCATTTGTATTGGATTTTATTGAGATGAATCAGAATATAAAATGCAGGAACTGCACTAACCACTAAACCAATTGGTAACAATAAGCCATAGGGCAGCAAAACAATTATTATTGCCAATAAGGTTATGGTTTTTTGTAGGAGACTACCAATATTTTCCAATAGAGCGAGCGATCGCCCACTGGCTTTTTCCCTAGCTCGCTCTAGTTTATCGTTATATTCTGAATATTCATAAAAGCTGTAGTCAACCGTAACCGATTGTTTGTGGATTAAACCATTAATATAATCTTGTAATAATTCTGACTGAACTGTACGAATCCATTCTGCAGCAGCATTAAAAATTTCTCCCAGCAGCAAAATTGCAGCCATTAAACCTACTGGTATCAAAATTTGGTAGATATTTGCTGTGGAAGTACCTTTTCCTGCAACTATGACTAAAGTGTTAACTGCTTGGCGGGTTAGAGCAAGAGAAAAAACAGGTAATAGTCCTTGTAATAGTAATAAAATTATCCAAGCTAAGGTCCAATAACCAGAAGCTTGCCATATCAGTACTAGAATTTTTCGTAAATCAAATAAAACTTTATTACTATTGCGGAGTTTTTTAAACAACTTCACCTGCAATACCTAATTAGTGAATATTAATTAATTAAATAGCTAATACTCTTGTATTAACTTGTGTCAAATCATCCTCCACCATTTTGACTAATTTGGGTAAGTCAGTTAGTGAAGGTTTGCGAGTAAAGCGACAAAAACTAACTTTTTGAATTAACTGACTACACATACTTAAGTGTTTGCTCATGCTTTCCGAACTATCCATGAGATTTATTGCTCGGGTATGGCGTACTAACTCAATAAATGCATCTTGGGGTTTGAGATTTTTAATAGCATGTTGTTTTCCTTTAGCTAATACATATATTTTCTGTATATTTAAAGGTTTCTCTTGGAACTTTTGAGTGAAATTATATGATAACTTGAGTGATTTATGGGTAACTGAAGATAATTTTTTTGTATCTTCTCCTAAAGAAATTAAAGATTTTGGAAATAGTTTAAAAGATGGATAAGAAGGTAAAGCTATTGCCGAATTTGGAGTAATTTTGATTGGCATTATATCATCACTCAAAATTCTATAATTATGAGTATAAAAAGTAGCTGCAATTGTAGATTTACCACAGCCAGAAGCACCCATAAAAGCAACTGCATTGCCGTTTATTTCCACACAACTTGCATGTATAACTAAAAAACCTCTTTGTCGCAAAATTACAGATAAAACAGCTCCAGTTAGAACTATACCCAGTCGATCTATTTCCACGCCTGGCTCTGGGTTAACTAATATTTTTCGTCCATTTTGAATCAGAAATTTACCAATTCCGGGTATGCTTCCTTGACAGCGATCGCTACCATTGTGTTCTAATTTCTCATCTGTTTTATTTAAATTGATAAATACATCTGGTTTCCCTTTAGTTTCAACCAACTGTGGTAAAGGTATTTCCGAAGCAATATTTAAGTTATAAGCTTGATATAATTTCATTAAAAATGATAGTTTGTGTTGTTTTTATGTCACTAAAAATATTTGAAGCTAACACAGGGATAAATCAAATATTATTGACATCCCTGCGATATTGAATTCACCCGTTTTATTTAACTCAATTATTCTAAATATTCATTCTAATTGAGAGTAAATTCATTTTAACTTGATGAATTCATTTAGCTTATTAGTATATTTCGTCCTTAAGGCTTATGCTTATCAGAGTCAAAGTCAATTGAATCATCACTAGTGCCTACAACAGTACCGTTAAAAATGAGAAAATCTTCAATCTTATCATTACCTAATACTTGAGTAATTGATTCGACATTTCCGTGGGTAGATAATGTTGGCTTTTTGTACTGTTTCTTCATCAGAAAATCTCCTTTTCAATTTAAAGTTTAAGTTTGTTTGGTTTGCTTTCGCATACACCTCTGATGCTTGGACTTACGGTATAGCTAAATGATGGAAAATATATAAATCAGGGAAATAAAGCTAAAACCTGCCAAGAAATATTGATGATTGAAACTTGTTAAGAATTACGATTTCTACGATGAAACTTGTTTATGTTCTAGCCACAGGGCGAGAATTACCGTTTTCCAAACTGTCATGCAATCCTGATCGCTTGCTTTTTTACCTGTTGAAATTAGGCGCTGATACGAGCTTTCTAAAAAATCCATATTGATGTAATTTTCCAGATTTGCTACTTTCTCTGACATTACTTGTTCAAGGATTTGGCGATCGCGTACTAGCAAACCATCAATAAAGTTAGGTCCTAAATCTGCTTTTCCTCCGCGCCATTGAACTTTTTCTGGCAAAATACCTGTTAAAGCACGACGCATTACTATCCGTCCAAAACCTCCAGCTAATTTTTGCTCTGCAGGTAATGCAAGACAAAATTCAATCAGCCTTTTATCCATAAATGGATGTCTTGCTTCGATAGAAAACCTCGCAGCATATTGGTCAATCTGTTCTAAGGTGTAAGCTAATATCCCTTGGTTAAGACTGCAGTAATGTTCTTCTCTAAGGTTGGTAAACTGCTTTGTAGAGGAATTTAGTTTCTGGATGCGCTCTGATAAACCGATTCGACGGGAAAATTTTTCTTTAACTAAAGGGTTAATAGATTTATCCGAAATATCCCCGACGGAATTATCTACAAAACTCTGATAAAGTTTTTCCAGTCGCAGTTTGGGGATAAATTTAGTTATTGGGTTAGTTCTTAAATTTAATTTTGAATTTAATTTTGAATTTAATTTTGAATTTGATTTTGAATTTAATCTTGAATTTGATATTAAGCTTGTAATTAAAGGCTTCACTCCATAACGAATAATTAATTGCTTGCGCGAACCACCAAACTCTTTGTGAATCTTCCCAACTACAGATAAAAAGCCGAACCAGCGCCAATCTCGAGCTAAATTTTGGAGATATGGTAAACAGTGGGTGCGAAATATGCGGTAAGCTTCCCCACCGAAATGCTTGCTAATAGCTTTAGATTCCTGAATACAAGTTTCCCATTTTCCTTGATAAGCCAGTTCGCTTAATCTTTTCGTTCCATGACTAACTGTAGTATCCCCATCAAAACCATCGAGACTAATACGTAACCCTAATTCATTAATCTTATGATTCAATTGCCAAGGATAAAAATGGGAGGGACCGAGTAAGGCTTCATCTTCATATTCAAAAATACTACTCAGATTTGATAAGGGACTAAACCGATCACCCCAAACATAGTGGGGTATTACTCCTTCTTGTTCTAATACTGCGTTAATAAAAGGACTTTCATCGCATTCGGTAACTTTTTCAAAAATACTTGATATTGTATGAAGTTTATTATCTGTAATTCTTTTATTATCAGCGGGAGAATCTTCAGTCCTAGTTAATAAATCCCGTGCAACACAAGTTACAGCAGAAGAATCCAACCCTCCACTCAAATGACTAACGATCGGAAAAGCACTACGCAAACGACAGCGCACAGCTTCTGTAAAAATCCTCTTAAACTCCCGAGCATACTCTTCTTCAGAGGATAATTTGATTTCTCTGTTACGATCGAGTTCCCAGTATTGACGAATACGAATTCCATTGGGACTTACAACCATACTATGGGCTGGGGGTAAACGCCAAATGTCTTTGTAAGTGGTGATCGCTTTATCTTCCATCATCAATGTTAAATAGTCACCAATTCTAGTTTCATTTAGCCGACATGGAACTTGAGGAAGAGATAAAAGAGCTTTGATTTCCGAAGCAAAAACAAATATTTGATCGGATTGATAATAATAAAAAGGTTTGACTCCAAAATGGTCTCTCACACAAAATAGAGTCTGTTTAGATCCATCCCAAAGTGCAAAAGCAAAGTCACCAATAAGATACTCCGGACAATCTTCACCCCATTTTTTGTAAGCTTCTAAAATTAACTGGCTATCTGTAACTAGTTTCAAACCAGAGTCATTTTGATTTAATGGGCGATCGCTCGGGGAATCATAGCAGTCACCATAATTTTTAGGAAATTTTTCTGTTCCCCGTTCCCCGTTCCCCGTTCCCTTGAAACCATCTAAACTTAATTGAGAAATTAACTCTTCACGATTGTCGATGCGCGCATCTGCTGCGATCGCTAAATTCCTAACTCGATCTACCAAAGGTTGTTTTTCAATTAGGGATTCTGGAGTCGTCCACAACATTCGATGTCCCAAACCGATATCTCCATCAACCCAGATATCTGCACCGTCTGGTCCTCGATGGGCTAAAGTATTCAACATCAGAACTAAATCTGCGCAGTCTAATGGCGAATTATCAAGGTACTTTATACCTGCAATAGCGCTCATTGCTTGACTCCTTCAAGTGACGATAGTGGAATAAAGCGGGAAATATTCCTGATATTTCCAATCGCTATTACACCTCCAACTTCAACCCAAGCATGAGCTTCCAGGTTTCCTTGTGCTGTTTTGGCGACACCGATTTGTAATTTTGACGTATGTCCGTAACGTTTCATCAAGACCTGGGTAGTTAATGCTCGTGCGAGACATTTACATTTGATTCCAGGAATACGGCTACTTACAGCGTTAACCGACCACAAAATTTTTCTGACTGATAATCTGACGGTGTTATTTTGCTGACTAAATTGGTCGAGCAGTTTTAACAATCTTTGAAAAGGTAATAACAACAGTCCCAAACGGATAGCTGCAATTAAAATTGATGTCATCAATAAGACTTTGCGCTCTTTATATCCTGTTTTAAGTAACTGATACAGTTGTTTCATAGAACCTTGCAGAGCTTGGAAATTTATTCCTTATAGGGTAGGGTAAAAAAATCTTTGGAAAAGCAAATGGGACAGATTTTATCTATCAACTTGTATTGGAATTTCCTTCGCTGTAGGTCATAGCACTACGCAATAAAGTTAGGATATCGGTAAATCCTAAAAGCTATGATTTGTAAACTTTCGATCACCCTATGGGCGCGGTCTATTTTGCTAGCATTAGCGTGACTTTAGTCATACGCGTAGCGCGTTCTCAGCGTGTCCGTAGGACATACGCATGACTTTTGACTTACTCTTACGAGAAGACTGACGCCAATGACTTGCGCGCAGCGTTATGCTTGTTGATTATTAATTTCTATTAGTCCTACTTTTGTAAGTTCCTGGAGTAGTTCCTTTAGGTCGCGATCGCACTGCTGAAAATCTACCTCATACTCTTCCAAAAGAATTGTTCTAACATCACCAACAGGTTTTGGGTTTTGAATGAGATTCCAAATTTTTGCTGCGACTTCATTCAAACCATGATAAACCCCTGATTTGAGATTGAGAATAATAGCTTCTCCCCCCAGGTCAGAAGAAATTTGTTCTTTTGTTGCTGATACTATCGAGCTATCATCTATTAGGCTATTTTGTTTATTCAAATTCATACTTTTAACTTTAATACGCTATCTTTTACTACTAGGAATCACAAAACTATTCACTTTCAGATAAATTTAAATTCAAATAAATTTAAATCCTAGAAGGATTAAATTTTAGAAAAGTTAACTTCTAGAAACTTTGAAATCTAAGAAATTTTCAATCTAAAAAATTTTAACTCTAAAAAATTTAACTCTAGAATAGCTAAACCTTAAGGAATTAAGTCCGAGCAGAATTGAATTTAAAATACTGAACTCAATAAAAATTGGGTACACAAAAGGTAATGTAGCGTAACAAGGAACAACAAAAACTATTGGTAGAACACAAGGAATTAGACCTACAATATTTTCGATTTAATCCTCAATCCCTTAACCCCAATCCCATAAGCATGACTAAAAACGTAAAATATTGAAAACACCCAGATTTGATACAAAATAATTTTGCTACTCAAAATTCTATATTCAAAAATTTCTGAATAGTTAGCT
Organism: Mastigocoleus testarum BC008; assembly: GCF_001456025.1. Lineage (GTDB taxonomy): Bacteria > Cyanobacteriota > Cyanobacteriia > Cyanobacteriales > Nostocaceae > Mastigocoleus > Mastigocoleus testarum. Next base: position 208,795 of record NZ_LMTZ01000085.1, read on the forward strand.
TTACAAACAAATGGTAAAGCTAAAACTCTTTCTCCTGTATCAAACAATTTAGAAAGGCAAAATTTTAAGTTTAATTTTACTCTCAGGGTAGACTTTTATATGCAATCTTTCTACTTAAAAACTAGCCGAATTTGAGAAACCCTAGAAATTATGTATATGATATTTGTGTATTTACTAATACATCTAAACAGTAGTATACATACGCTTAGTTGATTAATACATTAGCTTTATCAAAAAAACATAATTTTAGATAATTTTGCCATCGGATAAATACATGCTATTTTCGTATTTTCAATATCAAGTTAACTATCTAACAACGTAGACTTTGTCGAAAATTGTAACTCTAACAACAAGTTTTATTTTCGGGGAAAATTAATTTCTTAACCCTAACTTTATATTAATCCCTGAGAATTAGTAACTATAAACACTGAGCAATGGTAGAAAAACTTATCTCTGATACATCAACAGTATTTATACTTGTTTTAGTCGCAAGTCCGCAGCAATACGATGAGCGCATGCGAAACCAGAAAACGCTACAGCATTTAAACCTTGACCAGGGAAAGTACTATCCCCCACACAGTAAAGTCCTGGAATTACCGTTCTATTAAATGGCATTTTCAGCAAACCTGGTAATTTTTTCCGGGGAATGGGACCATAGGTACCATCCACCCGACCCAAAAATCGACGGTGACTGCGTGGTGTTCCAACTTCCATATAATCTAAGCCAGCTTCCAAACCTGGAAAAAGTGTTTCTAACCTTGCAAGGATTCGCCAAGCAGCAGCTTCTTTTTTCTCTTGGTATTCAGCATCAGTTAAACCAGACCAATGATTAATTAAATCTGGAGTAAATGAATGAATTATATGATAACCATTCGGCGCTAAGCTCGGATCCAGCAAAGTGGGAATCGAGACAAAAATAGTACCTTCCGGAACTCTCATTTCGTCCCATTCTAAGAGCAAAATATGATGACATTCCGTTCCCGGTGGAAGAACTTCTGCTTTTACCCCCAAATGTATACTCAAAAAACTGGGTGATTTTTCATAGGCTTCCTGCCATTTTTTCTCAGTAACTGGCAATTCGATCTGTGGTAATAATTTCTCAAAAGTATCCCAGCGGGTAGCATTGGAGACGATGCGACGAGCATAGTAACTTTTACCATTTGCTAACTCTACGCCTATTGCTTGACCTTTGTCTGTGATAATTTGCTTAACTTTAGCGTTGTATTGTATTTGACCACCAATCTCAGTCAAACCTTTTACTAGCTTTTCGGCGATTTGTCCAACTCCCCCCTTAGGATAATTAACACCACCATAATGTCGGTCAGAAAATACCATTCCAGCATTAATCATTGGTGTCATTTGTGCGGGAACTGCAGACCAGCAGTAACATTCCATGTCAATAAATTTTAATAGTAGGGGATCTTTAATGTAACGACGTGCTACGTCCCCTGCATTTAGAGGTAAGTTTCTTAAAAGACCGAAGCAAGCAAAAGGATTGCGGAGAAATACCCTCATTAAATAACTTGGTTCTTCCAAAGAAAGTAATTCTATTTGATTAAGACAATTGAATACCCCCCAGCATCGATTGTAAAATTGCTTTACCCCTTTTTTTTCATCGGGAAAATACGTAATTAAGTGTCGTAAAAATCTTCGATAGTCCCGGTGTACCTTTATGTCTAATCCATTTGGAAGATGATAGTGAACCTGAACGGGATCGGGGATTGTTTCTTGACTGACACCAACAGCTGCAAGAGCGCGAGTTAGTAAATTTGTGGTCCCCTTCTGACCGAAGCCAAAAATCATGGAAGCCCCGACATCAAATCGATATTCTTCCCTTTGAAAATAACCTGCACTTCCTCCAGGGATGATGTACTTTTCCAGCACCAAAACCTTTGCACCTTTTGCTGCTAGCTGAGTTGCTGTTACTAATCCACCAATACCGGAACCGACAACTATGACATCAAATGTAGAATTTACCCCAAATCCTTGAGCATCAGACCGGTGAATCATAAACGAGAGTAGTTTAAAAATCTGAGAGCTTATTTTATCAGCCTAAGGCTCAAGCTAAAAAAAAGAAGCTTTTTATACTTTATGGACTCTGATTCAATACACTGTAAAAAATAAAAAACAACGTTTATTATTGCTAGCTAATCTTTTACAAAAGATGCTATTTCACCGGGAAAACAAAGATATCAGAATAATTTAAAGTAGGTACTATCATCTAAGCATATATGTATAGTATTCATCTTAGTATTGAAAATAAAAGAAAATATGTATTGAATATTTTATGCAATCAGGTAAGAAAAAATACTTTACTCTCTCAACCCAAAAAAAGAGGGACGAGCCTGCTTCTGCTGGCTAATCCCGTCTGCCGATCCTTAAAGAGAGGAGAACACTTAATTATCAATATAATCTTGATTGAGAAAAAATGTCAACTACTAATGAGAAAAAATAGCAATAGTTTTCAGGGATACATTTGGATTTTTAGTTATATGCAGCGAACTGTGGGATTTTTTTGGATTGGAGAGCCAAGTTTAGGAAATTACAAATATGACTTGATGTTCAATCATTGGGGAAAATTCTCAATAAATCCCACCTAAAATGATAATTTATTAGTGATAATACATAATAAAAGAGAATAAATAAGTAGCTTATATTACGTGTTTACAAAAATTGATTTTTTTGAGCCTATGTTTTTGCGTTGATCTCCCAAGTTGTTATACTGTTTCAGTCCTTATGCGCTGTTTATTGCTATTTCTGTGTTATGACGCTACAATTGCGTGTCTATGTTCCACCCCATCCTTTAATTAAGCACTGGCTAGGAATAGCTCGTAATGCTGCAACTCCTCCGGCGCTATTTCGTAGTGCTATTACCGAATTGGGACGTTGGTTAAGTTATGAAGCTGTAAGGGAATGGCTCCCAACCCAAGATTTAACGGTAGAAGGCCCTCTAGAACATGCTAACGTTACCCTGGTAGACCCAGAGGTACCAATGGCTGTTGTACCTATCCTTAGAGCTGGTTTGGGCTTACTAGAGGGGGCTCAAACAGTTTTACCTTCAGCATCAATCTATCATTTGGGTTTAGTACGCAATGAAGAGACGTTACAGCCTGAATGCTATCTAAACAAACTACCAGAAAAACTTCATCCCGAAACTAGGGTGCTGATTACCGATCCAATGTTAGCAACTGGAGGTTCTATCATGGCCGCAATGGTAGAATTAGTAAACAGGGGAATCAATCCGGAATTAACACGCATTGTATCTGTTGTCGCAGCTCCTCCAGCTTTGCAAAAACTAAATGCAGCTTATCCCGGTTTGATAGTTTACACTGCCACAATAGACGAAATCGTTAACGAAAAAGGATTTATAGTGCCAGGTTTAGGAGATGCAGGCGATCGCATTTTTGGAACATGAACTACCATGCACCATTACGGAAAAGTAGTGTAGATTTTCCGCTCGGCGATTCTCTGACGATCAACTTTCCGATAATCAATTCTCTGGGAATCTATTTTTTGGTAATTAATTTTTTGGGATATCTATTTTTTGGCGAGCAATTTTCTAACAATTACAGTGTTTTTTAAAGGCTTAAGAATATGAGTCAAAGAGATGGTTTCGGTAGTGGTTTTCTGACTGGCGCATTAGTCGGCGGTGTAGTTGGAGGTATTGTTGGTGCTATATTTGCTTCGCGACGCGATAATTTATCCCCTGGCGAAGAAGAATTAGATGTAAAAAATAGACCTTTGCGGGGTCGAGAAACGTCCGCAAAAATACACCAAATGTCTCCCGCAGATGGTAATGATTTAGATATGGAAATAGCTCGGCGATCACTAGAAGATAAGATTGCTCAGCTAAATGCAACAATTGACGATGTGCGTCAGCAGTTGGGTAATGTAAATGATGACCGGGAAAGAGATAATAATGATAAAGCTTCGATTGCTCGTGATTAGCTCTCTTGCTCCCAATCGCAGTATATTACGCTAATTGCTGATAAAGTTAAGGAAAACCATAGCAGCATCGGCTAAATTAAAATTGTTATAAGACATCTTTTGACACTTAGCAGGAAACTGATTCATCCATGAATTTACTGTTTACTACCCTGTCTACTTTTATATCCTTATACTCCCTACTCCTTTTCATCCGGATTCTTTTAACTTGGTTCCCCAACGTAGACTGGTATAACCAACCATTTGCAGCGTTAAGTCAGGTCACAGATCCTTACTTAAATGTTTTCCGGTCTTTTATTCCACCTTTGGGAGGAATTGATTTATCCCCAATCTTAGCTATTTTTGTGCTTCAGATATTGGGTAATGTTCTAGGAACTCTAGCTAGTGGTTTCGCTGGAGTTGGATTTTAGTATCAATTCAACATCTATTCTTGGTTCTGATTGTCGGCTCTAATTCTGGAATTTTTTCTGTAATATTTCTTTTGTATTTTATTATGGGATGTATTCTGGAATTATCTCCATATTAGGTCAGATAGGGAATTGATATATCAATAGTAAGATGATTGGCGATTATACATCGCCATTATTTTTTGGTAATTGGTAATTGGTAATTGGTAATTGGTAATTGGTGATTAACGAACCGGAGAACTAAAGCCAGAAGCTTTAAATTTCTTTAGTTTCAATGGTGTAGGTTGATTAGAAGCTACAGAAATTCTGATTTGAAAATCATTGTCACCTGGTGAAAGCTCAGTAATGGAACCTAAACGGTTGCGATTTTGCATTACCGGATTATTATTTGCATCGTAAATTCTTCCGAAAATATCTGCATCATAAACTTTTTTGGAACTAGGATTATATGCCTTCCCGGTAACGATAAAACAATTAGCACTCATAGAATTACCGCTAGCAACCTGTCCTTTAGCTAGTTCTGGAGGACATTCTTGGTAAGAAAGCTTAGAAAGCTTAATCTGTGTTAAAGCTTCAGCTGTAGGAGTAAATATCCAAGATAAGATAATAACTATAGAGTAAATAAAAACAACTATCAGCCCTTTTTTTAAATTCTCATTTTGCGACTGTATATATTGCAGCATAAATCCGTTCCACAAAGTCAAATATTAACTTTAGATTACCCTCTATTTGGTCTTCTACGTATCAGAGAATTTTATTTCGCTTTTGTCATAATTGGGAAATTGAGCTTTACATCATTACAAAAGTTATGAATCCAGATGAGATTGAAGCCGCATTAAAAGTAGCTTTTTTCCGCTGCGATACTGCTAGTTGTCCGTTAACCGAACAACAGAAAAATATTTTGGTAGAAGCAGTTAAAAATTCTCATTCTGGTGCATCTAATTCTGCTAATCCTTTGGAAGAACTCACAAGCGAAGAATTGGAGTTATTTTTACAATTTGTCAAAAGTCAAGAAGAACAAAACTTTTCTTGGAAAGCGCAATTACTTAATGATTGGTTGCACAACCGAAACTCACAACAAGTACAATTTATTCGAGACCGGTACGGAGTTCAATGGCTTTATCGCTTGGAACCACATCATTTCAATCAGTTTAAGAACGAAAATATTTTTCAACTCAAAATAGGCGATCGCATCCAAGTTTGCAATGCTTTATGGGAATGGGTACAGGAAAATGGAGCATGTGCTCCTGAATGGTTCTCCTGTACGGTAGTCAAAATTGAAGAAGTTGGTACGGATGAGTATCCTCAGACAGATTGCATTGTTCGCTTTGATGACGACAATGAATATGTGATTCAGGGAATTTACGAATGGAACCGTTACAATTGGCGTTGGTTAGAAAAAGACTGAAATTACAACACACCCTTGGATGTTGTTAATTTTATATGGCGGAGCCTTACGGCACAGCGATAAAGGTGACCCAAAAAAGATATGCTTTCGTGCGTCTAACACACCCTTATATATTAAGAGTGTGGAAGACGGTAACAAGCTTAAAATAAGGAATTCTTCTTTGTCTGTTACCAATTTAAAGAATATTCTTGATAATTTTCAATATATTCTTAAATTTCAGCTTGAATATCAAACTAAAACCTAACTTGCCCAACCCAAATGTTCCCTTAATGTATGCTGCATAATATCCACAGGTATGGTTTCTTCTGGTAACCAACTTTGTAAGGCGATCGCACCTTGTTGAACTAACATTTCTAAACCATCAATTTTAGTTGCACCTTGGTTTTGGGCGATTTGGAGAAATTTGCTCGGATTGGGAGTATAGATCAAATCGTAAGCGATCGCATTCTGGGGTAATTGACTGACTAATTCAATACTTAACGGCGATTCTTCTACTTTCGGGTACATTCCCACAGGAGTTGTATTTACCAATAAATTTGCCGATGGTATTAAACTCGGTAATGCACTCCACTCATGAACTTGTAGTTTTACTTCTAGAGGGGAATCGACCCAACTTTCAGCAAATAGCTGTAACTTAGCAGGGTTTCGCCCCACAATATGAATTTCTTTGCAACCCAACTGTTTGCAACCTGCAACTACCGCTCTAGCTGCTCCTCCATTACCTAAAATTACTACCACAGATTCTTCCCAATTACGGTCATACTTCCGCAGAGGACATACAAATCCTTCCACATCAGTATTAGTCCCAACCCATTGATTATTCTTCAAAGTTACCGTATTCACGGCTCCCACTGCTCGAGCAATTGGGTCTACTTCGGCTAATAAAGGTAATATCGCTTGTTTATGGGGAATTGTAACACTAAATCCAACAACACCAATTGCTGCTAAACCTGCAACTGCAACCTCTAAGTTCTCTGGTTCGATCGGAAATGGTAGATACACATAATCTAATCCTAAGTGGGTAATAGCAGCATTATGCATTTTGGGCGATAGGGAATGCTCCACTGGATGTCCAATAACCCCCAATAGCTTGGTTTTACCGGTAATCATTCTGTTGAAATTTGTCATGTACTTTACCCCTGAAAATCAATTACTCTTTCTGGAGAATTAATAAAAATCACTCAATAATTTAAAATTATTAAAATAGATTAATATTTGTTAACGTTATGCGGGTAACTAAAGCTGTGTCTACGGAACCAATTCCCGGTCAATATTGGGAATGGAAAGGACATAAAGTCTACTATGTTAACGCAGGAGCAAAGCAAACTGAACATCCTGCTTTGCTTTTGGTGCATGGTTTTGGTGCTTCTACCGATCACTGGCGCAAAAACATAACTGAATTGTGCAAAGAGTTTGAGGTATACGCCATTGATTTACTAGGATTTGGCAGGTCTGCGAAACCCAAGTTGGAGTACAGTGGGGACTTGTGGCGCGATCAGCTTTATGATTTTATCACCCAAGTCATCGGGCAAAAAGTTGTTGTTGTGGGTAACTCCCTGGGTGGATACGCCAGTTTATCTGTTTCTGCTCAGCGTCGGGATACAGTTGCAGGCGTTGTATTACTTAATAGCGCTGGACCATTCAGCGATAATCAACCTTCTTCAAGTTCTGGATCTTCAAGTTCTGGATCTTCAAGCTCCGAATCTTCAGACTCAGAACCCCTAGTAAAAACAGAAGTTTCACTTAAAGAAAATCAATCGCTTGATTTTGTTAAACAAGTACAAACTGTATTTGGCGATACTGTGAAATGGGTGTTTCAACAACGATTAACCCAATTTTTACTATTCCAGTACATACGTCAACCCTGGGTGATTCGCCAAACCTTAGAAAAAGTTTATTTAGATAAAAGTGCAGTTACCGAACAATTAGTAGAAGAAATTCGTCGTCCTTCAGGCGATCCTGGTGCTTTTGACGTATTTTGCTCGGTTTTTAGTACTCGTCAAGGAGAAACAGTGGATGAATTGCTGGGTAAATTAACCAGTCCTTTATTACTGCTGTGGGGAGAAGGGGATCCTTGGATGAATGCGAAACAACGTTCTGAAAAATATCGCCAGTACTATCCGCAAATGACCGAACATTTTCTCCAAGCTGGTCATTGTCCCCATGATGAAATACCAGAAAAGGTTAATTCTTTGTTGGGAGATTGGATTAAAAATCAGGTAACGGGTAATGGGTAATGGGTAATGGGTAATGGGTAATGGGTAATGGGTAATGGGTAATGGGTAATGGGTAATGGGTAATGGGTAATGGGTGATGGGTGATGGGTGATGGGTAATGGTAATTGCTAATTGGTGATGGGTAATGGGAAAATAAGAATAATGAATATTCCAAGTATGATAAATATTGAAGTAGTTTTGTAAATAAGTTTAATCAGAAAACACTATGGGCATTTTGACATTTGGTTGGGTTTCGTTACTAGTTGTTTTTACTTGGTCAATTGCAATGGTAGTTTGGGGTCGTAACGGACTATAGAAGTATCGTGGAAACTGCTCAATTCCTAAATTATTTGGCTTTGGCGGCTTTGGGTCTATTGGTGCTAGTTACTTTAGGTATAGGTTATTTAACGTTTTTGGGTTGGCGCGATCGCCGACTTCAGGAAAACGAAAAACGGGAAACCCGTCGTTCGCTAGCAGCAAAACGTAAGTAAACCTAAACTACACCAAAGACCTATCAGACATCTGTGGAAAAAAATGTAGAGACGCGCCATGGTAGGTCAAAAATTTAGAGACGTACCATGGTAGGTCAAAAATGTAGAGACGTAACATGTTACGTCTCTATGAGGATTTTGGTTAAGGGGAATGGGGAAAAATCGTAAGTCTCCGGAGCTTCGTTTTATCAAACGTCAGGGAAGATCCTATCTTATTTGTCTTGGTACCCGTCCATCTTGGGGAAGTTTGTACCATTTTTTGCTCACCATTTCTTGGTGGCGTTTTCTGGCGCTAATTTCTGCGGTTTATCTGGCAATTAATGCTTTTTTTGCTTTGCTATACTTGGCGAGTGGAAATGGAATTGCAAGTGCTCACCCGGGTGATTTTGGTGATGCTTTCTTTTTCAGCGTTCAAAGTATGGCATCAATTGGTTATGGTGCGATGCACCCTACCACGCTATACGCCGATATTTTAGTAGTAATTGAAGCATTAGTAGGTTTTTTTATCATGGCTGTGGCTACCGGGTTAGTTTTTGCCCGATTTTCGCTTCCTACAGCCAAAGTCATGTTTTCTAATTTTGCTGTAATTGCGCCTTATGATGGTATTCCAACTTTAATGTTTCGTGCTGCGAACCAACGGGGTAATTTTATTTTGGAAGCACAGATCAAAGTATCTCTAGTGCGTAATGAAATCACGAAAGAAGGAGATTTCATGCGTCGCTTTTACGATCTGAAGTTGGTACGCAGTCAATCACCGGCTTTTTCGTTGAGTTGGACGGTAATGCATCAAATCAATGAAAGTAGTCCGTTGTATAACGAGACAGCAGAATCGCTTCAGGAAAAAGTAGGAGAACTGATCGTTACTTTAACTGGGATTGATGAAACCATTTCTCAAACTATTCATTCCCGGTATTCCTATATTTCAGACGAGATTTTGTGGAATATGCGCTTTGTTGATATTTTATCGTTTACTCCAGATGGTAAACGAGTTATGAATATGACTCATTTTCATGATGTTATGCCGTTGGAATAGAAAAGACTCATTGATGAACTTCTAAAAAATATTTAATCATTATTTATTTCCCGTAGGGGCGCACCGACGTGCGCCCTGGCGAGTGGTATATTTTTAATTGAAAGTTCCTAATAGCAACTTGCTTTACTAGTTGCATTCTCTTTTATCTACGTCAGTTTTTACCTGTAGTCCTTGTGCGTTGACTACAACATCAATACGATATCGACCGTTAACCATGTAAATAGTAGTCGCACATCCAATACTAAACATTAGTAGTCCACAAAGAGGTAAGGTAATCGACCAAATTGTTAAACTGTGTTTCATGGCTTTCTTCCCAACTCTGTATATTCTCATTAAAATTTGTGGGTAGATGAAAAATAGGTTGAGAAAAAGCTTTTTTGAGGTGATTTTTAGATGATTTTTGCCCTATTACAGCTAGCAAATAGGATTGACTACCTTATAATTAACAACTGAATTGGTATAAAGAGATAAAGGTGATGGGTCGATCGCTGCGTGTTGCACAAGAATACATTCAACAAGTTAAATCAGCACTGCGTCGTAATGGCTATCCTAGTCAAAAGGCTTTTGCTACTGAAATCGGACTTTCCTTGTCCACGGTCAAAAATTTTCTCAGTGGTAAACCAGTTGATTACATTAATTTCGTGGAAATTAGCGAAAAATTGGGTCAAGACTGGCAAGAAATAGCAGACAAAGAAACAGAAATAAAAGCAAATAACAACCACATTGAGGAAGACTCACCCTTTGTAACCGGTCCCCCCATCACTCATCCCCGTCATTTCTTCGGACGACAAAAAGAACTGAAACGCCTATTTAATTTACTGAAGCGCCACCCCCTACAAAATGCTGCCATTATTGGTGAACGACGCATTGGTAAAACTTCTCTACTTCATTATCTGAAAAATATTACCACCACACCAGTAAAAGAATTACGCCCCAATCAAAAGTCTGACTGGCTACCGAATCCAGAAATATATCGATGGGTTTTTGTTGATTTTCAAGACCCACGCATGCAAAGTAAGGAAAGATTTTTAACCCACATTCTGGAAAATTTGCGGATGAAGACACCAGAACCGTGCGACTTAGATAACTTTATGGATGTGATGAGTGATAACTTACATAATCCCACAGTTATCTTACTGGATGAGATTGGTGTCGGATTGAAACGTTGTCTGGAATTGGACGATGAGTTTTGGGAAAGCTTGCGTTCTTTAGCAACTAACCATACAGGTGGAAATCTAGCGTTTATCTTAGCTACCCACGAATCACCCATTGAACTTGCTCATAGTACGGGACATAGTTCGCCATTTTTCAATATTTTTGGTTACACCGCAACATTGGGAGCCCTAAAAGAGGAAGAAGCGCGAGAATTAATAGCAAGTTCGCCGATTACCTTTGCAAATGATGATGTGGAGTGGATTATTGAGCAAAGTCAATGTGTACCCCTTGTATTGCAAATTCTCTGTCGAGAATGCTTGTTTCATTTAGAAGATGGGGATACCGATGATTGGCGTGAAGAAGGATTGCGACAAGTCGAACATTTCAATCATTTAAAATCGGGATAAAGGCTAAAAGAAGAATAATTATGAAAGCACACCGTATAGAAACAACTTTAACTGAAAACGGAACCTTGAACCTCAAGGATTTACCTTTTCAGGCTGGGGAACAAGTAGAAATTATCATTTTAGAAAATCCTAAACATCCCTCAGAATCAAATCTTTATCCTTTGCATGGTACAGTTATTCGCTATGACGATCCATTTGATCCTGCTGTGCCTTTAGAAGATTGGGAAATGCTGCAATGATAATACTTGATACCCATATTTGGATTTGGTGGGTTGATGATAATCAAAGATTAACTGAGAAGCATCGACAATGCATAGAAAAATACCAGTCCCAAGGTTTAGGGATTAGCATAATTTCTTGCTGGGAAGTTGCCAAATTAGTTGAGGTTGGAAGACTTTCTCTGTCAATTTCAGTTGACGAATGGTTAAAAGCAGCTTTGGCTTATCAAGGAGTGCAGCTACTTGAACTAACGATTCCAATAATTGTCGAATCAACTAAACTTACAGGTTTTCACCGCGACCCGGCTGATCAAATAATTGTCGCAACTGCAAGAATTCATGGATACCCATTATTAACTGCTGATGCAAAAATTCTTGCATACCCCAATGTCCAAACTCTCAATTAGGGTTTATTTGTTACATTAATTTCGTAATAGATAGCAATTTAAAAATTAATTAGGTGTAGAAAGCCTTTTAAAACCAGAAGTATAGCGTGAACGTAGATCGTGGTTTGTTAGCGCAGTATGACCGTAGGTCATCTTTTGACTTTTGAATTTTGACTTTTGACTTTCCCAATGAAATCCGCCATCGACTACTCCAAAATTTACACCGACGCACCCGAACCACACCCCAACCTCATACTGGGTAGTCTGCAACTACTTTTCTGGCTATTTTTTCGTCCTCAAGCTTGGAAAAATCACCTTAAGCGTATTGACCCGGCTTTGTATTATACATCCACAAATATACAATCAATACAATGGTGTAATCGTAAGGTGTGGAAACTACTGATACAAGTATATATCGTAACACCTGGAACAGCAGTATTTATAACAAGATTACTATTTTTAGGCTTACCATTAAATGACTTGGCTTACGGGGTGGCGGCGGTAAGCATAGTGTTCATGGCGGTCGGCGTGGCCACCAGCATGGCGGGAGGAGGTGAGGTGGTCGGTATGGCGGTTGGCGTGGCGGTCGGCGTGGTGCTCGGCATGGCGGGAGGCGTGGTGGTCGGCATGGCGGGAGGCGTGTTGCTCGGCATGGCGGGAGGTGTGGTGGTGGTCGGCATGGCGGTCGGCGTGGCAGTCAGCGTGGCGGGAAGCATGGCGGGAATGGTGGCGGGAAGCATCGCGGTAAACACGGCGGGAATGGTGGCGGGAAGCATCGCGGTAAGCACGGCGGAAGGCGTGGTGTTCAGCGTGGCGGAAGGCGTGGTGGTCGGCGTGGCGGTCGGCGTGGCGTTCGGCGTGGGTGCAACTATAAATTTATGGCGACCTGTGCTAACTTACCCCTTTCTGGTTTTATTCCATAACATACTCTATCGCCTTGACCAACGATTCACAGATCACCATTTAAGTTTTTTACACTTACATGCTTCATTTTGGGACGAATATCAATTAATACCATTGATTGGCTTGGATAAGCATTTAGTGCAAGTCATGGAGCAAAAACCAGATGAAGGACAAGTAGCTATTGATTATTTATTAAGTAATAGCCGTCAGCGCTGGGCTGTTCAAGCTGCACAAATTGAACTGGATGCACGAATGTTGGAAAGCTCTGAATCGGTTGAATTTATCCGTAAAGTTTACCACAAATTGGTAATTGGAGAGCTAGAAGGTAAAGCCAGCCCCATACTACGCATATTCACTCGCATCAGTGAATATGTAGATTCTGCTCTCAGTCAGCGTAGTAACTATAACCAGCGTTTAGCCCTTACAACTACTGCAGATCGATTAAATGCAAATTTACAGGATCTTACTCGCAGCAGTAACGAATATGCTCCCCGTTTTTACCCGATCGCTCAAAAATGGCATGAAATAATCACCAACTATGTAGAAGAGCTAGCAAAACAAGTTGAACTGCGCCAGGAAATTGACTCTCCTTACATTCTCGCCGTTCCCCTCACCCAAAAGCAAGAAATCTTCAGCGGACGCGATGACATCGGAAGTCGCATCGAACAACTAATCCTAGATCGCCGTCGCCCACCCCTGCTACTCTACGGACAACGCCGCATGGGTAAAACTTCCCTCCTCTACAACTTGGGAAAACTCCTACCCAACTCCATCATCCCTATGTTTGTGGACTTGCAAGGTGCACCTTCATCAGCAAATAACTACACAGGTTTTCTCTACAATCTCGCCAGGGGGATGATTACCTCAGCAAAAAAAGAAGCTGTTAATTTACCACCACTCACCCGCGAAACCTTAAAAGATGACCCCTTCACCTGCTTTGACGAATGGCTCGATCGCGTAGAAGAGGTACTAGAACAAAATACCGCTTTGTTGATGCTAGATGAATTCGAGGTACTTGACAGCGCAATTACTAAAGGACGATTTGACGAACAAGACGTATTGGGAATGTTACGTCACCTGATCCAACATCGTCCCCGCTTCAAAGTCATGCTGGCTGGCTCCCATACCATTGAAGAATATCAGCGTTGGGCTAGTTACTTAATTAACGTGCAAGTGGTGCATATCAGTTACTTGGAAGAAGAATCAGCCCGTCGATTAATTGAGCGTCCCGTAAAAGATTTTATGCTGCGCTACGAACCGGATACTGTAGAGCGCGTGTTAGAACTTACTCGCTGTCACCCCTTCTTAGTACAATTACTTTGTAGTGAAATCGTCGCCTATAAAAACGAACAAGACCCCTCAGTGCGACGATTAGCAACTTTAGCAGATGTGGAAGCAGCAGTTACGGAAGCCTTGGGTACTGGTAGTTTTTTCTTTGCTGATATTCAAAATAATCAAGTAAATGCGATGGGGCTTGATATTCTCAGGTTTATGGCTGCAAGAGGGGAAGGGGTAATTGTTAATAAAAATACTATATTACAAGAAATTCCTGGCGTGTTAGAAAGTGATTTTCAAAAGTTATTGCAACGGGAACTGATTGAAAAAATAGAGAATGAAGAAGAAGGAGATGGTTATCGCTTCCAAGTGGAGTTGATTCGGCGATGGTTTGCAAGATAAGTTTTGAGTTGTACTGGTGTTAGCCATAGTAGGTTAAAACCCACTACAAAGCTTACCCAGTCTGATTTATCAGACTTTTTCTATGAGCCTGGGAATTTATTCCAAGGCGTCTATGAAAATGATGTAAGTTGTTAGTTTAAACTAAATTTAACTATTATATTGAGACTTTCAGCAAGTTTTGTATGACTTTATCCAATAGTTTTTTTATAGTGCAAAATGTGAGCGTATAAATAAATTAACTTATCGCGATCGCTAAATTAACTTATCGCGATCGCTTAATGGATAGCTTGGGGAGCTTTGGGAGCGATCGCAACATTTTAATTTAGAAGCATTAAGTTAAAAAGAATTTATGGGTGCAAATTTTTATAGATCTAATAAATCTAAGATATCTACCAAATTTAGATTCTTTCAACATTCTAGCTATCAGATGCTGTTGGGAAGTTTATTCATAATTACCAGTAGTTTCACATTTGTTCCCAATCGGGTATCTGCTCAAATTATCCCCGACGGAACTCTACCCAATAATTCCCGCGTTACACAGCAAGGAAACACCACAAAAATCGAAGGTGGAACGCAAGCTGGAGGTAATTTATTCCATAGCTTCCAAGAATTTTCTATTCCTAATGGAAGTTCGGCTTATTTTAACAATGCTGGAAATATTCAAAATATTATTAACCGAGTTACTGGAGATTCTGTATCCAATATTGATGGTTTAATTCGTGCAAATGGTACAGCAAACTTATTTTTGATTAATCCCAATGGAATTGTATTTGGGAATAATGTCAGACTAGATATTGGTGGTTCCTTTATTGGAAGTACAGCTGACAGTTTGGAATTTGCTGACGATCGCTTTTTTAGTGCGAGGGATACTAGTAACTCTTCACCTCCACTTCTGACAATGACTACTCCCACCGGTTTACAGTTTGGTCGGGGTCGTCGTAGGGGAGCGATCGCCAATCAGGGAAACCTGGAAGTTAAACCGGGACAAAACCTAACTTTGGTTGGTACTAATTTTACTAATACTGGAAATTTAACAACTAATGGCGGACAAATCTCTCTTGCTGCTGTTCCGGGGGAAGGTTTTGCAAGTTTGGGAGATTTTGGAGAACTGCAAAATGTGGAGTACCAATTTCTAGGTCGCGATCTAGAAATTGGAAATATTATCAACCAAGGAAGAATCGATGCTTCCAATACCCAAATAGGAAAACAAGGTGGTAGGGTACTTGTTTTGGGAGAAAGAATTGGTTTATTTGCAAACTCCTCCATCGATGTTTCTGGTGATGTAGGTGGTGGTGAGGTCAGAATTGGAAATGATGGGAAATATCCCAAGGGTATGAAAGCAAATGCAACCTATGTAGCCCCAGAAGCAAGAATTACAGCAGATGCTTTAACTAGAGGTGACGGGGGACAGATATCGATTTTCTCGAGAAATTCCAACCGTGTTTACGGAAGCTTGAGCGCTAAAGCAGGATCGAACTCTGGTAATGGTGGTTTAATTCAGACATCAAGCCAAAATTTTCTCGACACCAAAGGTATTGAAGCAGATGCTAGTGCTAACAATGGTTTAGCTGGTACTTGGTTGTTAGAAACCCCAAATGTTGATATTTCTGGTGTAGACGAAGAAACAGGTTTTCCTTTAAGCAGCAACGATCCAAATATTTTTATCCCTGAGACTGACACAGTTGCAGTAAGCATTCAGGATATTGAAAACCAAATCAACACCGGAACTAGTTTTACTGCGATCGCAAATGGAATTGCAACTCAAGAAGGAAATATTCAAAAAGGAAATATAAAAGTAAGTGGTGATTTTGCAATCAATATTACTAAAACGGTTGATTTTACCTTACAAGCAAATAATAGTATCGAAATTGAAGGACTTAATCTATCATCTAATAATTCTCCTCTGAGCATATTTCTCAGAAGTGAAAACTTAAAAACTGAAAACTTAAGAAATAAAAATAAGACTTATAGAGGAGGAAACATCAGTCTTAAAAATGTGGATATCAATAAAATCAGTGGAAGCTTTAGTGTTAATGCTGCAAATTATTTTCATGCAGAAGAAATAGGGATAAACGTCGATAACACCATAGCTAGAATAGCCAAACCTTTTTCTATCAGTGCTTCTAATACATCACTGCGCAGAATTAATATTATAACTAATAACAACAGCAATTCCAATCAAAGTCAAGGGTCTTCAATATTTATGAATGCTGACTCTTTAGAATTAAAAGGTGGAAGAATTTTAAGTGGTACCACTAACAATGGTGAATCGGGAAACATAAATATTGATGTTGATATACTTTCAGTTAAGAATGCAGTTATAACTAGTGATACTTCTTCGAGTGGTAATGGAGGAACGGTAAATATTAAAGCAGATACCGTTGAAATTGAAAGTGGTTCCATTGGTAGTAGAACATTTGGTAATGGTGATGCTGGAGGAATTAATATCGATGTAAATACAGTTTCATTTTTTAATGGAGGAGCCCTTGAAACATTAACTAGAAATACTGGGAATGCTGGAAATATTAATGTCAATGCAACCGAAAATATTACTATTAAAAATAGAAGTGGTTGGAATAGTAAAACATTTGGAAGCGGTAATGCTGGTAATATCAGCGTCAAGACTAAGTCATTATTAGTAGAAAATAGTGGAATTGGTTCTGGTGTTGATGGTAATAATAATAAAGGAAATGCTGGATCGATTAATATTGATACTGACTCTACTTTTTTACTCAATAGTGGAATTACAAGTGGAACAGAAGCTAAAGTCAATGCAGGGAATATAACTCTACGGACTCATTCATTGGTATTAGAAAATAGTGGTATTACTACTAATGCAGATAATCCTAACATTCCAGTAAATGGAGGAAGTATAAATATTAATGCTGATTCTATTTTTTTGCGAAATGGTGGTATTAGATCTCAAACTATATTTGGAGACGGTGGAAATATCACATTGAATATAAGAGATTTTCTATTGTTACGCAATGGTCAGCAGATTTCTACAGCAGCAGGTACCGAAGGAACTGGGGGAAATGGTGGTAACATCACTATTAATATCCCCGATGGTTTTATTATTGCTGCTCCAAATCAAAACAGCGATATTACGGCGAATGCTTTCAACGGCAAAGGTGGTAAAGTCAGAATTAATGTCGCAGGTATCTTTGGTATGATACCTCGTACTCGGGAAGAGTTAGCAGAATTACTAAATACCAACGATCCAAATCAATTGGATCCAAGTCAACTATCAACCAATGACATTACAGCCATTTCACAGCAAAACCCTTCTTTAGATGGCACGATAGAAATTGATACTCTAGACCCAGAACCGAAAAGTGATTTAATCAACTTACCATCGGAACCAGTCGATACAAGGATTGCTCAAGGTTGCAGTACTCCTAATTACGCCCGAAGTAGTTTTACTATTGTTGGGCGCGGTGGTTTACCAGTAAATCCCAAAGATGTTCTGAATAGCAACTCAGTGGAAGTCGGTTGGGCTAGCATTAAACCAATAAACCAAAAAAAACCCAATTTATCTGATGCAGATCTCAAAAGCGAAGCATCCCCAAACAAAATAGAAAACATCATCGAAGCAACTCAATGGTATTACAACGATAAAGGAGAAGTAGTTTTAACTGCTGATTCATCGAATGCAAATTCTAGTAATAATTGGCTAACATCTACTATTTGCAATCGTTTTTGAAGAATTTATTTGAAATAATATCACGTCCGGTAAAACACTTGTAATAAGGTTCGTAGTAGCGCTTTAGCGCAATAGACAAACATTCGCGCTAAAGCGCTACTACAAACATATTTTTTCATAAGTAATTAAGTGGACATCGTATAACTTGTTTGAAATAACTTGTTGGAAATAAACTGTTTAAATTGAGCGGAGAGTTTGCAGTCTGCGGTGACGTAATTAAGTAAGAACATTAAACTCAGAACACAACTCTCCTGTTTGTGGTGCAGATAGTTGCGCAGTCACTATCTTCTTGTATGTGTTTTTATTTTATTCTATTGAATTGCAACTCTCCACGACCCGAAAAATTAAGCGATATCGTATTACGATTAATAACATTATAGACTGCGGTATATTCCCTACCAGCATATATGCCATGTACAACGACACTCCCACTACGAACTTCATAGGTATTTTTTTCTGCAGGACCTCCGCTTCCGCAAAATGAGATTGATTTTTCGAATGTTATCTCTTTACAGGGAAAGTAGACAGCTAATGGATTTTTAGAATCAACTTCCCAGGTACCGATAAGTGGATTGGGTTCCAAATCTTCTCGAGTTTCGAAAGGTGAATTGAGTGGGAAACAACCCGAAAATGCCACCGAAAGCACTCCAATAACAAATAGCTTTCGTATCATCTTTACACCTTGTACTGGTCGCTCAGCTATATATTATGTTACACCACCCATTTTGTTATGTTACATGTCTCGTTGCAGAGCGAGGATAAATATCTATATTAGCAACGGCTTTATTAGCCACGGCTTTGCACCATAAAGTTATTCAGCATTGGCTACAACAAACCCCGTGTACCAACAGATTAAAAGCACCTGTTAAGAAATAAACTCATTTTAATTATGCGTAGCGCTATGATTTGGCGAACAACAACTAATAATAGGTACTTTTGATATCTTTTCTAAACCAACAGATTGCAGAAGTTGTACCCAAATATAGTTTTGCGCATTAGTATTATTTAAAGTTGCTAAAGTATTGATTGTCTCATACCAAATTCCATTTTGTGCATATAATATCGCTTTTTGTTGTGCCGATATATTTTCGTTTAATTGAGCTTGAAGCTGAGAAGTAATTGCTTCCCGTTTTACCCATCCTTGAGCAAAATCTTTTTGCAATCGTATCTTAGGCTTGCATAAGCGATCAATAAATAAATAGTATTGGTACCACTGATTGATTTCTAAATTTGGTGCATTCGCAGGAAGAGAAAAGCTGATAATTCCTGGTGCGTCAGTTAATTTTATATTACTTTCATAAATCGTTTTATTGTTTCTATTTCGCAAAGAAAACTTAGCACTTTTAACAGACTCAATGTGATGGGGAATATAAAACCAAAATGTCGGGTGTGTTTTCGTAGTTATTCCCCAACGTAGTTCAGTATTTTCAGTCCCTTTAGTCACAGGTACTACTGGAGAAAAGGGTATTTCTGATGCAATCAAACAACCTCGCTTTCCTGCGGGTCTAGTTCCACGGGGTGTCCCTTGGCGTTGGGGTTGTCTAAAATAGATAAATTTTCTCGTCGGTTTAACTGGCGTAGTTCTGGGTAATTTTCTTGTGGGTTGATTAAAAGGTAATCTTTCCCATAAAGGTTTTTTATTAGGTTTAGTTTTTCTAGGTTTAGATTGGTCGGTCGATTCTTGAAAATTTAATCTTTGTTTTGAATGTAACGATTTGTTTGAATATACTTTTTTATCTGAATATATTTTTCGATTCAAATTTAATGTTTCTTTTGCAACCGCTGATGTTGGGATAAAACTCAATACTGTTAGATTAATGATGAATAAAATTTTCCAGTGTTGATGTTGTAATTGCTTTTTAAACATAATAAATTTATCGGCTTGTGAAAAAAATATATAAAAAATGAAAGCTTCCGATCTAAAGCCTTTATAATATTTACGAAATATCTTACTAAACTAATTTTTTATAAAAAGCTAAAATTAGTATTTATCCTTTTTTATATTAAAAAATTACCAATTACCAATTACCAATTACCAATTACCTATTACCTATTACCTATCACCAATTACCTATTACCTATCACCAATTACCTATTACCTATCACCAATTACCTATTACCTATCACCAATTACCAATTACCAATTACTAATTACCTATCTTAAATTTATGAGATTTTGAATAGGTTGCTGAAACGATTTGCGCGATCGCAAATGTCAATACTGATGGAACAATAGGTAACCAAATACCTTGTATAAATGAAACAAAACTAACTCCATAGATAATAGTAACCCCAACTCCTCCTAACAGCAATAAGAGTGAAAAGGAATCAAAACGCCACCCAATAGTCCCTCCGAACGCAGCGAAAATCGACACAAATATAAATTCCCCCCACAATGGTAAAGGTGATAGCAAAGGTCTTCCATCCAATACCGTACTCAAGATTTGACTAATCATTTGAGCGTGAAGTATTACCCCAGGCATATACCTTTGGGAAGAATTGAGAATTTCACTATAGGGAGTGAGAAAATCGTCTCCAGAAGTCGGGGTTATTACCCCAATTAAAATAATTCTATCTTTGATAAATTCTGGCTTAAGCTTGTCTCTGAGTACTTCTGTAAGCGTGACAACCTCCACAATATCATTGGGAGAACGGTAGGAACGGTAATTCAATAAAATTTGATTTCCCCAAGTGTCAGCTTTTTGGTATCCACCAGCATTTTCCCGTAGAGATTGCAAAACAACTTTTCCTAATCGCCAGTTTTCTTCCTTTACCTCAAGTGCAATACCTTTATTATTTAAGTAATGTAATGCTAATTGAGAACTGAGTCCCCAGGTTGTCGGACAAGCAGAATAATGAGGTGCATGCATTGATAATAAATGGCGACGTAAAACACCATCAGAATCAGCCAAAACATTACTAAAACCGAGATGCTGTTCTAATATTTCCGGTGGTGGAGCAACACCCTTTGACTTCGATTTTGATTCACCTACATGACATGTACTGAATAAAGGAACCTCCTTGACAGCATTGTTAAGTAAACGTTCCTTTAGTTCTATTTGCTTTGAATCTATGGGAAAATCACGAAAAATATCTAATCCAATCGCTTGGGGTTTATGAGGTTCCAATTTATCTAATAATTTTGCTAATGCTTCATCCGATAAAGAACCTTTGCGTTGTTTCTGTTCTGGAAGCTGAAAATCTTCTTCTGTAATTCCAACCACCAAAATTCGCCCATCCGGTCCTTCATCGGGACGCGATCGCATTAATTGGTCGTAAGCTTGCAGTTCCCATTTTTGCAGTATTCCAAGATGACGCAAACCCATGACACTCAGGGTAACCAAACAAATCAATAAGATAGATGCAATTAGTTCTCTCCCACCAAAAGGTGTAGATGTTTTGGACTGAGACCAACTCATCGGTATTTCAGCTGGATTTTGACAAATAACTGGTAACCAAGTTGCGCAAGGATACTCATCTTCTAAACTTTCCAGTCTCTCTCTAGCCAAACGTACTGCTGTATATAATGATTTTTCTCGAGAAAATTCAGTTAAGAAATGTCGCAAAAATTCTTGTGCGACAAAATCGGGTACTGCTTCGCGCATCACGATCACTTGGGGAATATTTAAATCCTCCAAATATGACGCTAAAGCTAAACCGTCACAGGAATTAAAAATAGCTAACCTTAAACCATTTTTTATCGCCGTTTTCAGAGCGTTTCTTAACTTATCCAAACCAATTGTCTGGGTTCGATTAATTTGAATAGTTCCCTTTTCTTCACTGGAACTATGTCCAGCAAAAAACAGGATATCCCAGCCCCGTTCCCAAAGTTGTTCGTTTAATTGTCTCGCTTCTGGTTCTACCAAAAACTCAATTTTTGCTTTACCTGATAGTTGTTCTAAGAAAGTTCGATCTCGTTCGAGATTAAGTCCTTCCCCGTTTCCTTGAATTGCTAAAACCTTGATTTTTTTGTCTTTTTTTTTACTGGATTTTTTACTTGTCCTTTGGAAATCTAGTAAACTTAAAGCAACTTCTGTATAGGGATAATCTTCAAAAAAGTTCCATAAATGCCAAGGAAGGCGGCGTAATAAATCGTCATTTGTTTGGATAATTAATCTAATCTCGTCATCTGGATCTAAATATCTGCGTAGTTTTCGATCTATGAGACGAAACTCTTCAGAATTTAACCAATTATTGATCAATACTTGGAAGTGATCGCATAACTGACGAAACTCAACCTCAGAAACCTGAACTACATCTTCTTCTTCTAGTTCAAAATCATCATCTATAAAATTACCATCTCTAGAATTACCATTTTTAGCATTACTATCTTGAGCACTACGAACTGTCAAACTATTATCAGTTGAATTTATAATCCCTCGGCTTAAATTGAAACATTGATTTAAAGCTTCATATAGAAACTTCCAACGCCGATACAAAATAGGAATTTCTGGAATAGCAGGTAAAGCAGCATGAAATTTCATTGGATATGAATCGCTGTCCAACCATAATTCTGCACTGACTGTAGTAAATCCATTTTCCAAATCACCTTGTACTAAGCTTAAAACCACGAGCTTAGACATTCTTACCACCATAGCGAGAATTAAATTTTAAACGTTATATTTCAAACTGTAAATCCCAAAGTTTAGATGTAAAAGTTTAGATGTCAAAGTTTAGATTTCAAACTTCTCAGTCCAACTAAATCGGTCGAGAATAATTTTAATGTGAAAGCATTTACCTATTTTCGATTTAAACCTTTTTAACTGGATATAATTATCTTGATTTCTTGCTTCTACTTGTTGAATATTATCCCCTGATTCCGATTGCATTACAAGTTTTACATGGGGTGGTAAGTATAATTTATCTCCAACAGAATGTAGTTGAATGCGAATTCCAACTTTCTCTTCTTCTTCTGGAGTAATTGCTACTAATAATGCTACTGGCTGAGAGCCCAATTCTATACCCAAGTCTATGAGTTTTGCACCTTTAATACTTGATTTACTAGCAATTCTAGCAGTATTTCTAAACGTCAGTTGTAATTCTGGGGGGCTGGAAAGTTCTTCTACTTTTTGCCAATCAGCGACAAATTTATTTTCGAACCATTGAATCAAATTAACCGGAGATTGAAGTTGCTTTAAGTATTCTGGTAATTCACAAATATTTCTTAATCTGGTAATAGGAATATCTTCAATAGATGCCTTTTCTAAAAACCCTAATAGTTTTGCTTCTCTCAGACTTTGATTTAACTCAACAATCACACACCCAACTCTCTCAGACCAAATTTCTGCAGGGAGACGAACAAATGAAGCATGTGGAGAAACAGGAATACATTCTAATTTGCCATAATATTTTAATTTCAGATCGGCAACATTCATTAAGGTTTGCATTACTGGATTCCAACTATCACTTGATGTTAAATCAGTTTCAATGCCCAGAGATTCTAAATAAAAGTTAACAATATATACTGCTACCGTATTACGGGAAACCTGTTCAATTTTCTGAGCATGGGATTGATGACGTTGAAAATCCTCAGCTATTGCATAAGCTTGGGAAGATATGGGAAAACTTAAATTTAATATACCGTTGTGGCAACTCATCGCTAATATAATTCCTTTTTGATTACATTCTTTTTGATTACATTCTTTATGTAAGTTTAGCTTCGTAATTTTAATTTTTTTAATTTGTATGATTTGATTTTTATAATTTGATTTGTATACATAATTTTAGTCGTGTAAGTATTTTTCGAAGATTGGCATAAATTTTTTAATACTACGATTATAAAATGTGTATAAACTTTGCTGTGGAACTCCTAATTTTTCTGATATTTTTCTCATAGATAGTCCTTCTAAACTAAGAAGAGCTATTGTCCGAAAATTAATTTTTTGGTGTTTTTTCATGCAAGTATTCTGAAAAATTTTTTCTGGGTCTTCATCAATCAATTCTCTAATTATTTCCGCAAATGGTGCTTCTTCAGATGGAGCAGATATACTTTCATAATTATCTTCATCTAGTAGAATAATTTGGTATTCTTTACTGATTTTATGAGATTGAATGTCAATATTCCTAAAATAAGAGCGTTTAATTATGTAAGACATACTGGAATTAATCCAAACCATAAATTTGCTATACTCATTATTATCATCTACTCTATTTGCCTCAAACTTATCTATTTTTAAACATATAAATCGCCATAGCTCAGTTAAAGAATCAGCAGAAATATCCTCATAAGTTTGTAAATCAACTTTATACATTTGGGGCTTTTTTAACCTTCCACATATAATGATGGCATTAAAAAGTTGGGTAAGAGCTTCAAGTTTATTTGGGTTATGAAGTGGTAAGTCAACAAACTGTTGAGCATTAATCGCTAACTTATCAATTCTTTGGTAAACAGCTTTTTTTAAAAAAAAATCTAATGAACGTATCCGAGATTGCAATTGACTTTTGTTATAGTCGTCTTCCTCAACATGACATAATAATTCCAGACGCGCTTCATCATAGATCTCTTGATAGATACAGGGTATTTGAACTTTTATCTCACGACAAAGTTTATGCGATCGCACAATGACATCGACTGGATAAACTGAAACCATAGCTTGAGTCCTGTCTTCAAGACCTTATATTGTGTATTCAAATCTTCAAAAGGAAAATTATGTAAACAAAATTATATTTCAGTAAAG
This sequence comes from Mastigocoleus testarum BC008, assembly GCF_001456025.1. Classification (GTDB taxonomy): domain Bacteria; phylum Cyanobacteriota; class Cyanobacteriia; order Cyanobacteriales; family Nostocaceae; genus Mastigocoleus; species Mastigocoleus testarum. Next base: position 233,421 of record NZ_LMTZ01000085.1, read on the forward strand.
AAATATTTACATAAACATATGCTGTTGCATCACAATACACACATAGAGAGATAATAACTCTGATGAGATAATAAACTTAGGCAAAATCTGAAACCAACGACACACTGAATAATTGAAACTTAAAACCTACTTTTAGTTTTCAAATAAAGCCTGAGGTATTGAAAAAATAAACTCAAATCATGACGTTATTTATACGTCATCAATATCTACCACCGATCTCTAGTTAAATGTAAATTCTAATACTCGTGAATGGAAAAAATTTGAGAACCTTGCTTTGGTTTTTATTTTACTCTGCCAACTTGAAGGATAAGTACAATGGACAACACAATGAGTAACGAACACTCTTTAGGACAAGAAAGTTTACCTGTGGAATCTCTTGATGAAGCTAAAGAAGCACAAGATATAAAGCCGGGTATTAATTATAACAATGCTCCAACTTTGATAGTGGATCCAAAAACTCAATTGATAACAGTTAGTGACCCTTCGCCAACTATTTCTGTATTTTGGGATCGAGTGGTTCAACAAGCTGTAATTGAGGCTTCACCGGGTCCCACCGTTGCATCTCGTGCTTATGCAATGATCCATACAGCTATCTTTGATGCTTGGGCTGCTTACGATCCTAAAGCCATATCAACTCAACTCTCTGATGACTTGCAACGCCCTTCATCAGAGATTACTGAAGCTAACAAAATAGAGGCGATGAGTTATGGAGCTTATCGGGTTTTGAGAGACCTTTTTCCCGATCAAATAGAGATATTTGAAAATTCAATGCTCGAACTAGGTTTCGATCCACACAACAATACTACAGATATCACTACTGCTGCTGGTATCGGTAATGTTTCTGCAGCTGCATTATTAGACTTTCGCCGTCAAGATGGTTCAAATCAGCTTGGAGATAATCCGAATGGAATTCTCGGAGTTCCATATTCCGACAACAGTAATTATCAAGCAGTTAATAGCCCCGATGAAATAGTTGATATTGAGCGTTGGACTCCAGAAAGGGTACCAATTAATGCTGAACCAGGGGAAGAAAAAAGGATTCAACAATTTCTTACACCCCAGTGGGGAGATATTGAACCTTTTGCTTTGGAATCTGGCGAGCAATTCCGACCAGAAGCACCAGAGCCATTTCTGTTAGTGGATGGCTCTGTAAATTTAGAGGATAAGACAATTACCCTCGAAGATGGTTTCACAGTAAAAATTGATAAAAGTCTCATTGGAACGATTATTAATCCCGAATTTATTGCTCAAGTAGAAGAAGTTGTTGATATCAGTGCCAATTTAACTGACGAGCAGAAGTTAATTGCAGAGTTCTGGGAAGATGGTTCTGGAACTTCATTTCCTCCCGGTACCTCCATGACCTTTGGACAATTTGTTTCAGCTCGGGACAATAATAACTTAGATGAAGACGCTCAACTATTTTTCAGTTTGGGAAATGCTGTATTCGATGCAGGTATTGCCACATGGGACGCCAAAAGGTTTTATGACTATACTCGTCCAGTCAGAGCAGTACGGGAGCTTGGTAAATTAGGACTAATAGGGGAATTTAGCGAAGAAAAAGGTGGTTTTGTAATTGATGCATGGCAACCGGGACAAGGAACTCAGACAATTTTGGCGACTGAATTTCTGACATATCAAACTCCTGGTAGCGATCCTTCTCCACCATTTGCTGAGTACACTTCCGGTCACAGTAGCTTTAGTGCAGCAGGTGCAACCATTCTGGAATTATTTACCGGAAGTGATGAATTTGGTGCTTCTGTTAGTTTTAAACCTGGCGAATCGCGTTTTGAACCAGATATTACACCTTCAGAAACAGTTATTTTACAGTGGGATACTTTTAGTAAAGCTGCAGATGAATCTGGGATTTCTCGACTTTATGGGGGAATCCATTTTACTGAAGGAGATTTGAACGGGCGAAAGTTAGGAGAAGAAATTGCTCAGAGTGTTTGGGAAAAAACTCAGTTTTTCATCAATGGTGGAGAAATCAATGGTGGAGAAGTAGATGAATTAATTAATCCTGCTAATGCTGAAAATCTAACACTCCACAATAGTTATTTTAGCAACAGTGAAGACATTATATCCTTGGATATTGATCGCACTACTTTAATTGGAAATATTGAGTCTAGTAATTTTGGACTCCCTAGTAGTTATCCCCTGGAAAACCCGAATTTTGTTGGAGTTTTTGAAGGTAGTGTGGATATCTTAAATGTAGGTAATTTGGAAGTGTGAGGAAATTTATTGGCAGCTTAGGTGTAATTTTTGCATAAGTATCAAGACATAAAACCTACATCAATAGTGTAGATCGCCTAATAGTAGTGCATAGCACATGAGAGCACAAGCTTGATTGAAATAAACAAGTTCAAGATCTGTATAGGTTACTCATCCCTACTTCTGTATTTATAAATAAGACAAAGAAAAGAAGTTAAAGGTAAAAAGGAGAAGACAAGAGTCAAGATAAGTACAAACAAATCAAAAAATTATCTCTGACTTTTGTCTTTTTTGATATGTAATCAAAAATAACTTCTAAGAACAAATACTATAAATAGTCTTACGTGAGGATATGTGATGATTTTAAGCCAAATTCATTATCTTCTTATAAGTTTCATTCAAGTTTTCTCTAGTAATCAATTTTCCTGAAGTGTTTGCAGCAGTTGCAATATTAATTTGGGTGTATAGAGTTTTATGTGTAGAGATATTCAATTGCTGGAAATTTACACGAATTATAGTTTTTAGATTAAGGTTTACTACTCTCATAGAATCAGGTAAATAAGCCCTTAAGCTTTACATACTGTTGCAGTACAGCATGTTTTACGCCCAATTTCATATCAGTACAAAAACTATATTTCGAGTTAATGGAAATAATCAAATAGATTCAAATAATTTCAACATTTGAAATTATTCAATTATTTGTATTCGTATGTAATTAGTCGCTCTCAAAAAGTATTATTGACTTTCTATATTTAAGGTATTAGCTCATATTTCTGAGGTTTTGTCAACAAAGAATAAAATAATTAAAATCCTTAGGTTTTGCTTAAATTATTCAGGAATGGGAGACAAACAATTTGAAGGAAATAGTAAGAATTACGTAGATGAAACGACAAAGCCAAAAACTCTAATTTAATGTGTTCGAATCTATGTATTCAAATCTATGTATTTAAATCTATGTATTCAAATCTATGTACTCAAATCTATGTACTCAAATCTATGTATCGAACTTAATGTCTATTAATAACTAATTATTCATTATTGATAAAGAAAATTTTTGTAAAGGAGGTTGAAAGACAATGCTGAGTAAGGCTTCTGAAAAAACAATGCACGCTATTAGATGGGTGCTTGTAATCGGATGGACGCTGTTAATTGTCTCACTATTTTACGATCCCATAAGCCAGTATTTAACGGAACCCAGCAACTTGTTGTCTCCATTACGTGACTTACAGTTAAGTGACGATCCACCAATAAAGGTTTTCGTCCAAGGAAAAGAATTAATACAAAATGCTTATCCAATTGGAGCGAGAATTTTTTGGGGTATGGTTGTACCCAGTGCAGTCATGATCGTACTAGTTTTCGGACACGAAACTTGGCGACGTATTTGTCCTTTATATTTCTTCTCCCAAATCCCTCGTGCTTTAGGTTTGAAATCTAAACTAGATATCAGCCAGAATAAATGGCTAACTCGCAATCATCTGTACGTACAATTTGCTTACTTATTTGTTGGTTTAAATTTTAGAATTTTATTCATTAACTCTACAAGATGGGCTTTAGCCTCATGGTTTCTGCTTTCAATTTTCTCTGCAATCTTAATAGTCTTTCTCTATGGTGGTCGTAGTTGGTGTCATTACGTCTGTCCATTTGGACTTGTCCAAACTGTTTTTACCGGTCCTGCTGGTTTATTAGGAAGCGACGCTTCTTCTGCACCTCCGAGAAGCATTACCCAGTCCATGTGTCGAGAAATAGACAAAAAAACAGCTAAAGAGAAAAGTGCTTGTGTGGCTTGTAAATCCAATTGTATGGATATAAATGCAGAAAATTCCTACTGGAGTGACCTAAAAAAACCCGGGCGCAGATTTATACAGTACGGCTATCTTGGACTAGCTATTGGTTATTTTGTTTACTACGGATTGTATGCTGGCAATTTTGATTATTATTTTTCCGGTGCTTGGACCCATGAAGAAAATCAGTTAGGAACTTTGTTTGACCCAGGTTTCTATATATTCGAGCGGGCAATTAATATACCTAAAATCCTTGCAGTTCCTTTAACTTTAGGATTCTTTGTCATCGCCGTTTATTTGCTGTGCAGCAAATTAGAGAAAGTATATCGTGCTCATCTTAGAAGACGTCATCCTAACATAAGTTCCGAGCAAGTATTGCACAGATCTCTTTCTATTTGCACCTTCATCGCTTTCAATGCTTTTTTCATCTATGGTGGTCGTCCGGAACTTCTACGCTTTCCTTCCGAAGTGAACTTAGTATTTAACGGCTTTGTAATCCTAGTTAGTACTTTGTGGTTGGCTAAAACTTGGGGACGTAGTTCTGAGCAGTACCAAAGAGATACTCTAATTTACAGTTTTCGTCGTCAACTCAAAAAATTACCAATTGATATTTCCCGCTTTTTAAAAGGTCGTTCTCTTGATGACCTGACATCCAATGAATTATTTATCCTGACTGCTGTTTTACCTCAATTTCAACGTCGAGACCGCTTGCAAGTCTATAAAGAAATATTGCGGGAAACTTTGACCCAAGGAAATATAACTCCTCAAAACACCTTTGAAGTTCTTAGAGAGTTACGTCAGCAACTAGCGTTAAATGATGATGAACACTACAGTGTATTGTCCAATCTAACTCAAGAAGAACCATCGACTGTTTATCCGGTACCTTCCCAGCAAGTAACAACAGTCCTAAGACCCAAAAAACTTTCAGACTCGCCCAAAAAGGTACAAGCAACCCCAGCAAAAACAGAAATCAGAGCGAAACGACGCCCTCCGAAAAATAACTAATAGCAGCCAAAAGTAGCCCAAATCTCAGGTTTGAGTCTTAAAAATAACGAATAGCTCCCAATCAATCAAAACCCCCTTGCGCTTGTCAATCCAACTGGAGTTCAAATAATTATGAAAATTACAGCTTTTAATCATTTAACCGGAGCCTTAGAAGAAAAAATATTTTCCTCAAAAACAGAAATCTTACAACGATGTGTAATTGGAAGACATCCCAGTTGTGACTTAATTCTCAACAGTCCAGAAATCAGTCGGGTCCATGGTATTATCCTGGCTCATCAGGGAAATCACTGCTTTATCGATCTGGCTAGTACCGATGGTTCTCGCATCAATAATCAAGAAGTTGAATTCAACCAAGAATATTCTTTAAAAGCCGGTGATGCGATCCGAATTGGCGATTTTATTCTTTTATTTGAAGAAATCAACGATGAATCGAAACCTTACTGGTTCCTAAAACCACAAGAAACCAGTAGTCCCAAACAAGTAACTATTGGTAGTGAAGTTCAACCTATATTTCGTTGTTCTCAAATCATAGATGAAACCCATGATGTAAAAACATTTCGCTTAGTTTCTTCTCAATCTACGGTATTTGATGACTACAAACCCGGTCAGTTTGTCACCCTAGATTTAGAAATTAACGGTCAGCAAGTAAAACGTTCTTACTCAATTTCTTCTAGTCCTTCACGTCCCCATGCTTTGGAAATAACTGTTAAGCGGGTTCCCTCAACTTCAGAGGTATCTAATATTCCCCCTGGTTTGGTTTCTAACTGGTTACACGATAACTTCAAGGTTGGTTCCTTAGTAAAAATCAGCCCACCAATGGGTAAGTTTACTTGTTTTGAACATCCCAACGAAAAATTTTTGTTTATCTCTGCTGGTAGTGGTATCACACCAATGATGTCGATGTCTCGATGGTTATGTGATGTAAAACCAGATGCTGATGTTATATTTGTTCATAGTGCGAAAACAGTAAGGGATATTATTTTCCGCCAAGAATTAGAGTTGATGGCGTCAAGGTACCCGAATTTTAAATTAGCTATTACTTTAACTGGTACTCATCATCCAACTTGGTCGGGTTATAGCGGTAGGCTAAATAATTTAATGCTACAAGCGATCGCACCCGATTTCAAAGAACGTCTTGTGTATGTTTGTGGTTCTGATGGATTTAGAAATGGTGTGAAAACAACCCTTGAAGGAATGAGATTCCCGATGTCTTCCTACCATGAAGAAAGTTTTGGCTCCAACAAACGAAGAAAATCTTTACCATCACCAAAACCAGAAATCCATAGACAATCGGAATTTTCTCCGCAAGATACCCATATAGCTGCCACTTCCTCAAATACTGATGTTGTAGTTTTTACTAAATCTCAAAAGGAAGTAATTTGCGAACCAGAAGAAACTATTTTAGAAGCGGCTCAAAGGGAAGGTATTAGATTACCCTATGGATGTCAGATGGGAGCTTGCGGTCAATGCAAGTTACATAAAGTGTCTGGAGAAGTTGTTTATGAAGAAGATTCTGATTGTGAAAATGATTTTGTTCTAACCTGCGTTGCTAAAGCTGCTGGACGTGTAACAATTGAAGGCTAGATTTACACAAGGTTATTATTACATAATGATATGTAACTAAAAATACTCTTATTTCTTTTACTTCTTCACTAAAATGCTTAAGCGTAACAAAGTATACTAATCATTAGTGCTACAGATAGAGCCTCTACAAACTTATCACTAGATCGATTTCGATCCTAATAATAAGAGATAAGAGGCTCTTATTATAGTGCTGTGTACAATGAAAAAAGACCATGCCCATAGGATGTTAAAGTCCAGCTACAAGAAACGAGAGGTTTTTTGGAGTGTAAGCACAGCAAAATTTTAATATTTACTTATATGTCTCAGGATTCATTAATGTCCTGAGCCAATTACTTATTTCTACAAATTTAGGTTAAGCTCTTTGGTTTCTTTAAATAAATTAATCAAATAGACAGATTAATTTATTAAATAGATTACTTTTAAATAAATTCTATGAAATTAGAGCACGTTTTAAATTTTTAGAACATAAATTTTTAGAACATAAATTTTTAGAACATAACTTTTGCAACAAAAACTTGTGCGATAAAAATATTACAGCACATATTTCTTAAGAACAGTCAAATTTGATAAAGAAAGTAGTATGTAAAATGAATAAAATATCGACCGCGTAAAATATTTTGTTATAAAAAGCGTTAATGCATGCTATGCTTTGAGTCTTGAGTTTTTGTTTGCATCTTCCCCCATAGCTACTTCCTAAGTGAAAATAAGTTATTTTTGATCGTTTTCAGTCGCATTGACAACAAACGCATTCGTAAAGTTATTTTCTATATTAGGCATGCATCTATTATCCAGCTCTATTGCAAATACACCTTAAGCCGTAGTAAATTCTATTTCTGAATCTTTTCTACCCCAGACATACTATAAATTTGAAGTGTGCTAGCAATTAGATAAGAGCAAAGTGTTTTGCTACTTACGTTTTCATGGAAATTTTCTATCTACTTGACCAGGGTGAGAATGTCTTTATTGGGTGTAATGAAACGCCCTACATCAAATACTTAGTTTTGGGAAAAATCATTTCCTTTCTACCAGCAGTACAAACTAAGCAAGAAATTAGCAGATAGACTTTGTAGGTATTTCGCCGAATAATGTATTTACCTACAACATAGTTTGCTTCTTATGCGTATGTTTTCAATTTTTATTTGAAAGTATATTTTCGCTTTTGAATTGTGAATTTTTCTTTAGGGTCTACTATGTATGATTTTTTTACTCGATATCAGACCGAGTCTATTTTTCTTTTTGCATATAAAAATATCTTATGGATTACTCTCCAAGCGTACTCACGATTTTTGGAGCTTTTAAGGGCGATCGCAATATCAATTGACGATTGCTTAACGTTAGTCTCAACACAGTGTATTCAACCAATACTGGGTAAGTCCTATGACTATTTATCAAGCAAACCTACTTACCAATATTGGTGTTTTAAATAACTTATAGTCAGAATGACGAAGAAAATTCAAATAGTACGATGAAAGATTGAATATAGTTTAAACACTTGAGTCGATGAATATTATCACAGAAAATTTCGAGCTCAAGCAGCACATCTCAAAATTACCATTACCGCAGCAAAGGGCTCTTCTATCTTGGTTAGGAACGCAAATCGCTAAAAGAGAATTGGAGGAAGAATTTGATATCCCTACAAAGCCAAGACGAGAGGTTTTAGAGATTAAGCGGGTTGGTAAATTTGCGTACCAGCTTGAGGCATTTGAATGTAGTAATAAGTACTGTTGGTGTAAAAAGCCATCAGGTAAGAAACATACTGCATGGTACGGCTATCAGTGGCGTAAAGATAGGGTTGTTTCTTGGTATATCGGCAAGCGTTTAATTGAGGAGGAATATTAGTTTATTATCGGTAATTTAAGCATTTCAACCAAGCGATTCTTATGCTTGGTTGATATACTGCTTAATCTCAAAAAGTCACAACATAGGGAATAAAAGGTATAAAAAGTATATGAGGAGTGTAATAATACAGATGATATAGTCTTTGCTGCAACTAACAACAAACAAAATCAGGAGGCAGAAATGTCAGAAGCGTTACGGCAAAAAAAAATTGTTGTTGTTGGTGCTGGTTGGGCTGGATTAGGGGCAACCTACCACTTAGCAAAACAGGGTTATCAAGTAACACTTCTGGAAGCAGGTTCCTACCCTGGCGGGTTAGTAGCAGGTTGGAAAACTAAGGGTGGACGTTCGACAGAAGCGGGGATTCATGGTTTTTGGTATCCCTACAGAAATATTTTCGCTTTAATTAACGAATTGGGAATTAACCCTTTCACTACTTGGACTCGTTCTTCACAATATTCTCCCATCGGTTTAGAAGCAGAATCACCTATTTTTCAGGATTTACCTCGGTTACCAACACCTCTTGGAACTTTTGTATACACCCAATTCCAACGTTTGCCCTTAGTTGATCGTCTTAGCGCTCTACCTTTACTTTACGCTGTTATTGATTTTGATAATTCAGATGCGGCATGGCGACGTTATGACTTTGTTACAGCAAGGGAATTATTCAAACAATTTGGTGTGTCGCAAAGACTATATAAAGAATCTTTTGAACCTATGTTGCTGGTCGGTTTATTCGCACCAGGAGAACAATGTTCCGCAGCAGCTACTTTGGGAATGCTTTACTTTTTTATCCTTGCTCATCAAGCAGATTTTGATGTTGTTTGGTGTAGAGGAACTGTTGGGGAAAAAATCTTCCGTCCTTGGACAGAAAAAATTGAACAAGCCGGAGGAAAAATCCTAACAAATCGACGAGTTACCGATTTAATCAGCGATAGTAACAACCAAATCACAGGTGTTGTCTGTGGTGATGAAGTTTTTACTGCGGATGCAGCGATTTTCGCAGTTGGTATTAATGGGATGAAAAAAATTGTCTCGGGTAGTCCCGTTTTGCAAAGCCGAGCAGAATTTCGGAATTTAAGTAATTTAGGGGGAATAGATGTTTTAGCAACTCGTCTGTGGTTCGATCGCAAAATTAATATTCCCCGTCCTTCCAATGCTTGTTTTGGTTTTGATTCCACTACCGGATGGACATTTTTTGATTTAAATGCTTTGCATGATGAATATAAAGATGAACCAGAGACAGTTGTAGAAGTAGATTTTTACCACGCCAATCAATTCATTGCCTTGGAAGATAAAGAAATTATTTCAATAGTTCATAATTATTTAACAACATGTGTTCCTGCTTTCAGGGAAGCAAAAGTTATTGACAGTAGTGTTATTCGTTTACCACAAGCAGTTACTCATTTTGCTCCTGGTAGTTATAGTCATATGCTTCCAGCTAAAACTAGTTTTTCTAACTTATTTATGAGTGGTGATTGGATTATTAATCGTCATGGTTCTTGGTCCCAGGAAAAAGCTTATGTTACCGGTTTAGAAGCTGCAAACCTAGCGATCGAGTATTTACAAGAAGGAGTGCCGGCTAACATTTTACCAGTGGAAGAAGACGAAGGACATATTCAAGTCGCCAGACGAATTAATCAAACTGTGCGCGAGGTGGGTAAATCAGTGTTACCTAATTTTTGGCTTCCCTAGTTTGATTTTTGCTATTGTTGATTTTTATTTCAAATTTAAATTTAATTATTATTTTGAATTTGATTTGTGTTGGTAGCTGGGAGATTGAGTTACTTAACTCGATTGGTGATTGCCCCAGAATAAAATAATACTAAGAGCGTCTTGATTGCCCATTTTTTAGAAATTAGTTTGTGTTTGGGGGAGCATAGAATAGAAATCCTACAAGAGTTTATAGGCTGGATAGATATAGCGCTACGTGCAAGTCATTAGCAGATCCATAGGTAGCGCAGCTAGAGGCTCAGCTCTGACTAACTTCACCTTGCGGACTCCAAAGCCGCAGGCTAAGCGAGGACATAGGTTTTATACTAAATCCGGGTTAATTACCCCTTTTTAGAATGAGAGAGGGAAGTGTGGGAGGTGTGGGAAGTGTGGGGGGAAATCCCAAAAAATATAAAGGGGTTTTAAGAATCGGATTTGGTTTTAGAACTCATCAATGTCCTAACATAGCTACGTAGTTCTACACATTAATAAGAAAGAATAAAAAAAACGGGTAAGGTACCCGCCTCAAAATCACTACTTGTGATTAGTTAACCTATTTTTAAACTCTTGGTAAAGATCTCACCGATACAATTAGTCTGAGAATTGCGAAATAAATCGGAATATTGAGATCTAAAAATTTATTGATTAGTACAACTCTGGATCTTTTTTCTGATGTTTAAACGATCCAATCCCTCTTTAATCCACTGCAAACACTCATATTCAGATCTAAATAATTTTGGCGCTGCAATATTATTTAACGAATCTGACGGGTAGTGGTCGTAAAAATATTTACCACCTTGATTAAAGACAATAATCAAATTATTCCGATATGTATAGCGAAGCTTAAAAGCATCACTATAAGCGACTAAATCGGAATGCAGATCGAGATGCTCCTTAGCTATCTTAATTATATTCTCAATGTTACTACCGTAGATAGTCGCAGGATTCTCTACCTTATGAAATTGACTATTATAACCAACAGCCGATAGTAATTTGTAGGAAAAAATATCGTATTTATCGGCTTTACCGAAAACAAAAGGAATGATGAGATATCCTTTGTATGAAACGGATTCCTCGTATAGTAGACGACCCATATCCAGTCTCCTTTGGTGTAAGTTTAAATACCAAAGCCCAAGCTGATTAATTAGGAAATATTTCTCAAGCAGATATAGCCCAAGAAATTATTTTGCTCTTAGACTTCTATCAAAGAAAGCTAGCGAAATATGGCATAAAATACACCCATACTCCCATTGTGTCTGAAAGTGCTGAGAGTATTTATTATAATTTATTCGCCAATTTTGCTGTTAGCTCTTTATTTAAAAATATCACACCAAATATAGTTAGAGTAATGCTTATTTAACTTTGAAATATAGAATGTATCTAAATTTTCATAAATTTCTATAGATAGTTTATGTAAATCTTAGTTAATAAACAGATCTACAAGAGCAGATAGGTATAATAAATCAATAATTCACACACCACCAATTCTTATTTAATGACAAAATATCACCTGACATAATACCTGTGAATATATTTATAAACTCATTACTAAAACCTAGACACTTTAAATTTTTCCAAATATCCATATCTAATATTAAACGTCAGCCTAAGGACATCATACTTTACTTAAAAATATTTAGATTAAACCGTAATCTAATGAACTTAATTACACCAATACCTAATTCAATCACTCGTCATTCTTCTAGAAATAAAAGTTAGTATATCCATTACAGAATTACCTATAGCGGATTGTAAGTAAGTGAGGTACAGTTCAGAAGCTGAAAGTCTGTTATCGAGAGAATTATACTCTTGGCCCTTGAATTCTTCCATAGGTCAAAACCCAGTAAAATTCGCGCCATAAATTACTACATGGAAAACCAAGCCTTCGATCCCACAAGAAAATAAAAAAAGCTTCAGATATAGTCGTCCTAAATCGTTTATAAAAATCAATATTGTAGAGATGCGACAGAACCTGAACAGCACCTATGACAAAAGGCTTCAGTGTTGCGCCTGTTGCATTTTACAGAATTTATCTGTTCGCAACTCAAATAGGATTCCTATAATTAGGAGCAATTTATCTAAGTTTCACGAATCAGTTACAATTTTTGTTAATAGATTTTTACTTTTCTCTGTTCACAATAAAAAGTAATTAATTGTAACCTATATAAATATTATTATCAGCAAATCATGACCAAAAAATAGACTGGATACAAGCCCCGGATTTATCCGTGGAAAGAAAAAATATATTTTCCTTATTTCAAGCCCCTCGATTTATCGATGGGATAATAATTTTGAATTTTGTTAGCGCAAGCGCGATAGCGTACCGGATCCGTAGGTAGCGCTGCGTGATGTTTAGCCATATTTTGAATTCCCCCGAAGGGGGTTGACATTACTTGTTATTAATAAGTTTAGAGTTTTGATATGTATGAAAAATAAAAAGCTGTGAAACTATAAGTTTCACAGCTTTAAGTGTGGTGTGAGGAGCTTAACTATATACAATCATACTAGCAAAATAGAATTGTAACAATTGTGTTAATACAATTTTCCTTGAAAAATAAGCATTCTTAGTTTTCCCCCGTTTTCATGTATATATAAATTAATCTGGGAAATTTATGTCATAAATAGTTAGTACTTAATAACCTTAAATTTAGTGGATAAAATTGCGAATTTATTTGAAAATGCCTAGTTTTAATATTTATCTTAAAGAATTTTTAGTTGTCAGCCAAGGAGAAAATAAAATAAAACTGCGGATTCTATCAGCTAAATCCACAGTTTACTTAATTGTGTGAGGAGACTTGAGTTGCATATACTATATGTCTAACCGAGAATTTGCCAACTATCTGTTACTGTTTTTGAAACCATTCAATTCAATTACGTGTTCACAAAATATTATGTTCTAAGTGGGAATATATTTTCAATCTCATTACTCATCCTACATTCTGATTCTATTGATTTTTGGAAATTTTATCGCTATTTTGGAGATTGTTTTCTATTTTTACCTCTTTAGATAAATATCTAAACCAGGTAAAGTATAAAGCTATGGATAAGACTATAAAGCCTAATAGCAAAAAACCAAAGGTATCCCAACGTTTCATCATAAAAGCTATTCCCGTCATAAATAAAGTTAGTTGCCAAGGTATAGCGACGAAAGTAGCTAAAATATCTCGTTGATTCTCTTGTTTGATTTTTGCTTGGATATTATTAGGAAGTTGTTCGCGTACTTCATCCCAAAATCCGAATGGTCTGGTAGTTAAATAAAAGTTGCTCGTTGTCTCCCATTCAGTTGGTTCTGTTAGAACTGTGGCTAAAATACAACCAACAAAAGAACAGATACTGGGAACTAGAAATAAAGCATACTCTTTAAATTGTGGTTCGCTTAAGCTAGGTTCTATCATTAACTTCGTAATAATTGCAGCTAGCATGCCAGCAATTGTGCCTATAGCAAAACCATAACCATTAAAACGCCACCAATACCAGCGCAATACTAATGGTACGGATAAACCTGCACCAAGACCCAAGGTAAGCCATCCCCAAATATCATTGATACTAGTGATATTGAAACTAAATAACAATCCCAGCAGAACTATAAGAATAGATGCAAGACGACCTTGCGCAACTAACTGACTTTCTGAGGCTTGGGGTTTGAGATAGGCTTGATAAATATCTTTGACCCAATAAGCTGCACTGGCGTTAATAATAGAGTCAAAGGTAGACATAGCTGCAGCAATAAAGCAAGCTATCAGTAGTCCTCTGGCACCAGTGGGAACGTATTCACCAATTACAGTTGGTAAAATTAATTCTGGATCGGAAATCACTTCTTTGGTGGCCCCATAATGAATGCCCAACATTGCAAAAGCTGTTACCAAAGGCCAACGAAATGATAGTAAGAAAATCCAAAAAAGAGATAATAAACCGGCTTCTCTGTCGCTTTTGGCGGCAAAATAGCGTTGGATCATATAACCACCAGCACCACCAAAGCCTTCCATAAAAACCTTCACCACGTAGAAAAAGATTACTCCACCAAATAAGTTAAAAATGGCGTAATTTCCTGGTAAATCAAGGGTAAATGACGGAGATATACTGCTCCAATCAGAAAAATTCCAATTGTATAATTCAAAACCTGTGCCATTAGGGATAGATACAGAAAAAGTTTCTGGAATAGTTGCAGTATGTAAAGCGATCCCACAAACATAAATAATTGCCAGAAAAATCAATATTCCCTGAAAAACATCAGTCCAGACTACTCCATAAAAACCACTGGCTACCGTATATACCAGTGCCATCCCAATGAGTAGTATTGATGCTGTATGGTCATCTACAGTAAGGAATTGACCTAAAAATTTTCCCCCGGCTACAGCAAAGTAACTCATCGCACCAATAGAAAATATGATATTCGCTACCGCGCTGATAATTCTGGCTGTATTACCTTCTCTTCCCGTTCCGAATCGTAAGCGCATCCATTCGGCTAGGGTCATTACTTTTGCTCTACGGTTCCACTTCCCCATAAAGACCATCAAAATTGCCATGATTAGAACTACTCCACCTCGGATTTCAATAAAAAATCCCTGAGTTCCCAAGGCATAAATTAAAGCTGCAATCACCATTGTCCCTGCTAAATCAGTATTAGAAGCCATTCCCGAAGCTCCTAAAACCCACCAAGGCAAATTACGATTGCCCAAAAAGTAAGATTCTATACCAGTTGATGCTTTTTTCTCTAAAAAAATACCAAATGCAATTATGGCAAGCAAGTAAATTGCAACAATGAAGTAATCAATCTCATGCATAAGACTTAATTTTTACTCACTATACACCACACAAAAAACTAAGAATGAATCATTCATTTTACTGGCAAGTTTAACTACTCAGTAGTGATTATTAATGTAAGTATTTTCTTGTTCAATGTTCGCATCCAAATTCAGAATAACTGCACTTGAAGCGATATGTACCCAAGTAATGATAGATATTGATACCGGCAAAGAGGTGAAAATACTTAACTAAATTCACCATTTTAAGTAGCTAAGTATGAACTAAGATACACTAAAATTTATTCTTGTGCTTCTAGCACAGTGATTATCCTTGCAAGCTTTATATTGCTGAGGTGCAAATTATTGTGAGCGTTAGAACAAAACCAAAATTCCCAACTGCAACACAAGCCTGAATTTCTTTACACAGTTTATTTCTTCAATTTTACCCACCGTTTAATATGTCAAGGACAAATCTAAACATTCTTGACAAGCAGTATAAAACTCAACGATATCTTGCAAGTTATTTGGCTTGCACGGGTGAAGATAATTTTCTAGTAAACTATGTAAGCATCTTAAGGCATTAATTTGCGCTTCTTTTCTAATTTTAATAATTAAAATATAACTTTACCCAGATACCTTCTCTCAAGCAAGAATTAATTTATTGGTAGATCTACTTCAATTTCTTAATTTACTCATATTTCAGAACAGGTTGAAGATTTGAACTCCACATAGCTTGCGGTTCGTCATTACTTAGTAATCATGATGAGTTATTTTTAGCCAGACAAGTTTTACTTGGTGCTTACACAAAAGTGACGTAATATCCCTAAAAACTGTTATCTTTATCTTTTTTAGAAGATGTAATAGCTATTGCAAGCTTCTGCTAAGTACTAAAGCAATACTTTCTTCTATTCGTAGTAGTAATTTTTGTTTTCTCAAATATTTTTATTTATAGATTGGGATCGCTTAAGATGAAGAAAATATTAGGTTTTACAGGATATAAAATAATATTTTACGACTTTTATTCATACTTATTAATGGGATATATTTTTACTGTTCTAAAAAATTATTTAAGTCTTCGTTATACCTAAGAACAATCACAATTAACTATATAGATATTCATTATCGTTTCATTGGTAGGATTTAAATAGTAGCATGTACATCTTGTTTAAAGTAAGAAAATCTAACCTAAATTACAATAAAAAATATTATAAATTATTTAAATAAAACTTAATTCGGAAAATATAAATTTATATAAAGAGCTTTATTGCTGAAGATTGATTCTTTTCGCAGGGTAAGAGTTAAATAATTTCAAATGCTAAACTTATAGATATAAGCTTATTTATTGAAGATTTATATAAATTCTTTATATGAATAAGGCTATACATAATCAATTATGTCACTAATATTAATTAGTAAATATTAAGACCTTTTATTGCTTAATTATAAGTGGCTGATTAATTAAATTAAGTCAAGAAAATAATTTAAATATTTGAAAATAAATCAACAAAATATTTATTTGTAATTAGATAGGATATTTTTTGAGATTGCCAAATTTTCAGAACTTCAATATTTAAATCTCCCGCAAAAAGATGATAAAAAGTTATTATTACTTACACCTATATCTACTTAATGTTGACAAATACATAATTTTCATATAAACCTAATTATAGATGTCGTGGTCAAAAGCAAAAAACATAGTTAGTGATGTAAAAGCTGAACTATAGTTCTATAAAAGCTTTAATTTGGAGGTGCGTGCAAAGGGTTAACACTAACTAAATTTGCTTAATTTAGTGGCAGTTTCTGGTTATCTCAAACTTTAGGAAAACAAATTCTTAAAATTTGACTTCCTTGGTTATTTAACCCCTTGTCCAATGAAGAATTTAACTTCTGAACCAAAACAACTTATGAAAATTGCTCAGATTGCCCCGTTGTGGGAAAGAGTTCCGCCTCCTACTTATGGAGGAATTGAGCTTGTAGTGGGTCGTTTGACTGATGAACTTGTGCGTCGAGGTCATGAAGTTACCTTGTTTGCTTCAGGTGATTCGCAAACATTGGCATCTCTAGAAGCTGTTTATCCTCGTGCATTACGCTTGGATTCAAAAATTCAAGAACGACCTTTGTACGAAGTACTAGCGCCTAGCCAAGCTTATCAGCGAGCTACGGAATTCGACATAATTCATTCCCATGTGGGAGTTTGGGCATTACCTTTAGCTGAGGTAGTCTCAACACCAACAGTACATACTCTACATGGTCGGTTTAGCCGGGACAGTGGCGAAATATTTGGTTATCACTCAACGCAACCTTATATCAGTATTAGTGATGCACAACGTCAAATAGATCTTAATTATGTTAAGACTGTTTATAACGGCATTGATATTGGCAATTACTCTTACTATCCCAAACCTCAAGATCCACCTTACCTGGCGTTTTTAGGACGTTTCTCCCCAGAAAAAGGACCACAACATGCGATTGCAATTGCCAAGAAAACAGGTTGGCGATTAAAAATGGCAGGAAAAGTTGATGTAGTAGACGTCAAATTCTTTGAACGAGAGATTGCACCTCTGATTGATAACCGGCAAATTGAGTTTCTAGGTGAAGTCAATCATGCTGAGAAAGCAGATTTGCTTGGTAATGCATCCGCCACTCTTTTTCCTATTACTTGGGACGAACCTTTTGGCTTAGTAATGATTGAATCAATGGCTACTGGTACACCAGTAATTGGTATAAAAATGGGTTCAGTACCTGAAGTTATAGCTCATGGAAAATCAGGTTTTGTTTGTCAAACCTATGATGAGATGGCAGAGATGATCCCAGCAGCTTTAGAATTGGATCGTAAAACATGCCGAGAATATGTAAAAAATAACTTTACCATTACCCAAATGGTGGATGGTTATGAAGCTGCTTATGAGAAAGTGTTACAAGGTTCTGTAAAAAATTATCCTTCCCATCCTGCTCGACTCTACCCGTTACCAAAGATAGTGTCATGAGTGAGTAGCGATTTTAAAACAAAAGAAAATATACCAAGCTACTGAGAACATACTTTACTTGAAAATACCTGGTTGCTTCCTGCAGATGTAACTTACTAGTAGAAAAAAGTAGAGATGTTTAGTTTATAACTTCAGTAAGCAAGATCCATAGAAGATGTATGGACCCTTTGTGAATCGAATTTTTTGGTACTTTGAAGAGATAGTTACAGAATGTAATGTCTCGCTCGAAATACCTCTACGGATTTTATTCACTAGCGCAATCTCCAAGTTTTTTGCTTTTCTAGAACATAAATTAATATAGCTTTTGTAGGGGAAAGGGATACCTTTCCTTATTTTTTTTCACGCCCTCATACCAAATCCGATTTTTAAAACCTCTTTATATTTTTTGGGATTTCACCCCACACTTCCCACACCTCCCACACTTCCCTCTCTCATTCTAAAAAGGGGTAATTAACCCGAACTTAGTATCAATTGTGAATGGGGACAGACAAAATCAACCTCAGGTTACTCCAAAAATACTTGATAACCTCCAGAAATACGCACGCAACTATTGTTTTTGTTAAAAAAACAAATTGATAAGACTAACCAAGCAAGAATAATGTGTATTCTAGGCTGTGGGATAGTTTGAAACATAAAATGAATATTCAAGAAAGACCCATAGCAGTGGATCTATTTGCTGGTGCGGGCGGTATGAGCCTTGGTTTTGAGCAAGCAGGTTTTGACGTACTTGCAGCGGTGGAGTTAGACCCAATTCATTGTGCAGTTCATGAATTTAACTTTCCCTTCTGGTCTATTTTATGTCATGGTGTCGAACATCTAACTGGCAAAGACATCAGAAATAAATCTCAAATTGGTGATCGAGAAGTAGATGTGGTATTTGGTGGCTCTCCTTGTCAAGGATTTTCAACTATTGGTAAACGTGCTTTAGACGATCCCCGGAATAAATTAGTATTTCACTATCTGCGCTTAGTTTTAGAACTAAAACCAAAGTATTTTGTATTTGAAAATGTACCCGGTTTGACTATTGGAAAACACAAAAAATTTCTTTCGGAAATTATAGAATTATTTAAGATTAAAGGTTATCAAGTAGAAAGCAAATATCGCGTACTTAATGCAGCCAATTACGGTGTACCTCAAAGTAGAGCCAGGTTATTTTTGTTAGGATCTCGCCAAGATTTATCTTTACCCAAATATCCCGAACCAATTACTAAGCCCGCTAATACTAGTAAATCAAAATATATTGTAGATTTACCCCATTTAATTCCAACTCCTACGGTATGGGATGCTATTGGCGATTTACCAGAAGTTGAGGAACATCCAGAGTTATTAGATAAGGATTGGACAAAAATCTCTGGAGAAAACTCCGGTTATGGTAAACCGAGTAATTACAGCAGTAAGTTACGGGGGTTTTTATTTTGGAAAGAAGACTATTCTTATGGGCGTGTATTTGATGCACAAATCTTGACCTCAAGTATTCGTACAAAACATTCTGAATTGTCAATTAAAAGATTTCAAGAGACTTTACCGGGGAAAACAGAACCCATTAGCCATTTTCGTAAACTTGATAAAAATGGCATTTCCAATACTCTAAGGGCTGGAACCGCCAGAAATAGGGGTGCTTTTACCTCTCCTCGTCCGATTCATCCCATTACTGGAAGATGTATTACCGTTCGAGAAGCCGCAAGACTACATTCTTATCCGGACTGGTTTCGTTTTCATGTAACAAAATGGCATGGTTTTCGCCAGGTAGGAAATTCTGTTCCCCCCCTACTTGCAAAAGCTGTTGCAGCAGAAATCATGCGTGCTTTGAAAATTACTCCTTCAAAGCCAGAATCACCAATGGAATTAGGAACAGAATATCTACTACGACTAAATATGTCTCAAGCAGCTGAGTATTATGGTGTTTCTGCAAGTGTCATCGAGCAGAGAAAGAGAAAAATCAACAATTAGCCCAAGCCCAGGAATACTTTAATTTCCCGTTATTATCTTCTTCCCCAATATAAAATTTAAAATCAAATAATATACACCTTTGACTTTAACTTTTTCTCCTCGTGTCTAGAAATCAGCAAGAAACTCATTTAAACCGTGCTCGTGCTAGTCTCAGACAAGCAATATCTTGGTATGGTAATTTTCGCAAGCCCGGACACTTATCATCTAATCCGCAGTTAGCAGGTTTGGTTAAACCAGAACTGGAGTCTTTAACTTCTACCCTGAACAAATTAGATAATAACGTAATTTGTATTGCTGCTTTTGGATTAGTAAGTCGTGGTAAGTCTGCAGTTATAAATGCTTTGTTTGGGCAAAAAGTGCTTCAAACAGGTCCTCTTCATGGTGTTACTCAGTATCCTCGTTCCATACGTTGGCAACCGGGAGGGAAAGTTCAAGTTGAATTAATTGATACTCCTGGCTTAGATGAAATTGCTGGAGAAGTACGGGCTCAAATGGCGCGAGATATTGCTCACCAAGCTGATTTAATTTTATTTGTAGTTTCTGGGGATATTACAAGAACGGAATATAAAGCACTATCCGAATTACGACAAGCACAAAAGCCATTAATCTTAGTTTTCAACAAAATTGATTTGTATCCAGATACAGATCAAGCAGATATCTACAACAATTTACAACAATTAGGTGCAGTCATCTTACAGGAAAAACCTTTGCAACCAGATGAAATTGTTATGGTTGCAGCTGAGCCAACACCTTTAGAAGTAAGAGTTGAATATCCTGACGGTACTGTAAATTATGAATGGGAAACTCCACCTCCTCAAATCGAACAGTTAAAGGAAACTATTCTCAAAATTCTTAACCGGGAGGGGCGATCGCTACTGGCACTCAATGCATTAGTACAAGCAAAAACTGCTGAAGAATCAATTGCTTCTAAAAGTGTTGACCTGCGCGAAGCCCAAGCAGAAGATTTAATTTGGCGATTTGCTAGATACAAAGCTTTAGCTGTTGGCTTGAACCCGATTGCATTTTTAGATGTTGTGGGTGGAACTCTTACCGACCTAGCTTTAATTCGCGCTCTTGCAAAATTATACGGTTTACCAATGACTGGTTACCAAGCCGGAAAAATCCTTAAGACCATTTTATTTAGTTCCGGTGGTTTATTGTTAAGTGAGTTAGCCAGCAGCTTTATGTTGGGTTTAGGGAAAAGTGCAACTGCGATCGCATCCGGAGAAAATCCCATGCATCTCACAGCATTTGCAGGAACTGCAATAACTCAAGGTGGGATCGCAGGTTATGGAGCCTATGTAGTTGGTAAAGCTGCTCAATTATATTTAGAAAAAGGTTGTAGCTGGGGTCAATTAGGTGTAAGCACAGTAATTACAGAAATTCTTTCTGAAGTAGATTCAAATACGATTCTGTATCGCTTGCAACAAGAATTAAGTAACAAAAAAAGAAATATTTAATGTTCGTATTATTTATCGCTTCCAACCTTTAATTTCCCTGGGTTATAGAAACTCGTAAATAAAAATATTTCACTCGATTTTTGATTTGAAATATATATAGAAAATATCAGTTTATATTAGTTAATCATAAAAAAATATGTGCTTGGTATTGCAAGCAAATCTACTGAGGCAATATCTAAATATGATTTTAAGTATTTATATAAACTTGCTCTCAGATATTTTATTTAAATAAAATATGCACTTCCATAAATTTTGTTCGGCATACAATCTCGAACACTTGGATATCTGTAAGCAAGACATGGCAAGATTCATGCCTGATTTTTGTCAAAATTAAGGAGTTTTAGATTTATTAAAGATTAACAGAAGTACTCAATATAACAGGTGTCTTTAATAACTTTAGCTGAAAAGATACTCTTAAAATATAGCAAAATATAAGTATAGCAGTTGACATTTTGAACAATTGTTAAATTAATAAAATTCCCAGATATAATTCAGAGTTAAATTTGTTGAACTTATAATTTACTTTAGATTTACTATTGATTTATTGCTTAAATTTTGACTCCAATATCAAAAAATGAGTACTATTACTTATTGCAATTAATATTAAAAATTGAAAGTAAAAATAATTTTCAAAAACACAAAATTTCTCCAACAAAATGTTTGCATTTAACACTCTATTCTTGTTATCTTGAAATGCGGAACGTTCCAAATTCAAATTACATTCTTTAGCGATTGAGGAGCTTAAGGTAATGGCAAATAATATGGAAACAGTTACAAACCCAATGCTCACAGAAGAAATTCAGAAAGCTGTTGTTGAAGCTCGTTCCACCTGTCAAGAGAAAGGAGATGGTTCGAGTGAGTGTGCCGTAGCTTGGGATATCGTTGAAGAATTGCAAGCAGAAAAATCTCACCAGAAACAAGCAGCTCAGCGCAAAAACTCCCTAGAAGTGTACTGCGAAAATCACCCCGAAGCTATTGAATGCCTAGTTTACGACGTTTAGCTTTCTTCAGTTTAATTTTTCTTTAGTTCAGCAAAAGCAGATTTTGTCACCCTCTTAATTGCATCCAGATCTGGTGCAGACTCTTTGTTATCAACATTCAACCATAACAGGTACTCGATATTTCCTTTGGGACCTGTTATTGGCGACCAAGTTAAACCGGCGTAATTCCATCCTTGCTTTTGTGCGGCTCCTAGGACTTGGAAAATAGCATCTGCTTGGTCGTCAAGATCGCGCACAACACCTTTTTTACCAACTCGACTTTTTCCTACCTCGAATTGTGGTTTAACTAGCAATACTACTTCGCGAGGTGATTGAGTTAGCAACCAAATTGCAGGTAATACCTTGGTCAGTGAAATAAAAGATACATCAACTACAGCTAAGTCAGCATAACCCTCCTTTACTACGGGGAGGGTTTCATTATCATCTAAAGTTTCATTATCATTTAAAGTTTTATTATCTGGATTTTCATGTTTTAAATCCCGATACAAATTTTCTGCTGTAAGGTGGCGCAAATTCGTACGTTCGCGTAGTACAACCCGCGAATCATTTCGTAAGCCCCAGTCCACCTGTCCATAACCCACATCTATCCCGTAAACGCGTTTTGCACCGGCTTTAAGCAAACAATCTGTAAAACCCCCAGTGGAGATTCCACCGTCCAAACAAACACGTCCAGAAACTTGAATTTGGAATTCCTCTAGAGCTTTAGCCAGTTTTTCTCCACCACGGGAAACGTAGCGCGATCGCTCTTTAAGCTTAATTATCGCTGCAACATCAACTTCCGTTCCCACTTTGTCAATTAGTAGGTTATTAACAAACACCTCTCCTGCTTGAATTAACCGTTGTGCGGTAGTGCGAGAGGAACATAAATTTTTTTGTACTAATAAAATATCCAGTCGTTGCTTAGTCAAATTTTTTGGGGATTGGGGATCGGGGATAGGGCTGCGGCGTGCCGCTTCTCTGCCTGTGCTAACGCACCGCTAGAGCCTACGACGTTGGCAAAGCCTCTGACTAACGTCACACTTCGCTTTCGCTAATGCTAACGCACAAGTGCGTGGGGATTGGGGAGATAATAAATTAATAAATTAGCAATTACCAATTACCCATTAGCAATTACCAAATACCAACTACCAAATCACCAATACCCCATTGCTTGTTAAATATCTTTCTCGCTTAATTCTCTTGTCATATAATCAAATGGCTCATCAACAAAACTAGTATCGCTAATACCAGCTTCTGCTACTTGCTCCTTGGCTATATCTTTCATGATTTGGATTCCACGAACTGTAGGTCCAATAGGGACTCCCAAGGAATTATAAGTTTCTCGTAATCCTTGCAGCACCCGCTCATCTAAAACATCCATGCTTCCAGCAACTAACGCATAGCTAGCATAGCGTAAATAATAATCCATATCTCGCAAACAAGCTGCATAACGGCGAGTAGTATAAGCATTACCGCCAGGGCGAATTAATTCTGGTAGCTCGTCAAACAAAGCCAAACCAGCTTGTTTAACAATAGCCGCAGCATTAGAATTTATCATTGCAGCAGCTTTTACCCTTGATGTACCGCTCTCAAAATAAGACTTGAGGCTATCTATAGCATTTCTATCAAAATAACGCCCTGCAATATCATAATTCTGAATCAAATTTGTCACTGCATCGCGCATCGCTTTTCTCCCTATGGTTCCTATCTATAGTTTGATATTTATTTAATTGGCTGCTATTATATGCCACGATTTGCACCAGCAAACTAAGTAAGACTCTGGCACATTAATCTGTGACCTATGTGACCTACTTTTAGGATTCTATGCCAAAGTTGCCCCGAACACATAAACTGTGGAGTTTTGTGTAGTAACTTCTTCAGTTAGTTCTATAAAAGGTTAATCTAACCTTTAAATAAAGAGTTCTGTAACAAAAATGACAAAATACTGAATTTGGTCTTCATAAGATATTCCAGGTGTGTCACCATCTCGGTTTTAAGATCGCAGGGTCAGCAATGCTTTAAAATTTATCGGTTGATTATTGTAAATAGGCAGATTAAGGAGTGACCATGACAACCCCACAAGAAGTCTTGAAAATGATTCAAGACCAAAATATTCAGATGATTGATCTGAAGTTCATCGATATGCCAGGAATATGGCAGCATCTTACGGTTTATCAAGACCAAATCGATGAAAGTTCTTTTACCGAAGGGGTTCCTTTCGATGGTTCAAGTATTCGGGGTTGGAAAGCTATCAATGAATCTGACATGGCAATGGTACTCGATCCTGACACTGCCTGGATCGACCCCTTCATGAAAGAGCCAACTCTAAGTATAATTTGTAGTATTAAAGAACCTCGTACCGGGGAGTGGTATAACCGTTGTCCGCGAGTAATTGCTCGAAAAGCATTAGATTATTTAGTTTCTACAGGAATTGGCGACACTGCTTTTTTTGGTCCGGAAGCTGAGTTTTTCATATTCGATGATGTCCGCTTCGACCAAAATGAAAATTCAGGTTACTACTACGTAGATTCCGTAGAGGGTCGTTGGAATTCTGGTAAAGATGAAGGTCCTAACTTAGCTTATAAACCCGGTTACAAGCAAGGTTATTTCCCCGTTCCTCCAACAGATACCTCACAAGATATTCGTTCGGAAATGCTGTTGACAATGGCAAAGTGTGGGGTACCGATTGAAAAACATCACCACGAAGTTGCAACAGGTGGTCAGTGCGAACTAGGATTCCGTTTCGGTAAGATTATTGAAGCTGCTGACTGGTTGATGACTTACAAATATGTCATCAAAAATGTTGGTCGCAAATACGGCAAAACTGTTACCTTCATGCCGAAACCAGTATTCCAAGATAATGGTTCTGGAATGCACACTCACCAATCCATTTGGAAAGATGGTAAGCCCTTATTCGCTGGCAATCAATATGCCGGCATGAGCGAAATGGGTTTATATTACATCGGTGGTATTCTCAAGCATGCCCCAGCATTGTTAGCATTTACTAACCCCAGCACTAATTCTTACAAGCGATTAGTTCCAGGTTACGAAGCACCTGTTAACTTGGCTTACTCTCAAGGTAATCGTTCTGCTTCCGTGCGTATTCCTTTGAGTGGTGATAATCCTAAAGCTAAGCGCTTGGAGTTCCGTTGTCCTGATGCAACTTGTAACCCCTACTTAGCATTTGCTGCAATGTTATGTGCTGGCTTAGATGGTATCAAGAATAAGATACATCCTGGCGAGCCCCTAGACAAAAATATTTACGATCTTTCTCCAGAGGAACTCGCAAAAGTTCCTTCAACGCCAGGTTCTTTAGAACTAGCTTTAGAAGCATTGGAAAAAGATCATAAATTCTTGACAGAATCGGGCGTATTTACTGAAGACTTCATTGAAAACTGGATTTCCTACAAACTGGATAATGAGGTTAATCCTTTACGTCTTCGTCCCCATCCCTACGAGTTCTCCCTCTATTACGATGTTTAATTTGCAAGGGTTGACAAAAGATTATTCTTAAATTGTTTATTACCCTGCGACAAAGTAACACCTAATTATATGAATAAGCCACCTACTACGGGTGGCTTTCTTTTATACTAGTGCATTAGCTCATTGATGCGTAGGAGCGATCACAACTTATCCTGACGCTAGGACTGATTTTTCCTTGAATTGGTTGCCAATAATCAGCAATTTCTTTTGGTAAACCAATTTCTTCTACTACACGTTCTAGCATAGATTGTTGGCGGTTTTTAATTTGATGATAGTGCTGCATCATTAAGGCGCGTGCTTTGTCTTGAGTAGTCATCTCACAACTCTCCTGAATCTGTAACTTTTAATCACCAATCGGACACACAAGTTTAACGATGGGATAAAAGCTGCTGGCGTAACACCAAATACTACCCACACTACACTCTGCTAGGTGGCTAGCTTTTACACTTTTCTTTCTATCAACCTCATACAGGTTTATTGGAGGGCTTACCCAAGTTTTTATTTTCGATCAAGCTATTACGGTTATGAAGAAGGTAGATATATTTCCTCAATAGGGTTGCCCTTTCTTATTAATCAGTTATCGCTCGCTTTTATTTACCCCATCATTAATATATCCAAAAAACTGTAACGAACAACACAAAATACTAACTTTTTAATAAAAACTAATATACTTCCAGAGTAATACTGAGAGAAGGCGATTGCTCCTGACTCATGCCATACGTATTTTTATCGACCTAATAGCCTTAAAAGGTCTGAAAGTTATTCTTTTCGGTTATATCCTTGCATAAAGTATTAATGGTGAAAATAAGCAAATAATGAAGAAGCTTATGATTTCTTAGTGAAAATTATTTAAAATTTAAGAAACAAAAGTTAACAACCTGGGTTTTCTATGTCCGATACGATAACGAAATTTACATACCAAAGTTTTCAGCAGGGTAAGAGTTTATTTGCTTTGGCGCACAAGACTCTCAGTAATCGCTTAATGGATATTGTTTCTCCCCTAGAGACAAAAAGTAAACCCATACCAAATGAAGTTTTACTTGAGTTACAAGAAAGACTAAATCATCTGTCAGAGGTTGATTGGGAAGATGCGCAACGGGGAATATATCCCAAGGAAGTATTATTTGATAATTCTTGGGAAGACTTTTTTCGTTATTATCCTGCAATCTTAATAGATATGCCCCAAATGTGGGAGCGTGCTAAAAACAAAAAATATCAAGAATTTGCTCCTGAGGTTGATATTAAGGGGTATCCAAACTACTACGCACAAAACTTTCACCACCAAGCCGATGGCTATTTGAGTGATGCATCAGCAAATTTATATGATTTGCAAGTCGAAATTTTGTTTGGTGGTTCTGCGGATCCAATGAGACGACGTGTTCTCGCACCCCTCAAGAACTCCTTGGAAGTTTTCAGCGATGTATTACCCAAGCAAATTAGAGTGTTAGATGTTGCTTGTGGAACAGGTCGGACACTCAAATCCATTCGCAGTACCTTACCTGAAGCATCCTTGTTTGGTGTGGATTTATCTCCTGCTTATCTACGCAAAACTAATGAGGTTTTATCTCAAATTCCTGGAGAACTACCGCAATTACTACAGGCTAATGCAGAAGAGTTGCCTTATTTGGATAACTATTTCCATGCAGTTACTTCCGTATTTCTGTTTCATGAATTACCAGCACCGGTTCGACAATCAGTTATAGAAGAATCTTTTCGTGTAACAAAGCCAGGAGGGACTTTTATTATCTGCGACTCAATTCAAATGAGTGATTCACCTCAAATGCAGGTAATAATGGAGAATTTTTCAGAAACCTTTCACGAACCTTACTACAGAAACTATATGACTGATGATTTAATGGAACGTCTGCATAAAGCTGGTTTTGAAAGTGTTGATACCCAAGTTCATTTAATGAGTAAGTATTTGATTGCTCGCAAACCAGTTTGATTTTGATGTCAACCTAATATTTTTCAAATATTTTCAAATAGTTAAAGACGCGAAATGTCGCGTCTTTATATGTGCAAATAAAAATATTGCTGCAAATAAATTATTGCTGCAATATTTCATTAAAGTAGATTGGTATTTTCAATTAATAATTACTGATTACAGTATTACCAAATAAGTTTCAATAGTCTTCTGTAAAAATTTCTAAAACTCATATACATAATCAACAACAAATACATCATAACTAAATCATTTAAATTTAGATAGATTGAGTTGTTATATATAATTGCCGAAAATCACAAAAGTAATATATCTAACAATAAGGCCAAATGTCGTTACGGTTAAAATTTTAACTGTAAATCTTGTAATCAGATAGAATTATTTTTTCAGGTGCTTAAATATAAATCAATGAAATACTACATAAACTTTCTACGCCCACTACCTCTGTAAGGTGTACCTTTACTGGGCCTTGTTGAATCTCTATTGGCTATCAATTCTTGGTTGTCGCTAGGTATAAATGATTGTTCAATTGCCTGTGCGGAAGTGGAAACAGCATTGAAAGCTAGAGAACCGAACATGAAAATTGTGACAAAAATAGAAGTGGCAGTACGCATAATAAATTTTTACTTTAAGACTCTCAAATCACTGATACTGAGTTTTATTTAGTGCATCCGGATATTTTGTCGTGAGTATTTTTTCTAATTTTTCTGTTTTGGCCTACCAAGTATTTAAATGTATTAGATTCATGCCTGAACAGTAATTTAATACACTAGAGAAAGAGATGCAATGCATTTAAATACAAATGATTAATCTTGAGAAAAGCTTTAAATACTTCCAATAAAATTAAATATCTATACTTCTCTGGTAATCTACTTAATTACCTATCTTGGACAAAATTTAAGACATATATTTTTAATCTGTGCTTTTACGTAATTTAAAAATTAAAATTCCTCAAAAATTATTTATTTTAAGTATTTATACTATTTATTTGTAGGAGTAATATTTGATTTATTTTTCAAATAAATTGAAAAAATATCAAGTTAAGAAGATTACAATTTTGTATTTTTACGTAAAATCAACTAGTGAATTTAAACAAAATTTACAGTAAAAGTAATTCTAAAAAAAATCTATATTTATAAGTATAGTTATGCCAAACGCATGTGAATTCCATGTCAAAACATATAAGTATCAATCACAGGTGTTATTTGAGAAAAATTGAGAAATCAGGATAAACCAAAGTAGGTCTTAAAACCGTTGATTTTCCATTAGTAAAACAAAATTCCATTTAATTCCATTTAATAAATTTTCAAATGGTACAAGAGATGGTAGATCTATAAGCATTGATCGCAGATGAAAAAAGGTGAAAGCACAAGTATTTAGAGGTGTAAACCAACTGTCCTACGAAGATATTCCAGTACCTTCCCTTTCTCCAGATGAGGTACTGGTAAAAATGCAAGTTGTTGGCTTGTGTCAGTCAGATATCAAAAAGATTCGCTATCCTCTTTATCAACCGCCACGTATATTTGGGCATGAAACAGCAGGTACAATTACTGCAGTTGGTCAATCCGTGAAGAATTGGCAAGTAGGACAGAGAGTAGCAGTAATGCATCATATTCCTTGCATGCACTGCGCTTATTGCCTCAATGATAATTTTTCTATGTGTGATACCTATAAAAATATTTGTACTACTGCAGGTTTTGTACCTAGTGGTGGTGGCTTTGCTGAATATGTTAAAGTTCCCGGTCATATAGTCAGCAATGGTGGTTTAATTCCTATTCCTGATGATGTCAGCTTTGAAGTTGCTAGTTTTGTTGAACCCACCAACTGCTGTCTGAAAGCGGTTAAAAAAGCCGGAATTGCTCCCGGTCAAACAGTTTTGATTACCGGTGCGGGTCCAATTGGCTTGATGTTCGTAATGTTAGTCAAGTATTTTGGTGCAAAAGCGATTGCTACTGATTTATTACCGTCAAGAATTGAAAAAGCTGTAACTTTGGGAGCAGAAGCTGCGTTTGATGCTCGCGATCCCCATTTACCTAGCAAAATAAATGATTTGACTAATGGTTTGGGAGTAGATGTAACTTTACTTGCAGTTCCAAGCGATAAAGCTTTTTTTCAGGCTTTGGATTGTACCCGCAAGGGTGGAAAAATATTATTCTTTGCAGAATTTCCCGATGAAGTCGAAATTCCTATTAATCCAAATATTCTTTACCGACGTGAAATTGATTTGATGGGTAGTTACAGTTCCTCATACCGCTTACAAAATTTAGCTGCAGATATTGTTTTTAAGGGTCGGATTGATGTGGGAGCATTAATTAGCGATCGCTATCATCTAAAAGATTTATCTGCTGCAGTGGAACAAGCTATTTCCCCAGCATCAGATACTTATAAAATTTTAATTCATCCTTAAAAAAGTAGGGGTAAAGGTAAGCCGATCAGAGTTGAGAATAATCGGAATCACTAATCCTGTTACCATTTCTTACCCATTACCCATTACCCATTAACCATTACCCATTACCCATTACTAACCCCAACTTTCTGCGCAAACATAATTAAGAACCTAAACGCTTTGACAATATAAACAGCGCATTCCTGAGGGGAAGAATCGTAAAATGATTGCCATGCTTGAGCTTTATCTTCATCGTAGTGTCTTGTTCTTTTTGGTTTATCTTCCAACCAAGATAGACGTACAGCATGACCGATCACAACATCAAGCACTATATATTCAGCAATTTGTAATTTAGGATTTTTCGCAACAATCACAGCAAGTTGCATTAATGCTTCAATATTTATCTGACGGTACTCTGGAGATTCAATTTTATTCAACAAATGTTCTACCGTTAGGGCAAAATTCTTTTCTCCTGGCGTCATCTCCGAAATCAATAATTTACTCTCAAGGCGATTGCGACGTTCTAATTTATCGCCAACAACTAAGCCTTGACAATGCTTCATTAACAACCATACTTGCTGATAAAAATCTTTTGGTACCCTTCCTGTAGTACCTTCAATATTACGAAAATGTCGCCATCCGTTGAGTGGATTTTCAACTTTTTCTGAACCTTCTCTTTGCAGGTTCCAATTAATTTCACTTTCCCTTTGTTGGCTGTGCAAAGATTCTTGCTGGCGTAAAACTTCACTTACACCCACATACTCTACCAAACAGTAACGTAACTTATTTCGCACCTCAAACGGCGAAAGTTGCATTAAATGTTCGTACGCTTCATCTTGAGTAACATTTAATTTCCACGCCAATTCACCAGTAATTAGTAAAATCAGATAGCCAACTTTAATAGTTATCAGTCCCTCAAATAATTGTGGCTCGGTATTAATTAAGTTACTCAAATAAATCAGAATCTCTTGAGTTAAGACCCGATCGCGAATATCCTCACCACAAAAATGATTGATTTTTTCGACAATTTCTTTATGGGATAGGGGTACGGTAATCAGAGAATCCTCATTGTAAGACCGACCAATAGCGATTTGCTTACCCCGCACCAGTAGACTTGTAACAACATCCGACAGGTGCATATCAGCCATTTGCAGCAAACCAGCAGCCCGTCGTACCACAGCCCAAATACCTAATTCTCCAGCTCTGGTATAAACTTCATTCAGTAAATCTTTTACCCTTGCAGGACATTCAAAAGTACCAAAACCGGTTTCAAATTCAAGTCCATGTAAGCGAGTTAGAGTTTGTAATAGCTCAACTTGTTCGTATAAATTTTCTGATGCGTGTAAATAAGACAATAATAGTTCTAAATTAGTTTCACACTCCATCTGAAATTCTTGGGTATGAGCTAATGGCCAAGTTTGTTCTCGATCGCAGGAGAGATAATAACAACGGGGGACAGCATTATCAACAGAGGAATAGGAAAATTCAAAGTTAGGTGAAACATCAATTCTTTCAATTGCAGAAGTCAACATAAACTGATTTAAACGACCCAGTTTTACTCTGACGCCATTAAATAAACCGTCTTTGAGATCTTGAAGTGACTTCATTAATTCTGGATTACCGGTTTCCATCATAGTCTGGGTCATACGAGTCAGCAT
This sequence comes from Mastigocoleus testarum BC008, assembly GCF_001456025.1. Lineage (GTDB taxonomy): Bacteria > Cyanobacteriota > Cyanobacteriia > Cyanobacteriales > Nostocaceae > Mastigocoleus > Mastigocoleus testarum. The sequence continues at coordinate 265,139 of NZ_LMTZ01000085.1, forward strand.
CAAAGTTAAGGTAGGACGTCCCGGATCTCGCCAATATTTCTGGATATAAGCCAATGTGGTGGTAAATTCATCTAGGAGAAAATGGTAATCTAAAGTTAAATAAAACTGCTGAGAATCTAAAAACGAAGGTAAAAGAACTACAGTTTCGCCACCAATACGGAAAAATCTCGATGTTGTTAAACTACGGGGTAACCTTGCAGGACGTCCAGTTAAACCTAATTTTTCATTACACCCAATCTGTTCGTAAATGGTAATTAAGTCTTTAGCTTGACGAATTTGAATTGGTGCAACTTGTTGGGGTGTTTGAGTTGGAATCCCGTAAATTAAAAGTTTTTCTTGCAAATCTTCATTTGCAGCAATCAAAGCAATTTGCACCATCGGTTGGCGTTCTCTACCGATATACAGGTGTCTTCCCAAAGGATCCACATCACCCAATGCTAGCAATCCCTCATCCAACATTTGTCCGAGGAAATATAAACTTTGTGCCCAAACCAAAGGAATATTATCGTTCGGCAAACGAGGTTGGGAATGGGGCTCTAACTTTTCAGCTTCAAGTTTTTCTCGCGGTACATAATATAATTCTGGGAGCAAATACGAACCATTTCGTTCGATAACTATTTTCTGTAAAAGTTCTCGATAACGTTTAACCTGCGCTTCATTTTTGCAAAATAGCCCATCTAAATATAAATAAGTGAAAAATAAAGGCCATTCGCATTCTATATGTTCAAATTGCTGTAGTTCCTCAGGTTCGTAGTGCAAACGTTCGGTGTTTTCTATAACTGTTTGGTGTCCATCCCGTAAAAATCGCTTGCAACCATATTTTCCTTCTAGTTTACTAATTATCTCAGCACGGGTACGATCTTGTAATTCCTTATCTATGACTGCAAAAGCCGGAAAACTAATGATGCTCAATAATGCTGCATCTATTTCTTTTGAAGCTGATTCTCTAGGTAATAGGGATTCTAAGGTAATTCTGGCACGGGCAATTTCATCTGGAAGTGCGTGAACTACAGATGCTTGGGAACCCCTGACTCCAAATAAGTCCAGTCCATCAATAGCTTGTAGCGCGGCTTTAGCCATTCCTACAGAACTAGCATTTAATTCTGGATTACCATGATTAATCTTGTTACCTCTTTCCCAAATTCCGTAGTCTGGAGTGCGATAAGCCCGCCCAATATAGTAAATAAGATTTTGAACAAAATCAACTTCATCAATGGTATAGATTATCTGCAACCCTGATGCCGTCATCTGTGCCAATATCAAAATAAAGATGGACGTGGCATCCAGTTGCAAATGACCCCATTCGTGATCGCCAACGACAACATCCCCCGTTGTCGTATCATACTTGGCATGAAGAGCATTCGAGGGTGACTGATTATGCTTAAATTGCTCAACTTTATCAGCTTGTCGCATCATTGCAAATAGCAATCCCCGCATCAATTTGATGACACTATGCTCTAACTCGTATGTCCGACCAAGGTCTTCATCAATTTTGCGATATGCTAATGCCAATCCCCAAACGGCCAAAATACTATAAACGTTATCCCGCACCCAAGCATCCGTATAGTCACCGTGAGCAGTTATGGCTGTGGAAGCAGGCAACAAACCAGTAATTGGATTCTGGCGTTGAAGAATAATAGTCTTGATTTGCTGATAATAATATTCGAGGCGAATTGGTACGTCCGTGGCTATTTTCATGTTAATTTCCAGAGCTTTTAAGGAATTATCACCCTTCAGCCTTGAAGTAAATTATATCTATTAAGATATAAAATTTTCTGTAATTAATGATTGTATTACTAATTTAATCTTTTAGAGAATAATTGCTATGGAACTTATATACAAATGTATTTAGATTTTATTTTTGGATGAAGTATTGTTTAAAAATAATATTTTTTCGGCATTTAGAGATTTTAGAAGAAAATTAAAGTAAATATGTGAAAAATGCCGATAGTTAAGTCTCATAAAAATCATTTTATAAAATAAACTTAAGTTTATTTTTCAAGATGTATTTTAAAGGTAAATTTTTAGGATATATCTTTGGAGTATATTTTCAACATGTGCGTTCGGGACGTACTTTTAAGATTTACTTTCAAGATATATTCACACCCATCTTAGCTTAGTAAATTATTTTGACTTGTACTATCAAGAATAATCATAGTTTATAGTTTGCTAAACTCTAATTTTATTGACGTTCTACATTTAATCATAAATTCTAGACAAAATAAAATATACTTAAGAAAGGCGATGACACTGAGCGCTAGTGTCAAATAATGCACATTTTCTCAAACTTGTCTACTCTTAAATTTAAGCTGAACTCAATCTTTTATTAATAACACTAAATGTACGCCAACATGCAAGAATCAAGTTATTTAGCTGCCAAGATAAAATTACCTAGAAGGTGTAATTATTGTATTTCCAGCGAATAAATATTTGATTCCGTTCGCTCCTTATTAACTTATAGGGTTAACATTATTGTTCGCTCCGACCAAATCGACGAAGAAAGCTAATAAGTCTACAAATTATTACTTCCAAGTGCTGTAATCATCAGAATAACATCGGAAGTTAGATAAAAATCCTGCGTTTGTTAATTAATATATTTCGCCCTTAACAAGGATAAATTTGGAGGTCAAGAAATAAAAACTACAATATCTTCACAAAATAATCGGTGTTATTACATGTTTTTACCTCCTATCATATCAAAAAAAAACATCAAATAAATTGTAAAAATTTTGACCCATTCGAAATTAGAATAAAAATAGAAGATTCCCTTGACACAGAATTTCATAGTAGTAAAATTTACTCTAAGAAAATTGAAATTACAGCACATAAAAATAAATGTGTGCTGAATATCACATACTTTCTCTATAGAGGGGTAGGATCTACCGGATAAGTAACTTCCGGGTTAGTATTATGACTTATAGTGTCTAATTATAGTGTCTAATTGGTTTATCAATTCCAATTCTTGAGATTTTATGGACAACAGTCCACACGAAGGCAGTAATATCCTCCTCTGAACTGGCGAGCTTGTCTCCCAGTACGGGGGAGACAATAGGAGGGGATTATGCTTGCACAGAATGTTAGCAATAATGTTGTTGACATAGAGGACTTGAGCCGACTCAAATCAGATTTAAATCGTTTACAAGCTGTTGATGTTGGGGAGTATATTAGCAAGTTGCCTCGCAAAAAAAGGGCACTTGCATTTCGGCTTCTGAATAAGGGTCAAGCGATTAACGTTTTTGAATATTTACCACCGGAAATACAGCAACAGCTAATTAATTCATTGCACGACGGTCGAGTCGTGCAAATTGTTGAAGAAATGAGCCCAGACGAGCGGGCTGTTTTATTTGACGAACTACCTGCGGGGGTTGTCAAGCGTCTTTTACACGAACTCAGTCCGGAGCAGCGTCAAGCAACAGCAACAATTTTGGGCTACCCCGAAGGAACTGCAGGACGGGTCATGACTACGGAATACGTACGCTTGCAAGAGGGATTAACTGTAGGGGAAGCTCTAGAAAAAATTCGTCGTCAAGATCGGGATAAAGAGACTATCTACTACGCTTACGTTACAGACTACAACCGCAAACTGAGGAGTGTGGTTTCCCTGAGGCAGTTATTATTTTCGTTACCTGATGCACTGTTGCGGGATATAGCTAGCGATCGTGTAGTGAAAATTAAAACTGAAACTCCCCAAGAAGAAGTAGCGCAATTAATGAAGCGTTATGATTTGATTGCGTTACCCGTAGTTGATCGCGAGAAAAGGTTAGTTGGAATAGTTACCATAGATGATGTCGTAGATATTCTTGAGGAAGAAGCTACAGAAGATATTCAAAAACTAGCCGGTGTAAGTGGTGGAGATGAAGCAGCTTTATCACCTCCCCAAGTAACAATTCGCAAGCGTTTACCCTGGTTATTGGGGAACATTGCTCTTTATGTTACTGCTGCGAATGTAATTGCACCTTTTCAGCAAGTAATTACTATTGTCCCGGTATTGGCAATTATTATGCCGATTTTGGCAAATAGTAGCGGCAATGTGGCTTTCCAAGTTTTATCTGTTACTGTCAGGGGGTTAGGTGTAGGTGAAATAACCCCAAAAGATACCCTTAAAGTGCTTCGTAAGGAGCTTTTAGCTGGTTTAGGTACAGCGATTGGATTAGGTAGTGCTTTGGCTGGATTATCGTTAATGTGGGCACCATCGGGAGAACATTGGGTATCCTTTGTCGCTGGTGCTGTAATGTCAGTAAACGTTCTCATTGCTGTAACCTTAGGGACAGTATTGCCGATGGGTTTCAAACAATTAAACTTGGACCCGGCATTAATTTGTGGACCTTTGATGACAACTACGTTAGATGCTATTGGTTTTTTGACATTTTTATCGTTAGTTTCATTTGCTTTGCAAGTATTGCCCTAAGTTCCAGAATTTAAAGATTGTTGCTGCTATGCATGGGCAAGATACTGTGAACACTCGTGTACTCGAAAGCTATTAGTCATTGGTTCGATCGCACTACATTCTCGACCTAGGAAATTTTTTTGTTCCCTGTATTTCGTTTCCTATTCCCTTTCAAGTAAAATATGCGATGTCTCGGCCTATATATCTACTGCTATAGGTTCTTGTTTGGGATTACCCTAGGTCTAATTTAACTAGGTTCAATTTAAAATAATAGCTCGTTATATTGGTAGAAAGCGTTAGAAATATTGATTGATTATTGGAGATTGGATGGGCACAGTTATTTTCTGTGTTTCAACAGGTATTTTATTTTCCTAGGCATTAATCAACGAGCTTTAGACTAAAGTGTCTGTAGGACATCGAGAAAATAACCAATGACTAAAACGTTAATTTTATACGGTAAACCTGAATGCCACTTATGTGAGGGTTTACAAGAAAAATTAGAACAAATTCAAAATATCCCGTTTAAGTTAGAAATTCGTGATATCACAACTCGTGAAGATTGGTTTACAGCATATCAATACGAAGTTCCTGTTTTATTCGCTGCTGAAACTGATTCAGAAAGTTTGCAACCGATACCGCGCCCTTCACCTCGTGCAACAGTAAAACAACTAGAAAAAATTCTCCAGAAGTATCTTTGAGTATTTGTATGTAGAAAAAAATAGTGCAAAATAAGCGGATAAATTGGCACAGAGAAACAGAGGCAGGATATAAACTTACCTCATGGCAACGACGAAGTTTAAAATCAGGGTAAACAAGTAAACAGTAATATTCGCCAAAACTCAGCTTAATATATTTGGTTGCAAGTATGGAGCATTAGTATAGGGTCATAATTCAAAGGATCTTGACCAAACAACATAGTTTTATTGCTCTTATTAACGGTGACTGTCTACTCATTTATTCTCAAGCGACGTCGTTGACTTTGATTTCTCATCCCTTTGTTTGTGACGAGGTTGATACAATGAAACTGCGGGAATTGCTTGCGGCGATCGATGAAAATATTCAATTACCCAAACATCCAGCAATGGATGAGGAAGTTAAGGGTTTAACAACAAACTCCCACGCAACAGCTCCGGGGGATTTATTTATTGGAATGCCCGGTACGCGCGTTGATGGTGGTGATTTTTGGCAAAGTGCTTTAAAATCTGGGGCTATTGGTGCTGTTATTTCTTCCCAAGCTTTTGAGAAACATCCACCAACAGCTGCCGATTGCGTGATAAGTGGTACTGATATGCCGAAAATTTGCGCTCAAATAGCTTCTACCTTTTACGACTATCCCGGTCAAAAGCTTAAGATGGTGGGAGTTACCGGCACAAACGGTAAAACCACTACTTCTCACCTGGTTGAATATTTTTTACATCAAAGCAAATTGCCTACAGCTTTGATGGGTACCCTTTATACTCGTTGGCAGGGATTTTCCGAAACTGCGATTCACACCACTCCCTTTGCTGTTGATTTACAAAAACAGTTAGCTGCAGCCATAAATGCTGGTAACGAGTACAGTGTAATGGAAGTCAGTTCCCATGCTTTAGCCCAAGGTCGGGTATTGGGTTGTCAATTTGATGTAAGTGTGTTCACTAACCTTACTCAAGACCATTTGGACTATCACAAAGACATGGATGACTATTTTGCTGCTAAAGCATTATTATTTAGTCCTGACTATCTTAAAGGAAGAGCCATAATTAATTCTGATGATTCCTATGGGAAAAAACTAATTGAATCTTTAGAGAAAAGTCAGGTTTGGAGTTACAGCGTCAATGATTCTACTGCTGATTTGTGGATGAGTGACCTGAACTACGAGTCCAATGGGGTTAGTGGTAAACTTCATACACCCAAGGGTGAAGTAGAATTTCGTTCGCCTTTAATCGGTCAATATAATTTAGAAAACTTATTGGCTGCTATAGGTGCTGTCTTACATTTAGGATTAGATTTACAGCTAATAGCTAATGCCATTCCACAATTCCCTGGAGTTCCGGGAAGAATGGAGCGGGTACAAATTAATTCTCAACAAGATATTAGTGTAATTGTCGATTATGCCCACACTCCTGACAGTTTAGAAAATTTATTGAAAGCATCCCGTCCATTTATTCGGGGTAAAATGATTTGCGTTTTCGGTTGTGGTGGCGATCGCGATCGTACCAAGCGTCCCCAAATGGGTAAAATCGCTGCTGATTTTTCCGACAAGGCTGTTGTGACTTCAGATAATCCTCGTACTGAAGACCCAGAGAAGATTTTGGAAGATATTCTGGAAGGAATCCCAGACTCAGTTAATCCAACTGTAATTTGCGATCGCGCAACTGCGATCAAAACAGCAATTTTGAATGCAGAATCTGGAGATGGAGTCTTAATCGCCGGGAAAGGACATGAAGACTATCAAATTTTAGGTACTGAGAAAATTCATTTTGATGACCGAGAACATGCACATGATGCTTTAGTGGTACGAATGAAGTAGAGAACTTGGGGATTAGGGATTTGGTAATTGGTAATTGGTAATTGGTAATTGGTAATGAATAATATATTTTAATGCCCAGTCGCCAGTCCCCATATGACGCTGTCGCGTCACGCTTTGCTAACGCCAATCCCCAATCTCCAATCTCCAATCACCGCAATTCCCTAATTTTTTGTTAAAAATAGACACTTAAGGGTAAAAAGATAAGAGAGTATTATTTTTTGCTCTATTTTTTGTTTGTGTCAATTTTACAGCTTAAATCATGAAAGTCTCTCTAAGTCCTGAAAAATCGTTATTTCAGCTCCTTTTGGAGCAAAAGTTATACAATTCACAGTCAGTTTCGTCTCTTAGTCCGGCAAGTTTTCTATCACTGCTGAGTTCGCAAATTGACTTATTAATTGAAGAAGAAGTTAGAGCAACTTTGTGGTTTAAGTTACCTCCCGGTAAAATTTGGCATTCGGAAATTCAGCGTTATTGTTCTTGGCTGGGAAATTCTGTTAATATTTTTAACTATTATGTTAGTGATTTAACTTTAGAGAACAAAGCTTCAGGTTCAAATTCTTGGCGTTCAAAAAATAATATTACACCTTTTGAAGAGAATGGAATTCCCTTCACTAATATTGAACTCAAAAGAGAACATCAATTACAAAGAGAATATTTTCTGATTGTACAATCGCCCCGATGGTGCAGCCTAATATTGTCTCATCGACCACGAAAAAAACTTCGAAAACAAGTCGCTTCCAGAATAAAAATAAATAAAAAACATTTTTTATTAACAGTTACTAATTTCGAACCAAAAATAATCCATTCTACTTTAGAAGCAATTGAAAAAGAGACTGTTAAATCTAATTCAACAAGCACTATCGTAGATCTCAAATCAAACTCAGCTACAGATCCGACATTAATAGCTAAATTTTTTACAAAGCAATTACAGCGACAAGATGAAATTCAATATCATAGAAGTAATAAGCGTTTATTCAAAGTAAAACAACAAAATCAAAAATTAGAAAATAACTTGCAGCTTAAAGATGATTATCTGAGTAATGTTTGTCAAGAGTTACGCACTCCTCTTACACATATGAAAACAGCGCTGAGCCTTTTAAATTCTCCATCTATGAAGAATACCCAACGTCAGCGTTATCTACAAATGCTTAGCAGTCAATGCGAACGTCAAAATTCTCTTATTCACGGCGTACTCGACCTTGCTCAGATAGAACGCAATCTTGAGGAAATGACCTTAGAAGGCGTGCATTTAGCAGATATAGTTCCTGGTGTCGTCAGTACATATCAACCAATTGCCCATGAAAAAGGTATAATGCTTGCTTACACAGTATCCAATGAATTACCGTCCGTTTGGTGCGTTCGTGGAGGCTTGAAACAAATCTTAATTCATTTGATTGCTAACAGCATTAGATTTACTTCTAGTAATGGACAAGTATGGGTAAGGGGACGAGTTCACGGAAAATATGTTGAGTTGGAAGTTCGGGACACTGGAGTAGGAATTCCAGAACATGAGATTCCCAAAATATTTGAACGTTTTTACCGAGTACGTTCGGGAGCTACTGAAGATTCTACTGGCGCAGGATTAGGTTTGACAATTGTGCAGCAATTACTCTGGCGTAGTGGTGGCTTTGTTTCTGTTAAAAGTAAATTGTCTGAAGGGTCTGCTTTCACAGTAAGTTTACCAAGAGTTTTTGAGAGCGATCGCGTTTCACAAATACCAAAACGCTTATCAAAATAAAAATACGCAAGTAGTAATAACCGAACAACTGAATTATCAACTCTCAGAAGTTATCAATTGAAGTATTATTTTCACAGTCTGCTTCTGAAGTTATGATTCTCAACCCTAAAAAAGCTCAAGCAAGTAGTAAATGCAAAATTCTATCTTTATCTTTCCGCTACTTTATTGCTTACCTTATGAGCCTTTGTATTTTTATGATGCCAGTTTTTCATTTTTCCCATGTAAGCATCTGAGTTTTCAACTCCTTGCAAAGGCAGAAAAATAGTTAATACTTCTGCTTGATGTGGGCGCTGACGCACGATCAACTTACCACCAATTGCCTGAAATAGATGCTTTGTTGCTGCTAGATTCAAACTTACAACACCTGTTTCTGGCTGAAAAGTGAGTAATTCTCCAATTGCTTTACGGATCGGTGGTGTAAATAATGGTTCCGAACTATTACTATGCTTTTGCTGCTGTAGTTGCGGTAAAAGCTGAAGTTTTAATTGATTACCAGCAGGGATTACTTGGACTTGAATATGACTTCCTGCAGGTAAGCTACGCGTGAAGTTTTCCATCAAGCCAGTAAGAACTCGATCCAGCATATTTGGATTACTTACTACCGCCGGAACCTGCTGTGGTAAAAGGACATCCAAGGTTAAGTCGCGCCTATTTGCTGCTTGCTGCCAACGAGGTATACTTTGCTTCAATACCTGTTCTAGACACATGGTAGTCAGTTGAGTGTTAGCTGGCTTGTCCACAGGTAAAGTTTCCAATTCTGCAGCCCTGAACAAAAGCTCCATGCGATCTATCTGTTCTGTACATTCGCGATCGATAATTCGCAGTCGCTTAATGACATTTCCCGGTAGATCTTGTTTTTTAAGTAGTAACTGCGTGATTGTACGAATAGTAGATAGTGGGGTACGAACTTCATGAGCAAAAGCTTGTAAAAGTTCGACATCGAGACAATTAGAAGTATTATTAGAAGGCTCAACTCGATCAGCCTGTTTGTTGATTTTATGATTAGCTGTAATATAATTACCTGTTTCACTTGCCGGTACATTAGCCAACAGAAATTGACTAAATTGCATCAAAATTTGTGGGTCTAGAACTCTAGGATTATATTTTTGGACTATTTCTTCCAGTTGAGCGAAAAAATCTGGATTATTAAGGATTACCCTTGCACCAAGCGATCGCCAAGCCCGTTCGACGACTTCTGCATCGAAGGAAAATAAAAAGTTTTTTTCGCCACTACTGTCTTCAGCTAAAACCAAAATTAATCTAAATTTGTTTGTGAACACTAAACAAAATTGCTCGTTTGCCAAAGGGTCTCCCGCTAGCAAAGGTAAAATAGATTCTTGGCTCGAATTTTCCTTTTCCGATGATATTTCTTCTGAAGACAAGGCAAATGGTAAAGCAAGAGGATTGAAAGGTTTTGCACTGAAAGTAACAGCATGCAAACCTTGAATTAGTTCGGGTTGGCTAAATACAGGTGCAGGTGCAGCTAATACCAGTCCCTGAGTTTCCTCTGAATTTATTCCAGATTCTGAGCTTGTTCCAGATAATGTATTCAATAATAACTGCTCTGCTGCGGCTAGACTGACACGCCATTGGGCTTGTGCTTTTGCCGAGTCACAGGCTGCTGTTACCATTGATTGGGTATTAATTAAAATGTCCTTTAAGCTTGGCAAAATCCACTGATACAATGGTTATCACCCCTTGATTTAACTGCGCACAAAGCTTGTTTGGAACCTTGTTCCAGATTTATCGGTTCCTTACATTACGAGGTTATCGACATTTACCTGCGGATGAAAGTCGTAGAACCGAACATCATCAGGTGCAATTTCCCCTTTGGTTACCCGGTATACAAAATTCAATTATTCTTATTCTATGGCGAACCAGGCACAACCTCAATTTTTAATGTTGATTTACCAAATCCCATGTCATTAATAGTAAGCTTTGCGTTCAGAGGTCTTACTTCCAAATTTTTGCCTCCAAATTTTTGCCGCTTTGTCGCTTTGCTTAAGTAAGTGGATATAAATATTTATGTCATTGCGTTAGCGCAAGGTGTTCGTCAAAATAAACGGCAGTGTTAGCACAGCTTGTCCTACAAAACATCGCAATCTCAAAGCTTTGCGTTAGCTCCTAGCGATAGGATACCGGATCTGTAGGTAGCGAAGTTATAACCTGTGGTATCGGTGGAGCCTCTAGCTACAGCTATTGTTACGTGTCTGACAGGACATATGCTACATTACGCAGCACTCCACTAGCCCCAGCAAAGCTTTTAGCACAAGCGTGACGTGATTCATATGCAATGACAAGTATCCAATTAATCCGATTCAAGTACTTATCAAGGAAGGATCTATGTACTAATATTCTACACTTTTGGAGGCATCAACTCGATATGGTGCAAAATTTTCTAATTCTCTAATGTTTGATATCAGCCCGAGTAAAGGTAAAACAAAAATTAAATTTGTTCTTGATTTTGTTTTTTTATTTAATATTCCCTTCATATTTTTAGTTTCAAGATTTTTATTTTGAGGAATTTATTTTTAGAAAACGAGGAAAAACAAAACTCTTAAGTATTGATTATTAGTTTGCATAAGAATTTGCAATCAAATCTGAGTCTTGCCAAAATCTGTGATTGAAGCGTCTAAAGGATGAATTAGTCTTCACAATATTCAGGTGTTTGAAGTAATTTAAAATCAGATAATCAGAAAATTAGATTTTTGAAGAGTTCGGGCTTCCTGAAAGTTCATCTTGTTCGCAGCATTGATGCTAAATTGCATCATTAACGACTTACAATCAACAATATGACGACTTAAGTAATTTTAAAACCTTATATAAGTTATAAATTCCTGCAATATAGAGATAATTAAATTCGTTTTTATAATATAGATGACAGTTTTAAGAAAAAATTTATCAACACAGAATTTAAGATAGATCTTGGATTAGAATATTCTAAAAGTAGGTAACCCTTCACATCCTACTGTTGACCGAGGAAAACTGCTTTGAAGCTGAAAGCTTAATTTGCCCTGTTTATTTACATTAACAGTCTCGAATGTAACTGCAAAAATTAAATACTGACTATTGTATTTCTCTTCAAAATCATTCAAGATATTCTTATTTAAATTACTAATGTGAAAATCCCTAATATCTAAATTCAGATATTGTTAACCGTTTTTGAGAATTTTCTATATATAAATCGTAGACAGAGGATATATATAAAAGAAACAGATTATACTGCGACTCCAACATCTACATTCTAAGAATTTTTTATTTCTCGTCTTATATCTATCCTTGTATGGACACCTATATTTTTCAACTCAAAAATATTATTACTTTCGACTCATAAGTATTTCAAAACTATTTAATTTTAAGTAAAGAGCAAAATATCACAGTTATAAATTGACATTATCCTATTACTGACTTAAAAAACAAATAAAACAATAATTAAAACTACGAAAATAAACTATCAAACAATGATTTAAAATCTAAATCATTAAATTACTCTTTAATGAGTCCATATAAAAAAACGCGTGTAGAATGGTGAGAGTATATTTTCAGGCTATGCAATTTATTAGTCTTATTGGCTTTAAGTGTGAATGTCTGAAAATGCTGATAGTTTAGGTGAGCGTTCGTTATTCATTACCTCTGATTGAACTACGGATGCTGTTTTTAGCAAGATTTATCGATGAAACATATCGATATTTTTTGATGTAACTTTCATCGTCAACGTGACGTTTTTGACTTAAAACTAGACTAATATTTTATATGTTGCCAAGCTATAAAATATCTGTTTAAATGGCTCAAGCAGTAGTCATATTTTACTCACCTAATGTAAAATTGTTGCCGCCAAAGATGATTCAAGAATCTTTGTTTAAATTTGGCTAAGCATGTTTAATTATTGGTAAGTAAATTCCCTTTTAAGTCTATTCAATTTCGGTCTTAAAATTTTCCTTTAAGATTCGTTCCTAAACATCAAACGCAAAGTTAATGAATTGCTTCAAGTAGTTTACTAGGAGATAGAAATGAAAAAGTTTATTCCATTTCTGATAAGTGGTGTTTTAGCGATTGGTACTTTCGGTTGTCAGGGTCAGGAAGCCGCTCAGACAAATCCAGAGGCTTCAGATACTACAGAAGAAGCAACTCAACCTGCTGCACAAGAAGCTAGCGATACAACTGCTGAAACAGAAGCCAAGCAAGGTACAGCAGCTACTGAAGGTGAAGGTGCAGCAGATACAGCAGCTACTGAGGGTGAGGCTGCAACAGATACAGCAGCTAGTGACATTAAAATAGATCCAGCAGCTACCGACAGCGCGACAGATCCAGCTGCAGCTGAAGGTGTAACAGATCCAACCGCAGCAGGTACCGCAGAAGATGCAACTGCTGTTGATGGTGATGTCGCAACTCAAGCTAATAAAGCATTAAAAGACAAGTTACCTACCAGCAAACTGGAAGCAAAAGAAGAAGAAGCAGGTGTTGTTTCCGTTTCTGGAACCGTATCTAGCGACGCAGAACTTAAGGAGATTGAACCTACTGTTAAAAGCGTTAAAGGAGTTACAGAAGTTAAGGTAGATGCAACTGTTGAAGGTGCTCCTGCGGAGTAATGAGTACAGACAGTGCAAAAATTTGAATTCAGTTTTTATTTGCTGAATTGATAGAGCAGAACTTGTAGCAAAAATGCAAGTTCTGTTTTATTTTTTTGTGATTTTTTAAGTTTTTTTAATAGTTTTACCTCTTTGGTTTAGAAAATTTTTTACTTCCTGTTCCCTGTTTCCTTTTCAGCCAGAATATAATGTCCTAACCTTGATGCTTGGTACTACACTACAAAATATTTTTCAAGATTGTTGTTAATTTTTGAATTTGAGATAATTCGTGGGTAGCCATTACAGAAATCCGAATTCTGCTTGTGGGGACTGTTGGTGGACGAATTGCTGGAGCAAAAATTCCTTTATCTATTAATTGCTGTCCTAATTTAAGTGCTGTACTACTATTTGGTAATTGGAAACAAAGAATCGGTGAATTTGAAGGTAGTAGTTTTAGATTTGGTTGTTCTGATGTAGCTATTTGTTTTGAGCTTGTTTGTTGTGAGATTATCTGTTTAACTATTATTTCTTTTAAAAAGTTAATATTATTCCACAAATTAGTTCGTCTTTCAGGTTCTTGCTGGAGAATTTTAATTGCGGTTAAAGCTGCTGCTGTATCTGCTGGGGAAAGTCCTGTAGTGTAAATCCAACCGGGAGCACGATTGCGTAAAAAATCAATTAATAGATTACTACCCGCAACATAACCACCTAAACTACCAAGTGCTTTACTGAGGGTTCCTACTTGAATGATATTTTTACCGCTATAGCCGAAGTGTTCTACACATCCACTTCCCCTTTCACCCAACACACCTGTTGCATGGGCTTCATCAAGCAGTAGCATACAACTAAATTCTGTTGCTAATTCGAAGAGTTCTGGTAAAGGACACAAATCCCCATCCATACTAAATACGCTATCAGTAATAATCAAACAGCGCCGGTACAATTGTCTTTGTTCAACTAAATGAGTTTTTAACTCAGTAACATTGCAATGGGAATATTCAATTACATTAGCACCACTGAGTTTTGCCCCATTTTTCAAACTGGAATGATTGTATTGGTCTGATAAAATTAAATCTCGCGTCCCAACCAAAGCAGTAATTGTACCTAAATTTGCTAGATATCCGGAACTAAAAACTACTGCATCTTCTGTTTCCTTTAATGATGCGATCGCTATTTCTAAATCTCGATGTAATTTTCGATGTCCGCTGAGTAAGCGAGAACCCGTACTTCCCGTACCATATTCTTGAGTGGCTGCGATCGCCGCTGCAATTAATCGCTCATCCCCTGCAAGTCCCAAATAATCATTGCTAGCAAAATTAATTACTTCATGCCCATCTAAGATTATTTTTGCACCTGGACGCCCTGCAATAGTTTTAACTGCACGGTACCAATCAGCACGGTGAATGGTGGTCAGAGATTTTTCGAGCCAAGCGTAGGGGTCATAACAGTGCATTGTTGTGCAAATAGAACTTCATAGACTATATTCGCAAACAAAAAAGTACGTCTAAGGTAGAAATATGTAGGTTTGTACAGTAAATCAGCTATTAGCAACTACGTCTGAGAAAATTTATAAATGAAAGCCTCCTAAATTCCCCAATACTGGAGAATTTTGAAAGTTAATCCCACCACAATAGGGAAGTTAGGGGGCAAGATTATCCTTTAATCAAGCAACATTTATGTTGTTATATCAATGTTGAGTTGACACCTTTGTTTAACAATCTTGCACTTAAGAATATAAAAATGAATTACCCTTTCAAATTGCCTTTTCAAATCATCTTCTAAAGAATATATAAATATTTAAATCTGAAGTCTAAATCTAGAATATTTTAAAAACAATTCAAATAAAAATAATTCAAAAGCCCGGTAAAAAACCTTAAGTATTAAGCTAACCATAGGATTACTCATAACTTACGAACCTCTGCTCAATGGGCAGTCTACCAAAAGATTTTGTTGTGCACCCTATTCTACTCAAAACAAAGTCATAGCATTCGTTTAAAACAAACCTGGTGACACTCTACTTAATATGTTCGCTGCTAAGGTGAGCAATTGATTGTTTAATCCAATCTTCTACGTAAGCATCATCATCTAATCCAATTTCCTCGCTGACGTAGTGCAAAGCATGACTGACTTCATTGGGGGTGTAACCCAGGGCTAACAATGTCATTTGTACTTCTTCCAAAATTCCTGGTGCAGGTCCACCGGTAGCAACGAAGAAGCCAGCAGATTTGCGCCATTCAATCAATTTACTCTTCAGTTCCAAACAAATCCGTTCTGCGGTTTTTTTGCCGATTCCTGGAGTTTGGATTAATAACTGCACGTTAGCGCTAACGATCGCTTGAACCAACTCTGGTAATTCCAAAGTATCTAACATTGCGATCGCTAATGCTGCACCGATTCCACTCACACTTTGCAAATATCGAAATAAATCCCTTTCTGCTGGGGAGCTAAAACCATAGAGAAATGGAACCTCATCCCGAATTTGAAAATGGGTGAAAACCTGCACAGTTGTGCCCGATTCTGGCAATTGCTTTGCCACTCGTCCCGGAATTTGCAAATCATAACCCAAACCATTTACTTCCAGAGTCAAGAGGTAGCGATTGGCGCTACTGTTCTGGATGCCAGCCACAATACCTTTAAGATAGCTAATCATTCCAAGAAACCAAAATGTTTCAAACCTTCTAAAATACCACCTGCACACTTATTCTTCGCTAAATAGCGATATTCAGCAGGATTTTCATTGTGCCACCCGAGTAACTCCTCACGAGCGTTACCAACAATAATTCCCCGTTCGTTACCGACGGCAAATAAAGCTATGTCATTCCCCGAGTCGCCACAGGCTACAGTCCTTTCAGATCCAAATTGCCATCTTTGGCGCAGAAACTGCATTGCCTGACCTTTATCGCTGTGATGAGGAACAATGTCAAGGTCAATACCACTACTATAAATTAACTTTATATCTAAATTGGCATCTTGTAATGCTGATTCTAATTGCGGTAGCACTTTTGTCGCTGCCGTTTGTTCGATGTGAAAACTCAATTTGAAAGCACCTTGTTCCGATTGTTGTTGCATAATTAACTCAGGGAAGTCAGTGGTTATTGATGATACCAGATCTCTATCCCATCCTGGTGAAAGTTTTTCTGACCAAGCTGGATCTGGTTCATTTTTACCGTCTAGATACATTTCTGTGCCGACAGCAACAACTAATGCATCTGGATCTAAGAGGTTTTTTTCTTCTTGAAGTTCCTGGTAAAGAATTCGCGATCGCCCCGTAGCATAAACAATCTTAGTTCCCTGTTCTTGGCGATGTCGACTTAATTCCTGATTTAGTTCTACTAAAGCATTGTCGTCACCGACTAAAGTGTTATCCAAGTCGGTTACAAACATAAATTTCGCCACGTTGTTCAACCTCTTGTCTCTGCAGTTGTATAAAAAAGTAGATGCTTTGTATATTTATTATCCTTCTTTCTTTGTTAGTTATTTAACTAATTTGTGAGATGTTGTAACTTTTTTTGAAACACTGCATTACTTGATAGAGGTGGTTTTTAGCTTGATGCAATAGTTGCGAGCTATTTGAATGTATTGTTGTTGATTTGAAATTAAGGCTATTTAAATAGAAAAATAAAGATGCAAAATTATGACCTCACAGTCATGTAATTAACAGATAGGTTATGTTTCTGTTAGGTGCTAACGTCTCTCTAAATTAAGGAAATATTTGCAAATTAATTATATTTATGTTCTTTCTGATACAGAATAATTACTAAGTTTGGGTAATGTATGCGAGCCAATGCAGACATCTCTGTTTCTGCTAAGTTTATTTGGAAAAATATTTCCTTGTCTCCTTTGTAGAGGATTCAATTCTCTAAAAACTATTTTCGGATAAGTTCCCATATTTTAATTATCAACCAAGTAATAAGGGCAAATACTATCCCTATTCCTATACTAATCGTTACAGAAAGGACTGGAGCAAGCCAAGGTTCAGGAATCCAATGTGATATTATCGATCCGACGACAGGATATGTTGCTGCTTGCTCGGCATTTTTTGCTTCTGGGAATTGACCTGTAATAGAAGCAATGAAGGAACTAGTAGCCAAAAATACACCTAATATTGCAATGGTATTTTGAAAAGTGCGATCGCGTTGTGAACGTTCAATTTCTGTGATTCCACGAATAGCGTTAATTAGATCGGTCAATAGAGTTAAACCAATATTTAAGCTTTCGTGATCATTTTTTGTTTGCCCTAAATATCTGCGTTCTACGTCTTCAATAAAATCATGTAAAAATTTTAAATCACTAGGCGATTGTAAGTCGTTTAGCTTTTGCTTTATTCTTCCTAATCGCCTTTCATAGTTAAGTAAATTAATTTCAATTGTACGTCTTAGAGTAGAAAGATAATTAAGATTTACAGAGTAGTCCCAAAGAGTATTCTGAGCATTAATTAAAGTATGCCTTAGTTTATTCAAATCTAATTTACCAGACTTTTCTGCTTTAAAAGCTTTTTGGTATTCATCAATAACAACGTTATAATTTTGTAACTTTTTTTTCAAATACTGGCTTTGACCATAAGCCCAAATAATTTTACTACGGTAAGCAAACAAACGTAGCCAATCAAAGTTAAACTTAGAAGCTTCTCTGGCAGTTTTTCTATCTGGATAAATAGCAATGATAACGTAGTGATTATCTTGGATATGGTGAATATTAAGACGATCTGGTAAATTCGCTAGAATATTTAAGCGATAATGCCATAATTCAAATAACATTCCTCCCAAAAAAGAAGATTGACCACGAAAATCCGAATCCCAATTCAGATTAATTTCATTGACCTTGCAGCATTCCTTAGCAATAAATTCCGCATCATTATGGGAAAAATTCGAGAGTTGTCCCGATAGCATCCATACCTGTCCAACAGTGCTGGAAGTTTCATTTAATCGAGTTTCTATTTCTGCCTTTAGTTCTGTAAAACAACTAACAGTAATAGCTTCATTTTTAGCCTGTTGTACATTTCCAAAGGAATGCTCAACTGAAGAATCTAAAAGTAATCCATAGCAATCCCCCAAGCGTACGGGATAATACCATCCCTTCAAAGTATACTTTTGAGTACTGTTATCAAAATGTTCTCTACCTCGTTTACCCAATAATTCGATATATTCCCCTTCTATATCATCCCTTTGTTTGATTCGGGGGTGAACTTGTTCCGGAAGTTTGCGCAAAAAATATTTCTGATTAGTAATTATATCTGTATCATTGTCACCCAATCCTTCCCGCAAATCATAGAGAAATAAATCCAAGGTGGGATAAATAAGTTCGCTCATAAATTTGGTTTTATTAGGGATTTTGTTGATTTGAAAGCCAGTTTTTTATTCGTTCAATAAAGCTGAGATTCTTAACAGTTTTTTCTGGTTCCTTTCTCAATACATTAATTGTTACGTTTAAAATTTCGTCACTTTCGCGATCTGGCTCTCCTTCAAAGTGTCCAAAAGTTATGGGTTCCTTATTTCCCTGAACTAATTCGGCTTCTAGTTCTTTCTTGGTAGGCATTAATTCTGAAGGAATATTACCCTTAACTGCTTGTAATTTAACTAAAGTAGTTTGGTAATTCTTATACAAATCAGGATTTTTCTCAATTGTTACAATTAATCCTTCCTTAATAAAATCCCAGTCATCTGGATCTAAATATAGTTGTGAAGCAGTAGTTTCTAAAGCTTCTTTTTCTTCTGGAGTAAGGGGAGATTTTAATTGTTCTAAAGCTATAAGCAAAGCTAGCAAAATAATTCTAGGAGGTTCATGCATAGAATTAATTAAATACGCTATAGTTTGAAATCATACTAGTGCTTAAAACAATCATGCTGCGACAGGCTCTAGTAGTTGGCATTAACAAATATCCTTTTTTGAAGGATACACCCACAAGTGAAGCAAAGCATCTGACAACTCCTGCTACAGATGCAGAAGCGATTGCACAACTACTCGAAAATCATGGTTCCTTCAGAGTACAACGCTTACCCTCAAGCATTACTAATGGTAAATTACAAGTAGATCCCCGAAAACCAATTAATTCTGATGAACTAGTAGATGCCGTAACTAGACTGTTTATATCAGAAGATAAGCGAAGTTCAGCATTATTATTCTTTACAGGGCATGGACTGGTTAAGCAATTGGGAAGTATTAAACAGACTATTTTAGCAACTAGTGATGCTGGTTATCGCAAAAATCAGTTAAAGGGTTTATTACTTAGAGATTTATGGGAAATACTACAACGAAGTCCGGTTACTGAGCAAATTGTCTGGCTAGATTCTTGTTTTAGTGGTGGCTTGCTTGACTTCAAAGAGATTAATATTTCAGCACAAGGTTCTCAACGCGATCGTTTTTTAATTGCTGCATCTCATAGTTCTGAAGTCGCTTATCAGCAGTTGGATGGTAAGCATGGGTTGCTTTCTGGCGCTTTGCTAAAAGCACTTGACCCTTATCGAATACAAGAAGGCAATTGGATAACTGATTTGGACGTAGCAAATTTTGTTGATAAGCAATTAGAAAAATACTATACCCAGGCTAAAATTTCTCAGAAACCAGAAATTAGTAAACATGGGGGAAAAATTAACTTAATTAAAACCATAAGATATTCTGAAGAAAAAATACAAGAATCTAACTTAAATAAAAATAGTATAGAACAATTGCCAACATCATACGTAAATAAATATAACTTAAGTGAAAATACTCAAATGACACCACCAAATTATTTGAAAATATTGGAAGAAAAGAAATCTCAATTAAGTGATTTGGAGCAAAATATTGAAAATACAGGTGGGATGAGTAAGTGTTCAGAAAATCTTCTACAAAGTTATTTAGAATTGCGTCGCGAAATCTCACTTATAGAAGAAAAAGTATCATCAAATGATGCTTCTATAGCAGCAGGTAATTTATCAAAAAACAGTATTCCATCACCAATACAATTTATTGAAAGACCAGAAGAGCAACAATTTATTGAAGAAGCCTTAAAATCTCAAGAAAAATGGGTTAGGAATATAGTCATACGTGGGATGGGTGGGACAGGTAAAACTGTATTAGCTGCAGAAGCTGCTAGAAAAGTAGAAGGATTATTCAGAAAAGTTATTTGGGTATCAGCCAATGACTCTCCTATTGATTTAGCTGATTTATTGGATATTGTCTTAAGGGCGATTGATTATCGTTCAGACCAATTAACAATGAGTCAGAAACAAGAAAAAGTATCTGAACTTCTTCGTCACGATAGATATCTTTTGGTTGTCGATAGTTTTGAAAGAATTGGTGATAAACAAGTAGACAAATTTCTTGCAAATAACAATTTTTATCCAAGTAAGATTTTAATTACAACTAGACATATTTTACCAAGAGATTATTCAGTTATTAACTTAGAAGGATTCACCTTTTCTCAAACTTATCAAATGTTGAAAGAAGTTGGGAAAAATAAAGGTGTAAAACAGTATTTAGCTGAAGATGACTTGAAAAATATTCACAATATAACATCTGGATTGCCTCTCGCTCTGCAATGGATTATTGGACAACTGTCTCAAAGAATTCCTCTCGAACTTGTTCTAAGAAATTTAACAAACCGTGAGAGACAAACAGGTAGCGGAATTACCGGAAATGAATCCCAGGTAAATAATATGCTGGTGAGTATTTTTGGCAATTCTTGGAATTTACTTAATACAGAAGCCCGTCGAATTCTTATGAGCATGACTTTTTTTACTGCTCCAGCATCGGAAGAAGCAATCCAAGTAATAAGTGGTATTAAGCAAGAAAATTTTCAGTCGGCAATTGAATATTTAATTACGTTGTCATTAATACAACCAAATCGAGACCTAATGGGGGGTGAAAAACTTCGTTTTTCAATTCATCCCCTAACTCGAAGTTTTGCTGGAAATAAAATTGACGATGATACAGTCTTGAAAAGAGCAATATACAGTGAAGCAGTTAGATACTTTATTGCTCTAATGGAGAAATTAGCAAGACCTGGGTTGGGGCTCGATAAATATGAAGAGTTAGAACAAGACTTACCCAATTGTTTAGCAGCATTTTCATGGTGTCGCAATCAAAGAGAATTTACAAACACATTTAAAATAGTTGATTCTTTAAATCATTTCTTATTTGAAAGAGGATTCTGGGATACTCGTATTCAAATTTGCACTTCTGCTTCTGAATTGCAGCAAGATTTACCTAGTAAGGATTATGAAGCTGTCTGGCGTTCTGCTTTTGGAGCAGGTTGGGTCTGTTGTCGTCAGAATAATTATGAAGAAGCAAAAAAGTGGTTAGCAAAGGCTGAAGAAAATCTGGATAAAATTCCTCGAAATAATTCTTTTGTAACCCTTTATAAGGCTAAAGTTGCTCAACTACGTGCACTAATTTTCCATGGTAAGGCGATGGAACAATTCAAGCGTAATCAGAGTAACTCATTAAATAATAAAATAGAAACAATTTTTAAGAACGCCAATGATTATCATAACAAAGCTCGTAGTCTCATGAATTTGTATATTGAGAATAAAGGTACAGTATGGACTTTTGAAGAACCAGATTATTCAATTGCTTTAATTGATTCTAATCAAGGTGATTTAGCAATGGATATAGGCTATTGGAAAAATGAAATTAACGAAAAGCTTGAAAGTAGACAAAATTATGAATTTGCACAAAAACTATACTCCCAAGTATTGGAAAATGCTCAGAAAAGCCAATGGCAAAATAAGGAAGCTCTAATAACTTTTAGTGCTGCAAACTTAGGTCATGTGGAGATTTTGTTGCAAGAAAAGCCAATAGAAGAAATACGTCATAGGTTTGATGAAGCATTGAAAATAGCTGAATTTATTGGTAGAACCCATACAATTGCATGGTGCTATCGAGGTTATGGTCTTCTAGAACAACGTTCTGCTCAAAGAGAGTCTGAGATTTCTAGAACAATAAGTAAACTAAGGGAAGCTGAAAAATGGCTTAAGAAGGCGTTAGAAATTTTTGAGCGTATTGGTCGTCGAGAAAGGGTTGCAGAAACAAGAGAATCTCTTAAAGAAGTTGAAACTTCATTGCTTAGATTAATAGGCTAAAGTCAGCTACAGCTTATAAAACTTTTTATACTTGAATAAATATATAAATAGATTTGGATATATAAATGCAATATGAGTCGAGATGCTTTAGTAATAGGAATAAACAAATATCCTTTCCTCAAAGATCCATTAGGTAAATGCAAGCATCTCACCACCCCAGCAACTGACGCAGAAGTTATTGCCCAACAGTTAGAAGCTAACGAAAACTTTCGAGTCAAACGCTTCCCAGCAAGTATCATCAATGGAAAATTACAGGTTGATCCAAATCCAGATAACCCTTTCAAAACTGAAGAATTAGAAAAGGCAATCCTCGATCTATTCCTTCCTGAAACTGAAAGACCCCCAGAAACAGCTTTACTATTCTTCGCTGGACACGGATTGCGGAAGCAATTAAGACAAAATTTAACACAGGGTTTTTTAGCAGCCAGTGATAGTTCTCCAAGAAAGAATCAGTGGGGTTTTTCACTGGAACTTTTATGGAATATACTACTGCAAAGCCAAGTCAAACAGCAGATTATTTGGCTCGATTGCTGCTTCGCTGGAGAATTACTTAATTTTAAGGATACTGAATTGAGAAGACAAAGTCCAGGGTGCGATCGCTCTTTGATTGCAGCATCCCGTGACTATGAAGTTGCCTATGAGCAGCTAGATGGTAAACATGGGATACTTGCGGGTGCTATTTTAGCTGGACTTAACCCAGATTTAGTCCCCAAAGGTAAATGGATTACAAACCGGATGCTAGCAGTTTCTGTTGAACAAAATTTGCAAAAATACTACGATTCGGTCAATATTCCCCAGACCCCACTGATTAGCGATCGCGGAGAAGTAATTAGGTTGGTTCAAAGAGAAGCTAGACCAGCTTCAGAATCAGAAACTTATTCTCCCAAAATGAAACATACCTTGATGTTTGACTTGCTGCTACAAGTAGACTTTCAGGAACAAACAAGGATAGTCCGGGAAGTGATGAGAAGCCACCGTACAGCAGCTTTCTTAGTTCATAATCAGCCTGAGTGTGGGTTGGAATTTTTATTGGCGAAATTACTTCGGACAAAAGCAAGTTTAAAAAAGATTAGTCCAATAGTTTTTGATGTGGGTTACAGGAGTATCGAACGTTTGTGGATACAATTGGGCCGTAAATTCGACGTACCCTCGAATTCAGCTTCCGAAATTCTGGAAAAAGTTTGTGATCGCTGGCAAACTCAGGATGTAGTTTTCATCTTTAATCAGGTCGATTGCTTAGAAGCAGAAGTTTTATCTACTTGGCTAGAGAATTTTTGGGAACCATTGGTAACTATCGGGAGGGAAAATCCACCTCAACAATCTACTCACTTGTTCATGTTCTTAGTTGACCGTGGTGGTAAAGTTCATCAGTCCAATATTAATGGAGCTGAACCAAGTCCTGCAGTTACAGATCCGCGAATACCTTTACATTTACCAACTATAAATAGTTTTTCTCAAAATATTATTGAAGAATGGATTGTAGAAGTTTTAATGCAACGCAGTGATATCGAAATAGAACTAGAAGAATTTACATCTGAAATATTATTCGAAAAATCTTACGAAGGTATTCCTCAATACGTTTTTGAAGAAATTTGTAGCTTTTTTAGTATTGATTGCGAAAAGGTTTTTGCACAATGCACAAAAATTTGACAAATGTACTCACTGCCAATGGCAAGCAATATTATACCGGTAAGCCAATCTCACCCCAAGATTGTCAAAAGTATGGACTTTCCCCTTACCTACCATCGCCAGAATTAATTAAAGCCGTTAACCTTGCTATTTTCCTTGAAAAGCGTCCTTTATTAATCAAAGGTGAACCGGGATGCGGTAAAACTACCCTAGCCCAAGCAGTAGCTCACGAATTAGGTTTACTTTACCAAGCTTGGTATATAAAATCCACCACTCGAGCAAAAGATGGACTCTACACTTACGATGCTGTAGGACGTTTGCACGATGCTCAACTTGCTCGCATGGGAGAAGCAAGTAATTCTCAAATCAAGAATTTAGATAACTATATTAAATTGGGACCCTTGGGACGTGCGTTTAAAAATCAACAACGCACGGTAGTACTAATTGATGAGATTGATAAAGCAGATATTGACTTCCCCAATGATTTGTTGCGAGAGCTTGACGAGCAAAAATTCACGATTGAAGAAAAGGGGGAAGAAGTCAAAGCAAATTACCCTCCCATCGTCATTGTCACCAGCAACGATGAAAAGGATTTACCTGATGCTTTTTTACGACGTTGTTTGTTTTACTATATTCAGTTTCCACATACACAATTAGCTAATATTGTCAATTTTCATTTTCCCGAATCTTCGCCCGATTTAGTAGAAGCTGTGGTGAAACGTTTTAGCGACTTGCGACAGAAAATGGAGAAGGGAAAAACAGGTAAGAAAGTTACTACCAGTGAATTATTGGACTGGTTTGCTGTGTTGCGACAATTCCCTAAAGATGAAATATTAAAGCAACTAGAAGAAAAAATACCCTTCCCCGAAGTTTTATTGAAAAAATGGGAAGACCATTTGCGGTATTTACAAAAATCATGAACCTAGACCAACTACCACTGCTAGATATTTTTAATGGTCTGCGACAGCGACATGGTTTACCGTTGGGGGTTGAAGAATATTTAGCCGTTGTACGTAGTTTAGAAGCAGGTTTTGGAATTAGCGACCGCCAAGAATTAGAGCAGCTTTGTTGTATGTTATGGGCAAAGTCTGAGGATGAAAATCGTCTCATTCAGCGGTTGTTTGAGGAGATGTGGAAACAAGTCAAATCGCTCCCAAATTTCGATTTAAACATACAAGAAAATTCCCCTGCGTCTTTATCTTTAAATGAAACTTCATCCAGAAATGAAACTTCATCCAGTACTGACACCTCAAGTTTAACTTCTAGCTCACCTACATTAGAAAATGACGAATCTACCTCAATTGAAACATCAACTATTGAAGAAGATCCAGTTGATGAACCTTTACCAGATTTAAAGACAGCTTCTCCTCCCACCATCACCCCCGAACCGGTACAAGCAGTTCAAGCTGTGCGGAGCAATCGTAGCGAGAGAGAAATTAAACGTCCCCGCTACATGCTTTTGACAGAGTATTTCCCTGTAACTAAGCGAAAAATGAAGCAGTGCTGGCGTTCTCTGCGTCGTCCGGTGCGCCAAGGAATACCGACAGAGTTAGATATTGAAGCGACGGTAGCAAAAATTGAACGTGAGGGAATTTTACTACAACCCGTACTGATGCCGCCACGTATAAATCGCACTGATTTGGTGTTACTAATCGACCAAGAAGGCTCGATGGTACCGTTTCACGACTTATCGCGCCAGTTGGTAGAAACGGCGCAACGGGGAGGACGGCTGAGAACAACGAATGTATTTTATTTTCACGATTACCCGGATGAATACTTATACCGTCATCCAGCAATGATTGATGCTAAGCCTATTTCTGAGGTTTTGGAGGAAATTGGCGAACGGGCGGCGGTATTAATAATTAGCGATGCTGGAGCTGCACGGGGGAATTTTGACCAGGAACGGATTGATAATACTAAGGTATGGATTAAGGAGTTACAACAGTCAGTGCGTTATTTTGCTTGGCTCAACCCAATGCCGAGTGAAGACTGGGGACAAACTACAGCTGGGGAAATTGCCAGTTTTGTACCGATGTTTGAGATGAGTTCCCAGGGAATGAATGCAGCAATTAGTGTGTTGCGGGGTCGATATATTGCAGTCAAATAATTGGATGAATCTTTACGCTACTAGAGTTTTTATTAATGCCAACCACAAGCAAAGAGCGGGAAATGCAAATAGCCCAAAGACGGGTTAAAGGATTTACCCAGCAGTTTGGGGAAGCACACCGTAACTTGGCTCGTCATGCGGCGTTCCCTTTGGTGCTGACACCCGAGCTACTCTACCAACTTTGGGCAAACTTTGTGCCGGAAGCCCCTTGGACAGCGGTTGCTCGTGTATTGCTATCGCGTTTATGTCGCCAGGTCGGCTATGAAATGTATGAGATGGATATTGCTGACCGTAATTTATTATTGCGGGAATTGAAGGAAGAGTTTGGACAGGAAAGATTTGATGAGTTGGGAGAGTTTTTGCTGGATTATGTGGCGCAAGTGTTGGTTGGAGATGATCCAGATACGCAGGATTTAGCACAAGCTCAGGAATGGACTGCGTTGGCGTATTCTAAGCCCTATAAAGCTGCGCGAGAATTGGCAAAGGTACTGAGTCAGAAAGTGCAGCAGGAGGATATTGGAGAAGTTTTTCGTTTGGTTTCGTTGCTGGAAACTCTTGCACAGCCCCTCATAAAATCAGGTTTTCGCCCTTTATTAGTATACTCTCAAGGAATGAAGAGTTTTTTCTATGGCAACTTGAAGGAAGCAGTAGCCCAGCTTGAAGAAATTGTTGATGAGGAAAGTCAGCTATGGGTTGCTGATGTAAATTTGCTTGTTCCTGAACAGATAAAAAATGAAATTTCGGAATCTGCAGTAGCCCAGCTTGAAGAAATTGTTGATGAGGAAAGTCAGCCATGGGTTGGTGATATAAGTTTGCCTGTTCCTGAACAGATAAAAAATGAAATTTCGGAATCTAAAGAACCCAAAGCTCGTAATCTTAAAGCTACTGAGCATGGATTAGAAATAATTGAAAAAGCTATAACGAGGAAATATTGGGAAAAATTAGATGAGCGTTGGGTTCGAGCTTCCAATACTTCAGTAGAAATTTTAGAACAATTTTGGCAAAAATTAGAAATTCCTGAAGATGATTTCATCAGAATTTGTGAGGCTGTACATGTTGATTGGAAAATTATAAAAGGTAGTCACTTTAGTTCCCTACGTACTAAAATCACAGATGCGGAAATTTTCAAAAAAAGTCTCCGAGATTTGGGAATAAGGGTGAAAACAAATGCTGATGTTCGCGGTTACGGTATAAGAACTCGCGTTGACATTGTTGCAGTCCTTGAAGGCGAATGTGACATAGGTTTGGCTAAAAATTCCGACGGCTCTTATGACTACATTGTTGACTTGTGGGGTCTTGCTAAAAAGTACAATCAAATAGAACTCATTAACTCCATTAATCAGAAATATGCTGTTAATAAAACATTGGCACAAGCCAAGCAGCGTGGTGTTATTAAAAAGATGAAATGCCCTAGATGTAGTTCTAATCAAATAGGAAAACGTGGTTATTTTCAAGGAAGGGAAAACTATATTTGCCGTGAATGTGGTACGCAATTTACAGATTTCTAATAAAGCTTTGTTCTTAAACTGTAAAAAAGAGCAAATAATCGAATAAAATTAGAACTTGCGACACCAACTCAGGATCAATCCGCGTTAAAACAGATATGATATCATACCATTTATTCTAAAGCTTCCCCAGCATCTTCTTTGAACTCATCAAGCAACCACCCGAAACCGCCAACAACTACCAATTTTCCTCAGTCGAAGTTAAGCAACTCGCTTTCCGGATTAGATGGTGTATTTCTCCCCAAAAATCAGGCTACATCATTGAACGGACGTGTAGGTATTTGATTATAAACTTCTGTATTCTCTTCAAGAGCTTGACGTATATCGTATTGCGTTTGTAAATTCAACCAAAACTGAGCACTATTACCAAAATAACGAGAAAAACGCAAAGCTGTATCTGCTGTAATACTGCGTTTTCCAGATAAAATTTCACTAATTCGTGTCTGAGCTACACCTATATCTTTACTTAATCGATAAGGAGTGATACTTAATGGTTCTAAAAATTCTAGTTGTAGAATTTCCCCAGGATGTATATTTGGTAAACGGTTATCCTTCATAATTATTGACCTGCATCAGTGGTAATCTACTATTTCAACATCCGAAGCGTTGGTTTCATCTGTCCAAACAAAGCAGATTCGCCATTGGTCGTTAATACGAATACTGTACTGTCCTTTCCGATCGCCAACTAGTTTTTCCAAGCGATTACCAGGTGGGACGCGCAAATCATTAATTGATGTTGCAGCATCAAGCATAAGCAGCTTTCTTAAAGCAGTTTTTTGGATATTGGGCGGATAATGAGAAGATGTAAAGCCGTCAAATATAAGCTTTGTCTCTTCAGATTTAAAACTAACAATCACAATACTATCGCTTTACGTTACTATCGTCAAACGTTAGTATAAACTTCAATGTTGAAAATTCAATATTGAGATCGGGTGTTCAGCGTCCGGGTGCATCAGATCACCAAAAATAACTTCCTTGATAATATTTCCCAATCAAACCTTAAAGATATAAAGTAATATCTAAACTTACGCCAACAACTCAGCATCGATCCGCGTGAAAACAGACACGATATTCTACCGTTTATTTCAAAGCTTCCCCAGCATCTTCTTTGAACTAACTCATCAATCAACCACCCGAAACCGTCAACAACTACCAATTTTCCTCCGTAGAAGTTAAGCAACTAGCTTTCCGAATTGATGGTGTATTTCTCCCCAAAAGCGATCCATCATCCCTCATCTACTTTGCAGAAGTGCAATTCCAAGCGGATAAAAAATTCTACTCTCGTCTGTTTACAGAAATATTTCTTTACCTTGATAAAACAGAACTTACCAATAATTGGCGTGGAGTAGTAGTTTACCCAAGTCGTAGCATTGATGTGGGAGAAACAGAAAGATATTCAGAACTACTCACATCCGGATGAGTAACGCGGGTGTATTTAGACGAACTAGATTCAGCAGCAGAACAGTCTATTGGTCTTGGCACTGTTAAATTGTAGTAGAGCCAGAATCAAGCGCAGTCACAAAAGCTAGGGAGTTAATTAAACTCGCCGGAAAAGAAATAACATCGAAAATTACCCAAAGGGAATTTATCGAACTGATAGAAACAATTATTGTTTATAAATTTCCCGAGAAAAGTTGGGAGGAGATTGAGAAAATGTTTGGATTTAGCGAGTTAAAGCAAACTAAAGTTTATCAAGAAGCTAAACAAGAAGGTAAAGTCGAAGGAAAACTCGAAGCAGTTCCTTTTATGTTAAATTTAGGTGCTACTGTAGAACAAATAGCTGAAGCCTTAGACTTGGATATCGAGTTGGTTAGATTAGTAGCCCTAAAAGCTAATACCAAACCACAATAAAATTATTGATAAAAACAACCGAGTTATAAAAACTCGGCAAACTGACCTTAGCTTTGCTTCCTAAGGTCTACAGTTACCAAATTTTCTTTATCTCTAATATCCCCTATCCCGCCCTCAGTTCAAAACTTCAGTCAATTCCAACTGATTCACAGTATAAAACTACGCTGTGAATTGTAACATTTTGACTTACTCTTACGAGAAAGCTTATGTCAATTACTTTTGAATTTCGACTTATGTCCTACGGACACGCTATGCTAATGAATTTTTACTTGCGCATAGCGCTAGACTTGCGTAATTTTTGTTTATGGGCAACAGATTAATAATTATTATGTGCAAGGTAATTTTTGTCAATCTGCCCAAATATGGAATTAAATTAAAACCACATCGCCAACAGCGAAATTAACTATCTTGCAAATTTTCGATCAATAAATCTACTTGCTGCTGACGTTCTCGTAGAAAAGTTTCGCATTCACACAAAGATTTTGCAGCCACAGCAAACTGCTCGAACACTTCTTCCAAATCTAAATTACCCGCCTCAATGCTAGCTATTATTGCCTCTACCTCAGCAACCTTCGCCTCATAATTCCACTCAGAATCCAATTTTTCAGCCGATTTCATGATCATTAGAGTCTTTATCCCTTAATGCCCTAGTATTTTTTATTTCTGTAACTCGTACCTGAATTTCTCCATCATTCAACTCTACCAATAACCGATCCCCCTCAGTCAAGTCAGCAGCACAACGAGCAATAATTCCGTTTTCTTGTCTTACTACAGCATAACCACGCTTTAGTACTGCTTTAGGGTCAAGAGTTGCTAATTTTTGTCTCAACATCTCTACATATGCAAAAGATTGTTGCAACTGCAAGGTTGTTCCCTGCAACAATCTCTGACGCTTCCAACTTAAGGCTTGTAATTCCTGTTCAATTTGCCGATCTAAGCCCAAACGTCGCAAACGATTTTCGATTAATTGCAATCTATCTGCTGCATCTGTGTAACAGTTACCCACTACTTCATATAAAGTAGTAACTCGTTCTTGATGCTGACTGTAAAGTTCTGCGATCGCAGGTACAACTAATTCTGCCGCTGCTGTGGGGGTGTGTACTCTTCGATCTGCAACCAAATCTACCAATGATTCATCTCTTTGATGACCGATACCCGTAATTATCGGTATCGAACATTCAGCAACTGCTCTGACTACTCGTTCATCATTAAAACAAGCTAATTCTTCTACAGCCCCTCCACCACGGGATAAAATCAACACTTCTGCCCGTTTGTCCTCTTCTACCCTCTTAATTGCTTTAACAATTGAAGTCGGTGCTTGTTCCCCTTGGACTGTCGCCGGAGAAAACAATACGTGTAAACCCGGATATCTCTGTTTTAAAGTTTTTTGAATATCGCCCCAAGCTGCTGCGGTTGGTGAAGTGACAACAGCAATCGTTTGGGGATGGGAAGGAAGGGATTTTTTTCTCTCAACATCAAATAAACCTTCAACCTCCAAACGTTTTCGTAGTTGCTGGTAACGTAACGCCTGTAAACCAACACCAGCAGGCAAAGTTTGCCATACATTAAGTTGATATTCTCCCCTTGCAGGATATAATCGCAAACTACCCAGAATAATTAACTGTTCCCCAACTTTTGGTAACTGGGCGAGTTTTCCTAGCTGACTCCTCCAAATTACGCATTTAATAGCTGCGCCACCATCAGGGTCTTGGAAAGTGAAAAATAATCCGACCTTATGATTATTGGCGCTAGAAACTTCTCCTTTCACCCAAATTTGGCGTAAATGCTTGTCCTCTTCCACAAGCAAACGAATGTAGTCAGTTAATCCAGTTACTGAAAGCGCTGTATCAGCAATGAGGTCGACAGCAGAATTAGAAAGCTCAAAAGACATGATTTTGGTGGGAACGGACGCGAGTCTAGATGTATTATTTTTTATGTTTGCTTATATAACGATAAAGACCCTTAATGTAGCACCAATTAAATCAGATGTCATCAATTTAGGGTCGTAAGTCAATTTCCTATCAGGTCTATTAAAATATAGTTTCAATCCTTTTTTAAATATTTTTTAGTTTTCATTCTAATGTGCGAAACATGCCTTATAGTTACTGCATAATCATTATGTAACTTTGTCAACTAACTGAGTGAAAAAGAAGATTATTCTACATATCGACTAAGTAATAATACGTTATTCAGTAAAGTTCAATTACTTGTATCATTTCGGTCTCACACATTCACACAGAACAGAGAATATCAATATAGGAAACATCAATATCGGTATTACGAGAGGGATTTTTCTTCCCACTTGTTACTTTTAAAATTCCAATA
This sequence comes from Mastigocoleus testarum BC008, assembly GCF_001456025.1. GTDB lineage: Bacteria > Cyanobacteriota > Cyanobacteriia > Cyanobacteriales > Nostocaceae > Mastigocoleus > Mastigocoleus testarum. The sequence goes on from NZ_LMTZ01000085.1 coordinate 296,820, forward strand.
ACGAAGTTCGATAATTCTCATATTTTGTTGTTGTAATTAATTTGATAGTCAACTTAAATCACCAATCTTTTAATCTTTAACGCTACTATTACCTACCAAGTAAGCTGTAAATTAGGATGTCCTCACACTTTCACAGCAAGTCAATTAAAAATAAACAGATCCATTTTCGCATTTTTCACGTAAAGTAGTATTTATGTTCTAGTTAACATCTTAGATCGAAATTTAAAATTAGGCACGACTCATCTTACTGATCGACGTCTTTCGTGCTTGGAACATTTGGAATTAAATTATTATCTTAGAGGCAATAATGGCTGTTAACACCACTGATAATGCAGGAAAGGAAAAAGCCCTCAATATGGTACTGAGCCAGATTGAGCGTACCTTTGGAAAAGGCACAATTATGCGCCTGGGGGATGCTTCCCGGATGAAGGTAGAAACCATTTGCACTGGTGCGCTCACTTTGGATCTGGCTTTGGGAGGTGGTTTACCCAAAGGAAGGGTAATTGAAATTTATGGTCCAGAAAGTTCGGCAAAAACAACAGTAGCGCTGCATGCGATCGCAGAAGTACAAAAAGCAGGTGGTATTGCAGCTTTTGTCGATGCAGAGCATGCTCTTGACCCCACCTATGCATCTGCGCTGGGTGTAGACATCGAAAATTTACTAGTATCTCAGCCCGATACAGGTGAAGCAGCCTTAGAAATTGTCGATCAATTGGTCCGTTCTGCAGCGGTGGATATTGTGGTTGTGGACTCTGTTGCGGCGTTGGTCCCTCGAGCAGAAATTGAGGGAGATATGGGTGATGCTCACGTAGGTTTACAAGCTCGTTTAATGAGTCAAGCTCTACGTAAAATTACTGGTAATATTGGTAAATCTGGTTGTACTGTTCTATTTATTAACCAGCTCCGGCAAAAAATTGGTATTAGCTACGGTAACCCAGAAACTACAACTGGTGGTAATGCTTTAAAATACTATTCCTCTGTTCGTTTGGATATTCGCCGAATTCAGACCTTGAAAAAAGGTACCGAGGAGTTTGGGATTCGAGTCAAAGTTAAAGTAGCAAAAAATAAGGTCGCTCCACCATTTAGAATTGCAGAATTTGATGTTATTTTCGGTCGAGGAATTTCCACTTTAGGATGTATTGTTGATTTAGCAGAAGAAACAGGAATTCTCAATCGTAAAGGTGCTTGGTACAGCTACAACGGCGATAATATTTCCCAAGGTCGAGATAATGCGATTAAATACCTTGAAGAGAATCCAGAGATTACCGAAACAATTAGACAGTTAGTACGTGAAAAACTAGATTTAGGAGCAGTTGTTTCTTCTAATTCTGTAAGCAGCAAAAACGGTAAGAGCAGCAAAAAAGAAAAATCCAGTGATGAAGGATTAGATAAAGCATCACCAGAAAGCAGCAAAAAATAAATATAAATAACTCGAGCCTTCTTTATTTTTTCAGGGAGGCTTGAGCAAATTGGAATGTTTACAGTAAATATAAAATACTGATTACCAATTCCCAATCCCCATATGCCGCTATGAGCGCGCTTGCGCGTTAGCACATTAGTGAAAGCGAAGCGTGACGTTAGTCAGAGGCTTTGCCGACGCCGTAGGCTCTAGCGGTGCGTTAGCACAGGCGGCGGGCGGCACGCAGTGCTATCCCCAATCCCCTAAGTGTAATTTTTATTTTGATTCAAAGAAACTATCAACTATTTCTGAATTTTGATGTAATTTTAAATGTTTCTCTAAGATAGATATTCCTACAAGATGGCGGTCGCTGCTCTTAAGTTTTTGAAGTATTTCTGGAGAAGAACTTAAGCTTGAAGGAAATTGTTTTGTTTCGTCAGAAAAATTCTCAGGTTCACGAGTATTTAATTTATTTTTTTTAGGTATTGATTGCGTTAATAGCTCGGTGGCTACAATAGGTAGGATTTGGGTAGATAAATTAATGAAAAATGGAAAAATTAAATTTCCTAAACGTATAGAATCCCCATCTTGAATTTCTTGGGATTGATAAATTCTCTCCCCATTTACATAAGAACCATTAGTACTGTTGAAATCAATTAGAATAAAACCTTTCGCTTTGAGGTATTGAATTGCTGCATGATGTCGAGAGATATATTGGTTACCAACGCAAATTCCATTATTTTCACCACGACCGATTGTCCATATTAATTGTGGTTGTCGCAACTTGCGAGATTTTCCTTCTCCTAAATTAGTAATAATGCAAGACTCTTTTCCATTAATTACAGCTTGGACATAACTTTGTCTTGTTTGTTCGAAAGATAAATCAGTAAGATTTTCTAGTTGGAGAATTTGATTTAAAAGAGCACCATGATGTTCATATAACTTCAAAAAAACTTGATAAAGTTGTAGCTTTTTCTGAAGTTCACTTTGAGCTAACTCAGCCACTACAGGCGAACGTTCCACTCTTGATAAATGTAAGTTGCTCATATCGATTGTAAATGTTTGGTGTCATTTTAAAAGCAGAAAAGTATTGGTACCGATTTTCTACCGAGACACTGATTTCAAGCAGGTTTATCCCCACTACTCGATAAATACGAAATTACCGAGAGTTTTCTTTAAAAAAATTAATTTTGACTGGCGTTCGGTATCACTATCTGCTTCCATGAGAAAATCTGAATTTTAAATAATATACTTAGGTGTACACTTTTAGATTAAAGTTTTTGTATATTTGTTGTAACCGCGTTATTACCGAAATTATTAAAAAAACATAAATCACTAATCAACAAGCATCATTAAATAGTTATTAATAATCACAACAAACCACGTCGACCATTGGGACGAATAGTCATCCAGTTTGTTTTAGCTAACGCAAGTTGCTCATCTGTAACTTTAGCTCCAGTTAAATTAGCTCCACACAGATTTGCTCCTCGAAGATTAGCATGGGAAAGATAAGCATTACTGAGGTCTGCACCACGTAGATCGGCTCCTTCTAAATCGGCGTAGGAGAGGTAAGTTTTACTCAAGTTAGAATCCCGGAGATTTGCGCGATTCAAGCTTGCTTTCCCAAAGTCGTTATTATGAAGATTAGCTCCTTGGAAGTTAGTTTTTTCTAAACGGGAAGAATGAAAATTAGTTTCAGATAAATTTGCGCCAGGAAGATTTAGCAGACTTAAATTATGGGAAGCAAAATCTCGCCGACCTTTAAGATATGCAGCTAATAAATTCTCGGCATTTAAGTAAGGCTGTAATTTAATTCTGCTAACAGATGTGGAGTTTCCCGAATGAACATTAGTGCTTGACGATCTTGGTTGTGTTGTTACGACTCGCTGACGTGAATCCTTGATATTGGAATTTGTATCTGGGATACGAGCACGTCTCGCACGAATTGCAGCTGCAACTTGAGCGACACCAGAACTACTGCTATTTCCAGTTGAATTATTCGAACTGTTGTCAAAATTGGAGTATTTTCCTTTTCCGATATTATTTGGTTGTGCAACCAAGCCATCAGCTAAACTATCCAGATAAGGCTCCATTTCCAAAGCTCTAAGAACTTCAGAAGCCGAATGGTAACGATTGCGGACAGAGACTTCAAGCATCTTACGCAACACTTCAATAAAGTGTTGACTAACTTTAACCATGTTTTCCCACATCATTTCACCAGTTGTGGGATTGTATTCTAAGTCTTTGGGTGATTTACCAGTTAATAAGTAAATGCAAGTAATTCCCAAAGCATAAATATCACTAGCGTAGACCGGTCGCATAGCCATTTGTTCTGGTGGAGCAAAACCAGGAGTACCAATAGCGTATGCAGTCAGCGCAGTCTGACCAGATTGTGATGCAGCAATTTGAGTTACTTGGTTTTTAACTGCACCAAAATCAATCAAAACCAATTTCTTATCTTGAGCGCGGCGAATTAAGTTAGCCGGTTTGATATCGCGGTGAATTACTTGACGTTCGTGGAGATATTGCAGTAAGGGTAACATTTCACAAAGAAACTCCCTGACATCAGTTTCATTTTGCGCTCCATTGCGTTTTACCTCTTGTTGTAGAGTTGCTCCACTGATATATTCTTGTACTAAGTAAAAATGTTCTCTATCTTCAAAATAGTCTAATAATCGTGGCATCTGGGGATGATTGCCAATTTTTCCTAAAGTTACAGCTTCTCTTTCAAAAAGCTCGCGCGCCATCTGTAAGAGATAAGGTGCTGTTCCAGAAGGACGCAATTGTTTAATTACACAACGAGGTTGTCCCGGTAAAACTCTATCTTCAGCTAAAAAAGTTGCTCCAAAGCCACCTTGACCTAAAGCTTTTAGCACTTGATAGCGATCGCGCAATAACAGTTGCGAGTCACAAGAGTGACACAATTTAGCATTTGCCTTATTTCTAGGCTCTGAACAATTAGGATTTAAGCAGTAGCTCATGTACTGTAAACTCGCAGCAATACGAATACATTAGGTCTTTACACCCTAATCTCATTATTCAAATTAGAACTTAATGTCGCTAGGTAAATTCTGCTGTAAAACCTTTAAAGAGTTGCTAAAGATTGACCGATATTGGGTAAAGTCATGGAAAAACCACGAGTTTTGATCCGGAATAGCATTTTATGTGTAGCATTACGTAATTAGTTTAAGACAATCAACAATGGGACTTCCAAAGAATAAAATAATCAACAATGAAAATGATAATCATTGTAGAGGTGGGGAATCAGTGCTGCTGAGTCATTTTGTAGTGTTTAGTCTAAACTCCAGTTATTAATACATAACCCCTTACCAGGTTGAAAACCATAATCTTCGAATAAGATTGACAAACTTTGAGTAATTTTTATAAAACCCCAATCCCAGCTGTCGCTTTAAGGCTTCTGGTAGATTCTTTGAGTTTTCCAAGCCGCGTACACCTTCCCAGTTTGTATCTTTATCCCAACGGCAACTGAGGAAGTACAGACCCCTCCTGAGGTTTGCGTAACTGAGGTCTGCGTTGCTGAGATCTGCGCCGCAAAGGTTTACACCCCTGAGAAGTGCAAAAGTAAGGTTTGCATTACTGAGGTTTGCATTACTGAGGTTTGCTCTGCTGAGGTTTGCTCTGCTGAGGTCGGCATGACTGAGATCTGCGCTCCAGAGGTTTGCTCTGCTGAGGTCAGCACCACTGAGGTTTCGTCTTTCAGATGGCTGATTAAAAATTTCCCAGACTAAACGCCATTTGTTGTCAAGTTTTGTCTGGTCGGAGATGATTGTATTTCTGAGGTTTGCTCTGCTGAGGTCGACACCACTGAGGTCGGCACCACTGAGGTCGGCATGGTTGAGGGCAGTACTATTAAGGTGGGCACCACTGAGGTTGGCACCACTGAGGTTGGCATCATAGAATGTGACACGAAAGAGGTTGGCATTATTGAGTTTGGCATTATTGAGTTTGGCATGATAGAGTTCGGCACCATGGAGGTCGGCATCACTGAGGTTAGCGCCACTGAGGTTTACACCACCGAGATTGGCACAACTGAGGTTAACCCCATTGAGGTCAACTTCGCTGAGATCAACAAATATATTTAGATTTTTTCTTCTAAAATCATTCCAAGTATCTACATCTTGCTTCAGCAAAGCAAGATGTTTTTCATTAGCCATTGCAGGTTATCTTAATTTTTTATACTTACAGGACTTACGCAACTGGCATAAGCAATGGTGCGCCTCGGCGCACCGAGCGCCTAAAAAAACTACAGCGTATTGCAACTTTGGGGTGTCTCAGTTGCTCAATTAGATAGTTTGAAAGTAAATTA